>SSEB01000012.1 GCA_008012115.1 Nevskiaceae bacterium
ACCGGCGGCTCCAACGTGCAGTTCGCGGTCAACCCGGCCGACGGCCGCATGATCGTGATCGAGATGAACCCGCGCGTGTCGCGCTCCTCGGCGCTGGCCTCGAAGGCCACCGGCTTCCCGATCGCCAAGGTCGCGGCCAAGCTCGCCGTCGGTTACACGCTGGACGAGCTGCGCAACGAGATCACCGGCGGCATGACGCCGGCCTCGTTCGAGCCCAGCATCGACTACGTCGTCACCAAGATTCCGCGTTTCACCTTCGAGAAATTCCCCCAGGCCGACTCGCGCCTGACCACGCAGATGAAGTCGGTGGGCGAGGTGATGGCCATCGGCCGCAACTTCCAGGAATCGCTGCAGAAGGCGATGCGCGGGCTGGAGGTCAGCTCCGACGGCTTCGATCCGCAGGTGACGGAATACACCGAGGCCAATGTCGCCAAGATCCGCGAGGAGCTGGTGACGGCGCGTGCCCGCCGGCTCTGGTACGTCGGTGATGCGTTCCGCGCCGGCCTGTCGGTGGCCGAAGTGCATCGCCTGTCGAAGATCGATCCCTGGTTCCTCGAGCAGATCGAGGAGCTGATCCGCGCCGAGCGCGAGATCGCCGAGCACAAGATCAGCAAGATCGAGGAGCCGGAGCTGCGCCGTTACAAGCGTCTGGGTTTCTCCGATCGCCGCCTGGCCAGGCTGATGGGCGTGAAAGAAGAGTCGGTGCGTGCGCGTCGCCACAAGCTGGGCGTGCGGCCGGTTTACAAGCGCGTCGATACCTGCGCCGCGGAGTTTCCCTCCAGCACCGCCTACCTGTATTCCAGCTACGACGAGGAGTGCGAGGCGGCGCCCTCGCAGCGCGACAAGATCGTCGTGCTGGGCGGCGGGCCCAACCGCATCGGCCAGGGCATCGAGTTCGATTATTGCTGCGTGCATGCGGCCCTGGCGCTGCGCGAAGATGGTTTCGAAACCATCATGATCAACTGCAATCCCGAGACGGTGTCCACCGACTACGACACCTCGGATCGCCTGTATTTCGAACCGCTGACCTTCGAGGACGTGATGGAAATCATCGACCTCGAGAAGCCCAAGGGCGTGATCGTGCAGTTCGGCGGGCAGACGCCGCTGAAGCTGTCGCGCCAGCTGGAGGAAGCCGGGGCGCCGATCATCGGCACGTCGCCGGATTCGATCGACCTTGCCGAGGACCGCGAGCGTTTCCAGAAGCTGGTCGACAAGCTCGGCCTGCTGCAGCCGCCCAACGGCACGGCGACCAGCGAGAAGCAGGCGCTGGCGGTGGCCAACAAGGTCGGCTACCCGCTGGTGGTGCGTCCGTCTTACGTGCTTGGCGGCCGCGCCATGGAAATCGTGCACGACGACGAAGACCTGCAGCGCTACATGACCGAGGCGGTGAAAGTCTCCAACGAGTCGCCGGTGCTGCTGGACCGCTTCCTCAACAACGCCATCGAGGTCGATGTCGATGCGCTCGCCGACGGCACCGACGTGGTGATCGGCGGCATCATGGAGCACATCGAGGAGGCCGGCGTGCATTCCGGCGACTCCGCCTGCTCGCTGCCGGCGTACTCGCTGCCGGAGAGCGTGCAGGACGAGATCCGTCGCCAGATCGACCAACTGGCGCGCGCGCTCAAGGTCGTCGGCCTGATGAATACGCAGTTCGCGGTGCAGGGCGACAAGGTTTACCTGCTGGAAGTGAACCCGCGTGCCTCGCGTACCTCGCCATTCGTGTCCAAGGCCACCGGCCGTCCGCTGGCCAAGATCGCCGCCCGCTGCATGGCCGGCAAGTCGCTGCGCGAGCAGGGCGTGGCGGAGGAAGTGATCCCGCCGTACTTCTCGGTGAAGGAATCGGTGTTCCCGTTCAACAAGTTCCCGGGGGTCGATCCGCTGCTGGGGCCGGAGATGCGCTCCACCGGCGAGGTGATGGGCGTCGGCGCCTTCTTCGGCGAGGCCTTCAACAAGGCCCTGCTGGCGGCGGGCATGACGGTGCCGCGCAGCGGCACCGCCTTCATCAGTGTGCGTGAGAACGACAAGCCCAAGGCCATCGAGCTGGCGCGCATCCTCACGGCCAAGGGCTTCAAGGTGATGGCCACGCACGGCACCGCCGCCGCGGTCAGCGCCGCCGGCATTGCCTGCACCGGCGTCAACAAGGTGAAAGAAGGGCGCCCGCACTGCGTCGACATGATCAAGAACGGCGAGATCCACTTCATCGCCAACACCACGGAAGGCAAGAAGTCGATCGAGGAGTCGCGCTCGATCCGCGGCGCGGCGATCCAGCACAAGGTCTGCTACTTCACCACCATCGCCGGCGCTCTGGCGGCGGCGATGGCGATGGATCACCTCGACAAGGAAGACGTCAACCGCCTGCAGCAGCTGCACGCGTCGATGGCCTGAGCCTGCGCGCCCGGCGCAGGCTGCGCCGGGCGGGCCTTGAGTGCTATCGTTCTGCCCTGAGATTGCCGAAACACCGCCACCCGCTCTCGCGGCTGGAGTCCGGGAAATTGTTATTTATTATACAATGAATTAATTTTCATTATATAAAATATAACAAAATCCGCGACGCCAAGGCCGACAGCGGGTGGGTCATTTTTTGATCCGAAACCACCATGAGCAAACATCCCCTGACGCTGCGCGGCGCCGAGAAGCTGCGCGAAGAGCTGCGAATCCTGAAGTCCGAGACGCGGCCGCGCATCATCGCCGCCATCGCCGAGGCGCGCGCCCACGGCGATCTCAAAGAGAATGCCGAATACATCGCCGCCCGCGAGCAGCAGAGCTTCGCCGAGGGGCGCATCGCCGAGGTCGAGGCGAAGCTGTCGCTGGCGCAGATCATCGATGTCACCAAGCTGCCGGCCAACGGCAAGGTGGTGTTCGGCACCACGGTGGAACTGGCCGACGTCAATACCGGCGACGAATTCAAATACCAGATCGTCGGCGAGGACGAGGCCGATTCCAAGAAAGGGCTGATCTCGTTCAGCTCGCCGATCGGCCGCGCGCTGATCGGCAAGAACGAGGGCGATATCGCCCAGGTGCAGGCGCCGGGCGGCATCCGCGAGCTGGAAATCGTCAAGGTGCACTACATCTGAGCATGGACACGGGCCGGCGATGAGCACCAAGCGCAGCGGCAGCTCGGCGCGCTGGCTGGCGGAGCACGAGAACGATCCCTACGTGCAGCAGGCCCGCAAGCTGGGCTATCGCTCGCGCGCGGTGTTCAAGCTCAAGGAAATCCAGGAAAAGGACCGCATCCTCAAGCCGGGGCAGGTGGTGGTCGATCTCGGCGCCGCTCCCGGCGGCTGGAGCCAGTGGGCCCGGCCGCTGCTCGGTCCCAAGGGGACGCTGATCGCCCTGGATATCCTGCCGATGGACCCGATTGCCGATGTCGACATCATCCTTGGCGATTTCCGCGAGGAAGCGGTGCTCCGCGAACTGGAAAGCCGTGTCGGTGAGCGGGCCGTGGACCTTGTTTTGTCGGATATGGCCCCCAATCTCTCCGGTGTGGACGTGGCCGACCAGGCTGCCAGCATCTATCTCTGCGAGCTGGCGCTGGACTTCGCCAGCGTCCATTTGAAGCCCAAAGGCGTACTTCTGACCAAGATTTTCCAGGGTGAAGGTTTTGATGCCTATCTCAAGTCGCTGCGACAGGCCTTCGAGAGCGTCACCATCCGCAAGCCCAAGGCATCGCGGCCGCGCAGCCGCGAGGTGTACTTGCTGGCGAGAAACTTTAGGGCGGTGTAAGGTTCCAACAGCGGTTACGGAATAGGAATTAAAGCGTTGAACGATCTGGCCAAAAATCTGTTGCTGTGGGTGGTGATCCTGGTGGTTCTGATGGGCGTGTTCCAGAGCTTCAACGGACGCGGCCACGCGACCAGCGCGCTGGCGTATTCGGATTTCCTCAGCCAGGTCAAACAGGGCAACGTCTCCGATGTCACCATCGAGGGCCAGAACATCCGCGGCGAACTCAAGGGCGGCACGCGCTTCACCGCGATCAGCCCGGAGACCGACAACCGCGCGATGATCGGCACGCTGATCGACAACAACGTCAAGTTCGACGGCGAACTGCCCAAGGAAACGCCGCTGCTGCTGCAGCTGCTGTTCAACGCCTTCCCGATCCTGCTGCTGATCGCGGTGTGGGTCTATTTCATGCGCCAGATGCAGGGCGGTGCCGGCGGTCGTGGCGCCATGTCCTTCGGCAAGTCGCGCGCCCGCATGCTCACCGCCGACCAGGTGAAGATCACCTTTGCCGACGTGGCCGGCGTCGAGGAAGCCAAGCAGGAAGTCGGCGAACTGGTCGATTTTCTCAAGGATCCGGGCAAGTTCCAGAAGCTGGGCGGCAAGATTCCGCGCGGCGTGCTGATGGTCGGCTCGCCGGGCACCGGCAAGACGTTGCTGGCCAAGGCCATCGCCGGCGAAGCGGGCGTGCCGTTCTTCACCATTTCCGGTTCCGATTTCGTCGAGATGTTCGTCGGCGTCGGCGCCAGCCGCGTGCGCGACATGTTCGAGCAGGCCAAGAAGCACGCGCCTTGCATCATCTTCATCGATGAAATCGACGCGGTCGGTCGTCATCGCGGCGCCGGCCTGGGCGGCGGTCACGACGAGCGCGAGCAGACGCTCAACCAGATGCTGGTCGAGATGGACGGGTTCGAAGGCAGCGAGGGCGTGATCGTCATCGCCGCCACCAACCGGCCGGACGTGCTGGACCCGGCGCTGCTGCGTCCGGGCCGCTTCGACCGCCAGGTGGTGGTGCCCCTGCCGGATGTGCGTGGTCGCGAACAGATTCTCAAGGTGCACATGCGCGCGGTGCCGCTGGCGGACAACGTCAAGCCCGAGATCATCGCCCGCGCCACGCCGGGCTTCTCCGGCGCGGACCTCGCCAACCTCGTCAATGAAGCGGCGCTGTTCGCCGCCCGCGGCAACAAGCGCCTGGTCGATCAGGACGACTTCGAGCGCGCCAAGGACAAGATCATGATGGGCGCCGAGCGCCGCAGCATGGTGATGTCCGACGAGGAGAAGAAACTCACCGCCTATCACGAAGCCGGCCACGCCATTGTTGGCCTCTCGGTGCCGGATCACGACCCGGTGTACAAGGTCACGATCATCCCGCGCGGCCGTGCCCTGGGCGTCACCATGTTCCTGCCCGAGGAGGACCGCTACAGCTACACCAAGCAGCGCCTCAACTCGCAGATCTGCTCGCTGTTCGGTGGCCGCATCGCCGAGGAAATCATCTTCGGACCGGAAAAAGTCACCACCGGCGCGAGCAATGACATCGAGCGTGCCACGGCCATTGCCCGCAACATGGTCACCAAGTGGGGTCTGTCCGACAAGCTGGGGCCGCTGGCTTACAGCGAGGACGATGGCGAGGTGTTCCTGGGCAAGAGCGTGACCCAGACCAAGCACGTCTCGGACGACACCGCCAACGCCATCGATCGCGAAATCCGCGAGATCATCGAGAACAATTACGCCCGCGCCAAGAAGATCATCGAGGACAACAGCGGCAAGCTGCATGCGATGGCCGATGCCTTGATCAAGTACGAGACCATCGACAGCGAGCAGATCCGCCGCATCATGCTGGGCCAGGAGCCCGGCGTGCCGGCCAACTGGACCGACGGCAAGCCGCCAGCGCCGCCGCCGGCCAGCAAGTCCGCCAGCTCCGGCGGCACGGCGGTGCAGCCCGGCAATCCCAAGCCGGCAGGCTCTGCCTGATTCTCAAGAGGGCCGGCTTCACGCCGGCCTTCTGGTTTCTCCCGACCCATGCTGCTGCGGCTGAAAACCCGATGGCTTGATCTCAGCGCGCCGCTGGTCATGGGCGTGCTCAACGTCACTCCCGATTCCTTTTCCGATGGCGGCCAGCATGCGGCGCCCGACGCCGCGTTGCGTCGCGCACGCGAAATGCTGGCGGAAGGCGCGGCGATCCTGGACGTCGGCGGGGAATCGACACGCCCTGGTGCCCCCCCAGTCTGCGAGCAAGAGGAGCTGGATCGCGTGATTCCGGTGGTGGAGGCGCTCTGCCGGGAGTTCGACTGCCCGATCTCCATCGACACCATGAAGCCGGCGGTGATGGATGCTGCCTGCGCCGCAGGCGCCGCGCTGGTCAATGACGTCAATGCGCTGAGGGCGCCCGGAGCGATCGAGATCGTCCGCAAGCATGGAGCCGCCGTCTGCCTGATGCACATGCAAGGCGAGCCGCGCACCATGCAGCAGGCGCCGAGCTACCAAGACGTCACCGCTGAGGTTGCCGCTTACCTGCGCGGCCGGATCGATGATTGCCTGGCCGAGGGCATCGATCCGGCGTCCGTCATGGTCGATCCCGGCTTCGGCTTCGGCAAGACCGTCGAGCACAACCTTGAACTGCTGGCCCGGCTGGAGGAATTGCTCCCGCTGGGCCGGCCCATTCTGGTAGGGCTCTCGAGAAAGTCCATGTTCAAGGCCTTGCTGGGCCTGGAAGTCAGTCAGAGGATGCAGGCTTCGGCCACGGCCGCGGCGCTTGCGGTCTCGCAGGGAGCCGTTATAGTGCGCGCCCACGATGTCCGAGCCACGGTCGAAGCGATTGCCATTGCTGCGGCCGTGCGTGGCAGGAGGAGAGTGCAGTCGTGAACAGAAAATATTTCGGAACTGATGGAATCCGCGGGCGTGTGGGCGTTGCGCCGATGACCCCCGAGTTCGCCCTCAAGCTGGGCTGGGCAGCGGGGCGGGTGCTGGCGCAGCAGAGTAATGCCAAGGTCGTCATCGGCAAGGACACGCGCCGTTCCGGATACGTTTTTGAATCTGCCATCGAAGCGGGACTGGCCAGTGCCGGCGTGGATGTTGACCTGTTGGGCCCGCTGCCGACGCCGGGCGTCGCCTACCTGACGCGTGCCCTGCGCGCGCACGCGGGTGTGGTGATTTCAGCCTCGCACAACCCGCATCACGACAACGGCGTGAAGTTCTTCGGCGCCGATGGCGGCAAGCTCAGCGACGCCATTGAACTGCAGATCGAAGCCATGCTCGACCAGCCGATGCAGTGTGTCGCACCCGAAGCGCTGGGAACCGTCCGGCGTGTCAGCGATGCGACGGGGCGCTACATCGAGTTCTGCAAGAGTACCTTTGCCGAGCGCAATCTTCACGGCATCAAGCTGGTGGTGGATTGCGCCAACGGTGCGGCATACAAGACGGCGCCATCCGTTTTCGAGGAATTGGGCGCCAGCGTCGAGGTCATCGGCGCCAGGCCCAACGGTCTCAATATCAACGAGGGCTGCGGCTCGACGCATCTTGATGCGTTGAAGGCAGCGGTGCGCAAGCACAAGGCAGATCTCGGCATTGCGCTCGACGGCGATGCTGATCGCTGCCTGATGGTGGATGCCAGCGGCCAGGAAATCGACGGCGATCAGATTCTCTACATCATCGCCAGCGCCCGGCTTGACGATGGCGGGCTGCAGGGCCCGGTCGTCGGCACGCTCATGTCAAACCTGGGCCTGGAGAAGGCCATCCGTGCACTTGGCCTGGGGTTCGAGCGCGCCGGCGTCGGCGATCGCTACGTCATGGAAATGCTGCGCGCCAAAGCGGGCGTGCTGGGCGGCGAAACCTCCGGGCATACGATCTGCCTCGACAAGACGACAACCGGGGATGGACTGGTGACCGCCTTGCAGGTGCTGAGTGCGCTCAAGCGCAGTGGCCATTCGCTGGCCCATCTTGCGGCACGCATGCACCGTTACCCGCAGCTGCTGATCAATATCCCTGTCAAGGGCAAGGCCAAACCCATTCTTGAACTGGAAGCCGTCCGTGCGGCGGAACAGCAAAGTCTGCAGCGCCTCGGGACGAGTGGCCGTGTACTGCTGCGTGCCTCCGGCACCGAGCCGCTGATCCGCGTGATGGTGGAGGCCGAGGACGAGCAGCAGACCCGTTATGAAGCAGAATTTCTGGCCGAGTGTGTTCGCGCCGCGGCCGTCTGATCAAACGATCCGGAGAAAAGTCGATGTCACGTCAATACCTGGTAGCCGGCAACTGGAAAATGAACGGCAGTCTGGCGGCGAACGCCGAGCTGATGGAGGGCATTCTTGCGGGACTGCCGGCCAACGCCCCGGTCGAGGTACTGGTGTGTCCGCCCGCGCCCTACCTGCAATCGGTTGCCCGGCAGTGCGCCGGACGCATCAGATTGGGCGGGCAGAATCTCTCGGAGCAGGAAAAGCCCGGCGCATTCACCGGTGAGGTGCATGGCGCCATGCTGCGCGAGGTGGGCTGCGAATACGTGATCGTCGGGCACTCCGAGCGACGCGCCCTGTACGGCGAAACGGATGAGGTCGTCGCCCGGAAGTTCCGCACCGCGCAAGCGCTCGGCCTCAAGCCGGTACTGTGCGTGGGCGAGACCTTGGCCGAAAGGGAAGCGTCGCAAACGGAAACAGTGCTTCGCCGTCAGATTCAGGCGGTGCTGGACCTTTGCGGGATCGACTCGTTTGAACACGCAGTCGTCGCCTACGAACCGGTCTGGGCGATCGGTACCGGCAAAACCGCGACGCCGCAGCAGGCGCAGGACGCCCACGCATTCATCCGTGGCGAACTTGCGAATAGAAATGCTAAAATCGCAAATTCGACGCAAGTTCTTTACGGTGGCAGCGTCAAGGCCGACAACGCCTTGGAGCTGTTCGCCGGCCAGGATGTTGATGGCGGTTTGATCGGAGGCGCCTCCCTGAAGGCCGCCGATTTCCTCGCGATCTGCGCGGCAGCGCAGGCGCAGCGGTAACACGGGCATTTTTGAATCATGTACACGTTTCTGGTCATCGTTCAGGTTCTGGTAGCGGTCGCGCTGATCGCTCTGGTGCTGTTGCAGCAGGGCAAGGGTGCCGATGCCGGCGCCGCTTTCGGTAGCGGCGCCTCCGGCACGGTATTCGGCTCGCGCGGCTCGGCGAACTTTCTCAGCCGGACCACCGCGTGGCTGGCTGCGGTGTTTTTCGGGACCAGCCTCGCGCTGGCTTACGTGGTGCACGGCAAGGTCGCGCCCAAGTCCGTCGTTGACAGCGTGAAGCTGGAACAGCCATCGGCGCCTGCGGCACCGGTGCAGCCGGTGACCCCCGCTGTCCCTGCGGTTCCGGCTGAGGGCGCGACGCAGCCTGCAGCCCCGGCGAAAAAGGATGAAGCCCCGAAAATCCCCGGTTAAAATATAAGACTTGAATCAGGCCGACGTGGCGGAATTGGTAGACGCACTACCTTGAGGTGGTAGCGGCGAAAGTCGTGGGAGTTCGAGTCTCCCCGTCGGCACCATAGTGGTGGCAGGGGCTGCGCAAAACGCAGCCCTTTGTCGTTGGTGAGTCTGCCGGTCCGGAGGTGGCGAGCCGATCTCAGACCCGGAGTTTTTTTTGCTTATTTTCGTTGCGTCTCTTTGATACTGCCGGTATACTTTCTGTCTGTCTGGTGCGGGGTGGAGCAGTCTGGCAGCTCGTCGGGCTCATAACCCGAAGGTCGTAGGTTCGAATCCTGCCCCCGCTACCAAAATTTATGTTGGTGCCCAGGCCCCTTGTGGGCCTTTTTTATTTGCCGTGATGCAGGTGACAAATTGCTGCGGGAACGTTTGACGGAACTGCTGGAGCCGGTCGTTGTGGCCTTGGGCTATGAGCTCGTGCTGATCGAGTACAGCCCGAGCCGCGGCGCGTCCATGCTGCGTCTTTATATCGATGCTCCCGGCGGCATCAACGTTGACGATTGCGCCCGAGTCAGCCGCGAGGTTTCCGGTGTCCTCGACGTGGAAGACCCCATTTCAGGGGCTTACCAGCTGGAGGTGTCGTCGCCGGGCCTGGATCGGCCATTGGCCAAGCCCGAGCACTATGAGCGCTTCGCGGGTGCGCAGGCGCGCATCCAGTTGCTGGCGCCGCGTGAGAACGGCAAGGCCGGTCAGCGTCGCTTCATCGGCATTATCGCCGGCGTCGACGCCCATTCGGTGACGCTGAATACCCCGGAGGGTCCGGTGAAGTTCGAGTTTTCAGAGATCGAGAGGGCGCGTCTGGTGCCCGATTACGAGCAGGGGAATGTGGGTTCATGAACAAGAACATTCTGTTGATGGTGGACGTCGTCTCCAACGAAAAAGGCGTCGAAAAAGAGCTGATTTTCCTGGCTCTGGAGGCGGCGCTGGCTTCCGCCACCAAGGAACGCTACGGCGACGAGTCCGATGTGCGCGTCGCCATCGACCGCAATACCGGCGAATACGAGTCCTTCCGCCGCTGGACGGTGCTGGAGGATGACAGTGAAGAGTTCGAATTTCCGGAGCGGCAGATCAAGCTTACCTACGCTCGCAAGGATCATCCCGAAATCCAGCCTGGCGAAGTGATCGAGCACAAGGTTGAATCTGTCGACTTCGGTCGCATCGGTGCGCAGAAGGCCAAGCAGGTCATTGTCCAGAAGGTGCGTGAGGCCGAGCGTGCGCAGGTGGTGGCGGCATACAAGGGTCGCGTCGGCGAGCTCATCATGGGCGTGGTCAAGCGTATCGAGCGCGGGGCGGTCATTCTCGATCTTGGCAACAATGCCGAGGCGATCATTTCGCGCGAGCATGTGATCCCGCGCGAGCCGGCCCGACCGGGCGACCGCATGCGCGGCTATCTCTACGAGGTCAGCCCCCAGGTCCGCGGTCCGCAGCTCTTCCTGTCTCGCACGCTTCCGCAATTCCTGATGGAACTGTTCAAGCTGGAGGTTCCCGAGATCGCGCAGGGCTTGATCGAACTCAAGGGCGCAGCGCGTGATCCCGGCCTGCGCGCCAAGATTGCGGTGCAGGCCAAGGACAAGCGTATCGACCCGGTCGGTGCCTGCGTTGGCATGCGCGGCTCGCGTGTTCAGAGTGTCTCGAACGAACTGGCGGGCGAGCGTGTCGATATCGTGCCCTGGGATGACAATGTCGCCCAGTTCGTCATCAATGCCATGGCGCCGGCGGAAGTCGAGAACATCGTGGTCGATGAAGACTCGCACGCCATGACCATCGGCGTTGCCGAAGACAAGCTGGCCCAGGCCATCGGCCGTGGCGGCCAGAACGTGCGCCTCGCGTCCGAGTTGACGGGCTGGACGCTCAACGTGATGACGGCCGCCGAGGCCGAGGCCAAGAAGGAAACCGAGAATCAGTCGATCCAGCAGCTGTTCCAGCAGCAGCTCGATGTCGACGCGGAAGTGGCCTCCATCCTTGTGCAGGAAGGCTTTACCTCGCTGGAAGAGGTGGCCTACGTTCCGACCGAGGAACTGCTGCAGATCGAGGAATTCGACGAGCAGATCGTCGAGGAATTGCGCAACCGCGCGCGTGATGTCCTGCTGACCAAGGCGATTGCCAAGGCCGAGCGTGCGGCGGGCGCGGCACCGGCCGACGACCTGTTGAGCCTGGACGGCCTCGATGAGGATACGGCCTACCAGCTCGCCGAAGCTGGCATTGTCAATTGCGAGAATCTGGCTGATCTGGCGACGGACGAACTGCTGGAGAAGGTGCAGATGGACGAGGCCCGCGCATCGCAGCTCATCATGTCCGCTCGCGCGCGTCTCTACGCCTGAATTTTCACTGCACGCAGCCCCTAATTCCCGGAATCCTATGTCAACGGTCACTGTTCAAGAATTTGCCACCGAGCTGAACCGTCCGGTTGCCGAGCTTCTCTCGCAATTCAAAGAGGCTGGCGTGCCGATGGACAATGAGAAGTCGGAGGTCAGCGCTGCCGACAAGCTGGCGCTTCTGAATTATCTCCAGCACAAAGCCAAGGGTGTGGTCAGTGCGCCGCCGAGCGGACGCATCACGCTCAAGCGCAAGGAAACCACTGAAATCAAGCTGGGTGGCGGTCGTGGCGCGCCCGCCAAGACGGTCAGCATCGAAGTGCGCAAGCGCCGCACCTACGTCAAGCAGGATGCGGAAGCCGCTGCGGATGAGATCGTGGCGGAAGCCGAAGCGCGTGTCGCCAAGGAACAGGCAGAGCGCGAGGCCGCTACCGCCCGCGCCGCCGCCGAGGCCGAAGCGCGCCGCGTGCAGGATGAGCAGATCCGCAAGGCCCGAGAGGAAGAGGAGCGTATCCGTCGCGAGGTCGAGGAAACCGAACTCCGCAACAAGCAGTTGCACGAGGATCGGCTGAAGAACGACCCGATCTACAAGGCGAGCTGGGATGCCCAGCAGTCCCGCCGGCGCGCGGAGGAAAACCTGCGCCGCGCCGCGGAGATGAAGAATGCTGCGCCGCCGCCGGTCGTTGCGCCTGCGCCGGTCAAGAAGCCCGAAAAGGCGGCGCCCGAGCGCGACCGTGCGAGTCATCACAACCGGCAGGAGCTGCATCTCGCGGAAGGCAAGTCGGGCAAGCGCGAGAAGAAGAGCAAGAAGCCGACGGGCAAGATCAAGGTCGACAATGTGCACGGTTTCGAGAAACCGGTTGCCCCGATCGTCCGTGAAGTCGAAGTGCCTGAGGCGATCACCGTCGGGGAGCTTTCCAACCGCATGGCGGTGAAGGCCACCGAGCTGATCAAGGTCATGATGAAGAACGGCATCATGGCGACGATCAACCAGACGCTGGACCAGGATACGGCCGTGCTGATGGTCGAAGAAATGGGTCATCGCGTACGCGTGGTCAAGGCCAGCGATGTCGAGGAGGGCCTGATCCAGGCCGTTGCCGGCGATCAGAAGGATGCACCGCAGGTGGTGCGCCCGCCCGTCGTCACCATCATGGGTCACGTCGATCACGGCAAGACCTCGCTGCTGGACTACATTCGCAAGACGCGCGTTGCCGCTGGCGAAGCGGGCGGCATCACTCAGCATATCGGCGCGTACCACGTCGATACGCCGAAGGGTGTGATCACCTTCCTCGATACGCCGGGTCACGCTGCGTTCACGCGCATGCGCGCCCGCGGTGCGCAGGTGACGGATATCGTGGTGCTGGTCGTGGCCGCGGACGACGGCGTGATGCCGCAGACCAAGGAAGCCATCCAGCACGCCAAGGCCGCCAAGGCGCCGATGGTCGTCGCCATGACCAAGATCGACAAGCACGAGGCAGATCCCGAGCGCGTCAAGATGGAGCTGTCGAAGGAAGAGGTGCTGCCGGAAGATTGGGGCGGCGATGTCCAGTTCGTTGGCGTCTCGTCGGTGACCGGCCAGGGCATTGATGCGTTGCTGGACGCGATTTCGATCCAGGCGGAAGTGCTGGAACTCAAGGCCGCCATCGATGTGCCGGCGCGTGGCCAGATCGTCGAGTCGTCGCTGGAGAAAGGTCGTGGCGCCGTGGCGACCGTCCTGGTCCGCGCCGGTACGCTCAAGCAGGGTGACGTCATTCTCACCGGTCCGCATTTTGGCCGCGTGCGTGCCATGTTCGACGAAGCCGGTCGCCCGGTGAAGGAAGCGGGTCCCTCCATTCCCGTGTCGGTGCTCGGCCTGTCCGGCGTGCCGGATGCCGGCGACGATGTCGTGGTGGTCGCCGACGAACGCAAGGCCCGTGAACTGGCGCTGCTGCGTGAGAGCAAGCTGCGCGAGCAGAAGCTGGCGCAGAGCCAGGCGGTGCGCATGGACCAGATCTTTGCGCAGATGGGCGAGGGCAGCGGCGAGCAGAAGACGCTCAACCTGATGATCAAGACCGATGTGCAGGGTTCGGCCGAAGCGCTGGCCGAAGCGCTGCGCAAGCTGCCCAGTGCCGAGGTCAAGGTCAACGTCCTGTCCGCCACCATCGGCGGCATCAGCGAATCGGATGTCGACCTGGCGCTGGCCTCCAAGGCCATCATCATCGGCTTCAACGTGCGCGCCGACAGCGTCGCACGCAAGCGTATCCAGGACACCGGTGTCGATGTGCGCTACTACAGCATCATCTACAACGTCATCGATGATGTGACGGATGCCATCGCCGGCTTGCTGGGCACCGAGACGCGCGAACAGATCGTCGGCATCGCCCAGGTTCGCGAGGTGTTCCGCTCCTCCGTCCTGGGCAACATCGCCGGCTGTCTGGTGATCGAAGGGCGCGTGCAGCGCGGCCTGCCGATCCGCGTGCTCCGCAACCAGACCGTGATCTACGAAGGCGAGCTGGAATCGTTGCGCCGCTTCAAGGACGACGTCAGCAAGGTCGAGGCCGGCACCGAGTGCGGTATCGGCGTTAAGAACTACAACGACGTCAAGCCGGGCGACCAGATCGAATGCTTCGAGCGGGTCCAGGTGCGGCGTACGGTCGGCGCCGCGTAACGCATCATGCCCAAGGAATATCCCCGCAAGCTGCGCCTCAACGTGCAGCTGCAGCGTGAGCTGACGGCGCTGATCCGCGAGGAGTTGACCGATCCGCGTGTGGCCGGCGTCACGGTGACCACGGTCGATGTCGCGCCGGATATGCGGCAGGCGGGGGTGACCGTCAGCCTGCTCGGCTCCGACGAGCAGCTCAAGCAGGCGGTGAAGGGGCTCAATCACGCCGCGGGCAAGCTGCGGCACGAACTCGGTGAACGGCTGCGGCTGCGTTATGTGCCGCAGCTGCATTTCTCGGCGGACGTCGCCTTGCGCGAGGGTGACCGCATTGCGCAGATCATCCGCAAGGCGGTGGCCGAGGACCAGTTGCACCCGGCGCAGGATCACGAGTCGCCCGAAGGCAAGGTCTGAGCGTCACCCGCTCATGCCCGGCAGCCGCCGTATTTTGTTATAAATAATTATTTAAATTTTTATTCATTAAATAATTTATAACAAAATGCGTAGGCAATTCCATGACAGCGGGTGGCGTCTGCGGTCGTCCGTAAGACGGCCATGAGCAAGCCTCGTCGGGCCAAGCGCAAAGTCTCCGGCATCCTGCTGCTGGACAAGCCTCTGGGGTACTCGTCGAATCAGGCACTGCAGCGCGTTCGCGGCCTGTATCAGGCGGAAAAGGCGGGACACACCGGCAGTCTGGATCCTCTGGCGACCGGCTTGTTGCCGATCTGCCTGGGGCAGGCCACGAAGCTGTGCGGCTACCTGCTCGACTCCGACAAGCGTTACGTGGCGACCGTGAAGTTTGGCGAGAAAACAGCCACCGGTGACGCCGAGGGCGCGGTGATTGCGACGTCCGATCCCGCAGCCCTGGACGAAGCGGCGCTTGGTGGCGTGCTGCCGCGCTTCCTCGGGCCGATTTCGCAGATTCCCCCGATGTACTCCGCACTCAAGCACGAGGGGCAGCGCCTCTACGAACTGGCCAGGCAGGGGCAGGACGTGCATCGCGAGCCGCGTGAGGTCGTCATCCACTCGATTCGGCTGCTGTCGTATGCGCCGGGACAGGCGGTGCTGGACGTTGCCTGCTCGAAGGGCACCTATATCCGTACGCTGGTGGAGGACATCGCCGCAGCGTCAGGGCAGCATGCGCATCTGACCGCGCTGCGCCGGCTGGAAGTGGCGCCGTTCGTCGATGGCGCCATGATCCCGATGGACACGCTTGAGCATGTCGCCGGTCAGGGATTGGCGGCTCTGGACGCCTTGCTGCTGCCGACGGCGGCGGCGTTTGCGGGCTGGCCACGCGTTGCCGTGGATGCGGATCGGGCCCATTACCTGTCACGCGGGCAGGCCGTCCGGGTGGCTAGTGCGCCGCCGGTCGGGCGGGTGGCGGTGTTCGATTCCGAGGGGAACGTCTTGTGCATCGGCCAGATCGACGAGGCCGGGCGGGTAGCGCCCCGACGCTGGCTGGCGGATTGAGCGCAATAGCCGAGCTTGCCCGTGCGGCGTGCAGAAAGCTACAATAATGGACTTTACTGGAAAAAGCGAAAGGTTCGGAGTTTTACGATGACTTTGTCTGTTGAGCAGAAAGCTGAAGTTGTGAAGAAGTACGCGCGCGCCAAGAACGACACCGGCTCGCCCGAAGTGCAGGTTGCGCTGCTGTCCGCCCGCATCAGCGAGCTGGGCGGCCATTTTGAAAAGAACAAGAAGGACCACCACTCCCGTCGTGGTCTGCTGAAGATGGTCAACCAGCGTCGTCAGCTGCTCGACTACCTCAAGCGCGAGGATGAAGGCCGTTACAGCCAGCTCATCAGCGAGCTCGGTCTGCGCCGCTAAGCGCAAGCCTTCCTTCCGACCGACATCACGAGAGAGTGCGCGCCATGGCGATTCCCGCCGTACCTGCTACGCCCGTCAAGAAAACCTTCCAGTACGGTAATCAGACCGTCACCATCGAAACCGGCGCCATCGCCCGTCAGGCCACCGCCGCGGTCACCGTGACCATCGACGAGACCGTCGTATTCGTCTCCGTCGTCGGCAAGAAGGAAGCCAAGCCCGAGCAGGATTTCTTCCCGCTCACGGTCGACTACATGGAGCGCTTCTATGCCGGCGGCCGCGTGCCCGGGGGCTTCTTCAAACGCGAAGGTCGTCCGACAGAAAAGGAAACGCTGACGTCCCGCCTCATCGACCGCCCGCTGCGCCCGCTGTTCCCGGAGGGCTTCTACAACGAAGTCCAGATCGTGGCGATGGTCATGTCGCTCAACCCGGAAGTCGATGGCGATATTCCCGCGATGCTCGGTGCCTCGGCGGCGCTGGCGCTGTCGGGCATCCCCTTCGAAGGCCCGATCGGTGCGGCCAAGGTCGGCTTCAAGGACGGCAATTTCATCCTCAATCCGACCCGGTCGCAGCTCGAGACTTCCGAGCTGGAACTAGTCGTAGCCGGCACCAAGGACGCGGTCCTGATGGTGGAGTCGGAAGCCAAGATGCTGCCGGAAAACGTCATGCTCGGCGCTGTGCTGTTCGGCCATGAGCAGATGCAGGCGGCGATCAAGGCCATCAACGAGTTTGCAGCCGAAGCCGGCAAGGCGAAGTGGGATTGGAAGCCGGCCGACCGCACAGCGGTCAAGGCGCTGGTCGCCCAGTTCGAAGGCGATATCGCCGCCGCTTACGGTATCACCGAGAAGCAGGCGCGCTACGCCAAGCTCGACGAGGTCACCAAGAAAGCCAAGGCTGCTCGTCCTGCCGACGCGCCGTTCACCGAGAATCAGGTGAAGGCCGAACTCGAAGAGCTGAAAGCGAAGATCGTGCGCAACCGCATCCTCGATGGCGCTCCGCGCATCGACGGCCGCGACAAGGTCACGGTGCGTCCGCTGGCCATCAGTGCCGGCGTACTGCCGCGCACCCACGGCTCCGCGCTGTTCACGCGTGGTGAAACCCAGGTCATGGCGATCACCACGCTGGGCACCGGCAAGGACTACCAGATCATCGACGCGATCGAAGGCGAGTGGCATGAAAACTTCATGTTCCACTACAACTTCCCGCCGTACTGCGTTGGCGAAACAGGCCGTCTGAATGCGCCCAAGCGCCGTGAAATCGGCCATGGCCGTCTCGCCAAGCGCGGCGTCGCAGCGGTCATGCCGGATCTCGACAAGGAATTCCCCTATGTCGTCCGCGTCGTCTCGGAAGTCACCGAATCCAACGGCTCCTCCTCGATGGCCTCCGTCTGCGGCGCCTGCCTGGCGCTGATGGATGCCGGCGTGCCGCTGAAGGCGCCGGTGGCCGGTGTGGCCATGGGCCTGATCAAGGAAGGCGAGCGTTGGGCGGTGCTGACCGACATCCTCGGCGACGAAGATCATCTCGGCGACATGGACTTCAAGGTCGCGGGCACCAAGAGCGGTGTGACCGCGCTGCAGATGGACATCAAGATCACCGGCATCACCGGCGAGATCATGCGCCAGGCGCTGGCGCAGGCGCTGGATGCGCGTCTGCACATCCTCGGCGCGATGGATCAGGTGCTGCCCAAGCCGCGTGCGGAAATGTCGCCGTTCGCGCCGCGCATCACCACCATCAAGATTCATCCGGACAAGATTCGCGAGGTCATCGGCAAGGGTGGCGTCACCATCCGCTCGATCACCGAGGAAACCGGCACCACCATCGACATCGATGACGACGGTACGGTGAAGGTCGCGGCGGTCGACAAGACCGCTGCCGACGCGGCGATTGCTCGCATCAATGCGCTGACGCGTGATGTCGAAGTCGGGGCCATCTACGAAGGCAAGGTTGCCAAGCTGATGGACTTCGGCGCGTTCGTGACCATCCTGCCCGGCAAGGACGGCCTGGTTCACATTTCGCAGCTGGCCGACAAGCGCGTCGAGAAGGTCGAGGATATCGTCAAGGAAGGCGAGACCGTGCGCGTCAAGGTGCTGGAAGTCGACAAGCAAGGCCGCATCCGTCTGTCGATGAAGTCGGTCGACGTCGCCCAGTAAAGTGTTTGCAAGGCGGGCTCTCTACAGGGGAGCCCGCCTTTTCATTGGCCTATTGCCAGCGGCGGCGGAATCTTTAACAATCCGCTACCTTCTGAATTGGATAACAAGGGCGCGAGCAACAGCGTCCAGTGTTGGCCCGGCTCTATCGCGGGCAAAAAAGAAGCCCCCAGAAACTGGGGGCTAAGGTGCGAGAAAGGCGCATGGCCTTTCTGGAGGAGACTTGGATAACCCGGCAATGCGCCCAGCGTTTGCCGGGTTTTTCATTGGTGAGTTATGTTGCAGTGCAGTATAGGGATCACTTACCTCGATGTCAATAAATAATCGATATTTTTAACGACAATAAAATCAATCAGTTGCTGTGGATAAAAGCGGCAACCATGACGCACACGTCATTCTTTGAACTTTGAGTCTCGGCAACCTCGATCGAGGGCGTGTCGGAAGGACGTTATGGCGAGGCGGGGTGCTCGCCGCTGCCATCCGCGCGGCGGGACTTGAGCACCTTGGTGCGGCTGGAGAGATTCTTGATGAACTCCTTGCGCACCGACTTCCAGATCGGCATCTGCCGCTCGGCCAGTTCCTTCAGGAGGTGCAGGGGCTGCTGGGCCTGGCCCAGCATGTTGCGCAGCTGTTCCGTGAAGTGGGTCTGGCGGTCGGCGAACAACTGCATCGACAGCTCCAGATACCGGCTGATGCTGTTCTGCATCGGGTCGCCGTAGTAGCGGATGATGAACAGCAGCAGATCAGTGGTGAAGATCGGGTTGCCGCCTTCCTCCTGCTCGGCGATCACCTGCAGCAGGATGCTGCGCGTGATGTCCTCGTGCGTGCGCTTGTCCTCGACGCGGAACTTGATGTTCTGCAGCACCAGTTGGCGAATTTCCTCCAGCGTGATGTAGCGGCTGATATCGGTATCGTAGAGGCGTCGGTTCGGGTATTTCTTGATGATGCGCGTATCGGACATGGCGGGCAGGCGGCGGAAATTTTATGTTGCAGTGCATTAAAGAATGCCAGAAGCGCGTCGATTACTCCACTGCGAGGCTTGGCGCGCCCGGCACGAGTACCGCTCGCCAATGCGCAATGGCCCACTCCAGAATCCGGGGGACACTATCGCGTTCGAGATCCCGAGGCGGGTTCTGCCCCAGCCAGCGCAGGCAGCGGACGAGGTTGGCGTTCGCCTGCGCTGCGTCGACGGCAGCGGCGTGGTTCTGCTTGCTGAGCTTCTGCCCGGAGCGATCGGTCAGGACGGGCAGGTGACGGTATGAGGCCCGCGGCAGTCCCAACAGGTCTTGCAGGCAAAGCTGTTGAAAGGTGGAGCCCAGCAGGTCGGCGCCGCGCACCACCTCGGTGATGCCCTGTGCCGGCTCGTCGACCGCGCAGGCGAGCTGGTAGGCGATCTGCCCGTCGGCGCGTTGCACGACGAAGTCGCCCATCTCCTCCGCACGATGGCGCTGTTGCGGGCCTTGCCAGCCATCGAGAAAGGTCATCGCGCCGGGATCGACGCGCAGCCGCAGCGCCATGGGGTGAAGGCTACGGGCCAAGTGGCGGCAGTGGCCGTCGTAGACCGGGCCATCGGGCCCTGTGGGGATGCGTTCAGCAAGCTGGGCGCGCGTGCAGGTACAGCCGTAGAGCCGGTCCTGCTGGCGCAGCTGCTCCAGGGCTGCGGTGTAGGCCGCGATGTGCTGCGTTTGATAGCGCGGCGCCTCGTCCCACAGCAGGCCATGCGCCTCGAGCTGCGCGCAAATCTGTGCATCGGCGCCCTGCACGCAGCGCGGGCGATCCAGGTCGTCGATCCGCAGCAGCCAGCGCCCGCCCTGTGCGCGCGCCTGCAGGAAACTCGCGAGCGCGGTCAGCAGCGATCCCAGATGCAGGGGGCCGCTGGGCGTCGGCGCAAAGCGGCCGCGATAGCTCACCCGCTGTCTCTCGTTGTCGGTGCCATGCTGTTATTAAATATATGGTGATTATTAAAATATAATATAAATATACACATCCTTGCGGGGCATTGGCGCAACAGCGTGTGGCAGCGGGGACGTGCCAAATTAGCCAAAAATCACAAATTTGTGTGTGGTTTTCTCTATACTTTACGGCACTGTCGAACGATGCGTGGGTCACTATCGCATGGCGTCGTCCATTATCGCTGCTGGTGGTTGGTTCGGTTGATCCGATGACGCTTCGTGCCCTGTTATTCGATGTCGACGGCACCATCGCCGATACCGAGGCGCTGGGACATCGTCCGGCCTACAACCGCGCCTTCCGTGAACTCGGCCTGTCCTTCCGCTGGGGTCCGAAGCTGTACCGCAAACTGCTGAAGCAGCCCGGCGGGCGTGAACGGCTGCGCTATTACTTCGAGCACTATCAGCCGGAACTGGGCGAGCATTCCGCCGAGGCCAGCGCCAGCATGGACGCCTGGGTGGGCCGAGTGCATGAGTTGAAGTCGCATCACTTCCATCGCTACATGCGTCGTGGCCGCGTGCCCCTGCGCCCGGGCGTGGCGCGGCTGATGCGCGAGGCGCGGGAAGCGGGATTGCGACTGGCCATCGTCACCAACGCCAGCCGCAAGACGCTGGGGCCGGTGCTCAAGTACAGCCTTGGTCCGGAGATGATGGCCGAGGTGGATGTGATCGCCAGCGGCGAGGAAGTGCAGAACAAAAAGCCGGCGCCGGACATCTACCTGCTGGCCGCGCAGCGCCTGGGCCTGAAGCCCGAGGAATGCGTGGCGCTGGAGGATTCCGAGATGGGACTGGAAGCCGCCGCCGCCGCCGGGGTGCGTGTCGTGGTGACGGTCAATGCCGATACCGTGGAGCAGGACTTCGCCGAAGCCTCCCTCGTCGTCGGCAGCCTGGGTGAGCCGGGCGCGCCCACGCGCGTGCTCAAGGGGCGCCTCAGTGGGCACGGCTGGGTGACCATCGACGCGTTGCGCCAGTTGTGCGAACCGCCACCGGCCGGCGCCAATCCCAACAGCCGGGTCGCCTAGCTATACTGCCGCGCACATCACGGGGCGCGGAGCGGAAATTTGAGACGCTGGAACGGTTGGGGCGACGACGCAGACCACTTTGCGCTGACGGACGACGCGCGTCTCTTCCTGCGCCAGCGTATTGGCGAAGGCAGGGCCACGGCCGATGCCACGCGCGAGGCCGCGCTGGCAACCGTGCCGGCGTCGCGGCTGCAGAGCTCCACGCTGTTCAGCACCGACGCCGCATTGCGTCTGGACCATGCACGGGGTCAGAGCTTTCCCGACTGGATCGCCATGCGCAGCGGACGCATGGGACCGTACGCCGATGGCGTCGCCTTGCCATCGACACACGACGAAGCGGTTGCGGCGTTGGCGGAGGCGGCGCGGATTGGCGCCATCGTCATTCCCTACGGGGGTGGCACCAGCGTTGTCGGCCATCTGAATGTTCCGCAGGGCGATCGCCCGGTGGTCAACATCTCGCTGGAGCGCATGAACCGGCTGCTGGCCCTGGATGAAACCTCGATGCTGGCGACCTTCGGCGCCGGCACGCCCGGTCCGCAGGTGGAGGCGAAATTGCGTGCCGGCGGTTACCTGCTGGGACATTTCCCGCAGTCTTACGAATATTCGACGCTGGGCGGCTGGGTGGTGACCCGCTCCAGCGGCCAGCAGTCCTACCGCTACGGCCGCATCGAGAATCTCTTTGCCGGCGGTCGCCTGACGACGCCACGTGGCGAACTCATCGTCGGCGGGCTGCCGGCCTCCAGCGCCGGTCCGGACCTGCGCGAGGCGGTGATGGGTTCGGAGGGCCGCTTCGGCCTGCTGACGGAGGTGACGGCGCGCATCCGGCGCCTGCCGCAGCGCGAGGACTTCCACGGCGTGTTTTTCCCGACCTGGGATCTCGGCCTCGAAGCAGTTCGCGCGATGGTGCAGGAAGATGTCGCGCTGTCCATGCTGCGACTGTCCAACGAGATCGAGACGGAAACGCAGCTCGCGCTCGTTGCCGGCCATCGCAATGCCATCCAGTGGCTGCAGCGCTATCTGCGCTGGCGCGGCTGCGGACCGGGTCAATGCATGCTGATGATCGGCGTCACCGGCAGCGAGCGCGAGTGCCAGCTTTCACGTGCCCGCGCGCTGGAGATCGCGGCGCATTACCGTGGCGTGCACGTCGGGCGCTTCATGGGCAAGGCCTGGGCCAAGAACCGCTTCCGCGGACCTTACCTGCGCAATTCCCTGTGGGAGTCGGGCTACGCGGCGGACACGGTGGAGACGGCGATCAACTGGCCCAAGGTCACACCGCTGATGCGCGCCATCGAGAAGGCGGCGGCCGGTGCGCTGGCGGAGCAGGGTGAGCGCGTGCACGCGTTCACGCACCTGTCGCACGTGTACCGCCAGGGCTGCAGCATCTACTCGACCTTCGTGTATCGCTCTGCCGGCAGTTACGAGGCGGACTACGAGCGCTGGCGCCAGCTCAAGGGCAAGGTCTCGGCGGTCATCGTCGAGCATGGCGGCACCATTAGCCACCAGCATGGCGTCGGGGTCGACCACGCGCCGTACCTGCCGGCGGAGAAGGGCGAGCAGGGCATGGCACTGATCCGCGCGATGGCGCGCGAGTTCGACCCGCAGGGGATGATGAATCCCGGCAAGCTGTTCGCCTGACGGAGCGGCCATGCAAATTGGCGGCGCCGGCTTCGTGGTGATCTATCAATGGCGTCTCAAGGATGGACGCGAGCCGCAGTTCCTCAAGGCCTGGGCGGCGTTGACGGTGCACCTTCAGGCGCATCGCGGCGCCGGCGCGTCGCGGCTGCACCGCACCGATTACGGCACCTTGATGGCCTATGCGCAATGGCCCGACCAGGCGACCTGGGAGCGTTCCTGCGACGCGCATGAGGCCGATCAGGCCCTGTCCGATGCGCTGCTCGACGCCGTTGACGAGACCTGGCCGCCTATCCTGATGACACCGCTGAGTGACCGCCCCGTCACGGGTGCGCAGGCGGTTGGTGGCCATGTCACGCACTGACCTGGTGGCGCTCGCGGATCGCTACGACGCCGTGATCGTCGGCGGCGGCATCACCGGTGCCGGCATCCTGCGCGAGGCCGTGCGCACCGGCGCGCGCGTGTTGCTGGTGGAGCAGGGCGACTTCGCGTCGGGCACCTCGTCGTGGTCGTCGAAACTGGTGCACGGCGGCCTGCGTTATCTCAAGAACGGCCAGTGGCGTCTGACGCTGGAGTCGGTGCGCGAGCGTCAGCGCCTGCTCGACGAGGCGCCAGGCCTGGTCGAGCCGCTGACATTCCTGATGCCGCTGTACGAGGGCGTGAAACCGGGCCGGGCGACGATGCGCCTGGGCCTGTGGCTCTACGACCGCATGGCCGGCCAGTCGGCCTCGCGCTGGCTGGCGCGCGACGAACTGCTGCAGCGCGAGCCCGACGTGCGGCAAAGCGGACTGTTGGGCGCGATGCAGTATCTCGACGCGCGCACCGACGACGCGCGCCTGGTGCTGCGCCTGATGCTCGAATCCGTCGCAGCGGGCGGCGTGGCGCTGAATTACGTGCAGGCGACGCTGCGCAGCGAGGGCGGTCGCGTGGTCGGCGTCACGCTGCAGGACCGGCTCGCGGGACAGACCCGCGAGATCGCGGCCGGCGTGGTGATCAACGCGGGCGGTGCCTGGGCCGGCGATCTGCCGGGCGCACCCGCCGGAGCGCCCAGGCTGCGTCCGCTGCGCGGCAGCCATTTCGTGTTTCCGGCACAGCGCCTGCCGCTGAAGCAGGCGGTGTCCTGGTTGCATCCGCGCGACCGGCGGCCGATCTTCGCCTATCCCTGGGAGGGCGCCGTCGTCTACGGCACCACCGATCTCGATCACGGCGAGACGCTCGATGCGCCGCAGATGATCGCCGGCGAGGCCGAATACCTGATCGAAGGGCTGACGCACCAGTTCCCGCAGTTGGGCCTGAAGGCCCGCGACGCCGTGTCCACCTACGCCGGCGTGCGGCCGGTGGTGGATGGCGGCAAGGACGATCCCTCCGCCGAATCGCGCGAGTCGGCGATGTGGAGCGCGCCGGGCCTGGTCAGCATCACCGGCGGCAAGCTCACCACCTTCCGCGTCACCGCGCGGCAGGTGCTGCGCGAGGCCGCGCGGCAATTGCCGATGCTGGCGCCGCTGGCCGAGCAGGCGGTGTTCGCCGACGCGGCGGCGCTCAACCCTGCGCAGCAACGCCTGTTTGGCCGTCTCGGCGCGGATGCGGCAAGTCAGCTGCTGGCCGGGTCTGCCACGTCGGAGCTCGCGCTCATCCCCGGCTCGCCGTACGCCTGGGCCGAGTTGCGCTGGGCTGCGCGCCGCGAGCGGGTCTGCCATCTCGACGACCTGCTGATGCGCCGCACGCGTCTCGGCCTGGTGCTGCCCGGCGGCGCCCGCGACATCCTGCCGCAGGTGCAGGCGATCTGCGCCGAGGAACTGGGCTGGGACGAGGCGCACTGGCGCTTCGAGTCGGCGCGTTATCTCGATCATTGGCAGCGGCGGCACGCGCCGCCCGTCGCATGAACGCGGTGCGGCTGCTCGCCATCGACGTCGGCACGCAGAGCGCGCGTGCCATCGTGTTCGATGCGCAGGGCCATCTGCTGGCCAAGGCACAGACGCCGATCGAGCCGGTCTACCACTCGCCGCAACCGGGCTGGGCCGAGCAGGACCCGGAAACCTACTGGAACGCCGTACGCAGCAGTTGCGAACGCCTGTGGCGCGAGGGTGCCGTCAAGCCGGCCGAGATCACCGGCCTGTCGTTGACCACGCAACGCGCGACCATGATCTGCGTCGACGGCGCCGGCCGTGTGCTGCGGCCGGCGACGGTGTGGCTGGACCAGCGCCGCTGCGAGCAGCCGCCGGACATGGGGCCGTGGTGGAACGCCGCGTTCCGTCTCGCCGGGGCGACGCCGCTGATCCGCCACTTCCAGGCCGAGGCCGAGGCCAACTGGCTGGCGCAGCACCAGCCGGAACTCTGGCGGGAGACGCGCCGCTTCCTGTTCCTCTCCGGCTGGCTCACGCATCGCCTGGTCGGCGATTACGTCGACTCCTCCGGCTGCCAGGTCGGCTTCGTGCCTTTCGACTACAAGCGCCAGCGCTGGGCGGCGCCCAGCGATTTCAAATGGCGCGCGGTGGCGGTGCGACCCGAGCAGCTGCCGACGCTTGTGCCGCCCGGTGGACGGCTGGGGACGCTGGCGGCCGAGGCGGCGGCCCAGCTCGGCCTGCCTGCGGGTCTGCCGGTGATTGCCGCCGCCGCCGACAAGGCCTGCGAGGTGCTCGGCTGCGGCGCGCTCGAACCGGATACGGCGCAACTGTCGTTCGGCACCACCGCGACCATCAACACCACGCAGCCGCGCTACGTCGAGGTGCAGCGGATGCTGCCGGCCTATCCGGCGGCCATGCCCGGCGCCTGGAATACGGAAATCCAGATCTACCGCGGCTTCTGGATGGTGAGCTGGTTCAAACGGGAGTTCGCGCACCGCGAGCAGGCGCTGGCCCGCGAGCGCGGCGTGCCGGTGGAAGCGCTGTTCGACGACCTGATCCGCGACGTGCCGCCGGGCTCGATGGGCCTGACGCTGCAGCCGTACTGGTCGCCCGGTGTGCGTGAGCCGGGGCCCGAGGCCAAGGGTGCGATCATCGGCTTCGGCGACGTGCACACGCGCGCGCACCTCTACCGCGCGATCATCGAAGGACTGGTCTACAGCCTGCGCGCCGGGCGCGAGCAGATCGAACGCCGCATCCGGCGGCCGATCACGCGCCTGGTGGTGGCCGGCGGCGGTTCGCAGAGCGATGAAGCCATGCAGATCACCGCCGACATCTTCGGCCTGACCGCGGAACGTCCGGAGATTTACGAAACCTCGGCGCTGGGCGCGGCGATGAACCTGGCCGTCGGCCTGGGCGTGCACGCGGATTACGCCACGGCCGTGCGGACGATGGCCCGCATCGGGCGTCGCTTTGCGCCGCGGCCCGAGGCGCAAAAGACCTACGATGCGCTGTACCGCGAGGTCTACCGCGAGCTGTATCCGCGGCTCAAGCCGCTGTACCAGCGCATCCGCGCAGTGACGGGCTATCCGCCCTGAGGTCAGCCCGCCTTGCGGAAGTTGTCGTACCAGCCGCCGCTGAGCACGAAGCGCGGGAAGGTCACGAACTGCTCGGCGCACACGCGCCGCACGAAATCCCAGGCGTCCTCGAAAGGCGTGGGCTGCACCGCCTCCTGTTCATGGCCCTTGCCCTGGGCGAACAGCGACAGCGCCATCAGGATCACGCCGCCCAGCGCGTGCAGCAACCCGGCGAAGAGCAGGGCGCTGAGCGCGTTGATGGCGCCGAGCCAGAACAGCGGCACCGCCACGATGTGGATCAGCAGGTTGGTGCGGTTGCGGTGCTTGTCGCCGTAATCGCGCCACTGCCAGTCGAGCAGTTCGGAGAAAGTCATGGCGTCATACCCTGGCCGGTGGGATCGACATGCCAGGCCGCCGGCGGCAGTGCGCCCTTCCAGCCCTTGGCGCGATGCTCGACGCTGACATGGGTGTACACGCCGCCGCGCACGTTGAACACCGCGGTCAGGCGCAGGAAACGGGGCTTGGTGGTCCGCACCAGGTCCTCGAAGATTTCGTTGGTCACCGCCTCGTGGAACTTGCCCTCGTCACGGAAGCTCCAGATGTAGAGCTTGAGCGATTTCAGTTCCACGCAGAGCTTGTTCGGCACGTACTCGAGATACAGCGTGGCGAAATCCGGCTGACCGGTCTTGGGGCACAGGCAGGTGAACTCGGGCAGGCGCATGCGGATGGTGTAGTCGCGCGCCGGGGCCGGGCTGGGAAAGGTCTCGAGGGTTTTGCTGGGCTGCGTGGTCATGGCGGTGGTCGGAAACGGATAACGAGAGGCATGGAACCCGTCACCCGCTGTTGGCATTTCCCCTGGGAAAGTTGTTAATAAATATTTATCGATTTTTAAAACGATAGATATTTAATAACAACATCGAATTCGGAAACGGCGGCAGCGGGTGGCGGCTGTCAGCATCCGGACAGGCGTCGATGAAGATGCGATAGCGATAATTTACACTACCGGCCTTTAACGCCGCCCATCATTCCAACAGCGCCTGCCGCGGCGGGCCCACATTAGAGCTGCAATGCGACTTTCCGGTATCAAAATCGCCGGGTTCAAATCCTTCGTGGACCCGACCCACCTGCCTTTGCCCGCGAATCTCACGGGTGTCGTCGGTCCCAACGGCTGCGGCAAGTCCAACGTCATCGACGCGGTGCGCTGGGTGCTGGGCGAGACCAGCATCAAGAACCTGCGCGCCGCCGATGCCGAGGACGTGATCTTCAACGGCTCCAAGACGCGCAAGCCGGTCGGCCGCGCCAGCGTCGAGCTGACCTTCGACAACAGCGACGGCCAGGTCGCCGGTCCCTACGCCGCCTACAGCGAGATCGCGGTGCGCCGCGAGCTGACGCGCGACGGCAATTCGCAGTATTACCTCAACGGCCGCAAGTGCCTGAAGCGCGACGTCACCGACCTGTTCCTCGGCACCGGCCTGGGCGGCAAGAACCAGTACGCGATCATCGAGCAGGGCATGGTCTCGCGCATGATCGAGGCCAAGCCCGAGGAACTGCGCCAGTGGCTGGAAGAAGCCGCCGGCATCAGCAAGTACAAGGATCGCCGCAAGGAAACCGAGAGCCGCATCAAGCAGACGCGCGAGAACCTCGCGCGCCTCAACGACCTGCGCACGGAAATCGCGCAGCGCCTGGAAGTGCTGCAGAAACAGGCCGCCAACGCCGAGAAGTACAAGGAGTTCAAGACACAGGAGCGGCAGCTGCGCGCGGAAATCCTGGCGCTGCGCCAGCGTGCGCTGGTCGCGCAGTCCGGTTCGCACGAAAGCGCCATCGCCGAACTGGAGAAGGCGCTGGAGGAAGCCCGCGCCGCGGTGAAGCTGGGCGAGGACGCACGCGTCGCCGCCGAGATCGAGCAGCGCGTTGCCGGCCAGGCGCTCAACGACGAGCAGAGCAAGGTCTACGAGGCCGAGGCCGCGCTGGCGCGCCAGGAGCAGAGCCTCACGCATGCGCGCGAGCTCAAGAGCCTCAAGGCGCGCGAGCTGGATGAACTGGCGCGGCGCATCGCCGATGTCGAGCGGCGCACGCAGGCCGAGCAGAAGCGACTGCAGGAACTGACGCAGGCGCTGGCGGCGCTGGACCAGAATGCCGCGACGTCGGCGCAGCGCGAATCCGACGCGCAGGGCGGCCTGATCGAGGCCGAAGAGAATGCGCTGAAAGAGCAGAACCGCTGGGAGGAATTCACCCAGCGTGCCGAGACGCCGCTGTTCCAGACCGAGGGCGAGCGCGTGCGCGTGCAGCAGATGGAGCGCGCGCAGCTGCAGATCGAGGAGCGTCACAAGCGCCTGTCGGCGGAGCAGCAGTCGCTCAACATCGGTCCGATCCAGGCCAGCCTGTTCGACGTCGATGCCGAGCTGACCAATCTCAACAACGAGCTGTCGGAGGCGCAGACGCGCCTGCAGGCGCTGGACGGCGATCTGCAGCTGCTGCGGGACGAGCGCTCGGCGGCCGAGAAGGCGCTGCACGAGACGCGTCAGTCGCTGCAGACCGCGCGCGGCCGCATGGCCTCGCTGGAGACCCTGCAGCAGGCGGCGCTGCGCCAGGACGACGCCGAGCTCAACGCCTGGCTGCGCCAGCACCAGCTGCAGGACCTGCCGCGCCTGGCCTCGGCGCTGCAGGTGGCGCCGGGATGGGAATCGGCAGTCGAGCACGCGCTGGACGGTCTGCTGCAGGCGCCCCTGCTGCCGCAGCTGTCGGAGCGCCTGCGCGCCATCGCCAATGCGCCCAAGGCCGGCGCCGTGCTGATCGGTCAGACCGCGGGCAACGCCGGTGCCGCCGGCACGCTGGCGGCGCACACGACCGGGCCGGCGGCGGTGATCGAATTCCTGTCGGCTATCCACGCCGTCGCCAGCAGCGAGGAAGCGCAGGCCCGCGCCGCGACCCTGGCGCCGGGTGAGTCGGTGATGACCGCCGACGGCATCTGGCGCGGCCGCGACTGGGTGCGCTACCCGCGCCGCGACGCCGACCGCAGCGGCGTGATCGCGCGTGGCCAGTTGCTCAAGCAGCTCAAGGCGCAGATCGACGAGCAGCAGCAGGCGGTGCTCGACAAGGAAAAGAATCTCGGCGACCTGCGCAACCGCATCCAGGCGCTGGAGGCGGAACGCCGCGACAAGTCCGGCCGTTTCGACCAGGCACGCGCGCGCCAGGCGCAGCGCATGGCCTTCCGCCAGGCCCAGGCCGTGCGGCTGGAGCAGACCGAGGCGCGCATGAACGCGCTGACCAAGGAGATCGACGGCCTCGCCGCGCAGCGCGAACAGCACACGCGCGAACTGGCGGAGACGCGCGAGCGCCTGGTCTCGCTGGAAGCACACGCGGCGCAACTGCGCGACGAGCGCACCCAGATCCAGCAGGCGATGGCGCGCACGCGCGACGCTGTGCAGCGCGCGCGCATGGCGCTGAACCAGGCGACGCAGGCGCGCAACGAACTCAACGTGCAGCTGGCCGGCAAGCGCAGCGCGCTGTCCGCGCTGGAGCAGACGCTGCGCGATCTCGCCGCCCAGGCGGAAACCCTGGCGGCGCAGAAGGCCGAGCAGGAAAAACTGGCGGCGGAGCTCGACCTGCCGTTGCAGAATCAGTCGCAGACCGTCGATCAGGCGCGGGCCGCGGTACAGGCCGCGCGTGACGTGCTGCGCGGCGCGCGCGAGCGCCTCGACGGCACCGAGAAGGTGCTCGCCGCCGCCGTCGCCGCGGCACGCAACGCCGAGTTCGCCAAGGACGCGGCGGTCGAAAAAGTGCAGGCCGCGCGCATCGAGTTTGAAAACCTCCGCGCCCGCCGCGAGGGCTTGTCGGCGCAGATCGAGGAGACCGGGCTGGACCGCGACGCGCTGTTCGCTGGTCTTGCCGAGGATGCCACCGCCGAAGCCTGGGAAGAGAAGCTGGCCGCCGTGCTGCGCCGCATCGACCGCCTGGGGGCGATCAACCTGGCCGCGATCCAGGAACTGGAAGAAGCGCAGGCGCGCGAGAAGTACCTGGGCGACCAGCATGCCGACCTGCATGGCGCGCTGGAGACGCTGGAAGAGGCGATCAAGAAGATCGACACCGAGACGCAGTCGCGCTTCAAGGAGACCTTCGACAAGGTCAACGACGTGTTCAAGGATCGCTTCCCGAAACTGTTCGGCGGCGGCGAGGCCTACCTGGAGCTGACCGGCGAGGATCTGCTCGACACTGGCGTGCGCGTGATGGCGCGCCCGCCGGGCAAGCGCAACAGCACCATTCACCTGCTCTCAGGCGGCGAGAAGGCGATGACCGCCGTGGCCCTGCTGCTGGCGCTGTTCCAGCTCAATCCGGCGCCGTTCTGCCTCATGGACGAAGTCGATGCGCCGCTGGACGACGCCAACGTCGGACGCTTCTGCGAGATTGTGCGAGAGATGTCGCATAACGTACAATTTATTATCATTACGCACAACAAGATCACGATGGAACTTGCCGCGCATTTGCACGGTGTCACGATGCAGGAGCCGGGCGTATCGCGTCTGGTGAGCGTCGACGTGCAGCAGGCGGTGGAACTGGCCGGCAAGCCCGAGGCGAAAGAGTAAAGGTCGAACGAGCATGAGCGCACTACAGTGGGCATTGCTGATCGTGGGAATCGTGGCGGTCCTCGCCATCTACGTGGTGAGCCGCCGCGAGAAGCGCGAGGTGAAGAACTGGACGCCGCCGACGGCGACGCCGCCCGCGTCCAAGCCGCCGGCCGGCGACCAGATGGAGATCTTCTCGCGCACCGGCGAGTTCGATGAGTTCGGCGTCGGCAAGCCGCGCAAGCGCGTGACCCCGACCATGCCCGGCGTGCCGGAGCGGCCGTTGCCGCTGGCGGAAGCGCCGGCGTCGGAGGCCCCCGCCGCGGGTGCCGCCGCGTCCGTCCCCGAGGCGACGCCGGCCAAGCCGGTGGAGCAGAAGATTGTCGCCATTCTCATCGCCGAGCGCGAAGGCGGACTGATCCTCGGCCCCAACCTGCACCGCGCGCTGCGCAACGAGGGCCTGATCTACGGCGAGCGCCAGATCTACCACCGCATGGACCTGGGCCAGCCGGTGTTCTCGGTGGCCGGCCTGCTCAAGCCCGGCCAGCTCAATCCCGCCGAGGCCGACAAGTTCACCACGCCGGGCCTGACCATGTTCATGGTGCTGCCCGGTGTGCCGGCGCCGGTGGACGCGGTGCGCGACATGCTCAACACCGCCAAGGCGCTGGCCAAGAGCCTCAAGAGTGAACTGTTCGACAACAAGCGCCAGCCCTTCACCGACGCCACCGAACGCGCGCTGCTCGCGGACATCGAGGACTGGGCGCGCCGCAACGCCTGAGCGCCGCGTGGGAGCCCCGTGATGGCTGATTCCGCCGCCGCGCGCCGCGCCGCCGAGTTGCGCGGCGTCCTGCACGAGCACAACCGCCGCTACTACGTTCTCGACGACCCTGCCGTCAGCGACGCGGAGTACGACGCGCTGTTCGCCGAACTGCAGCGGCTGGAATCCGAACATCCCGAACTGCGCACCGCCGATTCGCCGACGCAGCGCGTCGGCGCGCCGCCGCGGGCGGACTTCAGGCCGGTGCGCCATCGCCTGCCGATGCAGTCGTTGCGCAAGGAGAACGACGAGGCCGAGCTGCGCGACTTCGACCGGCGCGTGCGCGAGGCGCTGGGATGGTCGTCGGCCGATTACGTCGCCGAGCCCAAGCTCGACGGCCTCGCGGTGTCGCTGGTCTACGAGCATGGCGTGCTGGTGCAGGGTGCGACCCGTGGCGACGGCGAGACCGGCGAGGACATCACCGAGAACCTGCGCACCATCCGGCGCGTGCCGCTCAAGCTCGATGGCGACGCGCCGCCGGTGATCGAGGTGCGCGGCGAGGTCTACCTGCCGCTGGAAGGATTCCGCCGCTGGAAGGAAGACGCCGAGGCGCGCGGCGACAAGGCGCCGGTCAATCCGCGCAATGCCGCTGCCGGCAGCCTGCGCCAGCTCGACTCGCGCATCACCGCGCAGCGGCCGCTGGCGTTCTATGCCTATGCCGTGGGCACCAGCGAGGGCTGGTCGGCGCCGCGGCTGCACTCGCAGGTGCTGGCGCAACTGCGCGGCTGGGGCTTTCCGGTCTCCGACCTGATCGAGGTGGTGCAGGGCGCCGACGGCTGTCTGGACTACTTCGCGCGCATCGCTGCGCGTCGCGCGGCGCTGCCCTTCGACATCGACGGCGTGGTGTTCAAGCTCGACGATCTCGCCGGCCGCGAGGAACTGGGCTCGGTCACGCGCGAGCCGCGCTGGGCCTGCGCCTACAAGTTCGCGGCCGAGGAGGCCGAGACGCTGCTGGAGAACGTCGAGTTCCAGGTCGGTCGCACCGGCGCCATCACGCCGGTGGCGCGGCTGAAGCCGGTGTTCGTGGGCGGTGCCAACGTCAGCAACGCCACCTTGCATAATATGGGCGAGGTGGCGCGCAAGGGCGTGATGATCGGCGACACCGTCATCGTGCGCCGCGCCGGCGACGTGATCCCCGAGGTCAAGGAAGTGGTGCTGGCCAGGCGGCCTGCCGATGCACGCGCCATCGCGCTGCCGGCGGCGTGTCCGGTCTGCGGCAGCCCGATCGAGCGCGAGGCGGACGAGGCGGTGGCCCGCTGCAGCGGCGGCCTGAGCTGCCGCGCGCAGTTGCACGGCGCGCTGCTGCACTATGTCTCGCGTCGCGCGCTGGATATCGAGGGCCTGGGTGACAAGCTGCTGGCGCAGCTGATCGACCAGGGTCTGGTGCAATCGCCGGCCGATCTCTACACGCTGAAGGCGGAGACGCTGGCCGCGCTGGAGCGCATGGGCGAGAAGTCGGCGCAGAACGTGATCGACGCGATCGCGCGCAGCAAGACGACGACCCTGGGCCGCTTCATCTACGCGCTGGGTATCCGCGATGTCGGCGAGTCCACCGCCGCCGCGCTGGCCGCGCATTTCCGCACGCTGGAAGCCCTGCAGGCCGCCGCCGATGCGGATGCGCCCACCGCCGATGCGGAAGGCTTGAAGGACAAGGAGCGGTTTCCGAAGCTGCGCGAAGTGCCCGACGTGGGCCCGGAAGTGGCGCGGCAAATCTGCCGCTGGCTGGCGCAGGACAAGCATCGCGCGCTGTTGCAGCAGCTGCGCGAGGCCGGTGTGCACTGGCCCGAGTCGGCCGCGCGCAGGGCCGAGGGACCGCTGCTGGGCAAGACCTTCGTGATCACCGGCACGCTGCCGGTGACGCGCGATGCGGCGTCGGATTTCATCGAGGCGCAGGGCGGCAAGGTGACGGGCTCGGTGTCGGCCAAGACCGATTTCCTGCTGGCCGGCGAAGCCGCCGGCTCCAAGCGCGCCAAGGCCGAGAAGCTGGGCGTGGCGATCATCGACTGGCTGGCTCTGCAGAAGCTGTGCGCCGGGTCGGACGGTTCGGCGTAGCATGGCGATGACGATGCGAACTGTCGGAGGGCGGCGATGAAACGGATCCTGATCGTGCTGTCGGCGCTGCTGCTGGCGACCGGCGTCAACACTGCCAGCGCCGCGAAGACCGACAAGCCGCTGGCGATCCTGATCGCCGCCGACTGGTGCTACAACTGCAAGATCATCAAACCCAAGCTGCAGCAGGCTTACCAGGGGTTCGAGAACAGGATCGAGTTCGTGACCCTGGACGTCACCGACGATGCGCGCCTGCAGAAGGCGCAGCAGCAGGCCGCGCAACTGGGTCAGCCGCAGCTGCTGCAAGGCCAGTTCGCCACCGGCTGGGTGGACCTGATCGACCGCAGCGGCAAACCCGTCGGCGAACTCAAGCAGGACATGAGCGTGGCGCAGATGCGCACGGCGCTTGAAGCGCTGGCCGACCGCCGCGATTGACGCGAGGCGTCGCCCGCACTCGATTTTTTTGCCACCCGCTGTGCCACATGCGCCACGCGATGGCGTTATAAAAAATATATCGATTAATAATTCGATAAATAATTTATAACTAATTCTCTAGGGAAAAACCGTAGAGCGGGTGGCGGCTTTCAAGGCCCCGCCGCGGCCTCCGCGGCCTGGTCGAGCAGGGCCTGCAGCGCCGCGCGCTGCAGCAGGCGGCCATCGAGGATCACGGCATCGATCCGGCGCGTGTTGCGGATGTCGGCGCGCGGGTCGGCGTCCAGCAGCACCAGGTCCGCGCGCGCGCCAGGCGCGATCACGCCCGTGTCTCCGAGTCCGAAGTAGTCGCCGGCATTGCGCGTCGCGCTTTGCAGCGCTTCCATCGGCGTGAGACCGGCTGCGACCAGTTCGGCAAGCTCGTCGTGCAGGCTGAAGCCGGGCACGGCCTCGCCGTCGGGCGCGTCGCTGCCGGCGAGAAAACGGACGCCGGCTTTTCGCATCAGCGCGATCTGGCCGCGGTCCATGTCGAAGTAGCGCCGTTCCAGCGTCTGGCGCGCGGCGTCGCGTCCCTGCAGTCGCGCATCCTGGCCGGGGTCGAAACGCCAGCGCTGGTCGTGGGGCACGTAGCGCAGCAGCGCCGCATCCGGCGCGGCCTGTTCCGGAAACGCATAGGCGCGCCGCTGCACCAGCGTCGGCGTCTGCCAGGTGGCGTTGCAGGCGAACAGGGCGAACAGGGCCTGCGCCCTCGCCGGGTCGTAGCTGTCGAGCACGGCTTGCAGGTAGTGGGCGCGCAATTGCCGACGCTCATCGACGTCGGTGCTGTCCAGCGCCCGGGCCTTTTCGCGCATCAGGGCGTCCTCCTGCGACGAGCAGGCGAACAGGACGTTGAATAAATGCTCGATGCTCTTCTGTCCGGCCTGCGAGGCCTCGCGCGCACTGACCGCAAGCGGCACGTGGCCGGCGAACGTGATGTGGTGCGCCCTCGCGGTGGCGGCGAGCGCAAAGTAAGCGTCGCGTGGCAGCCGGTTGTAGACCTTGAGAAAGTCGGCGCCGGCGCGCTGCAGGTCGAGGACTGCCTGCGCGGCATCGTCGGCGTTGCGCAGGACGCGGGTGATCGAGGGCAGGGTGGGATAAGGGCCGTCGAGCAGCGGACCCGGCGCGATGAAGCGCGGCCCGAGCCGCGAGCCGTCCGCAATTTCGCGCCGCAGGCGCGCAATCTCGTCGAAGCCCAGGTCGCCGCCCATATCACGGAAGCCGACGACGCCATTGGCGATCAGCAGCGGGAAATAAGCCTCGGGGCGGCCCTTGCGCAGCAGGTGCACGTGCATGTCCCAAAGGCCGGGAATCAGGTAACGGCCACGCGCTTCGATGCGCTGCGTGTCCGGCGGCGCCACCAGCGCCTTGCCGACGGAGACGATGCGGCCATCGCGCAGCAGCACATCAGCGTCGCCCAGTGGCGCCGCACCGCTGGCGTCGATGACGGTGGCGTGGGCGATCAGCAGCGGCGGCGGAAAATCCGCCGCCACGGCCGCCATTGGCAGCAGGATCGCAAACAACAGGTGGCGCGACACGGCCATGCGGGCATGCTAGCGCGCCTGCGCGTGGACGTTTGTTCCGGCGCAGCCCTGCGTCGGCATGACGGCAAGCCGCCTAGCGCGAGCGGGCCGCCTCTTCCGGCGTCTGGGCGCGGATGCTGAGAGCGTGGATGTCGGTCTGCATCAGTGCGCCCAGCGCCTCGTAGACGCGGCGGTGGCGGGCGATAGGGGTGAGCCCTGCAAAGCGGGACGAGACGATATGCACGCTGTAATGGCCGCGGCCGGTGGCGGCGCCGGCATGGCCGGCGTGCAGATGACTGTCGTCGACCAGTTCCAGCGAGACCGGCTGCAGGGCACCTTCCAGCGCGGCGCGGATCGTCGCGATGCGGCTCACGGCAGCGTGTGGAGAAAGGGCGTGACGTCGATGTGCGAGTAGATGCCGGCGGCGACGTAAGGATCGGCGTCGGCCCAGGCGCGCGCGGCGGCGAGGTCGGGAAACTCGGCGACGATGAGGCTGCCGACAAAGCCGGCCGGGCCGGGATCGGCGGCGTCGATGGCCGGGCGTGGACCGGCCAGCACCAGGCGTCCCTCATCCTTGAGCCGCAGCAGGCGCGCAACGTGCGCCGGTCGCGTGGCCTTGCGCTTGTCGAGGCTGTCCGGCGCGTCGTGACCCAGGATCATGTAGAGCATGGTCACTCCTGCGGCAGGTAGCGTGCGAGGAAGGGCGCGTGCGCCAGCATGAACACGAACATCAGCGCGCTGAAGCCGAAAGTCTTGAACTTGACCCAGGTGGCCTCGTCGTAATGCGCCGCGACGTAGAGATTGAGCACGGCGCAGAAGGCGAAGAACAGCCCCCAGGCGAAATTCACCCGCCGCCACACCGGCTCCGGCAACTGGATGGCCTGCTGCGGCAGTCGTGCCAGCAGCACGCGATCACCGATGACATGGCTGAGCAGCAGCGCCGCGGAGAACAGCGCGTACAGCGCAGTCGGCTTGAACTTGATGAAGGCCGGGTCGTGCACGTAGAGCGTCAGTCCGCCGAACACCGCGACCACCAGCGACGTGACCAGGTGCACTTTGTGCACCTCGCGCTTCCACAGCCAGTAGACCAGCACGAGCGCGAACATGGCGGCGATCAGCACGCCGGTCGCGACATAGATGCCACCGAGGTAATAGGCGGCGAAGAACGCCAGCGCAGGCGCGAGGTCGAGCAGGAATTTCATCGCGTGATTATAGCCGGGGCTACAATGGCCGAATGTCCGCCGAATGGTTCGAACTGCACCCCGTCAATCCGCAGAAGCGCCTGCTGCTGCAGATCGCGGAGCGCGTGCGCGAGGGCGCGGTGATCGCTTATCCCACCGACTCCTGCTACGCGCTCGGGTGTCATCTCGGCGACCGTGATGCCGCCGAGCGCCTGCGCCGCATCCGCCGTTTCGACCGTCATCACCAGTTCACCCTGGTGTGCCGGGACTTGTCGGAGATCGCTACCTACGCGCGGGTCGACAACGCCCAGTTCCGCCTGCTCAAGCGCCTGACGCCGGGGCCTTACACCTTCGTGCTGACGGCGACCAAGGACGTACCGCGCCGCCTGGCGCACGAGAAGCGCAAGACCATCGGCATCCGCGTGCCGGAGCACGTCATCGCGCTGGCGCTGCTGGAAACGCTGGGCGAGCCGCTGATCAGTTGCACGCTGCAATTTCCAGAAGAGGACGAGCCGGTGTCGGAGCCGGGCGCCTGGCGCGAGCGCTTGGAGCGCGAGGTCGATGTGGTGATCGACGGCGGCAATTGCGGGCTGCAGCCAACCACGGTGCTGGACCTCAGCGGTGACGTGCCGGAGCTGATTCGCCGCGGCAAGGGTGCGGTGGATGAGCTGGGACTGGCGTAGAAGCTTCGTTTTCGCCGCTGCACGGTCTTGTGAAAAAAAATCTACCGAACTTAAAATCGATTAACGCAAATTCACAACCGGAATTCGCCAGCGATCAACAGCGGGTGACGGTTTTTGTGCTACATCACAACCCTCTCGACGACAGGGCCTTGCGTGGCGGATGCGTCGGGGCCCTATGCTAGTATCAATGCTCATACACCGGACAGCAGGACGGCATGCGGATCAAGGTCTTAGGCTGTAGCGGCGGCGTCGGCCCCGGCCTGCGGACCACCGGCCTGCTGGTCGACGACGAAATCCTGATCGATGCCGGCACCGGCGTCGGTGACCTCACGCTGCAGCAGCAGACGCGCATCGGCGAAGTGTTTCTCACGCACTCGCATCTCGATCACGTCTGCGGCCTGGCCTTCATGGCCGACAACCTGTTCGACCTGATCGAGCGCCCGGTACAGGTGCGCGCCACGCCCGAGACGCTCGCCGCCATCCGTCAGCATGTCTTCAACTGGACCATCTGGCCGGATTTCTCCAAGCTGCCCAACGAAGAGAACGGGCTGCTGAAGTTCTCGGAAATCCATCCGGGCGAGTCGCTGACGCTGGAGGCGCGGCATCGGATCACGCCGTTCAAGGTGCTGCATACGGTGCCGACGGTGGGCTATGCCATCGAGACCGAGCGCGGTTGCTTCGTGTTCAGCGGCGACACCTATGCCACCGAGCTGCTGTGGAATTTCCTGAACGCGCTGCCACGGCTCGACAAGCTGATGATCGAGATCGCCTTTCCCGACGAGGCGGCGGAACTGGCGGAGGCGTCCAAGCATTTCACGCCGGTGCTGCTGGGTCGCGAGTTGCGCAAGCTGCGCCACCGGCCGGAGTTGCTGCTGACGCATGCCAAGCCCGGCTGTGAGGCGCTGATCGAGAAGGAGTGCCGCAAGGCGCTGGCCGGCTGGTCCTACCGGCACCTGCAGCGCGGCGATCTCATCGAAATCTGATTCCTGAGCGGTAGCGAGCGGCTAGAATGCCGCGCCCGGACTTTCCATTGGCTGTGACTCCGCATGTTTGAAAATCTTTCGACCCGACTCGGCAAGGTCCTCGACGCCATCCGCGGCCAGGGCCGCCTGACCGAGGAGCAGGTGAATGCCGCCGCGCGCGAACTGCGCATGGCGCTGCTGGAGGCGGATGTCGCGCTGCCGGTGGTCAAGGAATTCATCGAGCGCATCAAGCAGCGCGCACTGGGTGTGGAGATCACGCAGAGTCTGACGCCGGGACAGCAGTTTCTGCGCGTGGTGCAGCAGGAGCTGACGCAGACCCTGGGCGGCGTTGCCGAGCCGATCAACCTGCGTGCGCAGCCGCCGGCGATCATCCTGATGGCCGGCCTGCAGGGCTCCGGCAAGACCACCACCACCGGCAAGCTGGCGTCGTGGCTCAAGGAGCGCGAGAAGAAAAACGTGATCGTGGTGTCCGCCGACGTGTACCGCCCGGCGGCCATCGAGCAGCTGCGCATCGTCGCCGGCAACGTCGGCGTCGAGTGGTTTCCTTCGGAAGTGGGTCAGCAGCCCGTGGCCATCGCGCAGGCGGCGCTGGCGCACGCCCGCAAGCAATACGCCGACGTGCTGATCGTCGATACCGCCGGCCGCACCACGGTCGACGAGTCGATGATGAAGGAGATCGCCGAACTGCACGCGGCGCTCAATCCGGTCGAAACCCTGTTCGTGGTCGACAGCATGACCGGCCAGGACGCCGCCAAGACCGCCAAGGCCTTCGCGGACATGCTGCCGCTGACCGGCGTGGTGCTGACCAAGGTGGACGGCGATTCGCGCGGCGGCGCGGCGCTATCGGTGCGCCAGGTGACCGGCCGTCCGATCAAGTTCATGGGTGTCGGCGAGAAGTCCGACAAGCTGGAAGTCTTCCATCCGGACCGCATCGCCACCCGCATCCTGGGTCAGGGCGATGTGCTCAGCCTGATCGAGGAGACGGCGCGCAAGGTCGATCAGGACAAGGCCCTGAAGCTGGCCGAGAAGCTCAAGAAGAACAAGAGTTTCGACCTCGAGGATTTCCGCGAGCAGATGGCGCAGATGCAGAACATGGGCAGCATCGAGTCTATGCTCGACAAGCTGCCGGGCGGGGCGCAGATGAAGGCGCAGATCGCCCAGGCCAATCCGGAAAAGCAGATCAAGCGGTCGGTGGCCATCATCAGCTCGATGACGCCGCAGGAGCGCCGCTTCCCCGATCTGATCAAGGCATCCCGCAAGCGGCGCATCGCGGCCGGCGCTGGCGTCGAGGTGCAGGCAGTCAATCAGCTCCTGCGCCAGTTCGAGACCACCCGCGACATGATGAAGAAGATGGCTGGCGGCGGCATGATGAAGATGATGCGCAGCCTGGCCGGCAAGATGCCGCCGGGCATGATGCCACGCCGCTGAGCGGCGACAAGCCAGTCGATGCAGTAATTTCGCTGGTGCTGCGGTCTGAATAACGGCGGTGGGCGACCACCGCCGTTTTATTTTGATGCCACTCACCCGGGCCCACGGTGGCCCCAAGCCGAGGCCTTGCCATGTCCGCTACTCCGTCCATCGTTGTGTCCGCTCACGATTTCGAGCGACTGGACCAGCTGTTAACGTCGCTGGCGAGCGCTGGGCAGCCGGGCGTCGCGGCCCTGCGCGGGGAGCTGGCGCGTGCGCGGGTGGTGGAGCCGCAGGACATGCCGCCTGACGTCGTCACCATGAACTCGCGGGCGCGGCTGCTCAACGAGTCGAGCGGCAGGATGCTCGAACTGACCCTGGTTTACCCGAAAGACGCGGATGTTGCCGCCGGCCGGGTGTCGGTGCTGGCGCCGGTCGGCAGTGCCCTGCTCGGTCTCGGTCAAGGGCAATCGATCGACTGGCCGATGCCCGGCGGTCAGCAGGAGCGCCTGAAGGTGCTGGAGGTGCTGTTCCAGCCGGAAGCAGCCGGGCTTCATCACGTCTGATGCGGCGCGGCGCGACCCGGCCAGACCGCCCGGCCGGGCGGGTTTGAGATAATTTGTCGAAATAGATTGTGGCGGCCCCGAGAAATGGCTAAAATGCGCGCCCTTTGATGCGGCCGGACGCTTCCGGCCGCGCGTTATTTTGGAAGTCGATCAGTATGGTTACTATCCGTTTGGCTCGTGCCGGCGCCAAGAAGCGTCCGTTCTACCACGTCGTGGCGACCGAGAAGAGCAGCCCGCGTGACGGCCGCTTCATCGAGCGCCTGGGCTACTACAACCCGAACGCCAAGGGCGGCGAGCAGAAGCTGGTGGTGGACACCGCCCGCGTCGAGCACTGGACCAAGAATGGCGCGCAGGTTTCCGAGCGCGTGACCTTCCTGCTCAAGGGCATCGCCCAGGCGGCCTGAGCCCCATGAGCGAGCGCCGCGTGACGCTGGGCCGCGTCGCCGGTGCGTACGGGGTCAAAGGCTGGTTGAAGGTGCATTCCTTCACCCGGCCCGAGGGTAACCTCCTCGACTACCGCCTCTGGTGGATCGCCAAGGGGCAGGGGTACGAGGCGAAATTGCTGGAGGGCCGCGTCCACGGGCGCGGCCTTGTTGCACAGATCAGCGACCGGGATGGACACGCGATCGAGGATCGCGATCTTGCCGAATCGCTGGTGGGCGCGGAAATCCAGGTGGCGCGGGACGCGCTGCCGCCGCTGCCGGAAGGACAGTTTTACTGGTGCGATCTGATCGGTGTCCGGGTCGAATCGCAGCAGGGCGATGCGCTGGGCTTGGTGGCGGATGTCACCAGCAACGGCGCGCAGGATGTGCTGGTGGTGAAGGAGGCTGATACGGAACGGCTGATCCCGTTCGTGCAGGGTCCCATCATCAAGTCGGTGGATCTGGGCGCAGGCCTGATTGTCGCCGACTGGCTGCCGGAGTACTGAGCGGCCATGAAGATCGAGGTGCTGACGCTGTTTCCCGAACTGGTGGAACAGGTTGGACGCCACGGCATGCCGCGGATCGCGGTCGAGGGCGGGCAGTTGCAGCTGAGCACGCGCAATCCGCGCGACTTCAGCGGCAACAAGTGGCGCCGCGTCGACGACCGGCCCTACGGCGGCGGACCGGGCATGGTGATGGAGGCAGAGCCGCTGGCGCTCGCCGTCGCCGAGGCCAGGGTGGCGATGGGCGCCGAAGCCCGCGTGGTGGCACTGTCGCCGCAGGGCGCGCCGCTGACGCAGGCGGTGGTGGAGCGGTTGGCCGGCATGCCGGCGATGATTTTGGTCTGCGGACGCTACGAAGGCATCGACGAGCGCTTCGTGCGGACGCAGGTGGATTTGGAGTTGTCGCTGGGCGATTTCGTGTTGTCCGGCGGCGAACTGGCGGCGATGGTGGTGATCGACGCGGTGGCGCGGTTGCTGCCCGGTGTGCTGGGTCACGAGGCTTCTGCGGTGAACGATTCGTTCTCCGACGGCCTCCTGGACCACCCGCACTACACGCGGCCGGAAGTCTGGCGCGGCCAGGCGGTGCCTGAGGTGCTGATGTGCGGCGACCACGCCAAGGTGGCGCGCTGGCGGCTCAAGCAGGCGCTCGGTGCGACCTGGCTGAAGCGGCCGGACCTGCTGGACGGGCTGACGCTGGACGAGGAAAAGAGGCAACTGCTGCGCGAGTTCATCGCCGAGCAGAACGTTATTTGAACTGAGGTGAGTGTGATGCAGACGAACAAGATTATCGCCGCGCTGGAAGCGGAGCAGATGAACAAGAAGGTGCCGGACTTCCGTCCCGGCGACACCGTCGAGGTCAAGGTCAAGGTCAAGGAAGGCGACCGCGAGCGTCTGCAGGCTTTCGAGGGCGTGGTCATCGCCCGTCGCAACCGCGGCGTGAACTCCGCGTTCACCGTGCGCAAGGTGTCGCACGGCGAGGGCGTCGAGCGCGTGTTCCAGACCTACAGCAGCCAGGTGGCGGAGATCGTGGTCAAGCGCCGCGGCGACGTCGCCCGCTCCAAGCTGTACTACCTGCGCGATCTCGCCGGCAAGGCAGCTCGCATCAAGGAAAAGCTCGTTTAATCAAAACGTAGCGAGCGAAAGCTCAAGCTGTTTCAAAGCCAGTGCCGTACGCCGGCACTGGCTTTTTCGTGCCCGTCACCCTGGAGACAGCGCGTAACTGCGCGCTGTGGCCGCCACCCGCTCTGGCCAAGCGGGCGATCAATAGTGTTATAAAGAATATATCAATTTTTAATTCAATAAATAAAATATAACGAATCTTCGTCGAAATCTGTTCAGAGCGGGTGGGCCCTGTGCCGCCACCGCCGGCACGGTGAGCGCCTTGAAAAGCGCGGGTGGCGCCCTTAGTAAACGTTCACTTTCGTTTCCATCCTTTTACCTTCGAACGCCATGTCCGCCGAAAAGCACGAATTCCAGGCCGAGACGCGCCAACTGCTGCGCCTGATGATCCACTCGCTGTACTCGAACAAGGAAATCTTCCTGCGCGAGCTGATCTCCAATGCCTCCGACGCCGTCGACAAGCTGCGCTTCCTGGCGATCGCCAACCCGGCGCTGCTGGGCAATGACGCCGAGCTGAAGATCGACCTGATCGTCGACAAGGCCGCCGGCACGCTGACGATCCGGGACAACGGCATCGGCATGTCGCGCGAGGAGGTGATCGAGAACCTCGGCACCATCGCCAAATCCGGCACCAAAAAATTCCTCGAATCGCTGACCGGCGAGCAGCAGAAGGATGCGCAGCTGATCGGTCAGTTCGGCGTCGGTTTCTACTCCGCGTTCATCGTCGCCGACAAGGTCACGGTGCTGACCAAGCGCGCCGACGTCGCCGACGCGGTGCGCTGGGAGTCGGACGGCGAGGGCAGCTACACGCTGGAGCCCTCGTTCAAGCAAGACCGCGGCACCGAGGTGATCCTGCACCTGCGCGAGGACGACAAGGAGTTCCTCGAGCCGATGCGCCTGCAGCACATCGTGCGCCGCTACTCCGACCACATCGGCCTGCCGATCCGCATGCAGAAGGACGACGACCAGGAGTGGCAGACCCTCAACCAGGCGCGCGCGCTGTGGACGCGGCCCAAGTCCGAGCTGACGGACGAAGACTACAAGAGCTTTTACACGCATCTGAGTCACGACCACGAGGCGCCGCTGGCCTGGGCGCATCACAAGGTCGAGGGCAATCTCGAATACACCTCGCTGCTCTACATCCCGGCGCGCGCGCCGTTCGATCTCTGGGACCGCGAGCACGCCCGCGGCGTGCAGCTCTACGTCAAGCGCGTGTTCATCATGGACAAGGCGGCGGAGCTGCTGCCGCCGTACCTGCGCTTCGTGCGCGGCCTGGTCGATACCGCCGACCTGCCGCTGAACGTGTCGCGCGAGCTGCTGCAGGGCAACCGCACGGTGGAGAAGATCAAGAGCGCGCTGGTCAAGCGCGTGCTCGATCTGCTCGACGAGATGGCGGAGAAGAAGCCGGAGGACTACGCGAAGTTTTGGCAGGCCTTCGGCGCGGTGCTGAAAGAGGGTTTGGTCGAGGATCACGCCAACCGCGAGCGCATCGCGCGGCTGTGCCGCTTCTATTCCACGGCGCAGACCGACAAGCCGGACGTCACGCTGCCGGCCTACCTCGCGCGCATGCCGCAGGATCAATCGGCGATCTATTACCTCACCGCCGACACCCTGGCCGCCGCCCAGGCCAGCCCGCACCTGGAAGGCTTCCGCAAGCGCGGCTACGAGGTGCTGCTGCTCGTCGACCGCATCGACGAATGGGTGGTGGCGCACCTGCACGAGTTCGAGGGCAAGAAGCTGGAGAGCGCGGCGCGCGCCGGCGTCGATCTCGGCGGCAAGATCGAGACGCCGGAACAGGTGCAACAGCAGAAGGATTACGAGGACGTGATCGCGCGCATCGCCAAGGTGCTGGAGACGCGCATCGAGTCGGCGCGGCTGTCGTCGCGGCTCACCGAGTCGCCGTCCTGCCTGGTGTCCGGCGACAACGCGCTGAGCCAGCGGCTGCAGAAGATGTTCCAGCAGGCTGGTGAGAAAGTGCCGCTGGCCAAGCCCATTCTCGAGCTCAATGCCGAGCATCCCCTGGTGAAGCGACTGCGCGAAGCGGGCGAAGGCGAGAGCTTCGCCGATCTTGCCGAACTGCTCTATGGCCAGGCGCAATTGGCGGAAGGCGCCCAGCTTGACGACCCGGCCGGGTTCGTCAAGCGCCTCAACCGCCTGATCCTGGCGCAGGCCGAACCGGCCAGTCGCATCCTGCTGAGCTGAACTCCGTCAGCGCAGGACGCGGACGGCGGTGATGAAGCTGCGCTGCCAGTAGGGAATATCGACCGGCGCGACGATCACCTGCTTGCCGCGTGCCGGTGCGTGTACGGCGCGGCCGTCACCGACATAGATGGCGACATGCAGCGCGCCGTTGAGTTTGTAGAACAGCAGATCGCCGGGCTCGGCGTCGGAAAGACTGATGTCCTTGCCGGTCTTGAGTTGTTCGCCGGTGGTGCGTGGCAGGGACACGCCGGCCTGCGCATAGCTGTACTGCACCAGGCCGCTGCAGTCGAAACCCTCGGGTGTGCTGCCGCCGTACACGTAAGGTCGCCCGATCTGCCCCAGGGCTTCGGTGACGATGGCGGCGCGCGTGTTGTCGTCGAGCGGTGTGCCCGGATTGCTGGCGCAGGCGCCCAGCAACAGACTCAGCAGCAGTCCCCAGCGTCGCAACGCCGCAGGCACGGATGCCTCAGGCCGCTGGCGGCTGCGTGTTGAGCATGGACGGACGTTGCGAGAACTTCTGATACCAGGCCAGCAGGGCGTCGTGATTCGTGCGCCAGTCGAGGTACGGCATGCGGAAATCGAGGTAGGCGAGGGCGACGCCAACGGTGATCTCGACGATGCTCGGCGTTTCCTCCGTCAGGGCGCCGACCTCCAGGTTCAGCATCTCGATGCTGCGCAGGATGATCTGCGACTGACGATCGAGAAATGCCGGGTAGATAATGCTTTCAGGGCGACGCTTTTCCAGCAGGGTGGCCACGGCCGCTTCAATGATGCCCTCCGCCACGCGCGCGCGCCGCAGTGCCGGCCAGCGCTTGCTGCCGCGCGGCAGCATGGCGACGCCCTGGCCGCGCGTCATCAGGTACTCCACGATCAGGCTGGAGTCCGGCAGCGCTTCGCCCTTTTCCGTCACCAGCGTCGGAATCTTCGATAGCGGGTTCGCCGCTAGGAGTTCCGCCGGCGGGTTGAACGGATCGGTCTGGACCTCCTCGATCAGGTCGTTCAGCCGCAACTCCTCGGCGAGGACGCGAACCTTGCGCGCGAAGGGTGAGGTCTTGCTGCCGTAGAGCTTCATTTTCATCGTTGTCGGCGCTCCGTGATGCAGGAAAAGAGAAGGCCGCAGAGTGTAACCTCTGCGGCCTTTTGACGCCGTCGGCGGGGATTAGTTGCCGCTGAGCTTGTCGAGGTAGCGTTCGGCATCCAGCGCCGCCTGGCAGCCTGTGCCGGCGCTGGTGATCGCCTGGCGATAGACGTGATCCATGACGTCGCCGGCGGCGAACACGCCCGGCACGCTGGTCGCCGTGGCATCGCCGGCGCTGCCCGAATGCACGGTGATGTAGCCGCCATTCATCTTCAACTGGCCTTCGAAGATCGCGGTGTTGGGCGAGTGGCCGATGGCGATGAACACGCCTTTCACCGCGATGTCGCGCGTCGATCCGTCTTTCAGGTTTTTGACGCGGATACCGTTGACGCCGCTGTCGTCACCCAGCACTTCGTCCAGCGTGGCATCCCACACGATCTCGACCTTGCCTTCGTCGCGGCGCTTGAACAGCTTGTCGTGCAGGATCTTCTCGCCTTTGAACTTGTCACGGCGATGCACGATGGTGACCTTGCTGGCGATGTTGGCGAGATACAGCGCCTCTTCGACTGCGGTATTGCCGCCACCGATCACCGCGACCTCCTGGCCCTTGTAGAAAAAGCCGTCACAGGTGGCGCAGGCGGAAACGCCCTTGCCACGGAACGCCTGCTCGCTGGGAATGCCGAGGTACTTGGCGCTGGCGCCGGTGGTGATGATCAGCGCATCGCAGGTGTAACGGCCTTGATCGCCGGTCAGCGTGAAGGGGCGGTTCTTGAGATCGACGCTGTGGATATGGTCGTAGACGAGTTGCGTTTCGAAGCGCTCGGCATGCGCCTTCATGCGATCCATCAGTGCCGGTCCCATCAGGTCGTGAACATCTCCCGGCCAGTTGTCGACTTCGGTGGTGGTCATCAGCTGGCCGCCCACTTCCAGCCCGGTGATCAGAACGGGCTTGAGGTTGGCGCGCGCGGCGTAAACGGCAGCGGTGTAGCCGGCGGGACCGGAACCGAGAATGATCAGGCGATGATGGGAAGCGCTCATGGCGAACCTTGGGTTGCTGTGGAGTATGACGGCACGGAGCCGGGTGCCTGGCACAAAATGGCACTGCCCGCGCCGTTTTAAAGGGTTTGCCCGTTCGCCGCTGGAACGGCGGTCGGCGATGTAGCTGCCGGGACCGTTGCGGCGTCGGAACCGGCGGCAGTGTAGAGAGTGGGCCGCGGTCCGGTCAAAGCGCCTGCGGTGGGTGCCGCGATGGATAAAACCTAACGGTTGAATAAGAAAATTTGATTTTACTAATGAACGCGATATCCCTAACCTTCGCGCTCCCACCCTTCAGGAGTCTTCAACCATGTCGTTGATCAATACCGCCGTGAAACCCTTCAAGACGACCGCGTTCCACAACGGCAAGTTTGTCGAAGTGAGCGACGCGACGCTGAAGGGCAAGTGGTCGGTGCTGGTGTTCATGCCGGCCGCCTTCACCTTCAACTGCCCGACCGAGGTCGAGGACGCCGCCGACAACTATGCGGAGTTCCAGAAGGCCGGCGCCGAGGTTTACATCGTCACCACCGACACCCATTTTTCACACAAGGTGTGGCACGAGACCTCGCCGGCGGTCGGCAAGGCCAAGTTCCCGCTGGTCGGCGACCCCACCCACCAGCTGACCCACGCCTTCGACGTCCATATCCCGGAAGAGGGCCTGGCCCTGCGCGGCACCTTCGTCATCAATCCCGAGGGCGTGATCAAGACTGCCGAGATTCACGACAACGCTATCGCGCGCGACATGAAGGAAACGCTGCGCAAGCTCAAGGCGGCGCAGTACGTCGCCAACAACCCGGGCCAGGTCTGCCCGGCCAAGTGGAAGGAAGGCGAGAAGACGCTCAAGCCTTCGCTGGATCTGGTCGGCAAGATCTAAGCTGCTTTGCCGCCGCGGGCCGGTTGCTCCGGCCCGCGGCTCCCCCATCCACCTAGCGGCCGGCCGGAAACGGCTGGCAGGGGCGGTCACGTCCCGGAATCTGTCAGGAGCACCGACCATGCTGGAACCCGAACTCAAGGAACAGCTCAAGGCCTATCTGGAGCGCGTGACGCGCCCGATCGAGATCGTCGCCAACGTCGACGACGGCGAGTCTTCGCGCGAGATGCTGGAACTGCTCGGTGAACTGGCGGCGGCCTCCCCGCAGATTCGTGTCACGCAGCAGCGCGACGCCGCACTGCGGACGCCGTCCTTCGCGCTGGACAGTCCGGGGCAGAATATCCATCTGCGCTTCGCCGGCATCCCGCTGGGACACGAGTTCACCTCGCTGGTGCTGGCGCTGCTGCAGGTCGGCGGCCATCCTTCCAAGCTCGAGACCAAGCTGATCGAGCAAGTCCGGAATATCGAGGGCGATTTCCGTTTTGAGACCTTTTTTTCGCTGTCCTGCCACAACTGCCCGGATGTGGTGCAGGCCCTGAACCTGATGGCAGTGCTCAATCCGCGGATTCAGCACGTGGCGATCGACGGCGCGCTGTTCCAGCAGGAGGTCGAGCGGCGCCAGATCATGGGTGTGCCCAGCGTGTTCCTCAATGGCCAGCCCTTCGCCAACGGTCGCATGGGTGTCGAGGAAATCCTGGCCAAGATCGATACCGGCGCCGCGGCGCGCGAGGCCAAGCGGATCAAGGACCAGGCGCCGTATGACGTGCTGATTGTCGGCGGTGGGCCGGCCGGCGCAGCGGCGGCGATCTACGCGGCGCGCAAGGGCATCCGCACCGGCGTCGCGGCGGAGCGCTTCGGCGGCCAGGTGCTGGACACGCTCAGCATCGAAAATTTCATCTCCGTCACCGAGACCGAGGGCCCCAAGATGGCGGCCGCGCTGGAGCAGCACGTCAAGAAGTACGACGTCGATGTGATGAACCTGCAGCGCGCGCAGAAGCTCATCCCGGGCGGCGAGCTGCACGAGGTGCAGCTCGAGAGCGGCGCCACGCTTAAGGCCAGGACGGTGATCGTCACCACCGGTGCCCGCTGGCGCCAGATGAACGTGCCCGGCGAGAACGAGTATCGCAACAAGGGCGTGGCCTACTGCCCGCACTGCGACGGCCCGCTGTTCAAGGGCAAGCGCGTGGCGGTGATTGGTGGCGGCAACTCCGGCGTGGAAGCGGCGATCGACCTTGCCGGCGTCGTCAGCCACGTGACCCTGCTGGAATTCGACGCCAAGCTGCGCGCCGACGCGGTGCTGCAGGACAAGCTGCGCAGCCTGCCCAATGTCCGCGTCATCACCTCCGCGCAGACCACCGAAGTGCAGGGCGACGGCCAGAAGGTGACCGGACTCGACTACAAGGATCGCGTCAGCGGCGAGACGCACCGGATCGAGCTGGAAGGCGTCTTCGTGCAGATCGGCCTGCTGCCCAACAGCGAGTGGCTGAAAGGCACGCTGGCCCTGTCCCCGCGCGGCGAGATCGAGGTGGATGCCCGCGGCCAGACCTCGCTGCCCGGCGTATTCGCCGCCGGTGACGTCACGACCGTGGCTTACAAGCAGATCATCATCGCGATGGGTGAGGGCTCCAAGGCGGCACTGAGTGCCTTCGATCACCTGATCCGCAGCGCGCCCACCCAGCCGGCGCTGGCAGCGGCCTGAGCCACGCCGGGGCGAGGGAACGGCGACTTCGTGCGATACTTTGCCCCGGTCATTTCACCGTGCGGGCAGATTGTTCCATGAATGAATCGCGTTCCCTCCTCGGCCGCCTGGGCGGCTGGATCTGGGGGCTGGTCTCCGGTCTTTACAAGCTGCTGGTGGTGCTCAGCACGATTGTCGTCATTGGTCTGCTCTGGCTGGCCTTCCGGGGCGGCACGCCGGTCAAGGTCGAGGACAACGTGGCGCTGGTGATTGCACCGACCGGCGCCCTGGTCGAGCAGCTCGATCACGAGCCGGGCCGCGCTTTTCTTGAAAACATCGCCGGCGATCAGCCGTCGCAGACCCTGTTGCGCGACCTGATCGAGGCGCTGGAAGAGGGCGCCAGGGACTCGCGCATCCGTTTCGCGGTGCTCAAGCTCGATGGTCTCACCTCCGCCAGCCTGCCGCAGCTCGAGGAACTGGGCGATGCGGTGCAGGATTTCCGCCAGGCCGGCAAGAAGGTGATCGCCTACGGTCCCTGGTACGAGCAGGACGAGTACTATCTCGCCGCCCAGGCGGACGAGGTGGTGCTGGACCCGATGGGCATGGTCAACATCGAGGGCTTCAGCGCCTACAACAACTATTTCAAGGACGCGCTCGACAAGCTCGGCGTGCAGGTCAACGTGTTCCGCGTCGGCGAGTACAAGTCGGCGGTGGAGCCGTTCATCCGCAACGACATGTCGCCGGAGGCCAAGGCGGCGGACCGTGTCTGGCTCGGCAACCTCTGGAGCGACTACGGAGAGACCGTCAGCGAGGCGCGCCAGCTGCCCGAAACCGCCGTGACGGACTACGTCGACAGCTTCGCTGCCGGCATGAAGAAATATGACGGCGACGCTGCGGCCTATGCCAAGAACGCCGGCCTCGTGACCAGCGTCGAAACCCTCAGCCAGTTCCGCAAGCGCATGGGCGCCATCGTCGGCATCGACCCCGACCACGGCAGCTTCCGCCAGATCAACGAGCGCGACTATCTGCGCGCCGTGCGCCATGAGCGCAGCAAGAAGAAAAAGCAGGACAAGGACGAGATCGCGCTGGTGGTGGTGCAGGGCGAGATCGTCGACGGCGACGGCCGTCCGGGCGAGGCCGGCGGCGATACCATTGCCGATTTGCTCGACCAGGCGCGTCGCGACGACGACGTTGCCGGCGTGGTGTTACGCGTCGATTCGCCCGGCGGCAGCGTCTGGGCCTCGGAGCAGATCCGTCGCGAGGTGCAGGCCCTGCGCGAGGCGGGCAAACCGGTGGTGGCGTCGATGTCCTCGGTCGCCGCCAGCGGCGGCTACTGGGTGTCGATGGCGGCGGACCAGATCTGGGCGCACAACAGCACGATCACCGGTTCGATCGGCATCTTCGGCCTGATCCCGACCATCGACAAGCCGCTGGAAAAGCTCGGCGTGCACACCGACGGCGTCGGTACCACGACGCTGGCCGGGGGCTTCCGTATCGATCGTCCGCTGTCGCCGGAGGCTGCGGTCATCATCCAGTCACAGATCAACAAGGGCTATCGCGATTTCATCGGCGGCGTTGCTCAGGCGCGTAAGCTGACGGTGGCCAAGGTGGACGAAATCGCGCGCGGTCGCGTCTGGAGCGGCGGTGACGCACAGGATCTCGGCCTGGTCGACGAACTGGGCGGCCTTCAGGATGCCGCCGATGCCGCGGCCAAGTTGGCGGGTCTGGGTCCCGACGACTACGAGTTGCAGGAGATGGAGCCGGATCATCCTTTCAGCGCCAAGTTCCTGTCGGACTTCTACGGTCACGTCGGACTCTCTGCCGTCCCGGGCGTGCCGCAGTGGGCGCACCGCCTGCTGGCGCGCATGGACGTCGTCGGCCAGTTGGACTGGCTGAACGATCCGCGCGGCATGTACGCCTACTGCTTCTGCACGCCGTCCAACACGAGACGTTGATGCCGCAGCTCGAGCTGGCCGGCGAGCGCTTCCGCTACGACGACGCGGGTTCGGGCCCGCCGCTGGTGTTGCTGCACGGCCTTGGCGCTTCGGCGGAGGACTGGGAGATGCAGATTCCCGCGTTCTCGCGCTGTTTCCGCGTGATTGCACCGGACTTGCGGGGTTTCGGCGGCAGTGTCCGCGGTCGGGGGCGCCTGAGCATTCCCCGCTTTGCCGCCGACGTCTGGGCGCTGCTGCAGGCGCTGGGCGTGGAGCGATTCGCGCTCGTCGGCCACTCGATGGGTGGTGCGGTGGCGCTGCAGCTGGCGCTGGAGCATCCGCAGGCGGTGACGCGGCTGGTCATCGCCAACAGCGTGCCCAGCTTCCGTCCGCGGACGCTGCGGCAGCATTTCGAGGTGTGGTACCGGCAGGTGGTGATGCGCCTGCTGGGCCCGGCGCGCCTGGCGCGTATCGGCGCGCAGCGCATGTACCCCGGCGACGATCAGCAGGCCCTGCGCGAGAAGAGCGCGGCGCGCGGCGCGCGTAACGGCCGCAGCTACCTGGAATCCTTGTCGGCGCTGACGCGCTGGTCGGTGGTCGAACGCCTGCGCGAGTTGCCGATGCCGGTGCTGGTGCTGGCGGCCGAGCACGACTATTTTTCGCGCGAAGACATGCTGCAGTTCGCGCACGGGCTGCCCAAGGGCCGCTTCCACCTGTTTCCCGGCACCCATCATGGCCTGCCGCTGGAAGCGCCGCAGGCGTTCAACCCGGTGGTGCTGCGTTTTCTGGGGGCGTCATGAATCCGGGGCCGATCGGCGTTTTCGATTCCGGCGTCGGCGGCATTTCGGTGCTGCGCGAGTTGCGTGCGCTGCTGCCGTCGGAAGACCTGATCTACTACGCCGATAGTGGCTATTGCCCCTACGGCGGCAAGCCGCGCGAGGCGATCATCGAACGCGCGGTATCGATTACGGAATTCCTGCTGGCGCGCAACGCCAAGCTGATCGTGGTGGCGTGCAACACTGCGACCATCGCCGCGGTCGAGCATCTGCGCGCCACCTATCCGATGCCCTTCATCGGCATGGAGCCAGCGGTGAAACCGGCGGTGGCGCAGACGCGCAGCGGCGTCGTCGGCGTGCTGGCCACCGGTGCGGCGCTGGCCGGCGAGAAATTTCACCGGCTGGTGGCGCAGCACGCCGCCGGCGTGCGCGTGATCACCCAGCCGTGCCCGGGATTGGTCGAATGTGTCGAGCGCGGCGATCTCGACGGCGCCGAGCCGCGCGCGCTGGTGCAGCGCTACACCGCGCCGCTGCTGGCGGCAGGTGCCGACACCCTGGTGTTGGGCTGCACGCACTATCCCTTCCTGCGGCCGCTGATCGCGGAAGTGGTGGGAGACGGTGTGGCCCTGCTCGATACCGGCGCGGCGGTGGCGCGGCAGACGCAGCGCGTGCTGGAGCGCGAGGCCCTGCTGCGCGAGGCAGGCGGCGACGGGCGCGTGGACTGGCACAGCAGTGGCGATCCCGTGCTGTTCCAGCGCCTGCATCGCCTGCTGATGCCGGAATAAGCCGTTTTTGACGCCACCCGCTGTTGCTCCGGACGCTGCCGGAGTTGTTATTAATTATCAATAAAATTATAAATTGATAAATAATTAATAACATTTCTATCGCAAGAAATGCAGAGAGCGGGTGGCGGTCACAGCGGCACTTTTGCCCGCTGTGCGAACCATTCCGCGCGGGTCTGGCCCCAGATTTCGACCGCTGCCTGCTCGAATGGCGGCGGCAGGCGCGCGCTGCGCTCCAGTTTGCGCGAGCCGAGCTTGATGGCGACGCGTTGCGAGGCGTGATTCTCCGGCGCGATGGTGTGAATCACCTCGTCCCAGCCCAGGTTGGCGAAGGCCCAGTCGATGGCCGCTGCCGAGCCTTCGACGGCGTAACCCAGGCCCCAGGCCTCGCGCACGATGCTCCAGCCGACCTCGGTGCCGGGCCAGCCCTCGGGCTGCCAGGGGCCCAGGCGGCCAACCCAGCGCCCGGTGGCCTTCTCGATCACCGAGAACATGGCGAAGCCCTGGATCTGCCAGGCGCCGGCCACGCTGGTGAAGCCGCGCCAGGCCACGGCGCGCGGCTGGTGCCCGCCGATGAAGCGCGCGGACTCTTCGTCCGCCATGAACGCCGCCCAGGCGTCGAAGTCCTCGGCACGCGGCAGGCGCAGCAGCAGGCGCGGGGTTTCGAGCGTGGGGCCGCTCACGTGAAGCGCATCGACAGATCGACGGCGCGCAGATGCTTGGTGATGCCGCCGATGGAGATGCGGTCGACGCCGCATTCGGCGTAGCTGCGCACATTGGCCAGTGTGGTGCCGCCGGAGTATTCGATCACGGTCTTGCCGCCGCCAGCCCGGTGCGCGCGCGTCAGCGCCACGGCTTCGCGCAGCGTGTCGAGCGGGAAATCGTCTACCAGCAGCAGGTCGACATCCGCGGCCAGCGCGGCGCGGGCCTCGTCGAGATTTTCCGCCTCGGTCATCAGCGGCACCCCGGCCTGCAGGGCGCGGGCGTTGGCGATGGCCGCGGCGATGCCACCGGCGGCGGCGATGTGGTTTTCCTTGATCAGGATGCCGTCATAGAGGCCGATGCGGTGGTTGACGCCGCCGCCGCAGAGCACGGCATATTTCTGCGCGTTGCGCAGGCCGGGCAGGGTCTTGCGGGTGTCGGCGATGCGTGTGCCGGTGCCGTCCACCGCATCGACGTACTGCCGCACGGCGGTTGCCGTGCCCGAGGTCGTCTGCAGGAAATTGAGAGCGGTGCGCTCGCCGGTGAGCAGCGCGCGTGCCGGGCCCTGCAGCGTGAACAGCTCCTGGTCCGGTGCAACCCGCTCGCCCTCGGCGACCCGCCAGTCGATGCGGACTGTCGGATCGAGCTGGCGGAACACCTCATCCACCCAGGGACGGCCGCAGATCACCGCCGTCTCGCGCGAGATCACACGGGCACGTCCGGCGTCCCCGGCGGGCACCAGCCGCGCGGTGACGTCGCCGCTGCCCATGTCCTCGGCCAGCGCACGCGCGACGGTCTCGCGCAGATCGGTGACGTAGGCGGGCAGTGGAATGTTCATGGCTTGCTCAGTGCGGGCGCGGGCGCCCGATCGCGCCAGGGCGAAATCTCAGAATGAGCCTCTGCTGCCCATTCATGGCCGACCCAGCAGAAATTCAAGAAGCGCCATTTGCGCCCAGAGGCGGTTTTCCGCTTCGTCCCAGACCACGGACTGTGCGCCGTCGATGACCTCGGCACTGACTTCCTCGCTGCGGTGCGCCGGCAGGCAGTGCATGAACAAGGCATCGGGCTTGGCGCGCTTCATCAGGTCGGCATCGACCTGGTAGCCGGAGAAATCCGCCAGCCGCTTCTGGGTCTCCGCCTCCTGGCCCATGCTGGTCCAGGTGTCGGTCACGATCAGGTCGGCACCGTTGGCGGCGAAGGTGGCGCCACGCATGATCTCGACATGCTCGCCGGCCGCCTTGACGATGGCCGCGTCCGGCTCGTAGCCCTTGGGCGTGGCGATGCGCAGCTTGAAGCCGAACAGCGCCGCCGCCTCGATGAAGGAGTGGCAGACGTTGTTGCCGTCGCCGACCCAGGCGGCGATCTTGCCCTGCGGGTCGCCGCGATGCTCGAACCAGGTCTGCAGGTCGGCCAGCAGCTGGCAGGGGTGGTGCAGGTCGGAAAGGCCGTTGACCACCGGCACGCGCGAGTTGGCGGCGAGATCCTGCTGGTCGGCCTGCGAATCGTTGCGGATCATGATGGCGTCGACCATGCGCGACAGCACCCGCGCGGTGTCGCTGATCGGCTCGTCGCGGCCCAGCTGGGTGGCGCCGGCGTGCAGGAACAGGGCGTGGCCGCCGAACTTGGCCATGCCCGCCTCGAAGCTGACGCGCGTGCGCGTCGAGTTCTTGGTGAACACCATGGCCAGGGTCTTGCCGGTGAAGGGGCGATACGACGGATCGCGTGCGTTCTTCAGCGCGATCGCGCGCTGGACAATCTGCCGCGCCTCCGGCGGCGTCAGGTCAGACAGTTTCAGAAAATGCCGCGTCATTCCTCTTCCCCATAAACAAAAAAGGGCCGCGCGGTCGGCGCGGCCCCGTGTCAATCCGGGCGTCAGCCGAGATTCTTTTCCACGAACTGCCAGTTCACCAGCGACCAGAAGTGTTCCAGGTAGTTGGGGCGGGCATTGCGATAGTCGATGTAGTAGGCGTGCTCCCAGACGTCGCAGGTCAGCAGCGGCTTCTTGCCGTCGGTGAGCGGGTTGCCGGCGCCCTGGGTGGAGACGATCGCCAGCGAGCCGTCGGCGTTCTTCACCAGCCAGGCCCAACCGGAGCCGAACGTGCCGGCGGCGACTTCGGTGAACTGCTTCTTGAAATCCTCAAGCCCGCCGAACTGCTTGACCAGCGCATCGGTCAGCTTCTTGCCCGGGGCGGTCTGCTTGGGCGTGAGGCAGTTCCAGAAGAAGGTGTGGTTCCACACCTGCGCGGCGTTGTTGAAGATCTTGCCGGAGGACTTCTTGACGATGTCGTCCAGCGCCATGTTCTCGAACTCGGTGCCGGCGATCAATTTGTTGCCGTTGTCGACGTAGGCTTTGTGATGCTTGCCATAGTGATAGTCGAGCGTTTCGCGGGACATGTGCGGTTCCAGCGCTTCACGAGCGTAAGGCAGTTCGGGCAGGGTCAGAGCCATTTTTGTTCCTCGAATTTTGTTGCCGACCAGCAACGGCCGGCTTCTGTCTGAATTTAGGGGCGTCCACGGTAGGCGAGTGCCGGCATAAATTCAATAGACAGGCCGTCAACATTTCAAATTCCGTGCGCGTATAATCCGCGCGCTTTGAGATCGGCCTCGCCGGAGAAAACCATGGATGCACTCGAAAGAATCAAGCAACAAGTGACTGATAACCCGGTCATTATCTACATGAAGGGAACGCCGGATTTCCCGCAGTGCGGATTTTCGGCGCGTGCCTCGCAGGCGCTCAAGGCCTGCAACGTGCCGTTCGCCTACATCAACATCTTCGAGGACGAGGAAATCTACCGGGCGCTGCCGAAGTTCGCCAACTGGCCGACCTTCCCCCAGCTCTACGTCAAGGGCGAGCTGATTGGCGGCTGCGACATCACGCTCGATCTGTTCCAGTCGGGTGAGCTGAAGAAGATGCTCGACGAGGCGGTGGGCGGGAAGAAGGCCGCCTGAACGGACCCCGGCCCGACCGTTGTGAAAACGCCCGCGTCAGCGGGCGTTTTTTTTGGGGCGCGACATCAGGGTGCCAGCAGTGCCTGCGCCACCAGCCTTCGCTTGTCCTCGCCGCCCAGCAGTTCCACCAGCTTCAGTGCGAACGGGATGGCCGCGGCAGGGCCCTGGCCGGTGACGCAATGGCCATCGACCACCACGGGCTGGTCGACGTAGTGAATCAATTGGTCGCGGAACGCCGGGTAGCAGGTGGCCTGCTTGCCGTCGAGCAGACCGTTCGGTGCCAGCACCAGCGCAGGGGCCGCACAGAGGCCGCCGTACCATTTGTGCGCCAGGCGCTGCGCCTGCAACTTCTCCAGTAGCGGCTTGTGCGCCGCGAGGTTGGCGGCACCTTTCTCGCCGCCGGGCAGCATGATCGCATCGTATTCCAGCGCGGCGACGTCCTTGAACAGGACGTCGGCGGTGAGCGTGATGTCGCGTGTGCCGATCACCGTCAGTTCCGGTTCGATGCTGGCCACGCTGACGCGCAAGGCAGCGCGCCGCAGGACATTGACCAGGGTGACGGTTTCCAGGCTCTCGGCGCCGTAGGCGATGGGCACCAGTATTTTCATGGGGGGGAACTCCGGCGGTGGAGTCGGCACTGTATCAGTGCTGGCGCGGCACATCCCGAATCTGCGCTTTCGGATCGTGCGCATATAGTTGGCACCCAAATTGCTTTGCTAGTTCCAGGTTCCTGTTGCACTGAAAAGGAACACACAAGCGGCAATCATTTGGGAGCTGGCATGAAGTTCGGAATCTTGACGGGACTGCGCTGCGTTTTGATCTCCCTGCCGATGGCGCTCGGTATTCCCGTGGCGCAAGCCATCGCCGATGAGGCCGCCGCTCCGGCCGCTGCGACTGCACCCGTGGCGAGCCCCGCGCCCGCCGCACCGGTGCCGGCAGCGCCAGCGCCTGTTGCGGCACCGACGCATCCGGTACTGGTTGGCGTCGACAAGATCAACTCCGGCGATACGGCGTGGATGCTGGCCTCCACCGCGCTGGTGCTGCTGATGACCATCCCGGGCCTGGCCCTGTTCTACGCCGGCATGGTGCGCAAGAAAAACGTGCTGTCGACGGCACTGCAGAGTTTCGCCATCTGTTGCTTGGTTACCGTCATCTGGGTGGTCATCGGCTACAGCCTCGCATTTACGCCTGGAGGGCCGTTTCTCGGCAGTCTGGAGCGGCTGATGCTCTCGGGCATGGCATTCATCAAGGACAGCGGTCAGGTCACGGTGAGCCATGTGGCGACGACGATTCCGGAATCGGTCTTCGTCATGTTCCAGATGACCTTCGCCATCATCACGCCGGCCCTGATCACCGGCGCCTTCGCCGAGCGCATCCGTTTCGGCGCGATGATCCTGTTCATCGGCCTGTGGTCGATCCTGGTCTACGCACCGGTGGCGCACTGGGTGTGGGAGCCGGGTGGCTGGCTGGCGACGCTCGGCGCCCAGGATTTCGCAGGCGGCACCGTGGTGCATATCAACGCTGGCGCGGCGGGCCTGATGTGCGCCTACGTGCTGGGACGCCGCAAGGGTTACGGCGAGGATGCCTTCGTGCCCTACAACCTCGGCTTCACCCTGATTGGTGCCTCGCTGCTGTGGGTGGGCTGGTTTGGCTTCAATGCAGGGTCGGCGGTGGCCGCCGATGGTCGCGCCGGCATGGCGATGCTGGTGACCCAGGTGGCCACCGCCACGGCATCGCTGACCTGGATGCTGGTGGAGTATTTCGCCCGTGGCCGCAGCTCCCTGCTTGGCGCCTGCTCGGGCGCGGTGGCGGGCCTGGTGGCGATCACGCCGGCTTCCGGTTTCGTCAACCTGGGCGGCGCTCTGGTGATCGGCGTGGCGGCGGGCGTGTGTTGCTACTGGGGCGCCACCGGCCTCAAGCACTTGCTGGGCGCCGACGATTCGCTGGATGTCTTCGGCATCCACGGCATCGGCGGAATTGTCGGCGCACTGTTGACGGGCGTTTTCGCCGACAAGGAGATTTGCGGTGCATCGGGCAGCCTTTTGGTGCAGGCCATCGGCGCTTTCTCGACCCTGATCTACAGCGGTATCGTGTCGCTGACGCTGTTGCTGCTGATCGATTTCACCATCGGCCTGCGTGTGCCGAGGGAGCACGAGACGCTCGGCCTGGATCTTTCGCAGCACGGTGAGCAGATCAGCTGAGTCGAGGCGCCGCATTCCGGACGCTCGCGATGGGAGGGATGATGAACGAAGATCAGCTTTCAGCTCTGGCAACGCACCTCTACGTGCGCTTGCGCAGGGATGGCGGCCGTGTGATCGACGTGATCTGGATGACCCGCAATCACGACTACGCGCGAGAGGTGATCCGCCTGGCGCGCGGTATTCCCGACGCCGAGGTGGCGAGGTTGGCCGACCGTTTCGAGGAACTGATGTTCGGGGTGGTGCACGCCGCTGCGTCTCTGGCGCCGTCGGCGCCGGCACCGCGTAATCCGCTGGAGGATACGCAGACGCCGGCACCGAGCGTTGCGGGCCGTTATCGTGGGGGGTTGCGCTAGCTCGGGGTGGGCTGGCGCGTGGGGCGCGAACCCGCCGGCAATGGCGCCGGCGGGTTTGCTTTTTTCAGAGCGGGGACGGCGATACGGCGAATGTAAAAATCTTGACAGGGCGCTGCGGGCGATGGCGCCGCCGGTGCCGATCTTCGCCCCCTGAATGCTAGAATCGGCGGGTATCCCAAGACGCAAGAAGAGCGAGGAGCGCCAACGCATGTACCGCCATATCAAGATTCCGAGCACCGGCGAAAAAATCACCATCCAGAACGGCAAGATTCACGTTCCCGACCAGCCGATCGTCGGCTACGTCGAGGGCGACGGCATCGGCCCGGACATCACCAAGGCCTGCCTGCGCATCTGGGACGCGGCAGTCGCCAAGGCCTACGCCGGCAAGCGCAAGATTCACTGGTGCGAAACCTACCTGGGCGAGAAGGCCGCGGGTCTCTACGACGGCAACTATTGCCCGGATGAAACCCTGAAGGTGCTGCAGGACCTCGTGGTCTCCATCAAGGGACCGCTGACCACGCCGGTCGGCGGCGGTTTCCGCTCGCTCAACGTGGCCCTGCGCCAGGATCTGGACCTCTACGCCTGCGTACGCCCGGTGCGTCACTACACCGGTGTGCCGTCGCCGCTGAAGACGCCCGGCAAGGTCGACGTGGTGATCTTCCGCGAGAACACCGAGGACGTGTACGCCGGCATCGAGTACAAGTCCGGTACGCCGGAGAACGAGAAGGTCGCCAAGTTCCTGCGCGAGGAAATGAAGGCCAAGTTCTTCGAGGGCGCCGGCATCGGCATCAAGCCGATCTCCGCGTTCGGTTCCAAGCGCCTGGTGCGCAAGGCGATCCAGTACGCGATCGACAACGGTCGCGAGTCGGTGACCCTGGTGCACAAGGGCAACATCATGAAGTTCACCGAGGGCGCCTTCCGTAACTGGGGTTATGAAGTCGCGCGCGAGGAGTTCGGCAACGTCACCATCACCGAAGAGCAGTTGTACAACGAGTACAAGGGCAAGCAGCCCGAAGGCAAGATCGTCATCAAGGACCGCATCGCGGACATCATGTTTCAGATGATGCTGCTGCGTCCCGACGAGTTCGACGTGCTGGCGACGCCCAACCTCAACGGCGACTATCTGTCCGACGCCATCGCCGCGGAAGTCGGCGGCATGGGCATCGCGCCCGGTGCCAACATCGCCGATCACGTCGCGGTGTTCGAGGCCACGCACGGCACCGCGCCGAAGTACGCCAACCTCAACAAGGTCAATCCGGGTTCGCTGTTGTTCTCCGGCGTGATGATGCTCGAGTACATGGGCTGGAACGAGGCCGCCGACCTGATCACGCTGGCCTATCCCGAGGTGATCAAGGACGGCATCGTCACCTACGACTTCGCCCGCCAGATCGACGGCGCCAAGGAGGTCGGCACCAGCCAGTTCGCCGACGCGCTGATCGAGCGCATCGAGGGCGGCATCGATCTCGACGCCAAGCGCAAGGCACTGCAGGAAGCCCTGGTCAAGGAGCGCAAGCAGCGCGAAATCCGCCGCCTGCTGCAGCCGATGGAAGAGATGCTCGACACCGGCCGCGTGCCGCACACGGTGGGCGACCTGATGACGCGCACGCTGATCACCGTCACCGAGGGCGAGACCGTCGAGAACGCCATGCACGTGATGACCGAGAACAACATCAGCTCGGTGGTGGTCGAGCCCAACGCCAAGGGCGAGTGGGGCATCCTGACCCGCCGCGACATCGTTTCCAAGATCGTGCGGGCGGGCAAGAACCCGGCCTCGGTGAAGGTGAAGGACATCGCCACGAGGCCGGCGGTTTCGGCTTCGGCGGAAACCAGCATCCGCGAGGCGGCACGCATGCTCTCCGAGCACAATTTCAGTCGCCTGACGGTAGAGCAGGGCGGACGCGTGATCGGCATCGTGACCGAAGCGGATATCTTCAACGCCGTGGAAAAATTCGGCTGGGTGGAATAAGCCAGGGATCTGCCGGCGAGGGCGGCTCCGGCCGCCCTCGCCGTTTTGGAGGACGCATGAACGTCGGGCTGTTCGTGATTGGTGCGGAACTGTTGTCGGGCAAGCGGCAGGACAAGCATTTGCCGAAAGTCATCGCCATGCTGGCGCAACGCGGCATGGCTTTGTCCTGGGCGCAGTTCCTCGGCGACGATGAGGCGCAGATTGCCGAGGCGATCGTCGCCAGCCGCGCCCGCGGCGATCTGGTGCTGTCCTGCGGCGGTATTGGCGCGACCCCCGACGACTGCACCCGCCAGGCCGCCGCGCGCGCTTTCGGCGTGCCGCTGGAACGTCATGTCGATGCGGTGGCGAACATCGTTGAGCAGTACGGTGACAAGGCTTATCCCCATCGTGTGCTGATGGCGGAGTTCCCGCGGGGTGCCGGCCTGATTCCGAACCCGGTCAACCGGGTCGCGGGCTTTTACGTGGGCGATCATCATTTCGTACCAGGATTCCCGGAAATGGCCTGGCCGATGCTCGAGTGGGTGCTCGATACGCGCTACCCGCAATTGAAAAATCCCGATCCGCCGGTGGAATACTCGCTACGCGCGCTGGGAACTGCGGCGGAGAGCGATCTCCTGGAGTTGATGGAGCGAACGCTGGCGGCACATCCGGGCATCGCGCTGTCGAGCCTGCCCTCGCGCGGCGACGCGCAGCGGCCGCGCCACATCGAGTTCGGGTTCAAAGGGCCGCGGGCCGTGGCTGCTGCGGCATTCGTGGCCTTCCGCACCGAGTTGCTGCAGCGCGAAGAGATTCAGGTCGAGGACATCCGCACGCCCTAGGCCGGGTGTCACTCCTCGAGGTGGGGCTCCTTGCGTCGCCAGCCGACCATCACGCAGGTGGCAATGACCAATACGGTGCCGAGCACCGACCAGCGGTCAATGGCCTCGCCCCAGAGGGCCCAGGCGATCAGTGCCGAGAAGATCACCGCGGCATAGGTGAAGGGGCCCACCCGCGCCGCGGGCGCCAGGGCGTAGGCCCGCGTCAGGCAGAGCTGGCCGACCGTGGCGAACAGACCTGCGCCCAGCAGCTGCAGGAGCGTGATCGGGTCGGGTGTCCGCCACGCCCATGCCAGCGGGATGGCGGAGATGGCGGTGGCCATGCCGGCGAAATAGAGCACGATGCGTGGCGCCGGTTCGGTGTCCGAAATGCGGCGGATGCTGACCATGGCGCAGGCGGCGAGCATGCCGGAGCAGAGGCCGATCAAGCCTGCCGTCGGGTCGATGGCGGCGGTGCCCGGCTTGACGATGAAGCCGATGCCGATCAGCCCGACCAGGGCCGCGGGAAACACCACAAACGGCGGTTTCTCGCCGATCCAGATCCAGGCGATGAAGGGAATGAACAGCGGCGTCGAATAGGTCAACAACATGGCCTCGGCCAGGTGCAGGTGGCCGATGGCATAGAAAAACGTATACATCGCGGCCACGCCAAAGGCCGAGCGCCAGAGGTGCCCGCCAACGCGACGGCTGCGCAGGCTGGCGATGCCCTGGCGCGCCGCCCAGGGCAGCAAGGCCAGCAGGCTGATGGCGCTGCGGAAGAACACCACGATCTCGTTGGGGGCGTGAGCGGCCGCCGCTTTGACGCAGGCGCCGGTGATGGAAAACGCGGCGGCGGCCAGCAGCGCAAAGCGTGCGCCGCGGCGCAGGTCGTTGGACATAGCGGTGATTGTTTCCAAGATGCGCGCAGCAATCGTGCGGGAGTGCGCAGCCGACGGTGCGGGATACCGGTACAATTTTAGAACATATGACCATCCATGCATCGCCTTCTAACGCAAGGCTGCCCCTGATGACCCTCGCTTGCAGCCTGTTCAATCTGCTGGTGACGTTGAGCGTGATCTGGGGTTGGACCATCAACCGGGAAGCGCTGTTTCGCCCCTTGCCGCAGGCGGGCGTGATCGCCCCCATGGTCGCCCTGACCGTCCTGCTGGCGACACTGGCCATGGGCGGCATCGCCCTGGCGCAAACTGCCGAGCGAGGGCGCCTGCTGCGCTATGCGCGGTGGCTGTCGGGCGCCGTGATCGCCATCGCCGTGGTGGCCTTGCTGGAGTATCTGCAGTCGGGACCGGGCGGGTTGGAGTCGCTGCTGTACTTCGACCGCATCAAGGCGGCGGCGCGGCCGGGGCTGAGCGCGCCGGGGCGGCTCTCTCCGCAGACGGCCTGCGCCCTGGTGCTGTTCGGCATGGCGCTGTTCGCGATGAGCCGGCCGCGCGGGCTGAAATCGCGCAGCGGCGGCTGGCTGGCGGCGTTCGGCCTTGTGGTGCCTGGGCTGGCGCTGATCGGGCACTTCATCAAGGCGCCGGTTTTTTACACGCTGGCCGGGCTCAGCAGCATGGGCACCGGCATGCCGACGGCGATCCTGTTGCTGGTGCTCGGCATCGGCACCTTGGCGCTGGCCGATCCACAACCACATCGCCCTGCGAACCCGGCTGGACCCTAGACGCCGATTGGCTTGAAAATGGCGCCGCCGTCCGCATGGTGCCGGCGTTTCCCCCGCTTCGAGACGAGTCATGCCGATTTACGAATATCATTGCCGGGCCTGCGGTCAGGCCTCGGAAATCCTGCAGAAGATTTCGGAACCCGATGCCAAGAAATGCCCGCTCTGCGGCAAATCCGCGCTGACGCGCCAGGTGTCGGCGGCCGGATTCCGCCTCAAGGGCGGCGGCTGGTATGAAACCGACTTCAAGTCCGGCAACAAGAAAAACCTGGTGGGCGATGCCGCCGACGCCGGCGGCGACAAGCCTGCGGCGCCCACGACGGCGGAGAGCAAACCTGCCGCCAAGCCCAAGGACAAGGGCAAGAAGAAGGCGGCGGCCGCTGCAAAATAACCGGGCGCTGCGCCCGCGGGGAGAGTGATCATGAGCAGTTTGCTGCGCCGCTGGTTTGTCGCCGGACTGTTGATCTGGCTGCCCTTGGCCGTCACGCTGCTGACGATCCGCTTCGTCATCAACCTCCTCGACACCAGCCTGCTGCTGCTGCCGTCGGTGATACGGCCGGACATCCCGGGTTTCGGCGTGCTGCTCAGCATCGTGCTGGTGCTGGGCACCGGCGCCATTGCCGCCAACTACCTGGGCAGCCAGGCCCTGGGTTGGGTGGAGCGCGCGGTCGGGCACATTCCGCTGGTGCGTTCGATCTACGGCGGCATGAAGAAGCTGGCCGAGACGCTGTTCTCGGGCAATTCGGTGGCGTTCAGGCACGCGCTGCTGGTTCGCTATCCGCATGCCGACAGCTGGAGCATCGCTTTCCAGACGGCGGACACACCGGCGGAACTGGCGGCGAAATTGAACCAGGATCTGATCACGGTGTTCGTGCCGACCACGCCGAATCCCACATCGGGGTTCCTGCTGCTGGTGCGCAGGCAGGATGTGGTCTGGCTGGACATGCCGGTCGAGGAGGCGCTGCGGCTGGTGATCTCGCTCGGCGTGGTGACGCCGGACACCGCCAAGACCAAGTTGCCGCCCGCCTGAACCCTCGCGGCGCGTGCGGCGCGTCGGGGGCGCGGGTACACTACGCGTCCGCTGCGTCAGGCTGGGTTTTCACGTCACCCGCTGTCCATCGGATAGGCGGGTGAATGGTTATTGAATATAGGATGAATTAATTTTCATTTGATATTTAATAACTCGTCCGGGGCCGTTACCGATGAGAGCGGGTGGCCCCATTTTCAGTGTTATTACCGATCAGATAGCGTTCATGATGCGTTCTCATTACTGCGGTCAGGTGACCGAAGCACTTGTCGGCCAGACCGTCACCGTTTGTGGCTGGGTCCATCGCCGGCGCGATCATGGCGGCGTCATCTTCATCGACCTGCGCGACCGCGAGGGTCTGCTGCAGTGCGTGTTCGACCCGGACACGCAGGAGGCCTTCGCCGCTGCCGACAAGCTGCGCTCGGAATACGTGGTCAAGATCACCGGCCGCGTGCGCCCGCGTCCGGCCGGCACCGAGAACGCCAACCTCGCCAGCGGCAAGATCGAAGTGCTGGGCAAGGACATCGAGGTGCTCAACAAGGCCGAGACGCCGCCGTTCCATCCGGACGACGAGACGGTCGGCGAGGAGACGCGCCTCAAGTACCGCTACATCGACCTGCGCCGTCCGCAGATGCAGAAGAACCTGCGCCTGCGTCACGATGTGGTCAAGCGCATCCGCGACTACATGGACCTCAACGGTTTCGTCGACGTGGAAACGCCGATCCTGACCCGGGCGACGCCGGAAGGCGCGCGCGATTATCTGGTGCCCAGTCGCACGCACGAAGGCCAGTTCTTCGCGCTGCCGCAGTCGCCGCAGCTGTTCAAGCAGCTGCTGATGATGTCGGGCCTCGACCGCTACTACCAGATCGCGCGCTGCTTCCGCGACGAGGACCTGCGCGCCGACCGCCAGCCGGAATTCACCCAGCTCGACGTCGAGACCTCGTTCCTGACCCAGGACGAGATCATGGCGATCATCGAGGGCCTGGTCGTCGGCCTGTGGAAGGACGTGCTGGGCGTGGATCTCGGCAAGCTGCCGCACATGAGCTTCGACGAGGCCATGCGCCGCTACGGCTCCGACAAGCCCGACCTGCGCAACCCGCTGGAACTGGTGGACGTGAAGGACTTGGTCAAGGACGTGGACTTCAAGGTCTTCTCCGGTCCGGCCAACGATCCCAAGGCGCGCGTCACCGCGCTGCGCGTGCCCGGCGGTGCCGAGAAACTCTCGCGTGGCCAGATCGATGGCTACACCAACTTCGTCAAAAACTACGGCGCCAAGGGCCTGGCCTACATCGTGGTCAAGGAGTGGGGCACGAAGGGCCGCGACGGCCTGACGTCGCCCATCGTCAAGAACATTCACGACGCCGCGCTCAAGGGCATTTTCGAGCGTGCCGGCGTGCAGGACGGCGACGTGGTGTTCTTCGGCGCCGACAGTCACAAGGTCGTCAGCGACGCCCTCGGCGCGCTGCGCCTGAAGATCGGCACCGATCTCGGCCTCACCAGCGAGGGCTGGAAGGCGCTGTGGGTCGTGGACTGGCCGATGTTCGAGTGGGACGACAAGGACGGCCGCTGGGTCTCGCCGCACCATCCGTTCACTGCGCCCAAGCAGTTCGACGCGGAAAAAATCCGGAACCATCCGGGCGAAATCGTGTCGCAGGGCTATGACATCGTTCTCAACGGCATCGAGCTCGGCGGCGGCAGCGTGCGCATTCACCGCCCCGACGTGCAGCAGGCGGTCTTTGACCTGCTCGGCATCGGTGCCGAGGAGCAGCAGGAGAAGTTCGGCTTCCTGCTCGAGGCGCTCAGTTACGGCGCGCCGCCGCACGGTGGCCTCGCAATCGGCATCGACCGCATGGTCATGCTGATGGCGGGCGGGCAGAGCATCCGCGAGGTGATCGCCTTCCCCAAGACGCAGACTGCGGCTTGCCCGCTGACCAACGCGCCTGGCGCGGTGGACGCTAGGCAGTTGCGCGAATTGCACATCAAATCCACGGTGCCCGTCAGGGACGCCGCCAAGTCGTCAGTGTCCGCGCCCGGTGGGTGAGGCGGCATTGCGAAGCATGAATTTCGGGAGTCGCTGAATGGCAGCACTGTACGGTTTGCGCCGGGCTTTGGGCATGATGCCCCTGCTGGTGTGCGTGGCCTGCAACGGGATCGGAACCGGCAACAAGGTCAATCACCTGCAGATGGTGAGCCTGGTCGGCCTTTCGGCGACACCGCTGCCCTCGGGCGTCCAGGTGCCGGCGTATCAATGCCTGCGTCAGCAGCTTGGGGTCTACGCCATTTTCGACAAGAACGGCGGGGGTGATTACACCGAACGCCCGGGCACGCACTGGACCTCATCCAATCCGGACGTCGTTCACGTCAGCGATGGCGAAGATCCCGACCCGACCCAGCCGGGGCGCGTGTTCCCCAAAGGTGTGATTACGCCGCTGCGCGCCGGCACCGCCGTGATCACGGCTAACTACGTCGGCGTCAGCACCAGCGTCCAGGTCAACGTGCGGGAGCCGGACAGCATCATTCTTTCCACCTCGCAGTTCGATTCGTCGTCGAATGCGTCGACCGCCGGTGCGCTGAGCATTGCCCCGAATTCCAGCCAGCAGTACTACGCCTATGCGCGGTTGCGCGACGACAACGATGTCGTGACCGTGCAGGATGTCACGGGCTATGCGCAGTGGAGCATCCCGGACGATCCTCAAGGCAGCTTTGCCACGATCACCACGCATGGCGCGGGCAGCTCGTCCGGTGGCGGCCTGGTCATCGGCCGGGGTGTGGGTGGCCCCGTGACCATCAACGCCAACTTCAGCGCCTGCCCGGGCACGCAGTACGAGAACATCACCGCGAAGCTGGCGGTATCGGGCGTCAGCCAGCTGAGCCTGCAGCACAATCCCTCGATCAATCCGGCGGTACCGCTGGTGGTCGGCACCAGCGAGGCTTTCCAGGTCACGGGGACGCTCAACAACGGCGCCACGCAGGATCTGTCGCTGCAATCGACGCTTTCCACGATCGGCGGCAATGGCGTGCTCACCATCGGCGGCAATGTCGGGACCGCCCTCGCGCTCGGGTCGACCAATGTGGTTGCCAGCTTCAATGGTGTCCAGAGTTCGCAGTTGCCGGTGCAGACCCAGAATGCGGTGCTCGGCAACTTCGCGATCGCGACTGGCGACCGCAACCAGAAAATCCCGACACAGGGTTTCTACAATCATTTCCATGCCCTGGGCACCTTTACGCCGGCAGCCGGCGGCGCGCCGTTCCAGCAGGACCTCACCAACAACGTCACCTGGGCCACCAGCGACGCCGCGGCCGTCGTGATCAGCAACGCCGCCGACACCGCAGGGCTGGCGATCTCCCAGAAGTCGGCGCAGGACTGCGTCACCATCGGCGCGGTACTGAACACCGACACAAGCAAGACCGACAGCACCAAGCTGGGGGTCGGTGTGGCGGTATCGCCCGCCACCTGCCCCTGAGCGCGGCTCGCCCCGGGCCTGCGTCCGCCGGCCGGACGCAGTCGTATCGGAGGACCTCTGGTCGGCCCGCGGGTTGAAAATGCCCGCGGACCGGACGTAGGGACGCCGTTGCGGTAAAATCTCCCTTCTTGGAAGGTCCCTCAAGCGACCGTTGCGAGGTGCGACATGGCCGCCGCTTTGAAAATCGATCAATTCAACCTGCTGGACGATGGCGAATGCGATGCCCGCATCGCCGCCGCCAAGGCGCTGTTGGGCAAGCGCCTGGCCATCCTCGGCCACCATTACCAGCGCAATGAAGTGTTCAAGCACGCCGATTTCACCGGCGACTCGCTGAAACTCTCACGCCTCGCGGCCGGCACCGACGCCGAGTTCATCGTCTTCTGTGGCGTGCATTTCATGGCCGAGGTGGCGGACATCGTCACCGAGGGCAAGCGCACCGTGATCCTGCCGGACCTCGCGGCCGGTTGCTCGATGGCCGACATGGCCAACCTGGTCAAGGTGAAAAAGTGCTGGGAGGAACTCGCCCAGGTGCTGGACCCGGATGAGAAGGTCACGCCGGTCACCTACATCAACTCCGCCGCCGACCTGAAGGCGTTCTGCGGCAACCACGGCGGCATCGTCTGCACCTCGTCGAATGCGCGCGGCGTGCTGGAGTGGTCGTTCTCCCGCCGCGAGAAGGTGCTGTTCTTCCCCGACCAGCACCTGGGCCGCAACACCGGCCTGCGCATGGGCATCCCGCTCGAGCAGATGGTGACCTGGGACTTCATGAAGCCGCGCGGCGGCCTCAGCGACGAGCAGATCCGGAACGCCAGGATCATCCTGTGGAAGGGCTTCTGCTCGGTGCACCAGATGTTCCAGCCGGCGCACATCGACAACTTCCGCAAGCAGCACCCGGACGGCAAGGTGGTGAGCCATCCCGAGAACGCCTACGAGGTCTGCCAGAAGTCGGATTACGTCGGTTCCACCGAATACATCCTGCGCACCGTGCGCGCCGCCGCGCCGGGCACGCACTGGCTGGTGGGCACCGAACTGAATCTGGTCAACCGTCTCGCCGACGAGATGAAGCCCAAGGGTGTGACGGTGCAGTTCATGTCGCCGACGGTATGCATGTGCTCGACCATGTTCCGCACCGACCCGCAGCACCTGGCCTGGGTGCTGGACAACCTCGTCGCCGGTAACGTCGTCAACCAGATCCGCGTGCCTGCGGATGTGTCGCAATCGGCGCGCGTTGCCTTGGACCGCATGCTGGAAGTGGTCGACTGAATTTTTCCGTCCCGCGATTTCGGGACCCTACAAACTGGAAACCTGCCATGTGGACGAACGCCAAGACTCTCGCCCAATTCGATCCTGAGCTGAACGCCGCCATCCAGGCCGAGCGTTCGCGTCAGGAGGCGCATATCGAACTGATCGCCTCCGAGAACTATGCCAGCCCCGCAGTGATGGAAGCGCAGGGCAGCGAACTGACCAACAAGTACGCCGAAGGCTATCCCGGCAAGCGCTACTACGGTGGCTGCGAGTTCGTGGACGTGGCCGAGCAACTGGCGATCGACCGCCTGAAGAAGCTGTTCGACTGCGACTACGCCAACGTGCAGCCGCACTCCGGCGCCCAGGCCAACGCCGCGGTGTTCATCGCGCTGATCAATCCGGGCGACACCGTGATGGGCATGAACCTCGCCCAGGGTGGTCACCTCACGCACGGCCATCCGGCGAACTTCTCCGGCAAGCATTACAAAGTCGTGCCCTATGGTCTCGACCCGGTCACCGGCGTGATCAACTACGACGAGATGGAGCGCCTCGCGCTCGAGCACAAGCCGAAGATGCTGATCGGCGGCTTCTCGGCCTATTCGCGCATCAAGGACTGGAAGCGCATGCGCGAGATCGCCGACAAGGTCGGCGCCTATCTCTGGGTCGACATGGCGCACATTGCCGGCCTGGTCGCCGCCGGCGAGTATCCGAGCCCGCTGCCGTATGCCCACGTCGTCACCAGCACCACGCACAAGACCCTGCGTGGTCCGCGCGGCGGCATCATCCTCAGCAAGGGGCAGACCGAGGAGTTCAACAAGAAGCTCAACTCGGCGGTGTTCCCCGGCATCCAGGGCGGCCCGCTGATGCACGTGATCGCGGCCAAGGCCGTGGCGTTCAAGGAGGCGCTGGCGCCGGAGTTCAAGACCTACCAGAAGCAGGTCGTGGCCAATGCCCGCGCCATGGCCAAGGTCTTCCTGGATCGCGGCTACAAGGTCGTCTCCAACGGCACCGACAATCATCTCTTCCTGCTCGACCTGATTGCCAAGAACGTCACCGGCAAGGACGCCGAGGCCGCGCTCGGCCAGGCCCACATCACGGTCAACAAGAACGCGGTGCCCAACGATCCGAAGTCGGCGTTCGTCACCTCCGGCCTGCGCATCGGCAGCCCGGCCTCGACCACGCGGGGCTTCGGCGAGAAGGAGATGGCCGAAGTTGCCGGCTGGATCGCTGACATCGTCGATGCGATGAGCGCCGGCAGCGGTGTCGAGGCGGTCATCGCCCGCGTGCGCGGCCAGGTCGAGCAGCTTTGCGCCCGTTTCCCGGTCTACCAGGCGGCGAAGAAGGCGGCATGAGCCTGCGCTCGACCTTGAACCATTCCGGCCCGCAGGCGGGCCGGCGCTCGCAGGGCGGATTGCCACTGGCAATCCGCTAAGGACCCGGCTCACGTGCAATGCCCCTTCTGCAAGGCGCCGGACACGCGGGTCATTGACTCGCGTCTCGCCGAAGAAGGCGAGCAGGTGCGTCGCCGCCGCGAATGCGAGCGTTGCGGCAATCGCTTCACCACCTTCGAGAAGGCGCAGTTGCTGATGCCGGGGGTGATCAAGCGCAATGGCGACGTCGCGCCGTTCAAGGAGGAGAAGCTGCGCGGCGGTATCCAGAACGCCTGCTTCAAGCGCCCGGTGACCGACGAGCAGATCGATCACGCTGCCGACAGCGTGATGCGCAAGCTGCGGCACAGCGGCGAGCGTGAAATTCCCTCGCGCCAGATCGGCGAGTGGGTGATGGAGGAGTTGCGCGACCTCGACCACGTCGCCTACGTGCGTTTTGCCTCGATCTACCGCAAGTTCCAGGACGTCAACGCTTTCCGCGAGGAAATCGACCGCCTGGAAAAGCTGCCCAGCGCCGAAGTGCGCCGCAGCCAGCTCACCCTGATCGACCCGGATGAACCCGGGGCCTGAGCAGGCCGCCGCCTGGATGGCGCGCGCGCTGCGGCTGGCCGAGCGGGGCCTGCTCAGCACGCATCCCAATCCCCGCGTCGGCTGCGTGATCGTGCGCGACGGCGCCGTGGTCGGCGAGGGCTGGCATCAGCGCGCCGGCGAGCCGCACGCCGAGGTGCTGGCCTTGCGCGAAGCCGGCGCGCATGCGTGCGGCGCGGAGGTGTTCGTCACGCTCGAACCCTGCAGCCATTTCGGGCGCACGCCGCCCTGTGCCGATGCGTTGATCGCAGCCGGTGTGCGCAAGGTCTGGATGGCGATGCAGGATCCCAACCCGAAAGTGGCCGGGCAAGGTGCGCAGCGTCTGCGCGAGGCGGGCATCGACGTCGAAACCGGCCTGATGGAGGCAGCGGCCCGCGCGCTCAACCGTGGTTTCGTGTCGCGCATGCTGCGTGGCCGCCCCTGGGTGACGCTCAAGCTTGCCGCCAGCCTCGACGGCCGCACGGCGATGGCCAGTGGCGAATCGCAGTGGATCACGTCCGAGGCCGCGCGGGCCGACGTGCACCGCCTGCGCGCGCAGGCGGGCGCGGTGCTGACCAGCAGTGCCACCGTGCTGGCCGATGACCCGGCGCTGACGGTGCGCAGCTTCGAAGCGCCGCGCCAGCCCGATCGCATCGTGCTCGATGCCCGCGGGCGTGTGCCGGCGCAGGCACAGGTCTGGCGCGAAGGCGCGCGGCGCATGCTGCTGACGGCGTCGGCCAATCCCGTCGTGCCGGATGGCGTCGAGGTCGTGCGTCTGCCGGCAACGGCGGACGGGCATGTGCCCCTGCTGCCGGCGCTGGCCGCGCTGGCGGCGCGACAGGTCAACGAGGTGCTGGTGGAGTGCGGTCCGCGGTTCGCGGGCCTACTGCTGCAGGCGGAGGCGGTGGACGAGCTGGTGCTCTATCTTGCGCCCAGTCTGCTCGGCGATGGCGCGCGGCCCCTGGCCATGCTGCCGGGCCTGGAGCGGCTGTCGCAGCAACTGCGCTTCGCGTGGCGCGAAGCGCGTGCCGTGGGGCCGGATTTGCGACTGACGCTGGCGCCACAGGCCTCGCAGGGCTGACCCGCTGTCCTGGAATGAGCCGCAGAGATTGTTATTTAATATTTAATGATTTTATATTCGACACATAAAATATAACAAATTGGCCGTCGCCAATCGCCAGAGCGGGTGGTGCGGCAAAACGGAAAAACGCATGTTTACAGGCATCATCGAAGGCTTGGGCAGGATCGCGGAGAACGCGCTGGCGGGCGGCGACCGCCGCATGCTGATCGCCGTGCCCACGGGTTTCCTGGACGGCGCCCAGCTCGGCGACAGCATCGCCGTCAACGGCGTCTGCCTGACGGCAGTGGCGTTCCGCGACGGCGGCTTCGTCGCCGACCTCTCGGCCGAAACGCTGGGGGCGACGACGGCGGCGGGCTGGGCGGTCGATCGCGTCGTCAATCTCGAGCGCGCGCTGACCCCGAACAAGCCCCTGGGTGGTCACCTGGTCAGCGGCCACGTCGACGGCGTCGGCCATCTGCGCGACAAGCGCGACGACGCGCGCAGCTGGCGGCTGGAGTTCGAGGCGCCGGCCGCGCTGGCGCGTTACATCGCCCGCAAGGGCTCGATCTGCATCGACGGCATCAGCCTCACCGTGAATGAGGTGTCGGGCCGGCGATTCGGGGTTAACATCGTGCCGCATACGATGACGCATACCGCACTGGGGCAGTTGACGGTCGGCGACGCGGTCAACCTGGAAGTGGATCTGGTCGCGCGCTACCTGGAACGCCTGCTGACGGCGAGGGACGAAACATGAGCAAGGTTGCATCGCTGGACGCCGCCCGCAATTCCGGGCTGGACCGCATCGAGGACATCATCGCCGACTTCAAGGCCGGCAAGATGGTGATCCTGATGGACGACGAGGGCCGCGAAAACGAGGGCGACATCCTCATGGCCGCGAGCCTGGTGCGGCCGGAGGACATCAATTTCATGGCGCGCTACGGCCGCGGCCTGATCTGCCTGACGCTGACCGCCGACCGCTGCCGCCAGCTGCGACTGCCGCAGATGGTGTCGCGCAACGAGGAGGTGCATAAGACCGCGTTCACCGTCTCGATCGAGGCGGCGCAGGGTGTGACCACCGGCATTTCAGCTTTTGATCGTGCCCACACCGTGCGTACGGCGGTGAAGCCAGATGCGCGACCGGAAGACCTGGTGCAGCCCGGGCATATCTTTCCGCTGATGGCGCAGCCGGGCGGCGTGCTGACGCGTGCCGGGCACACCGAGGCGGGCTGCGACCTCGCGCGGCTCGCCGGCCTGGAGCCATCGTCGGTCATCGTCGAGATCCTCAACGAGGACGGCACCATGGCGCGCCGGCCGGATCTCGAAAAATTCGCCCGCGAGCACGGCCTCAAGCTCGGCACCATCGCCGACCTGATCCGCTATCGTCTCGACAACGAGCACACCGTCGAACGCGTCGCCGAGACCACGGTGCGCACCGAGTTCGGCGATTTTCGCATGGTCACCTACCAGGATTCCCTGGATAACACCGTGCACATGGCGATGATCAAGGGCGCTATCAACTCTCAGCAGCCGACGCTGGTGCGCGTGCACATCCGCAACATGCTGGCCGACGTGCTCGGCGTCGAGCACGAGAACTTCGGCTGGCCCCTGCGCAAGGCGCTCAAGCGCGTGGCGGAGGAGGGCGAAGGCGTCGTGGTGCTGCTGCGCAAGCCCGAGCCGGCGCGCGAACTGGTCGAGCAGATCGTGTCGCTGCACAAGGCGCGCCACGAAGATCATCACACGCCGGACCCGCACCGCGTGCTGCGCACCTACGGCATTGGCGCACAGATCCTGTCCGACCTTGGCGTGCGCAAGATGCGCGTGCTGTCGGCGCCACGCCGCATGCAGGCGATTTCCGGCTTCGGTCTGGAAGTGGTCGAATACGTTCCCTGCGATTGATAGAGCCCTATGAAAACCGGATACGCCGCCCCAGACAGCCCCGTGTCGGGGGAATTCTCCGACCTTCGTGTCGCCGTCGTGACCACGCGCTGGAACATCGAGATCGTTGACGCCCTGGCCGATGGCGCCTATCGCTGTCTCGCCGACTGGGGCGTGCCGGATGACGCCGTCGAGGAGTTCACCGCGCCCGGCGCCTATGAGATTCCGCTGGCGGTGTCGAAGCTGATGGAGAGCGGCGACTTCGATGGCGTGATCGCCGTCGGTGCGGTGATTCGCGGCGATACGCCGCACTTCGATTTTGTTGCCGGCGAATGCGCACGTGGCCTGATGGACGTGCAACTGCGCCACGGCCTGCCGGTCGGCTTCGGCGTACTCACGGTCAACACGGCGCAGCAGGCGCTGGAACGCTCCGGTCCCGGTGACGACAACAAGGGCTACGAGGCGGCCGCCGCGATGCTGGAGATGGTGCGTCTGGCGCGGAGCGTTGCATGAGCGAGGCCCAGCAGCCGCAGAGCCGCCGTGGCCTGGCGCGCCGCCTGACCGTGCAGGCGCTGTATCAGTGGCTGGTCAACGAGACGCAGCCGGAGGCGATGATCAAGCAGTTCCGTGAGCAGCCGGAAGGGCTGGGCCGCGCCGACGGCGAATACTTCACCGGACTGCTCAACGGCGTGGTCGCGCAAGCGCCGGAGCTGACCGTGTCGCTGGTGCCGTACCTCGATCGTCCGCTAAACCAGCTCGATCCGGTGGAGCATGCCATCCTCCTGCTGGGCGCCTTCGAGCTGCAGCACCGGCCCGAAGTACCGTGGAAAGTCGCGGTCAACGAAGCGGTGAATCTGGCCAAGGTCTTCGGTGCCGAGGACGGCTACAAGTTTGTCAACGGCGTGCTCGACAAGCTGGCCCGCGTCGCCCGCGCTGCCGAAACCGCCGCCGACTTCTGATTCCGCGGACGGCCGTTGGCGCCGATGGATGAATTCCAGCTCATCCGCCGTTATTTCCAGCCGCTAGGCGCCGCGTCGGCAGACGTCGCGCTGGGCATCGGCGACGATTGCGCGCTGTTGCAGGTGCCGCCCGGCGAGGAACTGGCGGTGACCACCGACACCCTGGTCGCCGGCCGGCATTTCCCTTTGCAGACCGCGGCCTGCGACATCGGCTGGAAGGCCCTGGCGGTCAATCTTTCCGACCTGGCCGCGATGGGCGCCATGGCGCGCTGGGTGACGCTCGCGCTGACGCTGCCGGAGAACGACGCCGAATGGCTGACCGGCTTCTGCGCGGGTTTTGGCGCGCTGCTGCATGCCAGCGGCGTCGCACTGGTGGGCGGCGACACCACCCGTGGTCCGCTCTCGATCACCGTGACGGCGCTGGGGTCGGCGCCGGCAGGTCGTGCCATGCGCCGCAGCGGGGCGCAGCCGGGCGATCTGGTCTGCGTGACCGGCGCGCTGGGCGATGCCGCCCTGGCCCTGCGGCGGCTGGGCGAGCCGGATTTGCCGCCGGCGCTGCGCGAACGCCTGGACCGCCCGCAGCCGCGGCTTGCGGCGGGTCTCACCTTGCGGCAATACGCCCACGCGGCCATCGATATTTCCGATGGGCTGGCCGGCGATCTCGGGCACCTGCTGGACGCCAGCGGCGTCGGCGCGGAACTCGAAGCGGCCTCGCTGCCGCAGTCCTACGCCTTCGCCCGGCATGCCATGCCGCCGGCCGAGCGCACGGCGCTGCAGTTGCACGGGGGTGACGATTACGAGCTCTGTGTCTGCCTGCCGCCGGACCGGTTGGAGGCAGCCCAGGGGCGCCTCGATGTGCCGCTGACCGCTGTGGGTCGCATCGTCGCCGAGCCGGGATTGCGGCTGACCGGCGCCGATGGCGTTACCATGCCCATTCCGCCCCACGGTTATCGTCACTTCACATGACCGAACCCTCCCGACCGATACCGCCACCGCCCGCGGAACTGATCCTGACCACGCCGGAGCACCTGCTGGCCTATGGCTTCGGTGCCGGCCTCGCGCCCCGCGCGCCCGGCACGTTCGGCACGCTGGTCGGATTGCCGTTCTGGTTCCTGCTGTCGTGGTTGTCGCCAACGCCACTGATCTATCTGGCCGGCTGCGCGCTGTTGTTTGTGGCGGGCTGCTGGATCTGCGGCGAAAGCGCGCGACTGCTCGGTTTGCACGATGCGCCGGGCATCGTGTTCGACGAAATCGTCGGATTTCTGGTCACCTGTGTGCCGCTCTGCTACCTCGCCCCGGGGCGGGTGGCGTGGCCCTGGCTGGGGGCGGCGTTCCTGCTGTTCCGGTTTTTCGACATCCTCAAGCCCTGGCCGATCCGCTGGCTGGATCGCGAAGTGCACGGCGGTCTGGGCATCATGCTCGACGATGCGCTCGCGGCCGTGTTTGCCGCCGCGGTACTGGAGATCCTGCTGAGGATGTCGGCCTGACGGTAATCGCTATTCCGCTGGCGTGCCGGACATCGAACGGGCAAGCTGGCGGTACACGCAATTGGCGTGGCTTCCTGCATGAATCTGAGCCATGAGCAAGACGGTCCGCATCGGCTGTGCATCGGCGTTCTGGGGCGATACCAACACGGCTGCGGCGCAGTTGGTGCAAAAAGGTAACATCCATTACCTGGTGTTCGATTACCTGGCCGAGATCACCATGTCGATCCTCGCGGCCAAGCGCATGAAGGATCCCGAAGACGGCTATGCCACGGATTTCGTGGAGCACGTGATGGCGCCGCTGCTGCCGGAGATCAAGCAGCGCGGTATCCGGGTCGTCGCCAATGCCGGTGGCGTCAATCCGCTGGCGTGCAAGAAGGCACTGGAGGCCGTTGCCGCGAAGGCCGGGCTGAATGTCCGCGTGGCGGTGGTGCTGGGCGACGATCTGCTGACGCGCAAGAAGGAATTCGCCGACTGTGTCGAGATCGACACGGGCAAGCCGATGCCGCCGACGCTGGTGTCGTTCAATGCCTATCTGGGTGCAATCCCGGTTGCGCGGGCGCTGGACGCCGGCGCCGAGATCGTGATCACCGGGCGCTGCGTCGACAGCGCCGTGACATTGGGTCCGCTGATGCACGAGTTCGGCTGGCGCGAGGACGACTATCACCGGCTTGCCGCCGGCAGCATCGCCGGGCACATCATCGAATGCGGCGCGCAGTGCACTGGCGGCAATTTCACCGACTGGCAATTGGTTCGCGACGGCTACGCCGACATGGGCTTTCCCATCGTCGAATGCGAGGCCGATGGCAGTTTCGTGGTTACCAAGCCGGAGGGCACCGGTGGTCTCGTCAGCGTTCACACGGTGCTGGAACAGATGCTCTACGAGATCGGCGATCCGCGCGCCTACATCCTGCCCGATGTGGTCTGCGATTTCACACAGGTACAACTGACCCAGGTCGGCGTCGACCGAGTACGGGTTGAAGGAGGGCGCGGGCAGGCGCCGACCACGTCCTACAAGGCCAGTGCGACCTACCCGGCGGGCATGCGCTGCGCGGCGCTGTTCATGATTGGCGGGATCGATGCGGCGGCCAAGGGGCGTGCCTCCGCCAGTGCCGTGGTGGAAAAAGTGCGGCGCCAGCTGCAGCAGCTGAAACTCGGTGACTTCACCGGCGTGGACATCCACTGCATCGGCGCCGAGGAAAGCTATGGCCCGAATGCACGCGAGGGCGCGCGCGAGACCCGCGAAGTGGTGGTCAAGATCGCGGTCCAGCACCCCAACCCGAAGGCGCTCAAGTTATTCGCGCGCGAGATTGCCCAGGCAGCCACCGGCATGGCACCGGGCTTCACCGGCTATTTCGGCGGTGGCCGGCCGGAGCCGCACATGATTCCCAAGCTGTTTTCGGCGCTGGTGCCCAAGGAAAGGCTCGGCATCGAGGTGGTGATCGGCGATGAGCGCCTCACGGTGACGGTGCCGCTGTCGGGCGGTTTCTTGCCGCCAGGACCGGAGCAGGAGCGGCCGGAAGCGGTGGCGGCCGAAGTCGACGTGCCACTGGTCAAGCTGGCGCTGGCCCGGTCCGGCGACAAGGGCGACCACGCCAATATCGGCGTGATCGCCCGCCGGCCCGAATACCTGCCTTTCATCAGGGCCGCGTTGACACCCGCGGCGATGCGCCGGCGTTTCGCGCACGTGCTGGCCGGCGGCGTGGACGGACGGGTCGAGCGCTGGAGCCTGCCGGGCAGCGATAGCCTCAATTTCCTGCTCCACCATGCCCTCGGCGGCGGTGGCGCGGCCTCCCTGCGCACCGACCCGCAGGGCAAGGCTTTTGCGCAGATGGCGCTGGACATGCCGATTCCTGTCTCTGCGGCCATTGCGGCGCGTCTGGACTGACCGTTTCATCCGTAGTGGCCATACGCGGAAATGGAGAGTTTCGCGCCCATTCCGGTTAGAATTCGCGGCCTGCCCCCTATTTCTTTGATTGGTCAGTAGAAAACGATGAGCGTTGAACGCGATGTGATGGAATACGACGTCCTGGTGGTCGGTGGCGGTCCTTCTGGCCTGTCCGCCGCCATCCGCCTCAAGCAGTTGGCGGCCGAGGCCGGCAAGGAACTCAGCGTCTGCCTCGTCGAGAAAGGCTCCGAGATTGGTGCGCACATCCTGTCGGGTGCCGTGTTCGAAGCGCGCGCGCTCAACGAACTGATCCCGGACTGGAAGGCCAAGGGCGCGCCGCTCAACGTTCCGGTCGTCGGCGACGACGTGTATTTCTTCCGCAGCGAAACCGCCGCGTTCAAGATGCCGGGCCTGTTCGTGCCCAAGCCGATGCACAACGAGGGCAACTACGTCATCTCGCTGGGCAACCTGTGCCGCTGGCTGGGCCAGCAGGCCGAGGCGCTCGGCGTTGAGATCTACCCCGGCTTCGCCGCGCAGCACGCCATCATCGAGGACGGCGTGGTCAAGGGCGTCACCATTGGCGACATGGGTATCAACCACAAGGGCGAGCACAAGGCGGACTACGCGCCGGGCATGGAGCTGCGCGCCAAGTACACCCTGTTCGCCGAAGGCTGCCGCGGCCACCTGGGCAAGCAGCTGATCGCGCAGTATCAGCTCGCCAAGGACGCCGACCCGCAGCACTACGGCATCGGCATCAAGGAAATCTGGACGATTGATCCGGCCAAGCACAAGCCTGGTCTGGTGGTGCACGGCGCCGGCTGGCCGTTGGACCTGCTCGGCACCGATGCCATGGGCGGCGCCTTCCTGTACCACTTTGAAAACAACCAGGTCGTCGTCGGCCTGATCGTGGACTTGTCCTACACCAATCCGTACCTGTCGCCGTTCGACGAATTCCAGCGCTTCAAGCATCACCCCGTGGTCAAGCAGTATCTCGAAGGCGGCACGCGCACGGCCTACGGCGCACGCGCCCTGGTCAAGGGCGGCTTGAACTCGCTGCCCAAGCTGACCTTCCCGGGCGGCGTGCTGATCGGCGACGACGCCGGCACACTCAACTACGCCAAGATCAAGGGCAGCCATACGGCGATGAAGTCCGGCATGCTGGCGGCGGAAGCGGCGGCGGAAGCGCTGTTCGCGGGTTCCGAAGGCGGCGACGAACTGACCGGTTACACGGCTAAGTTCAAGGCCAGCTGGCTGTACGACGAACTGTACAAGTCACGCAACTTCGGCGTGTTCCTGCACAAGTTCGGCGCGCTGATCGGCGGTGCGATCAACTGGATCGAGCAGAACATCTTCGGCGGCAAGTTCCCGTTCACGATGCACGACCTCAAGCTCGATTACGCTTCGCTGAGGCTGGCTGCGGATTCCAAGAAGATTGAATACCCGAAGCCCGACGGCAAGCTGTCCTTCGACAAACTGTCCTCGGTGTTCCTGTCGAGCACCAATCACGAGGAGGACCAGCCGGTTCATCTCGTGCTCAAGGACAAGACCATTCCCATCGCCAAGAACCTGCCGATGTACGCAGAGCCGGCGCAGCGCTATTGCCCGGCCGGCGTCTACGAAGTGGTCGGCGAAGGCGATGCGCAGCGATTCCAGATCAACGCGCAGAACTGCGTGCACTGCAAGACCTGCGACATCAAGGACCCCGCGCAGAACATCAACTGGGTGGCGCCGGAAGGCGGCGGCGGTCCCAATTACGCCAATATGTAAGCAATCCGTTGTTGGTGAGTCCGTGCGTTTCGAGCGCGGTATCGATTTGTTTGTGAACTGAGAGAAGCGAATGAAAGTTCTAGTCAGCGTCAAGCGAGTGGTGGACTACAACGTCCGCATCCAGATCAAGCCGGACGGCTCCGGTGTTGTCACCGATGGCGTCAAGCACTCGATGAACCCCTTCGACGAAATCGCGATGGAAGAAGCGGTTCGCCAGAAGGAGAAAGGCAAGGTCACCGAGATCATCGCCGTGACGCTGGGTGGCGCCAAGAACGAAGAGACGCTGCGCACCGCGCTGGCCTTCGGCGCCGACCGCGCGATCCACGTCAAGGAAGAAGGCGAGATCCAGCCGCTGACCGCCGCGCGCGCGTTGGCCGCGCTGGTGAAGAAGGAAGGCGCGCAGGTGCTGTTCACCGGCAAGCAGGCGATCGACGACGACGCCAACCAGACCGGCCAGATGACCGCTGCGCTGCTGGACCTGCCGCAGGCGACGTTCGCCTCCAAGGTCGAACTGGACGCCGGCAAGGCGACCGTGACCCGCGAGATCGACGCCGGCCTGGAAACGCTGGAAGTGACGCTGCCGGCGGTGATCACCACCGACCTGCGCCTCAATGAGCCGCGCTACCTCAAGCTGCCGGACATCATGAAAGCCAAGAAGAAGCCGATTGAAACCGTCAGCTTCGCCGACCTCGGCGTGCAGCCGGCGCCGGGCCTGAAGACGGTCAAGACCGCGCCGCCGCCGTCGCGCTCCAAGGGCATCATGGTCAAGACGGTGGACGAACTGGTGAGTGCACTCAAGGCAAAGGGGTTGGTCTAATGAGCAAGATTCTGATTGTTGCTGAGCACGCCAACGGCAAGCTCAACGCCGGTGTCGCCAAGGTGGTGGCCGCCGCGCAGAAGATCGGTGGCGAGATCGATGTCGCCGTGTTTGCGACCGACGGCAGCGCCGTCGCAGCCGAAGCCGCCAAGCTGGCGGGCGTCAGCAAGGTGCTGCAGGCCGACAACGCCGCCAACGACCACGCGCTGGCCGTGGTGCTGACCTCGCAGATCGTCGAACTGGCGAGCAAGGGCTACAGCCACGTGCTGGTGCCGGGCACCACCTTCGGCAAGGACCTCGCTCCGCGCGTCGCCGCCAAGCTGGGCGTGCCGCAGGTGTCCGACGTGATGGCCGTGCACTCGGCCAGCAGCTTCGACCGTCCGACCTACGCCGGCAACGCCATCACCACGGTGGAAGCGCCGGCCGGCACCATCGTCGCGACCGTGCGTCTCGCGTCGTTCAACGCCGTCGCCGCGGGTAACGGCGCGTCGGTGGAGAAGGTCAGCGTCGCCGCATCGGCCTCGGCCAACACCAAATTCGTGTCGCTGCAGGCCGCCAAGGCCGACCGCCCGGACCTGCAGTCGGCGGCGCGCGTCGTCTCCGGCGGCCGTGCGCTGGGCAGCTCCGAGAACTTCTCGATCATCTACAAGCTGGCCGACAAGATCGGTGCCGGTGTCGGCGCTTCGCGCGCGGCGGTGGACTCGGGCTACGTGCCGAACGACATGCAGGTCGGTCAGACCGGCAAGATCATCGCGCCGGAACTGTATTTCGCCATCGGCATCAGCGGCGCGATCCAGCACCTTGCCGGTATCAAGGACGCGCGCACCATTGTCGCGATCAACAAGGATCCGGAAGCGCCGATCTTCGAGGTCGCCGATTTTGGTCTTGTTGGCGACCTGTTCCAGGTGGTTCCGGAACTGGAAGGCAAGCTCTAAGACGGTGAAAATCAGCCACCCGCAGTCCATGCTGCGGGTGGCTGATTTGTTAATAATTATTACATGAATAAAAAATCATATAATATATAAAAACAAGCTCGCCGCATCATTCACAGAGCGGGCGTTAGGGACCGGACGAGGACAACCATTGCGTAGGGACTGCCCCGTGACCGGGCAGTCTTGGACCCTATTGCGTGCTCGGGAGATGTCCTTGCCAAACCTTAGCGAAAAAACCCCATTGTCCCGGCGCATGCTGCCATTTGATGGTCTGCGCGGGCTTGCCGCTCTGGGGGTGGCGGGCTTTCATCTGAATCCGGTATCGCCCTACCTCTTCTGGGCGTGGACGCTGGTGGACCTGTTTTTCGTGCTGTCGGGATTCCTGATCGGGTCGATTCTTTACAAGGGCTTCAAGGACAACTCGCTCAACCTCAAAAGCTTCTGGATGCGCCGTATCCTGCGCATCTGGCCGGTCTACTACCTGACGCTTTTCACCGTGCTGGCGATGAGCTTCCTGCATGGTAGTGGCGCCGTTCATATCATCGGCCACGCGATCCGCTCGCTGTTCTTTCTGCAGTTCACCGGCGCGTATCTCCACCCAGGCGCCGATTGGAATGGTGTGTTGAAGACATTCATTCCGTTCTTCGGGCACAGCTGGTCCATCGCCACAGAGGAGCAGTTCTATCTGCTGTTGCCGATATTCCTCTGGCTGGTCGGCATTCGTGCCCGAAGCATCTTCCTGCTGGTCATCGCGGCCTTGGTGATCAGCGAAGCGCTCCTTTACGGCGGCTTCGTGCCGGGTTTGCTGGGAACCCGCATGCAGGGCCTCGCACTGGGTTTGCTGCTGGTGCCGCTGTCCCGCTGGCTTGCCGCTGATCAGGAGCATCCGGCCTCGCGGCGTCACTATGCGCTGGTCATCATCGCCGTGGGTGCCGTCGCCGGGCTATGGATCATGGTGCCGGGCTTTCTGCACGTCGCGCCACTGCTGTACAGCGGACAGGCCGTCCCGCCGGACCTGGCGAGAGCGTTCTCGCTGGACAGCGTCATGGGCATGTCGCTGATCTATTTCGGCATCGTGGGCTCTGTGCTGGCGTATCCGTCGTCTGCGCTGGCGAGGGTGTTGTCGCTGCCGCCGGTGGTCTATCTCGGCTCGATCAGTTATGCGCTCTACATGTTTCACGTGCCCGTGGAAGCGGCATTGATGATGCTGCGCGGGGGGCGCCCGCCGGCTCAGGACACTATCTGGGTGCAACTGGCGTTCTGGATCATCGCCATCGGGCTGGCGCATCTCTCGAAAGTGATGATCGAGGATCGCTTCAACGCGCTGAAAGACCGTTATCCCGTCTACAACCGAAAAAACTAGCGCGCGGTTTTCGCGAGCGATTCATGGGCGCCGGTGGGATTCGCGACGTCGTCCCATTGGCGGGTTTTGCAGATCTGGTGACGCGAGAGGCGTCGGCGGACCCAGGCGCGTCCGGGTTTCTCGATGTAACGATAGGTCCACTCGGAGATCCCGATCGTTGTGCCCAGAATCGCGGCGAGGATGGCCAGTGACGGCCACTCCAGAAATTGTCCGAACGTTGCCGGTGCCGCCGCCTTGGTGAGCAGCATGGCCCAGATCACCAGCACGTGCGTCATGTAGTAGGAATATGATCGTTCACCCATGGCGACCAGCGGCGGCCACGCCAGGATCTTCGCCGGCAGGCCATTTTCACGGGTCATTGCCGCAATCAACGCAACCCACAACGGGATAAATGCGAGGCCGGGCGCGTTGACGGCGTAAGCCGCCAAGACGCCAGCGACGATGCTCGATTGCAGCGCTGTCGCAGGGATGAAAGCCACTGCGTTCAGTAAGACATGCCGGTAGTGATACAGCACGCAACCGATGCTGAAGGAGAAGAACGCGCGGGGCACGCCGAGATCGAAGGTGACGTCGAAGGTGTGCCGCGATAGTTGTATCCAGGTCAGCCCGCAGGCCGAAATCGTCGCGAGCAGCGCCGCTCGGCGTGGCTTGGAGGCAAGCTCGTGGTTCAGCATCATCGGGAAAGCCAGGTAGCATGCAAATTCGGCGCTGATACTCCACGCCGGCATGTTCCAGGAATTCATGTGCTGGATGCCCCAGGCTTGCACCAGCAGCAGATTGGTCAGGATGTACCTGGGGCTGGTGCTATCGACGAAATACCGACCCCGCGTTTCCAGGCCGGCGTGCTGCGCCATGAGCAGGCGGATGGATTCCAGACCCACGAGCATCACCAGCACGGCGAGGTGCAGCGGATACACGCGCGCAATGCGATGGACAAAATAGTTGAACACCTCGTCGCGACCGCCATGTCGCAGTGTCTTACCGTAGACATGGGTCAGGATGAAGCCGCTGAGGATGAAAAAATAGTCGGGCCAGAGCTGGAAGCCTGGAACGATCCAGCTTCGGGGCCAGGCGGGATACACGAATAACCAGCAGTGATGCTCCACGACGCAGAGCGCGCCAATCGCCCTGAGCGTTGTTAGCGCCGCGAAATCCTGCTTGACTCCCTGCACGCACTACTCCCCAATACCGCAGCTTTTGACGGCGTTGCTCTTTTGATGAAAGGAATTGTTCGGCAGGCCCGAGAGCGATGCTGTAGGTTTCTGCTGATAAGCGTGCAGGCCAATGCATTATTTTTCAAATAAAACAAATAGTTGAATCATTGATCAGCTGATTTCATCGTCATCTTGCACCGGCCTGCCAGCAGGTCGGTCAATCCTGTTTAACCACTCCGAGGAACGCGGCATGACATATCAATCGGTATTCCGAGAAGGACTGTTCGCAGGGCACACCATCGTTGTCACCGGCGGCGGATCCGGCATCGGCCGTTGCACGGCGCATGAGCTGGCGAGTCTCGGCGCCAAGGTGGTTCTCACCGGGCGCAAGCAAGAGAAGCTCGATGCGGTGGCGGCCGAGATCCGCGAGGATGGCGGCGTGGCGGCGACCTATGCGTTCGACATCCGCGACGAGGACGTGGTCAAGGCGACGGTGAAACAGATGCTGGCGGACCATGGCCCGATTCATGGCCTCGTCAACAACGCCGGCGGCCAGTTCCCGATGCCGCTGGCGATGATCGGCAAGAAGGGCTGGGAGGCGGTGGTGACCAACAATCTCACCGGCGGCTTCCTGATGGCGCGCGAGGTGTTCAACCAGTGCATGCGCAAGAACGGCGGCGCCATCGTCAACATGCTGGCCGACATGTGGGGCGGCATGCCGGGCATGGGCCACAGCGGCGCGGCGCGTGCCGGCATGATGAACTTCACCGAGACGGCTGCCATCGAATGGGCGGCGAGCGGCGTGCGTGTCAACGCGGTGGCCCCCGGTTTCGTCGCGTCGAGCGGTCTCGACCAATACGACCCGAAGTTCTCCAGCGAAGTGATTCCTCAGATGAACGGCTACATCCCGCTCAAGCGTCTGTGCGAGGAGGCCGAGATCAGCAGCGCCATTGTGTTTCTGCTCTGCGATGCAGCCGCTTTCATCACCGGCGTGACAATCAAGATCGACGGCGGCGCCAGCCTCAATACCAAGCTGTTCCCGCTGCAGGGCAAGGCCAACAACAAGCCGTTCAACGGCTTCCATCGGGCGGTGCGGCCGAAGGTGCTGGACCGGCTTCAGGACTGAGCCGCGCGCCCCGTGCAAAAAGACCGCGCCTGGCGCGGTTTTTTTGTGCCTGACGGGCGCTGTGGAAATTCAGATTGTTGATGAAATGAGCCTCCCATGCTGCGAGAATGCCGTATTGACGTGAATTGAAGTCGGAGTCTCGGAAATGCCGATTATCGAGTCGAAAATCGATACCCACAGCGCCCAGTACCAGCAGAACCGCGAGGGCATGCTCAAGTTGATCGCGGACTGGCGCGCGATTGAAGACAAGGGTCGCCAGGAGGAGGAATCCAAACGCGAGCGCTACCACAAGCGCCAGCAGCTGCTGCCGCGGGAGCGCGTGCACCTGATGCTGGATCGCGGCTCGCCGTGGCTGGAGCTGTCCACCCTGGCCGGTTACAAGATGCACGACGACAAGGACGGCTCGCTGGCCGGCGGCAACACCATCATCGGCATCGGCTACGTGTCGGGCGTGCGCTGCATCGTGTCGGCGTCCAACTCGGCGATCAAGGGCGGCACGATGACGCCCTGGGGCGTGCAGAAGGGCCTGCGCATTCAGGAAATCGCGTTGCAGCAGAAGCTGCCGATCGTGGCGATGATCGAATCCGGCGGCGCCAACCTGCTGTATCAGGCAGAGGTATTCATTCCCGGCGGCAAGACCTTCGCCAACCAGTGCCGTCTGTCCGCGGCGGGTATTCCGCAGGTGACGGTGGTGCATGGGTCGTCCACCGCAGGCGGCGCCTACATGCCGGGCCTGTCCGATTACGTGGTGATGGTCCGCAAACGCGCCAAGGTGTTCCTCGCCGGCCCGCCGTTGCTGAAGGCGGCGACGGGCGAGGTGGCGAACGACGAGGACCTCGGTGGCGCGGAGATGCATTCGCAGATCGCTGGCACCTCCGAGTTCCTCGCAGAGAACGATGCCGATGGCATCCGCATCGCGCGCGACATCGTCAAGAACCTCAACTGGAACGCGCATCGTCCCAAGCTGGAACTGCTGCCGGTGCGCGCGCCGTTGTACGACGTCGACGAGCTGTGCGGCGTGATGCCGGCCGACTACCGCAAGCCGGTGGACTGCCGCGAGATCATCGCGCGTCTGGTGGACGGCTCGGAGTTCCTCGAGTTCAAGAGCGAGTACGACCAGCAGACCATCTGCGGCCGCGCGGTCTTGCACGGTCACCAGATCGGCATCATCTCCAACAACGGACCGATCACGACCAAGGGCGCGACCAAGGCCGGCCAGTTCATCCAGCAGTGCTGCCAGTCGAACATTCCCATCGTCTACCTGATGAACACGACCGGCTACATGGTGGGCACGGAGAGCGAGCAGGGCGGCATCGTCAAGCACGGCTCGAAGATGATCCAGGCGGTGGCCAACGCCACCGTGCCGCAGATCACCATCGTCATGGGCGGCAGCTTCGGTGCCGGCAACTACGGTATGTGCGGTCGCGGCTTCGGGCCGCACTTCATCTTCGCGTGGCCGAACTCGCGTACGTCCGTGATGGGCGGCGAACAGGCCGCGGGCGTGATGGAGATCATCACGCGCGAGAAGTGGCAGAAGGAAGGCAAGCAGATGTCGGAGGCCGACGAGAAGATGCTGGCGGCGATCCGCCAGAACATCATCAACCAGTTTGACAAGGAATCGCACGCCTTTGCTGCGACGGCGCGGCTGTTCGACGATGGCCTGATTGATCCGCGCGACACGCGCAAGGTGCTGGGCCTGTGTCTGTCGGTGTGCCGCGAGGCGAAAGCCCGCGAGGTGCATCCGAACAGCTTCGGCGTCGCACGTCTTTAACCGTTCAGGGATTCACCATGCAGATCACGCACGAGCATCAGTCGCTGTACGACACCACGAAGCAGTTCGTGGAGAAGGAAATCAACCCGCATGCGGCGGAGTGGGAAAAGGCCGGCATCTTCCCCGCGCGCGAGGTGTTCAAGAAGATGGGCACGCTCGGCCTGCTGGGCATCAGCAAGCCGGAGGCGGTCGGCGGTCTGGGTCTCGATTACAGCTACCAGATCCTGTTCGCCGAGGCGCTGGGCCACTGCAAGGTCGGCGCCCTGCCGATGGCGATCGGCGTGCAGACCGACATGGCGACGCCGGCGCTGTCGCGTTTCGGCTCGGATTACCTGAAGGAAAATTATCTCAAGCCAGCGATTGCGGGCGACATGGTGGCCTGCATCGCGGTCAGTGAGCCGGGTGCCGGCTCTGATGTCGCTGGCATCAAGACCACCGCGCGTCGCGAGGGCGACGACTATGTGATCAATGGCCAGAAGATGTGGATCACCAACGGCACACAAGGCGACTGGGCCTGCATGCTGTGCAACACGGGCGACTCGCCCGATGGCGGACGTCACGGCAACAAGAGCCTGATCGTCGTGCCGCTCGACGCCAAAGGCATCGACCGCAAGACCAAGCTCGACAAACTCGGGCAACGCTCTAGCGATACCGCGATCATCTTCCTCGATAACGTGCGCGTGCCGGCCAAGAACCTGATCGGTTCCGAAGGCAAGGGCTTCACCTACCAGATGCAGCAGTTCCAGGAGGAGCGCCTGTTCCTCTCGGCCAGCATCATCCAGTCGTTGGAGAACTGCGTCGACGAGACGGCGGCGTACACGCGCCAGCGCAATGCCTTCGGCCAGAGCCTGCTCGACAACCAGTACGTGCAGTTCCGGCTGTCCGAGTTCAAGACCGAGATTGAAGCGCTGCGCGCGCTGATCTATCGCGCCACCGAGGAGATGTTGCGGGGCGGTGACGTGACGCTGCTGGCCTCGATGGCCAAGCTCAAGACCGGCCGTTTGTGCCGCGAGATTCCGGATGGCTGCCTGCAGTTCTGGGGCGGACAGGGCTTCATGTGGGACAACTTCGTGTCGCAGATGTACCGCGACCTGCGCCTTCATCCGATCGGCGGCGGCGCCGACGAAGTCATGCTCGGCATCATCAGCAAGCGCCTGGGCTACGGCGGCAAGAAAAAGGGTGCATGAGCGGCCACCCGCTCTTGCCGGTTTCCCTGGGAAGATTGTTTAAATAAATATAATGAAAAATAATTCATTAAATAAAATTAAACGATATTGCAGTGCTCCATTGCCAGAGCGGGTGGCGCCATGAATCTGCCGGAAACGAAGTCGCTGCTGCTGTCCGCGGACAAGGGCGTGCTGCACGTGACGCTCAATCGCCCCGAGTCGCGCAATGCGATGACGCCGGAAATGCTGGCGGAACTCGAAGCGGTGTTCGCCGCGATCCGCGACGCGCGCGAGATTCGGGCGGTGGTGCTGCGCGGCGCGGGCGGTCACTTCTGTGCGGGCGCCGACCTCAAGGGCATGTTCAGCGCGCTCAAACCGATCCGGCCCGGCGAGACCGATCCCATCGTCGGCATCAACCGCGCGTTCGGCACCATGCTGCGGCAGGTGGAGAACGCGCCGCAGGTGGTGATCGCCATTTGCGAAGGCGGCGTGCTCGGTGGCGGCTTCGGGCTGGCCTGCGTGTCGGATATCGCGTTTGCGCAGGTCGAGGCCAAGTTCGGCATGCCGGAAACCTCGCGGGGGTTGCCGCCGGCGCAGATCGCACCCTTCGTCGTCCAGCGCATCGGTCTGACGCAGGCGCGCCGTCTGGCGTTGACCAGCGCGCAGTTCCGCGGCGATGAAGCCCTGCGGCTCGGCCTGGTGCACGACAGCTTCAAGACCGAGGAAGAATTGCAGGCCAAGCTCGGCGAGACGCTGAAGCAGATTCTGAACTGCGCGCCGAACGCCAATGCGCTGACCAAGCAGATCGTGCTCAACGCCGGCAAGCAGGACATGGATGCCGTGCTCGACGATGCGGCGGCCAAGTTCGCCGCCTGTGCACGGGGGCCGGAAGCGCCCGAAGGCATCAGCGCATTCATGCAGAAGCGTGCTCCGAAGTGGGCGCAGTAGGAAATGACGATGACGAAACGATTCAACAAGGTTCTGGTGGCCAACCGCGGCGAGATCGCACTGCGCGTGATCCGTGGCGCCAAGAAGCAGGGCTATCAGACCGTCGCGGTGTACAGCGACGCCGACAAGGACAGCCTGCACGTGCTCGAAGCCGACGAGGCGGTGCGCATCGGCCCGTCGCCGGCCAAGGATTCCTATCTCGTCATCGACAAGCTGATCGCCGCCGCGAAGCAGTCGGGCGCGCAGGCGATCCATCCGGGCTACGGCTTCCTGTCAGAGCGCGAGGCGTTTGCGAAAGCGGTGCAGGATGCGGGCCTGGTCTTCATCGGTCCCGATCCGCAGTCCATCGAGGCGATGGGCAACAAGAGCGCGTCGAAGATCCGCATGATCGCGGCCGGCGTGCCCTGCGTGCCGGGCTATCAGGGCGACGACCAGTCCGACGACACCTTGGTGAGGGAAGCGAAGAAGGCCGGCCTGCCGGTGATGGTCAAAGCCGCCGCGGGTGGCGGCGGGCGCGGCATGCGCCTCGTCCACGAGGAGAAGGATCTGCTCGCCAGCATCCAGTCGGCGCGCTCCGAAGCGACCAACGCCTTCGGCAGCGGCCAGCTGCTGATCGAGAAGGCGGTGATGAATGCGCGGCACGTCGAGATTCAGGTTTTCGGCGACCGGCACGGCAACGTGATCCACTTCGGCGAGCGCGACTGCTCGGTGCAGCGCCGCAACCAGAAGGTCGTCGAAGAGGCGCCGAGCCCGGCGGTGGACGAGGCGTTGCGCCTGAAGATGGGCGCGGCGGCCGTCGCGGCGGCGAAGGCGGTGAACTACGTGGGTGCCGGCACGGTGGAATTCATGCTCGCGCGCGACGGGCAGTTCTACTTCCTCGAGATGAACACGCGCCTGCAGGTCGAGCATCCGGTGACGGAACTGGTCTACGGCGTCGATCTGGTCGAGTGGCAGCTGCGCGTGGCGCAGGGCGAGAAGCTGCCGATGACGCAGGAACAGGTGCTGGCGCGCCGTCGCGGCCACGCCATCGAGGTGCGCCTGTGCGCCGAGGATCCACAGGACAACTACATGCCGCAGACCGGGCCGGTGCTGGCCTGGCAGGCGGCGCAGGGTGACGGCGTGCGCGTCGATACCTATCTGCGCAGCGGGGCCGTGATCAGCCCGTTCTACGACTCGATGCAGGCCAAGGTGATCGCCTGGGGCGAGGACCGCGAAATCGCGCGTCAGCGTCTCCTGAAAGCGCTGGACGACACCACCTTCCTGGGGCTGGTCAACAACAAGGACTATCTGACGGCGATCCTGTCGCACGAAGCCTTTGCCGGCGGCGATTTCAGTACCGGCTTCATCGGCCAGTATTTTCCGCAGGACGCTGTGGCGCAGATCAAGCCCACGCATCGTCATGTCGCGCTCGCGGCCATCGCGCTGTATCTCGACGACGCGCAGCGGCTGGCTGCAGAACATGGCCTCGCGCCGGAATTCATCGGCTGGCACAGCTCGCATGAGACGCCGGCCGAGTACAAGCTCAAGTGGCGCGATCAATCCTACGAACTCGACGTGCTGGTGCACGACGGCCATCGCTTCACCACGGAAGTCGCCGGCGAGACGATCGTCGTCGACGTCACCCGCGTGCTCGACGGCGAATTTCACTATGTCGCCGACGGCGTGCAGGGCAAGGCGCGCATCGCCCATCACGGCGATTCGGTGTGGGTGACCGCGGAAGCGGCGACGCACGGCTACACCGACGTCACGCTGGCGCCCGTCGCTGCGGCCGCGCCGGGCGCGGACGGACGCATTCTCGCCAACAGCGATGGCAAGATCGTCGCCGTGCACGTGCAGCCGGGCGAGAAGGTCGAAAAAGGCAAGACGCTGGTGGTGCTGGAGGCGATGAAGATGGAATTCCAGCTGACGACGCCCGTGGCCGGTACGGTGGCGTCGGTGAGCGTGAAAGCCGGCGATCAGGTCAAGGGGCGCCAGTTGCTGGTGCAGGTCAAACCTGAGGCCTGATCGGGGCGCTGTTATCGAGGCCGCGTGAAAGCTCCGCCAGCTGTCGGCGGGGCTTTTTTCTTTTATCGCAGGGCCTGCGTGAGGCAGCTTTCGTGGTGAGCATCAGGCAAAAGAAAACCCCCGGTGGCGTTGCCACCGGGGGTCGATCAAGCCTCGTGAGTTTTAGTCGATGACTCTGAGTTCGACGCGACGGTTGTTCTCGCGGCCGGTCTCGGTTTCGTTGGTATCGATCGGCCGCGTCTTGCCGTAGCCGACCGGGTTCATCCGCTTGCCATTGACGCCGCTGGACGTCAGGTAGTTCTTCACCGAAATGGCACGCTTCTCGGACAGGCCCATGTTGTAGGCATCGCTACCGATCGAGTCGGTGTGGCCTTCGAGATCGACCTTGATGTCCGGATACGCCTGCAGCGTGGCAGCGACCTGGTTGAGGATTTCCTTGGCCGCCGGGGTCAGGCGGTCGGAATCGAACTCGAACTTCACGCCCTTGAGGATGAAGCTGTGCTCCAGCGCGCAGCCGTGCTCATCCACCTGTTCGCCCGGACGCGGCTTGCGGCAGTCGCCCTTGAGCGCGCAGCCGTTGGGCAGAACCTTGGCGCCAGCCGGGGTGTTCGGGCATTCGTCCTGATCGTCCGGGATGCCGTCGCCATCCGAGTCCAGCGGGCAGCCATCCGGGCCGACCTTCTGGCCGCGCGGCGTATTGGGACACTTGTCGAGATTGTCCGGCACGCCGTCGCCATCGGAATCAACCGGCGGCAGCGGGCAGCCATCCGGACCCACTGCGACTCCACGCGCCGTGTTGGGGCACTTGTCGAGGTAATCCGGCACGCCGTCGTGGTCGGAATCCAGCGGGCAGCCGTTGGCATCGACCGGCGCGCCGGCGGGGGTGTTGGGGCATTTGTCGAGGTAATCCGGCACGCCGTCGTGATCGGAATCCGGCGGGCAGCCGTTGGCGTCCACCTGCACGCCATGGGGCGTGTGCGGGCATTTGTCGAGGGAGTCGGGTACGCCGTCGCCATCCTCGTCCAGCGGGTCGGCGCCAAACTTGTAACGAATGCCGAGCCCCGCAGTCCAGACATAGAAATTGGACCGCTGCAGCGCACCACCACGGTCACGGACGGCGTCCACGTTGTAGCGGGCATCGGCGCGAAGATCGAGCGAACGGGTCAGGTTGATGAAAGCACCGCCGCCGATGCCGTAGCCGATTCCGCCCTGGTGCTCACCGAGGAAGTTGATGTAGTGGCCGTTCAGGTTGCCGAGAATGTAGGGGCGGATCGCGAAGCTTTCCGGTCCCAGGTACTGCAGGAAGTTCGCACCGAGCACACCGCGGCCGTAACGATTCTTGGCAGGCAGGTTGCTGACCGTCAGGCCGCTATACCCGCCTTCGAGTTCAAACCCCTGATACTTGGCGATGGAGCGGCCAATGGAGATCTGTCCCATCGGACCATTGTCCAAGTTGCTGGCGTCGGACACCGCCGCACCGATGGTGGGCGAGATGTACCACCGCTGATCATAGTCATAGGCCTGCGCCAGGCCGGTGAAAGACAGCAGCATGAGAAATGCAGCCCAGGCTCTACTTCTTATCATTAGCAGGTTCCCCTTGACCGTGTGACGATTCTGACCGCGTTCGTTCTACCAGCAACCCAGCGCATGGCGCCGCATTGTGACTGATTTATTCATTGTGCAACCAGACTGTGCCCAAGATCAAAAATGACTCCGAGATCAGGTGCGAGCCTCGTTACGGGCACCCAGATAGAATACCATTTCGTCAGTAAGGTCGATATACTGAAACAGCAAACATCCAAGCGGTGGCGGCATGCGGTATAACTACTTCAAAAGTTTCCCGAGGAACTGAGCAATGAAAATATCTCGTATGCTGGCGGGCCTGTGTGCCGTGGCAATGTTGGGGGCTGCGGGTTGCAGCGCGCAGAGCCCGGATTTCACGCCGAGGTTGCAGACCATCACGATCGCGCCGGCCGCGGCGCAGACTCTTGCGGCCGGGGAAACCCAGCAGTTTTCCGCTAGCGAAACTTGCTCGACACCGCCGGGATCGGCCGCGTCCAGCCAGCCCTGCGTCAAGTCGGTCAGCTGGGCGGTCGACAACGCTTTGGTAGGTTCGGTCAACGGGGGCGGCCTGTTCAAGGGACTCTCGACCGGCACGGTCGTCCTGACGGCCAGCGCTGACGGCATCACCTCCAATCCGGTGACCATCACCGTGACGCGACCGAAACTCGTGTCCGTGTCGATCGTCGATGGTGTTACGCAGGGTGCGGCCAAGACCACGCTGACGCTTGGCAGCTCCGCCAGCTACTTGGTGTTGGGCACATACACCGACAGCGCCAAGGCTCGCCAAGTGGATACTGACAGCACGATCGCCTGGTCGTCCGACAAGACGGCAGTCGCGGACCCCAATCCGAAGAACAAGGCGACCACCTCGCTGACCCCGGCCGCCACCGGCACGATGAATCTGTCGGTGTTGGTGACGCCCGTGGCGGGAGCCGGATCGGCGCAGACCGCGCAGCTGCCGATCACCGTGACGAACAATGTGCCGACGAACCTCGCCCCGGCGGTCAAGCTGAATCCTCCCACCGTGGTCGCGCCCGGTGCGGGAACGCCGACCATCGCGACGCAGTCGCAGGCCACGGCGGTGGCGGTCTTTGCCGATGGCAGCAAGCAGGATGTGGCCAACGATGGCAACACCGTGACCTGGAGCAGCGCGCCGACGACCATCGCCACGATCAATGCGACGACGGGTCTCGCGACCTCGGTGGCAAAGGGTCAGGCGATCATCACGGCGACGCCGAAGCCGGGCAAGTTCAGCGGCTCGCAGACGCCGGCGACCGCGACCCTGACGGTGACCGATCCTGTCTGCCCGGTGCCGTTGCTGGCCACCGGTGGTGCCACGGCGTCCGACGCCACCAGCGGCATCTGCCTGCTGTGCTCGGCGGCCAACGACAGCAACGTGACCGACGGCGATTTCAACAACTTCGCGACGCTGTCGGTTCCGGTCGCCTTGCTGACAGGGTCGATCTCGCTGACGGTGAAGGCGGGCTCGACCGTGACGCCCGTGGCCGGTCAGCAGGCGGGTTTCGTGATTGGCCGCCCGACGGGATCGTTGCTGCTGGCAGAAGTGCTGTCGCAGGTGCAGCTCAGCACCTCGCTGAATGGCACGGCGACCAGCGACACTACGTCGAACCAGACGCCGCTGCGTCTGGACCTGCTGGGCACCGAAGTGACGGGAGCGCAGGCCGGGCTGGTCAGCATGCCGGTCACCAAGCCGTTCGATTCCATTACGCTCACCTTCGGCGGTGGCGTGGCATCGGCCCTCAGCAGCGTGCAGGTGTTCCAGGCCTGTGCCGCGGTCAAGCCGCCCCAATAGACTGGTTACCAGCATGAAAAAGGGCGCCTCCGGCGCCCTTTTTCGTTTGGCATCGCTGCGTCGGTAGCTCACAGGCTTGGTGAACAGGCCCATCGCCATTTCGCGCGAGCCGTCACCGATGGTCAGCATCTGCGTTGAGCGGTGCGACGGCGACACGGTGCCGCGAACGCAGTGAGCGCGGTCGCGGCCGCGTACCGCGGCTCAGTAGCCCAGTTGCTTGGCCGCCAGGTCCTTCATGATCTCGCGTGAGCCGCCACCGATGGTCAGCACCTTGGTCTCGCGGTAGATCCGCTCGACCCGGGAGCCGCGCAGGTAACCGGCGCCGCCGAGGACCTGCATCGCTTCGCCCGCAATCCATTCCAGGTTTTCCGTCGCCAGGTTCTTGAGCATGCAGACTTCGGCGATCGGCATCTGCTTGCGCGCGACGCGCCAGGCCAGCAGGTCGAGGCTGGCCTTGGTGGCCTCCAGCTTCATCCGCATGTCGATCAGTTTGTGGCGGATCACCTGGTTGCGGATCAGCGGCTTGCCGAAAGTCTGACGCTCCCGCGCATAGGACAGGGAGTCCTCGTAGCAGACCTTGGCGAAGGCATAGGCCTGGGCCGCCAGCATGATCCGCTCGTTGTTGAAGTTGAGCATGATCGCCATGAAGCCCGCGTTCTCCGGGCCGATACGGTTGGCGACCGGCACACGGCAGTTGTCGAAGTAGAGCGTCGCGGTATCGGAGCACCACCAGCCCATCTTCTGCAGCGGCGTGCGCGTGAAGCCGGGGGTGCCGGCCTCGATCAGCAGCAGGGAGACGCCGCCCATGCCGTCGCCGCCGGTGCGAACGGCGGTGGTGATGAAATCGGCCCGCATGCCGGAGGTGATGAAGGTCTTGCTGCCACTCACGACGTAATGGTCGCCGTCACGCACTGCCCTGGTCTTGAGGTTGGCCACGTCGGAACCGCCGCCGGGCTCGGTGATCGCGAGTGCGGCGATCTTTTCACCCTCCAGCACCGGCTTGGCGAACCGCAGCTTCTGCTCGTGCGTGCCGGTATGCACGATGGGCGGCGTGCCAATGCCATGCGACATCAGGCTGGCGATAAGGCCGCCGCTGCCGGTGCGGGCCAGCTCCTCGGTCAGCACGATCATGTAGAACAGGTCTGGCACTTCGGTGCCGCCATAGGCTTCGGGAAACCCGATCTGCAGCAGCCCGGCCTCGGCCGCCTTCCGGTGCAGTTCGCGCGGCAGCTCTTCCGCTTTTTCCCACTGCTCGATATAAGGTAGGCACTCGCGTTCGACGAAGCGCCGTACCTGTTCGCGGAAAGCGTCGTGATCGCTGTTGTAATAGGGGCTGCTGGCGGTCATAAGAATTACCGGACACCCGGGTTTCGTTTTGAGGAGGCGAAACCTTACCCTTCGGATAAACTCGACCGCAAGCCGATTTTTGTTCGTAATACCGATTACCAAAAGGCAATTCCATGAGCACGATCGACAAGTATCTGCCGCTGCAGCGCGCTTATTACTGGGAAAAAATGCGCGCGCATCACGTCTACCTGACGCAACCGATGGAGGGCGGCGTCGCCCGCGATTACACCTGGTCGCAGGCGGTCGGCGAGGCACGCCGCATGGCCAGCTACCTGCGTGCGCAGAACTGGGAGCCTGGTTCGCGTATCGGCATCCTGTCGAAGAATTGCGCCTGGTGGATCATGTCGGATCTGGCCATCTGGATGGCCGGACACGTCAGCGTGCCGCTGTATCCGACGCTGACCGCTGAAAGCGTTCGGCAGATCCTCGAGCATTCCGAGGCCAAGGCCTGCTTCATCGGCAAGCTGGACGGCTGGGAACAGATGAAGCCCGGCGTGCCCGGGTCGGTGCACTGCATTTCCTATCCGGTTTCGCCGAAGAACGACTACCCCAGCTGGGACGCGATCATCGCGGCGAACGCGCCGCTCAAGGAGAACGTCGTGCGTGGCGGCGGCGAGCTCGCCACCATCATCTACACCTCCGGCACCACCGGCATGCCCAAGGGCGTGATGCACAGCTTCAATACCTTCGCGGTGGCGGCGGACACCGTCGCCAAGTGCTTCCACACCACACCGGAGGAGCGCACGCTGTCGCATCTGCCGCTGTCCCATGTCGCCGAACGCTGGGGCGTGGAGGCGGGCTCGCTGTACGCCGGCTACCGCGTGTATTTCGCCGAGTCCCTGGAAACCTTCGCGCGCGATCTTGCCCAGGCGCGCCCGACGATCTTCGCGACCGTGCCACGGCTGTGGACCAAGTTCCAGCAGGGTGTTTTCCACAAGGTGCCGAAGAAGAAACTGGATTTTCTGTTCTCGCTGCCGCTGATCGGCCGCGTGTTCAAGAAGAAAATTCTCGCTGCCGTCGGCTTCGACCACACGCGGCTGGCGCTGGGCGGCGCGGCGCCGATGCCGCCGTCCCTGATCAACTGGTACCGCTCGCTGGGCCTGGAACTGCTGGAGGCTTACGGCATGACCGAGAACTTCGGCATGTCGCATGGTTCGCTGCCGGGACAGGGGCGCGTGGGCTATGTCGGCAAGCCCTGGCCCGGCGTGGAGTGCAAACTCAGCGAGACCGGCGAGGTGTTGGTGCGCAGCCCGAGCAACATGCTGGGTTATTACCGCGAGCCGGAGAAGACCCGCGAGGTGCTCAGCGAGGATGGCTGGCTGCGCACCGGCGACGTCGGCGAGTTCGACGGCGAGGGACGCCTGCGCATCACCGGGCGTGCCAAGGAGATTTTCAAGACCTCGAAGGGCAAGTACGTGGCGCCGGCGCCGATCGAGAACAAGCTCAGCGCACTGCCCTTGATCGAGGCGGTTTGCGTGGCCGGTTCGGGTCAGCCGCAACCCTGCGCGCTGGCGATGCTGTCGCCGGATGCGGCGAAGCTGGACCGTGCGGCATTTGCGGCGACGCTCGAGCAACACCTCGACGCGGTCAATGCCACGCTGGACCCGCACGAGCAACTCGATTTCCTGGCGGTGGTGAAGGACGCCTGGAACGTCGACAACGGCTTCATCACGCCGACGCTGAAGATCAAGCGCAATGTCGTCGAGAACGCCTACGGGCCGTTCCTGGACGGCTGGTACGCGCGACGCCAGAAGCTGATCTGGCAGGAATGAAGGCGGAAGGTCGTTTCAGCCGGTCACCCGCTGTGCGGGCTGGGAGGCTGCAGGATGTTACTAAATATATAACGAATGTAAAATAGTATTATATTAAATAACAAATAATGCCCGCTTTCCCTGGAGAGCGGGTGGCAATGCCGACCGGCTCAGCCGCGGTTCTGTGCCGCCTGCAGGGTGTTCTGCATCAGCATGGCGACGGTCATCGGGCCGACGCCGCCGGGCACCGGCGTGATGTACGCGGCGCGTTCGCGAGCCGTGTCGAACTCGACATCACCCACCAGCTTGCCGCTCGGCAGGCGGTTGATGCCGATGTCGATGACGGTGGCACCCGGGCGGATCCATTCGCCCTTGACGAAACCGGGCTTGCCGATCGCGACGACCACGATGTCCGCGCGCGCCACCTCGCCCGGCACATCGGCGGTGAAGCGGTGGCAACAGGTGGCCGTGGCGCCAGCCAGCATCAGCTCCAGCATCATCGGGCGACCGACGTGATTGCTGGCTCCGACCACGACCGCGGTACGACCCTTGAACGGCTCGTTGACGCTCTTGAGCAGTTCGATCACACCGAAGGGCGTGCACGGGCGCAGCACCGGCATGCGCTGCGCCAGACGGCCGAGGTTGTAGGGGTGGAAGCCATCGACGTCCTTGCCCGGATGGATGCGCTCGATCACCTGCGTGGCGTCGATCTGCTTGGGCAGCGGCAGCTGCACCAGAATGCCGTCGATCTCCGGGTCGTCGTTGAGGCGGTCGATCTCGGCCAGCAGCGCGTCCTGGGTGATGCCGGCGTCGTAATGCAGCGGTAGCGAACGGATGCCCAGTTCCTCGCAGGCGCGGCGCTTGTTGCGCACATAGACCTCGGAAGCGGGATCGGCGCCGACCAGCAGGGTGGCGAGCGCCGGCGCGCGGCGACCGGCGGCCTGACGTGCCTGGACGCCCTCGCGAACGCGGGCATGGACCTGGGCGGCGACGGCCTTGCCGTCGATAAGCTGTGCAGTCAAGAGAGTCACCTGAGCGGGATCAAGCGGTATTTTACCGTGGCCAAGCTAAACTAACCGCCTTCGTTCAACCAGCCACGCGCCGTGTCCCTGATCGCCGTTGAAAATCTTGCCGTCGCCCGCGGCGGCCGCACGCTGTTGCGCGGCCTCGACCTGGCCGTGCAGGCCGGCGAGGTGCTGCACCTGCGTGGCGGCAACGGCGCCGGCAAGACCTCGCTGCTGGAGGTGCTCTGCGGCCTGCGCGTGCCGCTCGAAGGCGCCTTCCGCCAACGGCCGGAGCCGCAGGCGCTGCACTGGCTCGGACACAAGAACGCGCTCAACCTGGCGCTGACGCCGCTTGAGAATCTCGGATTCTGGTGCGGCCTCAACAGCGTTGCGGAAGACGCGCTGCTGCCGGTGCTGCAGCGGCTCGGCATCGAGCGCCTGCGCCACCGCCCGTGTCGCACGCTCTCGGCCGGCCAGAAGCGCCGCTGTGCGCTGGCGCGCCTGCTGCTGGCACCACGCCCGCTGTGGCTGCTCGACGAACCGCTCGATGGTCTCGATGCGCAGGGGCTGGGGCTGTTCGCGCAGTTGCTGGCCGAGCATCTGGGTCGGGGCGGTGCCGCCATCGTCACCAGTCATCAGCCGTTGCCGCCGGGGGTGCCCGGCGTGCGCGAATGGCAGCTGGCGTGATCGGCGCCTTCACTGCAGTACTGCGCCGTGAACTGCGGCTGGCGGCACGCGCCAGGGCCGAGTGGCTGATGCCGCCGCTGTTCTTCGTCATCGTGGTGACGCTGTTCGGACTCGGCGCCAAGCCCAACGACCCGCTGCTGGCCGACTTCGCGCCAGCGATCCTGTGGGTGGGGGCGCTGCTGGCGGCGCTGCTGACCCTGGAGCGTCTGTTCCGTGCGGACTACGAGGACGGCACGCTGGAGCAAATCTTCATCGCGCCGGCACCGGCGATCGCCGCGATCGCCGCCAAGCTCAGTGCGCACTGGCTGCTCACCGGTTTGCCGCTGGCGCTGCTCGCCGCGCCGCTGGCCGCAGCGCTGGGTTTTCCGTCCGCGGCGCTACCGGCACTTACCGCCGGGCTCGCACTCGGTACGCCGGTGCTGAGCCTGATCGGCGGCTTCGCGGCGGCGCTCACCGTGGGGTTGCCGCGTGCCGGCGTGCTGCTGCCGCTGCTGGTGCTGCCGCTGGTCACGCCCATCGTGATCTTCGGCGCCGGCGCGGCGCGTGCGGCACAAAGCGGCCTGCCCGCCGACGCTCCGTTATACTTCCTCGCCGCCGTGCTGGTGCTGGGCCTGACCCTGCTGCCCTGGGCCACCACCGCGGCGCTTCGCAACGCATTCGAGTAGCCCATCCCATCATGTGGACCTGGTTTCATCGGCTGGCTTCGCCGCCCACGTTCTACCGCCTGGCGGACCGTCTGGTGCCGTGGCTGGGCCTGCTGGCCGCGGGCTTGCTGGGATACGGCATTTTCGGTGGCCTGCTGCTGGCGCCGGCGGACTATCAGCAGGGCGACGCCTTCCGCATCATCTACGTGCACGTGCCGGCGGCAGCGCTGTCGCTTTCGGTCTATGTGCTGATGGCCGCGGCCGGCGCCGTCGCCGTGATCTGGCGCATCAAGCTGGCGGAGTGCGTGCTGGTCGCCGCTGCACCGATCGGCGCCAGCTTCACTGCGCTGGCGCTGGTCACCGGCATGCTGTGGGGCAAACCGATGTGGGGCGCCTACTGGGTCTGGGATGCGCGGCTGACTTCGGAGCTGATCCTGCTGTTTCTCTACGCCGGCGTGATCGGTCTCAACCAGGCCATCGAAGAGCCGCGCGCGGCCGCGCGCGCTTGCGGACTGCTGGCCCTGATCGGCGTGATCAATGTGCCGATCGTGCACTACTCGGTGGAGTGGTGGAACAGCCTGCACCAGGGTTCGACCATCCTGAAGCTGGGCCGGCCCAACATGAGCGCCGACATGGCGCGGCCGCTCTATGCCGCACTGCTGGGCACGTACTGCTTCTTCGGCGTCGCGCTGCTGCGTCGCGTGCAGAACGAATTGCTGCTGCGCGAACGCGGGACGGCCTGGGTCAAGGAACAATTGCGGAGCGCCCATGTCTAGCAGTTTCTGGAACATGGGTGGCTACGCGGTCTACGTCTGGGGCAGTTATGGCCTGGCCGCGGCGGTGCTGGCCTGGAACCTGCTGGCGCCACGCCTGCGCCGCCACGACATCCTCAAGGAACTGAGCGCGGAAGAATGACCAAGCGACAGAAACGCATGGCGGCCATCGCGGCGCTGCTGCTGGGCCTGGGCCTTGCGGCTGCGCTGGGATTCACCGCCTTCCGCAAGAACATGATGTATTTCTACACGCCGTCGGACCTGCTGGCCAACGCCGCACCCCTGGGCGCCAAGCTGCGCCTGGGTGGGCTGGTCGAGCGCGGCAGCCTGCGTCACGGCGAGGGCCTGCGCGTGGATTTCACGCTGGCCGACTGCGAGCACCGTGTGCCGGTGCACTACGAAGGCATCCTGCCGGACCTGTTCCGCGAAGGGCAGGGCATTGTTGCCACCGGCAGCCTGCAGCCGGGCGGCGTGTTCGTCGCCGACGAAGTGCTGGCCAAGCACGACGAGAACTACATGCCGCCGCAGGTGGCGCAGTCGCTCAAGGGCAAGAACGGCCAGCATTCCTGTGCGCCGTTCAAGCCGGTGACGCCCGGCGGAGCGGCTTCGTGATTCCCGAGCTGGGTCACTTCGCCCTGATCCTGGCGCTCGGCGTGGCGCTGGTCCAGGTGCTGGTGCCGGCCTACGGCCTGTGGCGTCGCAGTGGGCGGGCGCTGGCGGTCGCAACATCCGCAGCGCAGACACAGGCGCTGTTGGTGTTTACCGCCTTCGGCTGCCTGACCTGGTGCTTCATCACGCAGGATTTCTCGGTGGCCTATGTCACCGCCAACTCGCATTCCGAACTGCCGCTGGTCTACCGCTTCACCGCCGTGTGGGGGGCGCATGAGGGGTCGCTGCTGCTGTGGGTGACGATACTCGCGGGCTGGACCCTGGCGGTGTCGGTCTTCAACCGCCGTCTGCCGGCCGACATCACGGCCACGGCCCTGGCCGTGCTCGGCGTCGTCAGCATCGGCTTCCTGCTGTTCATGCTGCTGACCTCGAATCCCTTCGAGCGGCTGTTTCCGGTTCCCGAGGACGGACGCGATCTCAACCCGCTCCTGCAGGACCCGGGCATGGTGATCCACCCGCCGATGCTGTACATGGGTTACGTCGGTTTCTCGGTCGCCTTCGCCTTCGCCATCGCGGCGCTGGTCTCCGGTCGCCTGGATTCGGCCTGGGCACGCTGGACGCGCCCCTGGACGATCACCGCCTGGCTGTTCATGACGCTGGGCATCACCCTGGGCTCCTGGTGGGCCTATCACGTGCTGGGCTGGGGCGGCTGGTGGTTCTGGGACCCGGTGGAGAACGCCTCCTTCATGCCCTGGCTGGTCGGCACCGCGCTGATCCACTCGCTGGCCGTCACCGAAAAGCGCGGCTTGCTCAAGTCCTGGACGGTGCTGCTGGCGATTCTGGCCTTCGGCCTGTCGCTGCTCGGCACCTTCCTGGTGCGCTCCGGCGTGATCGTGTCGGTGCACGCCTTCGCCAGCGACCCGGCGCGCGGCGTCTTCATCCTCGGGTTCCTCGGCACCGTGCTCGGCGCCGCTTTCCTGCTCTACGCCTGGCGGGCGCCGAAACTGGTCAGCGAGGGCGAACTCCGGCTGTTCTCTCGCGAAGGCCTGCTGCTGATCAACAACCTGTTCCTGGTGGTGGCCTCGGCCTCGGTGCTGCTGGGGACGCTGTACCCGCTGGTCGTCGATGCGCTGCAGATCGGCAAGATTTCCGTCGGACCGCCGTACTTCAACGCGGTGTTCATCCCCCTGTTTGCGCCCCTGCTGATGCTGGTGGGTCTGGCCATCGCGGTACCGTGGAAGCGCGCACGCATCGGCGATGCGGTTCGCCACCTGCGCGTGCCCCTGGTGGCGACGGCCGTTGCCGCCGTGACGCTGCCGCTGGTGTTCCAGGGCAGTGCTTCGCTGCCGGTGATCGCTGGCGGCTTCCTGGGCTTCTGGGCCGCTTTGACGGCGTTGCAGGAGCCTTGGCGCCGCATCCGTGCCAAGACCTCGTGGCGCGCCGGCTTGGCCAGCGTGCCGCGCGGTACCTGGGGCATGACGCTGGCGCACCTGGGCCTCGGGGTATGGACGCTGGGCGTGGTGTTCGTCAGCAGCTTCAGCATCGAGAAGGATGTGCGCCTGTCGCCGCAGGGCAGCGTCGAGTTGCGCGGCTATGAATTCCAGTTCCAGGGCGTCGAGTCGCGTCCGGGACCGAACTACGATTCCGACTACGGCACGGTGCTCGTCGAACGTGAGGGCCGCACGGTCGCGACACTGCACCCGGAGAAGCGCCTCTACCACGCGACGCATCAGATGATGACGCAGGCGGCGGTCGATCACACGCCGCTGCGCGATCTCTACGTGGCGCTGGGCGAGCCACTGGACAACGGCGACTGGGCGCTGCGCCTGTACTACAAGCCGATGATGCGGCTGGTGTGGCTGGGCGGGGTGCTGATGGTGTTCGGCGGCATCCTGGCGGCGAGCGACCGCCGTTACCGACCGGTCCGCGCAACGGAAACAGCAGTGGCTACGCAAGGTGTGGTGGCCTGATGCGCTTTCTCGTTCCCGTTCTGGTGCTGGTGGGCCTCATCGTGCTGTTCGCCGTGGGCCTGCATCACGATCCGCGAGAAGTGCCGAGTCCCCTGATCGGCAAGCCGGCGCCGGCGTTCCGCCTGCCGCTGCTCGGCGAGGAGAAACTCGTCAGCGAGGCCGAACTGAAGGGGCGTCCGCTGCTGGTCAATTTCTTCGCCAGCTGGTGCGAAGGCTGCCAGGTGGAGCACCCGGTGCTGATGAAGCTGGCGCAGGAACAGCAGGTCGAGATCGTCGGCATGGACTACAAGGACGCGCTGCCCGACATCACACGCTGGCTGCAGCGGCACGGCAATCCGTACCGCAAGATCGTGCTCGATGCGCAGGGCACGGCCGGGCTGGACTGGGGCGTTTACGGCGTGCCGGAAACCTTCGTGCTCAATGCCGAGGGTGTGATCGTCTACAAGCAGATCGGGCCGATGACCGAAGACGCCTGGCGCGAAAAAATCGCGCCGTTGCTGGCGGGAGCGCGGCCATGAGGCGCTGGCTGCTGTTGATGGCGATGGCGGCATTGCCGGCCCTGGCGACGGCGGACGAGGCCGCCCTCGATGCCACCCAGGAGTCGCGCTACCGCGCGCTGACGCAGGAGCTGCGCTGCCTGGTCTGCCAGAACCAGAACATCGCCGACTCCAACGCACCGCTGGCGGCCGACCTGCGCAATCAGGTGCAGGCACAGATCGTCGCCGGCCGCACCGACGCCGAGATCACGCGCTATCTCACCGACCGCTACGGTGACTTCGTGCTGTACCGCCCGCCATTCAAGGCGGTCACGCTGCTGCTGTGGCTGGGGCCAGCCTTGCTCGTGCTGCTGGCACTGGCGCTGGCCTGGACTTTCAGTCGCCGCTCGCAGCGCGTGCCGCCGGCCGCGACGGTCGATCCCGAACAACTGAAGAAGCTGCTGGACGAACAACCATGACGATGCTGCTGCCCATGGCCGTGCTGGCAGTCCTGGCGGCGGCGCTGCTGACGCGTCCATGGTGGCGGCCGGCTGCGGCGCGCCCGCGCCATCGCGACGCCAACGTCGTGGCGTATCGCTCGCGACTGGCCGAGATCGACGCCGACGCCGCCAGCGGCCTGATCGACGCCGGCATCGCGGAAAATCTGCGCAGCGAGCTGGGCGCCCGCCTGCTGGCCGACGCCGCCGCGCCGGAGGCAGCGGCAGATGCGGTTGCGGCCGGCGGCCGGTTTGCACCTTGGCTGCTGATCGCCCTGGTGGTCGCTTTCGCCGGCACCTGGTACGGCCTGGCCGGCAGCTGGAAGACCCAGCGCACCCTGGATCTCGTCGTGGCGCACCCGGATCAGGCGCAGAGCCTGATGGTGCAGGCGATGGTCGAGCGCCTGCAGCAGCGCCTGCGCAAATCGCCGGACGATGCCGAGGGCTGGGCCATGCTCGGGCGCTCGCGGTTCGTCATGGGGCAATACGCCGAGGCGGCGCAGGCTTACGCCAAGGCCAATGCCCTCAACCCGTCGCAGACGGCGGACTGGCTGGTGGGCGAGGGCGAGTCGCTGGCGATGGCACACGATCACGATCTCTCGGGCGAGCCCGCGGCACTCTTCGAGCAGGCGCTGAAGCTCGACCCCGACGCCGGCAAGGCGCTGTGGTACGCCGGACTCGCCGCCGCGCAGGCGCAGGATTATCCGCAGGCGATGGCACGCTGGCTGCGTTTGCGGCAGCAGCCCCTGCCGCCGGACCTGGCGACGGCGCTGGAGCAGCGTCTGCAGGAGCTCTCGCAAATCAGTGGCCTGAAGGTGCCCGCCAGAACCACCGTCGCGACTGCGGGGCTGGCGCTGCAGGTCAAGGTCGCGCTGGCGCCGGCGCTGGCATCGCGGGTGCCGCCGGGGGCCACGCTGTTCGTCTTCGCCAAGGCGGCCGAGGGACCACCGATGCCGCTGGCCGTGCAGCGTCTGCCCGTGACGCAGCTGCCGGTTGAGGTGACGCTGGACGACAGCATGGCGATGGCGCCCACGCTGAAACTCTCGCAGTTCGATCGCTGGGTGGTCACCGCGCGCATCAGCGCCGGCGGCACGGCCCTGCCGCAGTCTGGCGACCTGCAGGGACAGGCGACGGTGACGCGTGCGCAGGCCTCGAAGCCGCTCTCGCTGACCATTGCCGAGGTCGTCCCCTGAGCACCCGCTGTGCCGGGTTTTGCCGTGGAAATAGTTATAAAATATTTAACGAATAAAAATTCAGTTAACAATAAATAACAGACTGGAAGCGGCTCGCGTGCACAGCGGGTGGTCGCGAAAATCCCCATGAAGACCAGGCGAGCGTTTAAAATCCGCCGGCCTTATCGAACGATGAACCGATTCCACAGGAACACCGCATGACCGTGACGCTCAAGCAATGGCCTTCGCCGCTGTCCCTCTACGCGAAGGCGGCCGGCTCGTCCCGCCGCAAGCCGGGCAAGGACATCGAAATCCCGCAGTTGCAGGTGCGTGTCGAAGGTGTCCGTGCCGACGCCGCGCTGCTCAAGGCGTACAACGAGGTCTGCGGTTTTCCAGACAGTGAAACGCTGCCGATCACCTATCCGCAGGTGATGGCGTTTTCGCTGCCGATGTACCTGATGGCGCAGCCGCAGTTCCCGCTGCCGATGCTGGGCATCGTCCACGTCCGCAACAGCATCCGGCAGACGCGGCCGCTGCGTGCCGACGAGACCTACGATGTCGATGTGCGCATGGGTGAATCGCGCCGCGTGCGCGCCGGCCTGGAATTCGACATCCTCACCGAGTACTCGCTGGCCGGCGAGGTGCTGTACACCTCGTCGATGACCGCGATCTACCGCATCGCCGGCCCCAAGGGCGGCGCCAAGCCCAAGCCGGAAGCGCCGGCGCCGCTGTTCACCGAGTACCGCAGCTTCGACGTGCCGGCCGACATCGGCCGCCGCTATGCCGCCGCCGGCAAGGACTACAACCCGATCCACCTCACCGCGGTCAGCGCCAAGCTGTTCGGCTTCAAGCGCGCCATTGCGCACGGCATGTGGTCGCTGGCGCGCTGCGCGGCGCTGCTGCAGGAAGCGGGCGCGCCGGATCCGACGGAACTGCTGGTGCAGTTCAAGCAGCCCTTGTTCCTGCCGGGCAAGGTGACGATGAAGTTCCATCGCGGCACCGGCGGCTTCGACTTCGCGCTGATCGCCCGCAACGCCGACAAGACCCACCTGAGTGGTTCGCTACGCTAAGTGCGTGCGCTAAACTAACGGCAATCAGGAGATAACAAGAATGCGAATCCGCAAGGCCGTCTTTCCCGTCGCCGGCATGGGCACGCGCTTCCTGCCGGCCACCAAGGCCAGTGCCAAGGAAATGCTGCCGGTCGTCGACAAGCCGCTGATCCAGTACGCGGTGCAGGAGGCGGTGAGCGCCGGTGCCGAGGAACTGATCTTCATCACCGGCCGCTCGAAGAACTCCATCATGGATCACTTCGACAAGGCCTACGAGCTGGAAGCCGAGCTGGCCGCCAAGGGCAAGACCAAGCTGCTGGAGACGGTGCAGGAAGTGCTGCCGCCGGGCGTCACCTGCATCTTCATCCGCCAAGCCGAGGCACTGGGACTGGGACACGCCGTACTGTGCGCGTGGCCGGCGGTCGGCGACGAGGATTTCTCGGTGATCCTGGCCGACGACCTCATCGACGGCAAGCTGCGGCCCTGCCTGGCACAGATGCAGCAGGTCTACCAGGAATACGGCACCAGCGTGATCGCCACGCAGCGCGTGCCCAAGAACGAGATCAGCGGCTACGGCGTAGTGGATGCCAAGCCGGTCGGCGAGCGCCTGGGCGAGATCCGCCGCATCGTCGAGAAGCCGAAGATGGAGGACGCGCCCAGCGACCAGGCGGTGGTCGGCCGTTACATCCTGACGCCGCGCATCTTCAAGCTGCTGGAGCGCACGCAGCGCGGCGCCGGCGGCGAGATTCAGCTCACGGATGCGATCAGCATGCTGATCCAGGAACAGACGGTGCTGGCCTACGAGTTCGACGGCACGCGCTACGATTGTGGCAGCAAGCTGGGTTATCTCAAGGCCAACGTGGAATACGGACTCAAGCACCCGGAACTGGCGGAGGATTTTCGCAAGTACCTGTCCGCGCTGACGGCGCAGCAGAAGTCGGACAAGGCGGGCAAGTGAACACGGACGGCCCCTGCGAGAGCGAGGCAACCTAGGCGTCAAGGAGTCGGGCAGGCTCCGGCCTTCCCTGACGGTACGCAACGAACAGGCGGAAGGCATATGAGCGGCAGCAAGTACCAGAGCTTCATCGCGACCTCGACCATCAGCGGCGCCAACGCGCCCTACATCGAGGCCTACTACGAACAGTTCCTGGAAGACCCCGAATCGGTCGATCCTTCCTGGCGCGCGTATTTCCGCGGCGTGCAGGGCGGCGACGGCGCGCGCGAGGTGCCGCACGCGCCGGTGATCCAGCGCTTCGAGAAGCTGGCCCGGGAGCCGCGCCGCGTGGTGGCGGCGGAGTCCGGGTTCGACGCGGTCGCTGCCGAAAAGCAGGCCGGCGTGCTGCGCCTGATCAACTACTACCGCGTCCGCGGCCACCAGGCCGCCAAGCTCGACCCGCTGGGCCTGGCGCCGCCGCAGAACGTGCCGGACCTCGACCCGGCGTTCCACGGCCTGTCGCCCTCGGACATCGACACGGTGTTCAATACCGGCACGCTGGCGGCGTCCGACCGCCTGCCGCTGAAGGACATCATCAAGATCCTCAAGGCGGTCTACACCGACACCATCGGCGCCGAGTACATGTACATCACGGAGACGGCGCAGAAGCGCTGGATCCAGAAGCGTCTGGAAAGCGTTGCCTTCCAGCCCAAGATCGGGGTGGAGCGCAAGCGCGAGGTGTTCAAGCAGCTGGTCGCCGCTGAAGGCATCGAGCGCTACCTGCACAACAAGTACGTCGGCCAGAAGCGCTTCTCGCTGGAAGGCGGCGACGCCTTGATCCCGGCGATGGACGAGGTGCTGCACGCCTGCGCCGCGCGCGATGTCGAGGAGGTGGTGATCGGCATGGCCCACCGCGGCCGCCTCAACGTGCTGGTCAACGTCCTCGGCAAGTCGCCCAAGGACCTGTTCGCGGAATTCGAAGGCAAGTATTCGGCCGATTCGCTCAGCCGGGCCGGCGATGTCAAATACCACATGGGTTTCTCGACCGACGTCGAAGTCAGCGGCAAGCGCCTGCACCTGGTGCTGGCGTTCAACCCCTCGCATCTGGAGATCGTCAACCCGGTGGTCGAGGGCAGCGTCAAGGCGCGCCAGACGCGACGCATGGACGAGGCCGGCCAGCGCGTGGTGCCGGTGCTGATCCACGGCGATGCCGCGTTTGCCGGGCAGGGTGTGGTGATGGAGACGCTGCAGCTGTCGCAGTCCAAGGGCTATGCGACCGGCGGCACCGTGCACATGATCGTCAACAACCAGATCGGCTTCACCACGCCCAACCCGATCGAGGCCGAGCCGCAGCACGAGGTGCGCACCTCGCGGTACTGCACCGACCTGGCCAAGCTGCTGGAAGCGCCGGTATTCCACGTCAACGGTGACGATCCCGAGGCGGTGGTGTTCGTGACCCGTCTGGCGATGGACTTCCGCAACGAGTTCCACAAGGACGTGATCATCGACATCTGCTGCTACCGCCGCCACGGCCACAACGAGGCCGATGAGCCGTCGGTGACCTCGCCGATGATGTACGAGGTGATCAAGAAGCAGCCGACCACGATGCAGGTCTATGCCAGCAAGCTCGAGCAGGAAGGCACGCTCACCAAGGGCGACGCCGAGGCGCTGGTCAAGGCCTACCGCGACGGCCTCGACAAGGGCGAGAACATCGCGCGCAACACGCTGGGCCTAGTCGGCAACAAGTACACGGTCAACTGGTCCAACTACCTCAAGGGCAGCTGGGACACGCCGACCGATACGGCGGTCAGCGTGGACATGCTGCGCACGCTCAACAACAAGCTGCTGACCCTGCCGGAGGGCTTCACGCTGCATCCGCGCGTGCAGAAGATCTACGAGGACCGCGCCAAGATGGCGGCCGGCGAAATGCCGATGGACTGGGGCTTCGCCGAGACCATGGCCTACGCCACGCTGGTCAACGAAGGCTTCAACGTGCGCCTGTCCGGGCAGGATGTGCGTCGCGGCACCTTCTTCCATCGCCACGCGACGGTGCACGACTTCAAGAACGGCCAGCGCTACACGCCGCTGCGGCACCTGATGCCGGAGAAGTACCGTTTCGTGGTCAACGACACCCTGCTGTCGGAAGAGGGCGTGCTGGGCTTCGAGTACGGTTACAGCACCACCGACCCGGATTCGCTGGTGATCTGGGAGGCGCAGTTCGGCGATTTCGCCAACGGCGCGCAGGTACTGTTCGACCAGTTCATCGCCAGCGGCTACGCCAAGTGGGGGCGCCTCTGCGGCCTCACGGTGTTCCTGCCGCACGGCTACGAAGGGCAGGGGCCGGAGCATTCCTCGGCGCGCATCGAGCGCTACCTGCAGTTGTGCGCCGAGAACAACCAGCAGGTCTGCGTGCCGTCGACGCCGGCGCAGATGTTCCACATGCTGCGCCGTCAGATGAAGCGCAGCACGCGCCTGCCGCTGATCGTGGCGACGCCGAAGTCGCTGCTGCGTCATCCGCTGTCGGTGTCGGTGCTGGACGATCTCACCAAGGGCCAGTTCCAGCCGGTGATCCAGGAAGTCGAAAAGCTCGATCCGAAGAAGGTGACACGCATCGTGTTCTGTTCCGGCAAGGTCTACTTCGACCTGGTGCAGGCGCGGCAGAAGGAGAAGATCGACAACGTGGCCCTGGTGCGCATCGAGCAGCTGTATCCGTTCCCGCGCGACGGTTACGAGGCGGCGCTCAAGCAGTTCCCCGGCGCCACCGAGGTGCTGTGGTGCCAGGAGGAGCCGGAAAACCAGGGCGCCTGGTATCAGATCAAGCACCGCCTTGCCGTGTACCTGCAGCCGCAGCACAGGCTGATGTACTCGACGCGCAAGGGCGCGGCGACGACCGCGGTCGGTTATCTCAAGGTGCACCTCAAGGAGCAGGAAGCGGTGGTGCAGGAAGCGCTGAAAGGCGGCAAGATGGTGTGAGGTGTCGCCAAGGGGCTGCGAGCGGCCACCCGCTCTCGCAGATCCCGCCATCGAATCTGTTAATAAATATCAATCAATACTTTAATCGATAAATAAAATATAACATCCGTGGCGGTGCAAGCAGCATGAGCGGGTGACCGCGTGCCGGGCATCGCGGCGCTCAGACAGACATAAGGAAAACGATATGAGCATCGAAATCAAAGTTCCCAACCTGCCGGAGTCGGTGTCCTCGGCCACCGTCGCCACCTGGCACCTCAAGGCCGGAGACGCCGTGAAGCGCGAGCAGAACCTCGTCGACCTGGAAACCGACAAGGTGATGCTGGAAGTGCCCGCCATTGCCGACGGCGTGCTCAAGGAAGTCCGCGTGCAGGCCGGTGCCACTGTGCAGGCCGGCGACGTGCTGGGCATTCTCGAGGAGGGTGCAGCCGCTGCGGCACCGGCGCCGGCCGCCGCGCCGGCCAAGGCCGCCGCCGCTCCGGCCGCCAGCGCCGCGACGATGACCAGCGACGACAGCCAGAGCCCGGCGGTCCGCAAGCTGCTGTCCGAACTCGGCCTGTCGGCCTCGCAGATCGCCGGCAGCGGCAAGGGTGGCCGTCTCACCGTCGAGGACGTGAAGGCCTATGCCGCCAAGCCCGCCGCGGCGGCGCCGAAGGCGGAGAGCAAGCCGGCGGCCGCGGTCGCCGCGCCGGCGCCGCGGCCCGCGGGCGCACGCGAGGAGCAGCGTGTGCCGATGACGCGCATCCGCGCGCGCATTGCCGAGCGCCTGATCGAGGCGCAGTCCACCGCCGCGATGCTGACCACCTTCAACGAGGTCGATCTCAAGGCGGTCAACGACATCCGCGCCAAGTACAAGGACAGCTTCGAGAAAGCCCACGGTGTGAAGCTCGGCTTCATGTCGTTCTTCGTGCGCGCCGCCATCGAGGCGCTGAAGAAGTTCCCCGCGGTCAATGCCTCGATCGACGGCAACGACATCATCTACCACGGCTACTACGACATCGGCATCGCGGTGTCGTCGCCCCGTGGCCTGGTGGTGCCGATCCTGCGCGATGCGGACCTGCTGTCCTTCGCCGACATCGAGAAGGCCATTGCCGCCTACGGCGCCAAGGCCAAGGACAACAAGCTGACCATGGAGGACCTCACCGGCGGCACGTTCTCCATCACCAACGGCGGCATCTTCGGCTCGATGATGTCGACGCCGATCCTGAACCCTCCGCAGAGCGCGATCCTGGGCATGCACGGCATCACCGAGCGCCCGGTGGTGGTCAACGGCGAGATCGTGATCCGGCCGATGATGTACTTGGCGCTGACCTATGATCACCGCATCATCGACGGCCGCGAAGCGGTGCTGTCGCTGCGCACGATCAAGGAATGCCTGGAAGATCCGGCCAAGCTGCTGCTGCAACTCTGAGCCTGGCGCTCGCGAAAATACCCCGGCCTTCCGGGGTATTTTCGTTTCGGGTGGCGCGGTTCGCTGCGTCGCCACCGCGTCCTGGCGGTTCGGCCAGAGAAAAACCATGAAGCTGCTGCATACTGCGCCCATGACGGTCCAGGCGCCTCGGGCGGAACCCATCCCATTTCTGACCTTGCCCAACTGGGTCAAGGCGGCGGCAGCCTGCGGCTTCAATATCGAGCCGATCTTCCGCGCGCACGGCATCCCCAGCGACCTGGTGCACCTGGAGAGCGTCAACGTCGATCCGCTGACGCTGGAGAAAGTGATGGAGGCGTGCATCGCTTCCTCGCGCAAGCAGCATTTCCCGTTCGTGCTCGGCGAGCGCTTCGCGTTCGACTATGTCCCGGACATCGAGACCTTCCTGGCCACCAGTCCGACCTTGCGCGAGGCGATGCGTGTGTTCGAGTGGGTGCGGACCCTGATCAACCCGATGATCGACGTGCGCCTGGAGGAGCGTGGCAGAAACGCGCATCTGGTCATGGATATCCGCGCGCCGGATTCTCGCCCCACCAAGCCCTACTTCATCGAGGCGCTGTTCGCCGCCGTGCAGAAGTTCTTCAGGACGCTGACGCAGGGACACGATAACGCCCAGAAGCTGACATTCCGGTACGCGGCGCCTCCGTACGCAGCGGAGTACGAGCGCTTCTTCGGTGTGCCCGCGGAATTCGGACGGCGCGAGAATGCCGCGGTCTTTGAACGGCGACTGCTCGACGCGCGGCTCGATGGCGCGTTTCCCTCGCTGCACAAGCAGGCCGAATACCTCGTCGAAAAGCGGCTGCAGAAACTGCCGAAGAAACTGGGGCTGGTGGCGGCGATCGAAAACGTGTTCGCTGCGCATCCGGAGCTGCTCGGGCAGGGGATCGAGCAGGTGTCGCGCCGCATCGGCCTGGAGCCGCGCACGCTGCAGCGTCGTCTGCGCGACCAGCGCCAGAGCTTCGCCGATCTGCAGGCGCATGTGCGCTACCGCATGGCCATGCAGCTTCTGGAGACCAGCGGCGAAGACATCGAGCGCATCAGCGAGCGTCTGGGCTTTTCCGACCGCCGCAGTTTCACCCGCGCCTTCCAGCGCTGGAATGGCATGACGCCCAGCGAGTTCCGTACCCGGCGGCGTTAGCCGGCGCGGGTAGGGCGGCGGTTCTGTCGCGAAATGTTCCCTGCGGTCGTGAGCGGTCATAGTGACGCCGGCGCCACGCCAGTACATTGCGGTCAGATCCTTCAGGAGTGGCCATGAACACGCAGACGTCCCACGGCATCACGCCGCGCCGCAGCCCCGATTTCGGCTTGGACGGCGATATTCCCAAGTACTGGCTCGGCGGCGATCCGTTCAAGACGCGCTTCTTCGATGCCATGTCGCTGCTGTTCCCGGAGGGCGAGAAATTTTTCATCGTCTGCGTGCGCGATTACCGCAACCAGATCACCGATCCGGTGCTGCAGGCCCAGGTCAAGGACTTCATCTACCAGGAAGGCCAGCACGGCATGGTGCACACGCAGTTCAACGACCGCGTCAAGGCGCAGGGCATCGATGTCGACAAGGTGCTGCAGAAGCAGAAGAGCATCATGTTCGGCTTTTTCCGCAAGCACTTCTCGCGCGCCTTTACGCTGGGCCAGACCGCGGCGGCCGAACATCTCACCGCCCTGATGGCGCATGGCTTCTTCTCCGACGGCCTGATGAAGGACGCCGACCCGCGTATCCGCGCCATGTACGCGTGGCATGCGGTGGAGGAAATCGAGCACAAGGCCGTGGCCTATGACGTGCTGACCAAGGTGGCCAAGGCCAACTACTTCACCCGCATCCTGAGCTTCATGCTGGTGACGTTCACGTTCCCGTTCCACGTCTTCATGATCATGCGTCACATGTTCAGGGTCGATGGCGTCAAGAACAGGCCGCTGGTCTGGCTGAAGGGCCTTTGGTGGCTGTACGGCTGGGGCGGGCTGTACCCGAAACTGATCCCGCACTACCTGGCCTATTTCCTGCCGTTCTTCCATCCCTGGAAGTTCGGTGAGATGGACATCTACCAGCAGTGGATCGCCGAGTTCGAACGTCATCGCGGCGATGCCATCGCAGCCGGCAACGCCATCGTGGCGGCTGCGGCCTGAACACCCTGCGCCGGCCGCGGACGCTGTAAAAAGTCCGTACCTCCGTCGTGTCGCCGTGAAGGTTCGCCGCTAGAATAGGCGGCGACATGACGAGAGGACTGACATGAGCGAATCGTATGACGTGGTCGTCGTAGGCGGCGGCCCCGCGGGCTATCCTTGCGCAATCCGTGCCGGCCAGCTGGGCTTCAAAGTCGCGTGCATCGACGCGTGGCTGAACCGCGACAATACCCCGGCCTTCGGCGGCACCTGCCTCAACGCCGGCTGCATCCCGTCCAAGGCGCTGCTCGAGTCGTCCGAGAATTATCACAGGCTGCAGCACGAGTTCGCGGCCCATGGCATCGGCGTGCAGGGTGTGACGCTGGATCTGGCCAAGATGCAGGCCCGCAAGCAGACGGTCAGCCGCAGTCTGACCTCCGGCATCAAGACCCTGTTCAAGGCCAACAACGTGGTGGGTCTCGAGGGCTACGGCAAGCTGCTCGGTAACGGTCAGGTGGAATTCAAGGCGCACAACGGCGAGACGAAGGTCCTGAGCGCCAAGCACATCGTCATCGCCACCGGCTCGGAGCCGGTGAACCTGACGAAGATTGCGCCCTTCGATGGCGATCGCGTCGTCGATTCTTGGGGCGCGCTGGATTTCGCCGAGGTCCCGAAGCGTCTGGGCATCATCGGTGCCGGCGTGATCGGCGTCGAACTGGGCAGCGTCTGGAGCCGCCTGGGCGCCAAGACGGTGATCCTCGAAGCGCTGCCCAGCTTCCTGCCGATGGTCGACGCCGCGGTGTCCCGCGACGCCCTGCGTCAGCTGACCAAGCAGGGATTGGACATCCGCTTGGGTGCCAAGGTGTTGTCGGCCAAGGTGGGCAAGGCGGGCGTCACGGTCGAGTATGAAGCGGACGGCGCCAAGAAAACCGAGGAATTCGACAAGCTGATCGTTGCCGTGGGCCGTCGTCCCTACACCAAGGGATTGAATGCGGAGGCGCTGGGCGTGGCGCTGGACGAGCGGGGCTTCGTCAAGGTCGATGCGCACTACAAGACCAGTGTGCCGGGCATCTACGCCATCGGCGACGTCATCGGCGGTGCCATGCTGGCGCACAAGGGCATCGAGGAAGGCGTGGCCCTGGCCGAGCAACTCGCCGGCCATCACACGCAGGTCAACTACAACGTCATCCCCTCGGTGATCTACACCGCGCCGGAGGTGGCCTGGGTCGGCCTGTCCGAGGAAGCGGCCAAGGCCAAGGGCTACGAGGTCAAGACCGGCAGCGGTCCGTTTGCCGCCTCCGGTCGTGCCAAGGCCATGGAACAGGCGGGTGGCACGATCAAGATCATTGCCGACGCCAAGACGGACCGCATTCTCGGGGTGCACATGTGCGGTCCCTATGTTTCGGAGCTGCTGGCTGAAGCCGTGCTCGGCATGGAATTCGCCGCGACCTGCGAGGACGTCGCGCTGACCATGCATGCGCATCCGTCGCTGTCCGAGACCTTCCACGAGGCCGTGCTGTCGGTCGATGGACGCGCGATCCACGCCGTGAACAAGGTGAAAAAGTAATATACAATCTTCCCGTAAGGCTACAGATTATCAACGGAGATGATTGATGAATAAGATGTTCGCGATGCTCATCGGCTCGACTCTCGGCATGATGGCCCTCACGGCGCAGGCTGGCGTGGTCGATCTGAACCTGGGCAATGACAGCTTCCGCGCCGGTTATACCGATGCGCTGGCGAATATCCTGCCGGGCACCAATGGTCAGTACGACGCCGGTGTCATTGCCCGCCCGCGCAAGAGCGACGACTTCTATCAGGCGCACGTCGGCCTGTTGCTGACCGGTGACGTCGGCAGCCAGCAGCTGAACGTGACGGCCGGGCTGGGTGGGCGCCTGCTCTATGTCTACAAGGACAGCAAAAACGGTGGGGCGCTGGCCGTTGGCGGGCAGCTCGCCGCCAAATTGCCGCAGTACAACCGCGTGGGACTGAGCGCCTCGTCCTACTACGCGCCCAATATCCTGACTGTCGGTCGCCTGGATCGCTCCTGGGAGAATACCGTCGATCTGGATTACGAGCTGATCCGCAACGGCAACGTCTACGTCGGTTACCGCAACCTCCGTCAGGATGTGGATGGCCATCGCGGCACGACTGACAACGGCTTCCATGCCGGTTTCCGCCTCAAGTTCTGAATCGATTCGCTGCTGGTGCAAAGCTCATGGGTAGAGGTCCAAGTATCGAAGGGCGCAAAAACGCCGAAGACAGCCGGCGCGCCAAGCTTTTCACCAAGCTGATCCGCGAGATCACCGTCGCCGCCCGTTCGGGCGGCGGCGATCCTCACGCCAATCCGCGCCTGCGCCTGGGCATCGACCGCGCGCTGGCCGCCAACATGACCAAGGACACCATCGAGCGTGCGGTCAAGCGCGGTGCCGGCGATGGCGGCACGGAGCATTTCGAGGAAATCCGTTACGAAGGCTACGCACCCGGCGGCGTGGCACTGCTGGTCGATTGCATGACCGACAACCCGACGCGGACGGTGGCGGAAGTGCGGCATGCCTTTACCAAGCTGGGCGGACATCTCGGAACCTCAGGTTCGGTCAGCTACCTGTTCGAGCGACGCGGTGAAATCGCCATCGACATCCGTAGCGATGCCGGACTCGAGGACAAGGCGATGGAAGCGGCGCTCGAGGCCGGCGCCGACGACGTGGTGAGTCATGCGGACTTTGTCGAAGTCCTGACCGCCCCCGAGCATTTCGAGTCGGTGAAACAGGCAGTGCTCAAGGCCGGGCTGGTCCCGTTTCGCGCCGACATCGCCATGCGGCCGGCGACGACCGTGGCGCTGGAAGGCGAGGCGGCCGCGACCGTGTCGAAGCTGATCGACTGGCTGGAGGATCTCGACGACGTGCAGAAGGTCTTCACCAACGCCGATCTGCCCTGATGCCGGGCGCCGTTTGACCATCATCCTCGGCATCGATCCGGGCGCGCGTTACACCGGCTATGGCGTGATCGAAACGCACGCCAACCGGCATCGGCATCTCGCCAGCGGCCGCATCAACGCCATCAGTGGCGAGATGCCGGAGCGTCTGCTCAAGATTCTGGGAGGGCTGGCCGCGGTGATCCGGGAGCATCGGCCCGATGAAGTCGCTATCGAGGAAACCTTCGTCAACAAGGTCAATGCGGCGAGTGCGCTGATCCTCGGCCAGGCGCGCGGTGCGGCGATCTGCGCTGCGGCCCAGGCCGGACTGTCCGTCGCCGAATACGCGCCCGCCCAGGTCAAGATGGCCGTGGCCGGGCACGGTCGTGCGGAGAAGCTCCAGGTCCAGCACATGGTGCGCGTGTTGCTGAACCTGCGCGCGGCGCTGGCCGCCGATGCCTCGGACGCGCTGGCGGTGGCCTTGACTCACGCCCACGTCCGTTCCACTAAGATGCGCACCGGCATCTCCATCAACAAGGCCTGGGGCTAATCGGCATGATCGGCCGCATCACCGGAAAAATTCTCTCCAAGCAACCGCCGCTGCTGCTGGTTGACGTCATGGGCGTGGGCTACGAGCTGGAAGCGCCGATGTCGACGTTCTACCGCCTGCCGGCCACTGGCGAGAACGTCAGCCTGTTGACCCACCTGACGGTACGCGAGGACGCGCACCTGCTGTTCGGTTTTTTCACGCAGGCCGAGAAAGACCTGTTCCGTGATCTGATCCGTATTTCCGGCATCGGCCCCAAGTCGGCGCTGTCCATCCTGTCCGGCGTCAATGTCGAGGACTTCTGGTCCATGGTCCGTGCGGGAGATGCCGCACGGCTGGTGAAACTGCCGGGCATCGGCAAGAAGACGGCCGAGCGCCTGCTGATCGAGATGCGCGACAAGGCGGGTGCCGCCGAGGCCGCCATCGGCGCAGTGATGTCGCCAGCCGGAACTGCCGCGCCGCTGCAGGAAGCGCGCGCGGCCCTGACCGCGCTGGGCTACAAGCCCGCCGAAATCCAGCGCTTCACCGAAGCGGTGTATAAGGACGGCATGACCACCGAGCAGATCATCCAGGAGGCGCTCAAGCGCGCCGTGCGATGAGCGAACCCGAACGCATCATTTCGGCGCGCCCTGCCGGCAGCGACGAGGAGCGCATCGAGCGCGCCATCCGTCCGCATCGCCTGGCCGATTACGTGGGGCAGCCGGCCGTGCGCGAACAGATGGGCATCGCCATCGAGGCCGCGCGCCGCCGCAGCGAGGCGCTGGACCATGTGCTGATCTTCGGGCCGCCGGGCCTGGGCAAAACCACGCTGGCCCACATCCTCGCCGAGGAGATGGGCGTCAACCTGCGCCAGACGTCCGGCCCGGTGCTGGAGCGTGCCGGCGACCTTGCGGCGCTGCTGACCAACCTGGAGCCGCGCGATCTGCTGTTCGTCGATGAAATCCACCGGCTTTCGCCCGTCGTCGAGGAAGTGCTGTATCCGGCGATGGAGGATTACCAGCTCGACATCATGATCGGCGAGGGGCCCGCCGCGCGGTCGATCCGTTTGGACCTGCCGCCGTTCACCCTGGTCGGCGCCACCACGCGCGCCGGTGCCCTGACCAGTCCGCTGCGCGACCGCTTCGGCATCGTGCAGCGTCTCGAGTTTTACTCGGTCGACGACCTGACCCGCATCGTGTTGCGCTCCGCCGGCATCCTCAAGGCGCCGATCGAGGGCAACGGTGCGCAGGAAATCGCGCGCCGCTCGCGTGGCACACCGCGCATCGCCAACCGGCTCCTGCGCCGCGTGCGCGACTATGCGGAAGTGCGCGGCAACGGCGTGATCAGCGAAAGCATCGCCGCGGAGGCGCTGAAACTGCTCAACGTCGACGGCAACGGTTTCGACCTGATGGACCGCAAGCTGATGCTGACACTGATCGAGCGCTTCGACGGCGGCCCCGCCGGTGTCGAAAACCTTGCGGCGGCCATCGGCGAAGCGCGCGACACCATCGAGGACGTGATCGAGCCCTACCTGATCCAGCAGGGCTACCTCATGCGCACACCGCGCGGACGGGTGGCCGGCAAGCTGGCGTATCAGCACTACGGCCTGAAGATGCCGGAGAAGCTCCATACGCCGGATCTTTTCCAGGAATAATTGCGGATGGCCGAGATCTTCGTCTGGCCCCTGCGGGTTTACTACGAGGACACCGACGTCAGCGGTGTCGTCTATCACGCCAACTACCTGCGCTATCTCGAGCGCGCGCGAACGGAATGGCTGCGCGCGCAGAATCTCTCGCAGGAGGCGTTGCGCAACCAGCACGGCGTCGCCTTCACGGTCGCCAACCTCCAGATCGACTTCCTGTCGCCGGCGCGGCTCGACGACGCGCTGGAGGCCACCGTGGAAGTGGCCAGCCGCAAGCGTGCCAGCTTGGTGTTTGCCCAGACGTTGCGATACGCCGACTCGCCGACGCGGATCCTGGCGCGGGCGACGGCGCGCGTCGGTTGCGTCGATGTGATGAACTTCCGTCCTCGCGCGCTGCCAGACCGGTTACTCTGACTGCCACCACCTGTCGCGGGGCGCGTGTTTTTATTTGTATAAGGTAAATGTAAAATATCGATAGGTATAAACACTGCGCCGACGGCTGCCACGAGTAGCGGGTGCATGGTCCAGGCGGTCGATAAAGAGTCAGAACGAGAGGCCCTAGGTAATGAATGCAAATATGTCGCTGGCGCACCTCATCGGCCAGGCCAGCGTGCTGGCGCAGGTGGTGTTGGTGCTGTTGATTGCCGCGTCGATCACGTCCTGGGCGGTGATCTTCGCCAAGCGCAAGATGCTGTCGGCGGCACGCAACGAGGCGCTCAAGTTCGAGGATCGCTTCTGGTCCGGCGGCAATCTTGCCGACCTCTACGACAGCGTTCGCAAGAACAAGGAAACCCAGGGCCTGCCGGCCATCTTCACCGCCGGCTACGAAGAGTACGTGCGCCAGCAGCAGAGTTCGGGCGATGCCGACGACGCCCTGGCCGCCATCCAGCGCCAGATGCGTGTCTGCCACCTGCGTGAAGTCGAGCGCCTGGAAGGCGGGTTGGCCTTGCTGGCCACCATTGGCTCGACCAGCCCGTACGTCGGTCTGTTCGGTACGGTGTGGGGCATCATGAATGCCTTCATCGCCATCGGCGCCGTCAAGAGCGCCAGCCTCGCGATGGTGGCGCCAGGCATCTCCGAAGCCCTGATCGCGACGGCCATGGGCCTGTTCGCGGCCATTCCCGCGGTGATCGCCTATAACTTCTTCACGCGCGGCGTCGAGCGCATGGAAACGCGCTACCACGCCTTCTCGGAAGAGATGACCGGCATCATCGACCGCGGCCTGCGTCACCAGAGCGGAAAAGCCTGATGGCCCGCCGCAAGCTGTCCTCGGACATCAACGTCGTCCCCTATATCGACGTGATGCTGGTGCTGCTGATCATCTTCATGATCACAGCGCCGCTGATGACACAGGGCGTCGACGTCGAATTGCCGAAGACCGATTCGCAGCCGATGCCGGCGCCGCAAGAACCGCTGATCCTCAGTGTCGATGCCGACGGCCGCTACTACCTGAACAAGGGCGATGACACCAGCCGCTCGCTCGATGACCGGGAACTGACCGCGCGTGTTGGTGAACTGTTCAAGACCGCGCCCGACACGATGGTCCTGGTGCAGGGCGACACCAAGGTGTCGTACGGCGAGGTCGCGCATGCCATGACCCTGCTGCAGCAGGCCGGCATCAAGAAGATCGGTTTTGTCACGCAACCGCAGGATACGCATCCGCGCTGAAAGCATGGAGCTCAAGCCCCGATATCTCCTGCTGGCCTTTGGCCTTCACGCGCTGTTGTTCGCGCTGCTGTTCGTCAGTGTGCTTTTCCAGCACAAGATCGAGGCGCCTGCGGCCATCGAAGCTGTGCTGATCGACGCCGTGCCCAAATCCGCGCCGCCGCCGAAACCACAACCGAAACCCGAGCCCCTGAAGCCGGAGCCGCCCAAACCGCCGCCGCCGCCGAAGCCCGAGCCCAAGCCAGAGCCACCCAAGCCCGATCCCGCCAAGGAAATGGCGCGCTTCAAGGCCGACGTCCTGCTCAAACTCGATTGCGACAACCTCACGCAGATGAAGATGGACGCGGCCATGCGTCCGCCGGAACAGCGCAAGATCATGGACGAGCTGATCCGCGACCGCAGCGACGCCTGCCGAAAAAAGCAGGAAGAAAAGAAGAAGCAAGAAGAGGAACTGGCCCGCAAGCAGGAAGATCAGTTGCGCAAGGCCGAGGCGCAGATGCGCCGTCAGCAGATGGAACAGGAGGCCAAGCAACTCGCCGAGGATCAGCGCAAGCGTGAGCAGGAGGAGCAGCGCCGGCGTCAGGCCGAGATGGCGGCGGCGCTCGGTGCCGAGGAGGACGCGCGTGCAGCGGCCGCCAAGGCGGCGCGGCAGCGGACCTGGGGCGACAAGATCGCTGACAAGGTCCGGGGAAACTGGAAGCGCCCCAATGGCAGCGCACAGGACTTCGTCTGCCTGGTCAAGGTGCAGTTGCTGCCCGGCGGCTCGGTGGTCAGCGCCAAGGTGGTCAAGACCTGCGGCGGCGGCATTGCACTGGACGATTCCGTCGAAAAGGCCGTGCTCAAGTCCGATCCGCTGCCGATGCCCGACAATCCCGAAGATTTCGATCGGAATCTGACTTTCCAGTTCCAGCCGCACTGATTTTTTGAACTCGTGCCGGCCTCTGGCAGACTAAGAGGCGTCACCCGCTCTGTTCGCCAATGCGAGGCGAACAGTTATTTTTTATTGTTTGTTTAAAATTTCTTTGTATATTATTTAACATTTAGACTGACGCCATGCCCGTTAGCGGGTGGCCGTGAACGAGGGTCGTGGACATGCGGAACAAGCTGGGATGGTTGATGGCGTTGCTGCTGGTGTCGTCGGCGGCCAGAGCCGACCTGGAAATCACCATCACCGGTGGCGAAACCGCGGCGATGCCGATTGCCATCGTGCCGTTCGCCGGGCAGGACCCCAGCGATACCGACATTGCCAAGGTGGTGGATGCCGATCTCAGCCGCACCGGGCAATTCCGTTCGATGACGCGCAGCGCGCTGCCGGAGCTGCCGGCGGAACCCGGCAAGGTCACCTACGCCAGCTGGCGGCAGGTGGGCATGGACAATCTCGTGATCGGCCAGACCCGCCGCGATGCCGCCGGCAACGTCGTCGTTCGCTTCTACCTGCTCGATACCGTGCGCGGCCAGCAGCTCATGGCCTACGACATGCCGGCGGTTGCACCGACGCAGATGCGCTATGTCGCGCACCAGATTTCCGATCTCATCTATCAGAAGCTGACCGGTATCCCCGGCGCTTTCAACACCAAGATCGCCTATGTCGCCGCCAGCGGCCTCGGCAATTCGCGGCGTTACCAGATCGTCGTCGCCGATGCCGACGGCGATTCGCCCAAGGTGGTGGCGGTGTCGCGCGAGCCCTTGATGTCGCCGGCCTGGTCGCACGACCGCAAACGGCTGGCCTATGTCGGTTTCGAGCACGGGCGCTCGGCCGTCTACATTCACACGCTGGCCACCGGCCAGGTGCGCAAGCTGGTGTCGGAGAAGGGCATCAATGGCTCGCCGGCCTGGTCGCCGGATGACCGCTCGATGGCGGTGACGCTGTCGTTCGAGACCAATCCCGACATTTACATCATCGACGTCGAGACCGGGGCGCGTCGCCGCATGACCGACCATTACGGCATCGACACCGAGCCCTCGTGGTCGCCCGACGGGCAGTCGCTGGTGTTCACTTCCGATCGCGGCGGTCAGCCGCAGGTCTACCTGCTGCCGATTTCGGGCGGCGATCCGAAACGCCTGACCTTCGTCGGTAAGCAGAACCTGCGCGCCAGCTACTCCCCCGACGGCAAGTCCCTGGCGCTGGTGAATTTCGATGACTCCCGTTATCGTATCGCCCTGCTTGATCTGGCCAGCGGCGCCATGAAAGTCCTCAGCGACGGTCCCCTGGACGAGAGCCCGAGTTTTTCGCCCAACGGCGCAGTCATCATTTACGCCACCCAGGGGCGCCAGGGTGCCGAGTTGGCCACTGTCAGCGTCGACGGACGTGTCAAGCAGCGTATGCGGCAGACCGGCGATGTGCGCGAGCCGGCCTGGTCGTCCATGGCGCGTTAACCCATCGATTTCTTATATCCCCGACTGTTCGTCTCACAAGGAGTCACCCGATGTTGAAGAAAACGCTTGTTGCCCTGATCACCGTTGCCGCTATGGCGGGCTGCGCCTCCAAGGGCACGCATGACACCCAGGCCACGATGCCCACGCCGGTCGACAGCAATGCCGGCAGCTCGGTCGGCGACACCTCCGGACAGCCGGTGCAGATCGGCGACCAGAGCGACGCTGCCAGCCGCGGCATCGGCCTGTTCGACACCAACCTCAAAGCCAACGTCATCTACTTCGCCTTCGACAGCAGCGAAATCGACAGCGACGGAACGGCCAAGATCGAGAAGCTCGCCAAGTACCTGACCGCCAATCCCTCCGCGAAGGTCCGCATCGAGGGCAATACCGACGAACGCGGCACGCGCGAGTACAACGTTGGTCTCGGCGAGCGTCGCGCCAACGCGGTCCAGTCGGCGCTGCAGGCACGCGGCGTTTCCGCGCAGCAGCTGAGCGTGATCAGCTACGGCGAAGAGCGTCCGGCGGCCGCGGGCCACGATGAAGCGGCCTGGGCGCAGAACCGCCGCGCGGTTGTCGTCCGCCAGTAAGGAGAATCCGCCATGGCGCGTCCCATTTCCGGCTACGCGGTCGCCCTGTTGAGCGTTGCGACGCTTGCGGGTTGTGCGTCCACGGGGCGCGTCGATGGCGGTGGCGACATCCTCAGTCCCGAAGAACGCCGGTTGCAGACCGTCGAGACCAAGCTGGCGGAAATGAGCCGACGCCTCAACGGCATCAACTACACCGGCCTGGATCAGGACAACCTCAAGCTGCGGGACGAGCTTCGCTCGCTGCGCGGCGAGGTCGAGCGCCTGCGGTTTGACGTCGACAGCCAGAGCAAGCGCGACAAGGATCAGTACATCGATCTGGACCGTCGCCTGCAGCGCCTCGAGGGCGGGGCCGCGCCGGCCGCCGCGCCGAGCGCCACCACGGTGCTGCCGACGCCGGCGACACCGCCGGTCGCCGGCGCGCCCGGCGCCACTGCCGCACCGCCTGCCGTCGCTGCGCCGGTTGTCATCTCCAATGGCGGCGGCGGTTCGCCGGAAGAGGAGAGCGCGTACCTCACGACGTTTGATCTGCTGAAAAACGGCAAGTATGACGATGCCATCCGTGGATTCCGCGCGATGCTCGACAAATGGCCGCAAGGCAAGTACGCGGATAACGCGACGTACTGGATGGGCGAGTCGTACTACGTCAAGGCGGATTACAAGTCGGCGCTGAACGCCTTCCAGACGGTGCTGAGCAAGTTCCCCAGCAGCAACCGGGCGCCGGACGCGATGCTGAAGGTCGGGCTCAGCCAGATCGAACTGAAGCAGACCGACCAGGGACGTGCGACCTTGCAGAGGGTCATGCAGACCTATCCCAGCGCCAACGCCGCCACGCTGGCCAAGCAGCGCCTCGACGCGCTCAAGTAAGTTGTTCGTTTGAAACCCGCCCGGCGGCCGCACGGCCGCCGGGTTTTGTTTTGATGGCGGGTTAAAATAACCGCATGTCCGCATCGTCATCCGCCACGCCAACCCGTCTCAAGATCACCGAGATTTTCCTGTCGTTGCAGGGGGAATCCTCCCGCGTGGGCTGGCCCACGGTGTTCATCCGCCTGACCGGATGCCCGCTGCGCTGCGGCTACTGCGACAGCGAATATGCCTTCTATGGTGGCCATTGGCGCAGTCTCGACGAAATCGTCGCCGAGGTTCGCCAGCACGGCGTTCGCCATGTCTGTGTGACGGGGGGGGAGCCGTTGGCGCAGAAAAATTGTCTGCCTTTGCTGAAAAGGCTTTGCGACGAAGGCTATCAGGTGTCACTGGAGACCAGCGGCGCCCTCGATATCAGCGCGGTCGATGCGCGCGTTGCCCGGGTGGTGGACATCAAGACGCCAGGCTCCGGCGAGGTGGCGCGCAACCGCTGGGAAAACCTGCCGCTGCTGACACCCGCCGACGAAATCAAGTTCGTACTCTGCGGCCGTGAGGACTACGAATGGGCACGCCAGATCGTGGCCGAGCACGCGCTGACTGAGCGTTGCGCTGTCCTGTTCTCGCCCAGCCAGGATCAACTGCCGGCACGCGAATTGGCCGACTGGTTGATCGCGGACCATCTGCCCGTGCGTTTCCAGCTGCAGTTGCACAAAGTGTTGTGGGGCAACGTCCCGGGAAAATGAGCGATATGTCGACAGCTCGCAAGGCGGTAGTGCTGCTCTCCGGCGGTCTCGATTCCGCCACGGTCCTGGCGCAGGCCCGCGCCGATGGCTATATCTGCCACGCGCTGTCGGTGTCCTACGGTCAGCGTCATGTCGCAGAACTGAAGGCGGCGGAACGCGTCGTTTCGAGCCTGGGCGCGCACGCCCATCAGGTGATCAGCGTCAACCTCAACGCGGTGGGCGGATCCGCGCTGACCGACCGCAGTATCGCGGTGCCGGAAGCCCCCACCGCTGGGATTCCGGTCACCTACGTCCCGGCGCGCAATACGCTGTTCCTGTCCCTGGCCCTGGGCTGGGCGGAAGTGATCGGTGCACGCGACCTGTTCATCGGCGTCAACGCGGTCGATTACTCCGGCTATCCCGATTGCCGGCCCGAGTTCATCGCAGCCTTCGAGCGCCTGGCAGGCGTGGCCACGCGCGCCGGCGTCGAAGGTGCGGCATTCCGCATCCATACCCCGCTGATCCATTTGACCAAGGCCGAGATCATCCGGGAGGGAGTGCGCCTGGGCGTGGATTACGCGCAGACGGTGTCGTGCTACCAGGCGGATGAGGAGGGGCGCGCCTGCGGGCGATGCGATTCCTGCCGCATCCGGCGCCAGGGGTTTGCGGACGCCAGCATCCCGGATCCGACGCGATACCGCTGACGGTTCAAGTCCTCTGGCGTTTCGGGTATCATTCGCGCCCTTCGCGGCACCAAGCCGTTGAAGCCAACGCACGGTTTTCCGTAGGACGAAGGGTCGTTAGCTCAGCCGGTAGAGCAGCTGGCTTTTAACCAGTTGGTCGATGGTTCGAATCCATCACGACCCACCACTTCGGATGATCCGTCACTGGTTCCTGTCGGGGCGTAGCGCAGCTTGGTAGCGCACCTGCCTTGGGCGCAGGGGGTCGGAGGTTCGAATCCTCTCGCCCCGACCATTCGGAATCCTTCCGGCTCAACCGCCTCACGGCGGTTTTTGTTTTCCACTTACTGCTGACCGAGGCTTTGCAGCACCGCTTCACGGGTGCGGCGCGCCAGATCGTTGCGGTCGTCATGCGCGTGCTCGCGCGGCGACGTGGTCGACACCGGTTTCAACGGATTGAGTTCGTAGTACGTGACCATTGCGGTCTCGTAATCGTCGAGCTTGGGTGCGCAACTGCTCGCCGCGGCATCGGCCAGTGCCAACGGCGCGGTCCCGGAATTGCGGTGCGCCGATGTCGCGAACATCATGCAGGCCGAGTATTCGTTGCTGGATACTGTGGCCCGCTGCAGCGCTTGCCGGGCGCGTTCGCGGTTTTGGGCGTCGCTGCTGACCGCCGGCCGGCTTGGACGCAGCGTGTGAGCCGCAGGCGGCACCGCCTCGTGCGCACAGGCGGCCAGCAGCGACACGGTCATCGCGACGAGAAAACGGCGCAGTCTCTGGGAAGGAGGAGCAGACAGCATGGTCATGGGCGGACGGCGATGAGCGTTTGGCTGGCGTCGGCGGTTTGCAGGATTTCGATACGCACGCCGTAGACCCTTTCCAGATTCGCCCGGTTCAGTGTCTCTGAGGGAGCGCCCTGGGCAAGCAGTTGGCCGCAGCATAGCAGGCTGACCTGATCGGCATAGGCGAGCGCGAGGTTGGGATCGTGCAGGACGACGAGCACGCCGGCGCCGCCCGCGGCAAAGCGGCGCGCCACCTGCAGGCAGGCGTGCTGATGTGCGAGGTCGAGACTTGCCGTTGGCTCGTCCAGGAGCAGATAGCGTTCGCCAGCCGGCTCCCAGACCTGGGCCAGCACACGGGCCAGTTGCACGCGTGCGCGCTCGCCCCCGGATAGCGTCAGGTAGGAGCGGTCCCGCAGGTGGGCGGCATCGGTCGCTGCGAGGGCATCGTCGATGATCTGCGCCTCACGCGCCGGCGTTTGCCGGATGCAGGGCGTACGTCCCAGCGCCACCACTTGGCATGCCGTGAAGTCGAAAGCTAGGTCGCTGGCCTGTGGCAGGACGGCGCGCTGTCGGGCCAGCTCCAGCCGCGGCCAGGCCTGCAGCGGGCGCTGCGCCAGCCGGACCACGCCTTGATCGCTGCGCAAGTCGCCCGCCAGCAGCTTGAGCAGGGTCGATTTGCCGGCGCCATTGGGTCCCAGCACAGCGTGGACCTGGCCGGGTTCCAATGTCAGGCCGACATCGTCCAGCAAGGTTAGGCCGCCAGCGTAATAGCGGAGCGACTCGGCGGCGAGGCTCATAGCGCCTCCGACAGATGGCGGTAGCGCAAGAGCAGGGCAAGGAAGAACGGTCCGCCGATCAGCGCGGTCAGTACGCCCACCGGCAGTTCCGCCGGTGCGAGCACCAGCCGCGCCGCGGTGTCGGCAAGCGACAGCAGGGCGCCGCCCAGCAGGGCCGAGGCAGGCAGGATCAGGCGATGGTCAGGGCCGCAGGCCATGCGGACCAGGTGCGGCACGATCAAGCCGATGAAACCGATGACGCCCGCCAACGCCACGCTGGTGCCCACGGCCAGCACGACCAGCAGCAGCACGCGCAGCTTGAGTCGCTCGACGTCGATGCCAAGATGACCGGCCTCGGCCTCACCCAGCAGCAGGGCGTTGAGCGCACCGGCCTCCCGCGGCAGGGCCAGCAGCGCCAATAGCAGGAAGGGCGCGCCGGCCAGCAGCTCACTCCAGCCCGCCTTGCCCAGGGAGCCGAACATCCAGAAGCTCAACGAGCGCAGGGCGCCAGCGTCGGCGATCTGCGTCAGGAAGCCGATGCCGGCCCCGGCCACGGCGTTGATGGCCAACCCGGCCAGCAGCAGGGTGCCCGTCCGGGCCACGCCGTCCAGCGATGCCAGGCGCAGCACCAGCAGAGTGGTAAGCGCGCCCCCGGCAAAGCTGGCCAGGGGCAGCGTCCAGCGCATCGGCAGCAGGCTCCAATGCGCCGTCTCGCCGAGGACGATGACCGCCACCGCGGCGAGCGCCGCGCCGCTGGAGACGCCCACCAGGCCGGGATCGGCCAGCGGATTGCGGAACACCGCCTGCATCGCGGCGCCGGCTTCGGCCAGCGCTGCGCCCACCAGCAGGCCCAGCAGCAGGCGCGGCAGGCGCAGATCGACCACAGCGATGGCCTGCATGCGCTCCGGTGGGGCGGCCGGCCAGCCCAGCGGCTGTGCGAGGCTGGCCAGCACAGCCTTCACCGGTATGGCGTAGCTACCCAGGCACAACGCCAGCACGCAAGCCAGGGCGAGCGCGACCGACAGTCCGGCGTAGACCATAGAGGCAGGCAGACGTGAATGGGGCTGGAGAAAAGGCATGTCGATGACCGAATAGGGGCCACCCGCTGCTGGCTCAGATGCGGATGGGGTTGTTTTATTTTATTATTCATTTAATTAAATGAATAATATAAAATAACAATTCCGATCTTCGCTGCGGCCTGAGCGGGTGGCGCGGAGAATAGCCGAATCGTGACCGCAAGGACTGAAAAACGCCTCCGGCTGGTATACTTCGCCGCTCTCGCGAGCGTGGCGGAATTGGTAGACGCAGCAGATTTAGGTTCTGCCGCCTTTGGCGTGGGGGTTCGAGTCCCTCCGTTCGCACCAGCGGGTTTCATCCCTTCGCGGTTTCACCATCATCAATCGGGTTCTTGCAATGGAAGTTCATGTTGAAGCGCCGGGCGGCCTGCGCCGGCAAATGCGTGTTCGCGTTCCGGCCGAGCGCGTCAGCCAGGCGGTGGGCGAGCGCCTCAAGCGCATGGCAGCGCGCGCGAAAATCCCCGGCTTCCGTCCGGGCAAGGCACCGTTTAGCGTGATCCAGCAGCAGTACGGCGAGTCGGCCCGCCTCGACGCCGTGTCCGACATCGTGCAGCAGACCTACCCGGAAGCGCTTGGCCAGGCGGGTGTCAATCCGGCCGGCATGCCGAAGATCGATATCACGGTCGAGAAGCCCGGCGAAGCGCTGGAGTACGTGGCCCATTTCGAGGTCTACCCGGAGATCAAGCTGGCCGACCTGTCGTCCCTGAAGATCGAGAAGCCGGCCGTCGAAGTCACGGAAGCCGATGTCGACAAGCTGGTCGACAACCTGCGCAAGGCGCGCCGTACGCTGAACGACGTCAGCCGCGCCGCCCAGGACGGCGACAGCGTGACCGTCGATTTCCTCGGCACGCTGGATGGCGTGGCGTTTGCCGGCAGCGAGGGCAAGGACATCACGTTTGAAATCGGCCAGGGCCAGTTCCTGCCGGACCTGGAGAAGGGTATTGCCGGCCACGCCGCTGGCGAATCGTTCAGCGTCGATGTGAGCTTCCCCGAGGACTATCGTGCGGAGAACCTCCGTGGCAAGACCGCGCAGTTCGCGGTGACGCTCAAGGCCGTGAAGGAGCCGAAGCTGCCGGAAATCGACGCGGATTTCCTCAAGGCGCACGGCGTGGCCGAGGGCGAGGGCGTTGACGCGCTGCGCACCAAGGGTCGTGCGGCCCTGGAGAAGGAGCGCGACAAGGCCATCCAGAACCGGCTCAAGTCGCAGGCGCTGGACCAGTTGCTGGCGATCAATCCGATCGATGTGCCGGCGGCCCTGATCGAGCAGGAAATCCCGCGCATGCGCCAGGAAGCCGGCGCCCGCATGAACATGGCCAAGATCAACGAGGACAAGCTCAAGGAACTGCTCCCCGACGCGCTGTTCGAGCCGCAGGCGCGCCGCCGCGTGGCGCTGGGCCTGCTGATCGGCGAGGTCATCAAGAATCGCGAGATCAAGCTGGACGCCGCCCGCGTCGAGAAGGCGCTGAGCGACATGGCCGGCGATTACGAGCAGCCGGAGCAGGTCAAGCAGTTCTACCGCAGCCGTCAGGACCTGATGCAGGGTCTGAGCGCGATGGTGCTGGAAGACCAGGTGGTCGACAGCCTCGTCGCCGGCGTTGCGCCGACCGCGGTGGCCATGTCGCTGGACGAGCTCTTGAAACCGCAGCAGCAAGCCCAAGCTTAATCCGGTGGTGCCGGGGACGTGTCGCAACGCGTCCCCGGCGCATTTACTCACTCCTATCCGTACGACCAGGAACACTACATGACCGATATCCTGACCCGCGCCCAGCACCTGGTACCGATGGTGGTGGAGCAGACAGCCCGCGGCGAACGTGCATTCGATATTTACTCGCGCCTGCTCAAGGAGCGCGTGATCTTCCTGGTCGGCGGCATCGACGATCACGTCGCCAATCTTGTGGTGGCGCAGCTGCTGTTCCTGGAATCCGAGAACCCGGATAAGGACATTCACCTGTACATCAACTCGCCGGGCGGTGTGATCACCTCGGGTCTGTCGATCTACGACACGATGAAGTTCATCAAGCCCGACGTGGCGACGATGTGCATCGGTCAGGCCTGCAGCATGGGTTCCTTCCTGCTCTCGGCCGGCGCCAAGGGCAAGCGCTACTGTCTGCCCAACTCCCGCGTCATGATCCACCAGCCTTCGGGCGGCGCACAGGGTCAGGCGACCGATATCGAGATCCAGGCCAAGGAAATTCTCTACCTGCGCAATCGCCTCAACGGTCTCTATGCCGAGCACACTGGCCAGCCGCTGGAAAAAATCGAGCGTGACGTCGAGCGCGACTACTTCATGAACGCCGAACAGGCCAAGGAATACGGTCTCATCGACCAGATTCTGGATAAGCGGGCCGCGCCGGCGGCCTGATGGTCGTCGACAGCCGGTTTTATCTATTTTTCAATCAAATGACACTGTGATATACATGGTGTGACCTCGGTTTATCGAGGGCGTCAGGACTGTGCGATGACCAGCGAAGCAAAAGGTTCACATAACGGGCGGGTGCTGTACTGCTCCTTCTGCGGCAAGAGCGAGCACGAGGTCCGCAAGCTGATCGCGGGCCCCTCGGTCTATATCTGCGACGAGTGCGTCGACCTCTGCAACGACATCATCCGCGAAGAGGTCCATGCCAAGCCGCAGGGCGCGCGTGGCCTGCCGAAGCCGCAGGAAATTCGCGCGGTGCTCGACGAGTACGTGATCGGCCAGGAGAAAGCCAAGAAGGTTCTCTCGGTCGCGGTCTACAACCATTACAAGCGCCAGTCGGTCAAAGGCGTCACCGACGGCGTTGAACTGGCCAAATCGAACATCCTCCTGATCGGGCCCACCGGCTCCGGCAAGACGCTGCTGGCGGAAACGCTGGCGCGCCTCCTCGATGTGCCGTTCGCCATCGCCGACGCAACCACGCTGACCGAGGCCGGCTATGTCGGCGAAGATGTCGAGAACATCATCGCGCGCCTGCTGCAGAAGTGCGATTACGACGTGGAGAAGGCGCAGCGTGGCATTGTCTACATCGACGAGATCGACAAGATCGCGCGCAAATCCGAGAACCCGTCGATCACCCGCGACGTCAGCGGCGAGGGCGTGCAGCAGGCGCTGCTCAAGCTGATTGAGGGCACCATCGCCAGCGTGCCACCCCAGGGCGGGCGCAAGCATCCGCAGCAGGAGTTCCTGCAGGTCAATACCGCCGGCATCCTGTTCATCTGTGGTGGCGCTTTCGCTGGCCTGGAGAAAATCATCCAGAACCGCAGCGCCACGGCCGGCATCGGCTTCAACGCCGAGGTCAAGAGCAAGAGCGACGCCAAGCAGATCAATCAGCTGCTCGGCAGCATCGAGCCAGACGATCTGGTCCGCTTCGGCCTGATTCCGGAGTTCGTCGGGCGCCTGCCGGTGCTGGCGGTGCTCGAAGAGCTCGACGAGGCGGCGCTGATGTCGATCCTCAAGGAACCGAAGAACGCCCTGGTCAAGCAGTACGCCAAGCTGTTCCAGATGGAGAACTGCCAGCTGGAAATCCGCGAGGATGCGCTGCGGGCCGTGGCGCGCAAGGCCAAGGAACGCAAGACCGGCGCGCGCGGCCTGCGTACGATTCTCGAAAACATCCTGCTGGACGTGATGTACGACCTGCCGTCGATGCAGAACGTCAGCAAGGTGGTTGTCGACGAGGCGGTGGTGAAGGGCGAGGTCAAGCCGTTCATCGTCTACGAGAACGCCGAAACACGCGCCGCCGCCGGCTAAGCCGGAGGGTGCAATAAAAAGCCCCGCGATGCGGGGCTTTTTTGCGTCAGGGCTTCAGTGCCTCGTACAGCGCCACGTATTCTTTGGTGACACGATGGCTGGCGTCGAGAAAGATCAGCGGCGTGTGATGCTCATGTGATTCCTTGACGATGACCGAACTGCCCAGCATCTGCGGCAGGATCGGACGTCCCTCGGCTTTGAGTTCTTCGACCATCCGCGTGGGCAGCTTGGAGCGCGCCTGGAACTGGTTGACGATGATGCCCTCGATCTCCAGGTCATCGTTGTGATCGGCGCGGATTTCCTGCACGTTGTCGAGCAGGGTGTAGAGGGCCTGGCGCGCGAACTCATCGCAATCGAACGGAACCAGGCAGCGGTCCGAGGCAATCAGGGCCGAGCGGCTGTAGAAGTTGAGCGCGGGCGGCGTGTCGATGAAAACGGCATCGTAACCCTTGAGCCGCTTGAGCGCGTCGCGCAGCTTGTAGATCTTCTGCTTGGCCTCGAGCTTGACGATCAATTCTTCCAGCCGCGGATCGGCGGCGACCACGTCGAGATTCTCGAACGGCGTATTGCTGGCGTAGGCCACGAAGGGTTGCGACTGCAGGGAGAACGACAGCGTCGATTCGAAGAAGTCGGCGATGGTGCGATCCGGTTTCGCGGTGCTGCCGCCCATGAGGTATTGCGTCGCGTTGCCCTGCGTATCGAGGTCGATCACCAGGGTCCGCAGTCCGCGCGACGCGGCGATCGCCGCCAGGTTGCAGACGATGGTGGTCTTGCCGACGCCGCCCTTCTGGTTGAATACCACTCTTTTGGTCATGTTCCGATTTCCGATAACAAAAGGGGCGGCATCTTTGCCGCCCCCTGGGTCACAGCACGATTGATGCCAATCAGGCCGACTTGGCCATCTGGCGCAGCATGTACTGCAGCACGCCGCCGTGCTGGTAGTACTCCCATTCCATCGGCGTGTTGATACGCACCTTGGCCTTGAAGGAGACGGTCTTGCCGTCGGCCTTCTTGGCGGTGACGTTGACTTCCTTGGCGCCGTTGCTGAGGCCGTCGAAATCGAACACTTCCGATCCGTCCAGGCCGAGCGACGCGGCGTTCTGACCATCGACGAAGTTCAGCGGCAGTACACCCATGCCGACCAGGTTGGCGCGGTGGATGCGCTCGAAGGACTCGCTGATCACGGCCTTGACGCCCAGCAGGATGGTGCCCTTGGCCGCCCAGTCGCGCGACGAACCGGTGCCGTACTCCTTACCGGCCAGCACGACCAGCGGGGTGCCTTCCTTCTGATACTTCATGGCCACGTCGTAGATCGGCTCCACCGGACCGGCGGCACCGTTGTAGTGGCGGGACACGCCACCCTCGACGCCCGGGGTCATGGCGTTCTTGATGCGGGTGTTGGCGAAGGTGCCGCGCATCATGATCTCGTGGTTGCCGCGGCGCGAACCGAAGCTGTTGAAGTCAGCCTTCTTCACGCCATGCGCTTCGAGATACTTGCCCGCGGGGCCGTCCTTCTTGATGTCGCCGGCCGGCGAGATGTGGTCGGTGGTGATCGAGTCGCCCAGCACGGCCAGCGCGCGCGCGTTCTTGATCGGCTGGATGCCCGGCGGCGTCATGGTCATGCCGGCGAAATACGGCGGATTCTGGATGTAGGTGCTCTTGGCATCCCAGCTGTAGGTTTCCGATTTTGCGACCTTGATCGACTGCCAGCGGGCGTCGCCCTTGAGCACGTCGGCGTAGCTCTTCTTGAACAGCTCGCTGGTGACCGATTTGGCGACCGCTTCCTGGATCTCCTGATTGGAAGGCCAGATGTCCTTGAGGAACACGTCCTTGCCATCCTTGCTCTTGCCGATCGGCTCGGAGGTGAGATCGATGTCGGTGGTGCCGGCGATGGCGTATGCCACGACCAGCGGCGGCGAGGCCAGATAGTTCATGCGCACGTCCTGATGGACGCGGCCTTCGAAGTTGCGGTTACCCGAGAGCACGGCCGAGACGCTGAGCGTGTTGTCCTGGATGGCCTTGCCCAGCGGTTCGTTGAGCGGGCCGGAGTTGCCGATGCAGGTGGTGCAACCGTAGGCGGTGACGTAGAAGCCCAGGCTTTCGAGGTCTTCGATCAAACCGGCCTTCTTCAGATACTCGGTGACCGCCAGCGAGCCAGGGGCCAGCGAGGTCTTGACCCAGGGCTGGCTCTTGAGACCCAGCGCGCGCGCCTTCTTGGCGAGCAGGCCGGCGCCGATCAGCACGGAGGGGTTGGAGGTGTTGGTGCAGGACGTGATCGCGGCGATCATCACCGCGCCATCCTTGAGCTGGAAGGTCTGGCCGTTGTCGGTGACCGTGGCCGGGCCCTTGGAGGGACGCAGTTTCTGCTCGGCTTCGAAAGCCTTGCGGAAGTTGGCCTTCACGTCACCGAGCAGCACGCGATCCTGCGGGCGCTTGGGGCCCGCGAGCGAAGGCTTGATGCTGCCGAGGTCCAGGTGCAGCACGTCGGTGTATTCGGCTTCCGGTGCGTCCGGCGTCCACCACATGCCCTGGGCCTTGGCGTAGGCTTCGACGACGGCGATCTGCTCGTCGTTGCGGCCGGTCAGGCGCAGGTAATTCAGGGTTTCGCCGTCGATCGGGAAGATGCCGCAGGTAGCGCCGTACTCGGGCCCCATGTTGGCAATGGTGTTGCGGTCGGAGGCCGACAGGTTGGCCAGGCCCGGACCAAAGAACTCGACGAACTTCTCGACCACGCCGCGCTTGCGCAGCATCTCGGTCACGGTCAGCACGAGGTCGGTGGCGGTGGCGCCCTCGGCCAGCTTGCCGGTGACGCGCACGCCGATCACTTCGGGAATCAGCATGGAGGACGGCTGGCCGAGCATCGCGGCCTCGGCCTCGATGCCGCCGACGCCCCAGCCGAGCACGCCGATGCCGTTCACCATGGTGGTGTGGCTGTCGGTGCCGAAGCAGCTATCCGGGTAGAGCAGGCCTTCGCTGTTCTCGAACACGACCCGCGCGAGATACTCGATGTTGACCTGGTGGACGATGCCCGTGTCCGGCGGAACGGCCTTGAAGTTCTTGAGCGCCTCCTGGCCCCAGCGCAGGAAGGTATAGCGCTCTTCGTTGCGCTGGAATTCGACCTTGGCGTTCAGGTCCAGCGCGTCCTTGTTGCCATAGTGGTCGATCATGACCGAGTGGTCGATGACCAGTTCCACGGGGCACAACGGGTTGACCTTGGCGGCGTTGCCGCCGAGCTTGGTGATCGCATCGCGCATGGCGGCGAGGTCCACGACGCAGGGCACGCCGGTGAAATCCTGCAGGATCACGCGCGCAGGCGTGAAGTTGATGTCCTTGGCAGGCAGCTTCTTGAAATCGGCACCGGCCAGCGTTTCGATATCAGCCTTGGTGGTGTTGACGCCGTCTTCATGACGCAGCAGGTTTTCCAGCAGCACCTTGATGGAGTAGGGCAGGCGGGCGAGGTTGTACTTCGGCTCCAGTGCCTTGAGGTTGAAATAGCTGTAGGTCTTGGAACCGACTTTGAGGGTGGACTTGGCCTTGAAGCTGTCCGTCATGGCGATCACTCCGTGGTGGCTAGGCAGTTCAGCGAATATTGCGCAGGGGAGGCTGAGCAGATGCGATTAAAGCGCGCGAAATTATACTGGAATTGCCCAGCCGAAATCCGGATGGCGTTGAAAATCCGGGGCGTTTTCGCATTTCACGCCGCCGCCGAGATTTCACCGCCGCCCAGGCATTCTTCGCCGGCGTAGAGCACCAGGTACTGCCCGGGCACTGCGGCGCGCTGTGGCTGATCAAAGCGGATTTCCACCCCCGCCGTGGTCTCCGCAGTGATGGTGCAGGCCTGCAGCGCCTGACGATGACGGATGCGCGCCGTCAGCAGACCAACCAGCTCTCGCGGCCGGCGAATCCAGTGAAAACCCTCGGTCCGCAGGCGCTGGCTCATCAGCAGCGGATGTTGCGCATCCTGGGACACCACCAGTTGCCGCGTTGCTGGATGCTTGGCGATCACGTACCAGGGGGCTTCGCGGGCGCCGCGCTGGCCGCCGATCTGCAGCCCCCGGCGCTGTCCCAGCGTGTAGTAGGTCAGCCCCTGGTGCCGGCCGACAATGGCCCCGGATTCGTCGACGATGGGGCCGGGGTCCGGCTTGAGATAGTTGGCAAGGAAGGCGCGAAATTCACGCTCGCCGATGAAACAGATGCCCGTGGAGTCTTTCTTGCGGTGGTTGGGCAGTCCCGCACGTTGCGCCAGCGCACGCACCTCGGGCTTGGTCAGTCCGCCGATGGGAAACAGCACCTGGCGCAGGTGCTCACGGTCCACCGCGGCGAGAAAATAGGTCTGATCCTTGTTGCCATCCACCGCTTTCAGCAGGCGCGGGCCGTCCGGTCCGTGGGCGATGCGTGCGTAGTGGCCGGTGGCAATGAAATCCGCGCCCAGCCGCAAGGCGTGCTCGCGGAACGGCTGAAACTTCACTTCGCGGTTGCACAGCACATCGGGATTGGGGGTCTTGCCGGCCGCGTAGTCGGCGAGGAAACGGCTGAACACGCGCTCGCGGTACTCGGCGGAAAAATCGACACGATGCAGCGGGATCGCAAGTTCTTCGCAGACCGCACGCGCATCCTGATAATCCTCGGCGGCCGTGCAGTAACCCTCCTCGTCCTCGGTCCAATTGACCATGAACAGGCCGGAGACCCGATAGCCCTGTTCCTTCAGCAGCCAGGCGGAAACCGAGGAATCGACGCCGCCGGACATGCCGACGACGACATGCGGCGCACTCATGTCGCGGCGGTCAGATGCGCGATCATCGACAGCGGATAGCGCTGACCATTCAGATAGTCGTCAACACAGCGCAGCACGGAAGGGCTGCGATGACGCGAGGCGCAAGCCTGCAGCTGTGCGCGGTCGAGCCAGACCGGACCGACGATGCCATGATCGAGCGGGCGTTGCGGATGGTGGCGTTGCGCCTCGGCGATGAAGGCGATGCGCAGGAAGGTGTACTCGAGTTCCGGCGGCTTGAACTCGTAGATGCCCAGGACATGGGTGGGCTCCACCTCCCAGCCGGTTTCCTCCAGCGTCTCGCGTCGAGCCGCTTCGACCAGCGTCTCGCCGGCCTCCCAATGACCCGCCGGTTGATTCAGCACCTGCGCGCCGCCGATGTCTTCCTCGACCAGCAGGAACTTGCCGTCGCGCTCGACGATGCAGGCGACCACGACATGTGCTGACCAAGTCACGGCAGGCGCCCCTGCTGGCGCAGATGGAACCAGCCCTGGCTGTCGGGCGTGCCGGTCGAACCGACAAGATTGCGCACCATGGCGCTGGCGTCCGCGCGCGGACGCCACTGAAGATGGAAATTGTAGTTCTGGTCAGGCGTCAGCTTGAGCTCGCCGTTGGCTTCGACGGGACCGGGACCGACCGATTCGATCTTCGCGACGATGTCGTCGTGATCGGTGGTGATATCGGCCTTGAAATCACCGAGGTTCACGGGACTGGCCGCAAGCGTCCAGGCCAGGCCCTGGAGCTGCACCGTGCCTTCCGCGGCGCGCAGCTGATGGCTGCGGATTTTCAGTGTGTCGAGCGTCAGCGCAGCGCGGCCATCCAGCGGGAGGTAGGGCTGACCCGCCCCGACCAGCAGGGTCTTCAGCGGCAAGCGCGCATGCAGGCCGTCCAAATTGACGCCGCCCGTCGGCAGCACGGCAATCCGTCCCTCCAGCGATGCCTGCTCGCCACCGCCATCGAGGCGGAAGGCCGCCTGCGCCAGCAGCAGGCGCCAGAGTGTCCAGTGCCAGTGCAGATCGTCGAGCAGGGGCTGTGCGTTGACGCGCAGACTGGACGCGCGGCCGTCGCCGACGCTGCCTTGTACGCCATACAGCGCCGCGCCGGCATTGGCCTGCTTGGCGGAGAACCAGGCGTAGAGGGTCGCCGCCGGTGCCTGCCAGACCAGCCCCAGCAGGAAAGTCATCGACGCCGCGACAACGTACCAGCGGCGTTTCATGAGCGCACCAGGGACAGCCGCGCGTTGACCTGACCCGGCGTGGCATCTTTTTCAATATCGACGGATTGCGCGTCGATGCCGTAGCGGAGCTCCAGCTCGCCGATCCAGCGCAGCAGCGCATCGAAACTGACCCCGTCGATCCAGACCTTCACCTCGTTGTCGCCCTCGGGCTGTATCCGCGTCAGCGGCTTGGTCAATACGCCGGACTTTCCGGCCTGGTCGACCGCGCTGAGCAGCGAAAGGCCCGTGGCCACCGGCGCCGCGCCGGACGTACCGTGAGCGCTCTGCGCCTGTGCGGCAATCACCTCCAGGCGCTGACCCAGGGCGCGCGCTGCGGCGAGATCGACTTCGTACTTGCGGTGCGCCTTGACCAGAGGCTCCCAGATGCCGAGGAACAGCACGGTAACGGCGACGACGACGGCGCAGGACGCGACCATCACGCGCTCGCGGGCGGCGAGGCCACGGAACCAGTCCTGCAGAGCGGTCAGATAGGCGTTCATGCGGGCGTAAGCTTGATGCGGATCTGCACGCCGTCGTTGCCCGCGTTGGCCGACTGCACATCCAGTTGCGCGCCGGTGTGCTGCGCAAACCAGCCACGCAGGGATTCGAGCTGCTGCAGATCGGTGCCCGTCAGCGATACGAACAGCGCGCCATCGCGGAATTGCAGTGCCTGCGTTTGCAGACCGGGGGTCGCGGTCAGCGCGCCGGACAATTGTTCGAGCAGGGGCAGGAAACTGCCGTGCGCGCCGCCACCCTTGAGTCGGGCCATCTGTTGCTCGGCCTGCGCCGCCAGATCGACGATGCGCGTTTCACCGGGGAAGATCTGCTGATAGCGCTGCACGTTTGCCTGCTGCTGGGCAGCGACGGCGTGCTTGAGCCGGATCACCTCGATGCCGTGATCCAGCGCCGCCACGACAAGCCACACGACGGCGAGCGCGGCGGCGACGCGCCAGGGTTGCCACAAGCGGCGCAGGCTCTCGCGCTGCGAATAGGCGCCCTGCAGCAGGTTGATGCTGTGCTCGAGGTGCAAATGCTGCAGCAGGGCCTCCAGCGGCTCGACGAAGCCCGGCAGCAATTCCACCGGCCAGCCCAGCGCCGTGAAGTCGCCGTCGAAGTTTCGCGGCATCAGGATGCGGAGCTGCGCCTGCTTGTCCGGATCGGCCAGTTCCATGAACAGCGGCAGGTCACCGTCGAGGCAACCGAAACCGCTGTAAGCGGCCGAGCGCACGGTGACCTGGCCGGGCTCGGCGAGCGCGCTCCAGCGCTGGTCCTGCGTCTCCGGCAGGCACAGCGTTTCCGGGATCAGTGCTTCCGGCTGCACGCCGGCCTCGCGGAATGCGGCGAGCCATTCGTCCATCCGCGCGCGGGCCACGACCGCGACCGGATGGCTGCCGTCGGCCTGCCTCGGACCCAGCGCGAAATGCAACGTGTCGACGTCTTCTGCCAGCTGATCTTCCAGCGCGTAGGGTGCGGCCTGCAGGACCTTGGCGGGCTGTCGCGCCGGCACGGTGATGCGGGTCAGGCGCACATCGGCGCCGGGCACCAGCACGATCACACGGCGTGTACCGGCATGCGCGAGGATCTCGCCCAGCGGCGCGCGGTGCACTGCGAACGACAGTGCCGCGTCGGGACGCGCAACGCTGTAGGCGCAGACCGCGTCCGCGGCTCCGGAATGCAGGCGGATGTAGAGGATTTCGCGCAAGTTCGGATGTTTATTCGATGTCCGTGCTGCGTCCCAGCACGATGGTGGCGCCCTGCGAGGGCCGCCAGTAGAAACTATACAGGGCGAGACGCCCGCTGCCTATGAACACCTCGGCCCGCAGCAGGAAGAAATCGCTCTGCACGGTGACCATCTTCTGGGTGATGCCGTCGGCGGCGGTGAGAAAGCCCGCCGGCGGCGCGTTGAAGGCGTCGGCGGCGTTTTCCAGCGGCTTGATGTTGCGATCGCGCAGGAACAGGTCGAGCGCGCCGGTCGGCTGCTTGCTCAGTGCGCGCAGCAGGGGTTCGGGCGCGGTGTTGAGATTGATGGCGGTCGGATAGACCGGCAGCGCGGTGATGCAGCTCACCGGCCCTGCCGGCGTGGACGCGCAATGGGTCAGCCGATCATACAGCTCGCGGGTCATGCCCTTGACCGCCAGCACCTCGCTGACGCTTTCCATCGGCCGGTTGGGGGTGCGGTACGGCGGAGCGTGGGACAGATACTCGGAATCCTCGGCGCCATCGTAGCCGGTGGGATCGCTGTCGCTGTCGATCCAGTCGCGGATTGCGGCCGCCAGCGGCTGCGCCTGAGACGGATCGGCGCCCTCGATGTTCTGCAGCAGGCGCTCGAACAGGGCGACATAGACCTTGTAACGCTGCGGGTCGGCGTCGCCGAAGTTGTTGAGGTTGAAGCGTCCCTGGAGATCGTCGATGCGTCCCTTGACGTAGCCCTCGTCCACCGGCAGGTAATCGACGGGCTTGGCCCAGGCATCTTTGAACGAATCGGTGCTGTTGTCCTTGGCGTCGCGTTCCAGGATGGTGGCGACCCAGGCCTCCACGCCGTCGGCATACCACCAGGCTTTCTCGGAATCCTGCAGGTTGCCCGCGCGATGGATGGCGATGTTGGCGGCGCTGAGGATCGCGGCGGCGGCGATGCTGGCCAGTGCCACCACCAGAATGGCCGTGACCAGGGCCACGCCGGTTTCGCGGCGGCGGTCAAGGCGCCGTGAAAGCCCACCCGCTCTGGCTTCAGGCGGCGCCGAGGCTGTTATAAAAGATAATGCAAATATATTTTCAGTTATTTTTTTATAACACTCTGACCGCACTTTAGCAGTCGAGCGGGTGGCGCCTGGCGACGTGGGGCGGGCGGCGGCGGACTTCACTTCGCCTCCGTGTTGCCGTTCGTGGTGGTCGTGTTCGTGTTCGTGGTGGTGGTTGTGGCGCCGGTCGCCTGCGTGGCCAGGTCCACATAGCCGGTCTTGAGATCCTTGGGCAGCGGATCGAGACCGAGCCGGAACAGGAAGCGCAGGGCGCCGAGGTCTTCCGTGTGCAGCGTCAGCTCCACCGCCAGCGGCGGCGCCTGCGCCGCCACCGTGGCGGCGCTGGGCGTGCTCGTCGCGGTGGTGCTCGGCGGCCAGGTGGTCTGCCATTCGCGCGAGGTATCGAGATAGCGCCAGCTGATGTCGGTGACGCGGTCGAGAATCGGGTTGTCGACCGGCTTGGAGTCCTGCGCCTGGTCGAGCACGCGGTAGCTGCTGCGCACCAGGGTCTTGTCCTTGTCGTTGTAGTGGTAGAACACGCGCTCCAGCCCCGCGCGCGGCTGCAGCAGCGGATTGCGCCAACCCGCGTGGGTGAAATCGACGCGGCCGTCGCGGTTGCCGCTGAATGCGGGCTGCAGGTCGCCGTAGGCATCGCGCACCGGCCGGTTGCGCACCTCCTGGAAATCGTTGCGCAAGCGCATCCAGGCCTTCTGGTACTGCGCGGTGCGGGACAGCGACTGCTCGACGCGGGCACGGGTCTGCAGCACGGAGTTGAGCCCGCCATAGGCCATCGCCGCCATGATGCCGAAGATCGCGATCACCACGATCAGTTCCAGCAGGGTGAAGCCGCGGGCGCGCATCATGGGTGGTTGGTGAAGAAGCCGGAAAGCTGGATCAGCGCGGCGTCGGGCTGGTCGGGGCGCATGACACTCAGGTCGACCCGGCGCAGCTTGTCGTCCGGCGTGGCCTTGACCTCGGCCTGCCACTTCCAGGTGAAGCCGGCCATGTCGACCTTGTCATCGCTGCGGCCGATGTCGGGCCAGCCCGGCCGCAGTTCCAGCTCGGTCATGCGGTTGTGCGCGACCCAGGTCGCGAGCATCTTCTCGCGCAGGTAGCCGGCGTTCTCGGCGTAGCGCGCCATGCCGGAGAGGATCGCCGCCAGGGCAATGGCCAGCACGGCGACGGCGGCGAGGATCTCGATCAGCGTGAAGCCGCGAGAGGTCTTCACGAGCCCTCCTCGACACGCGTGCGCGTGACCTTGCCCAGTTCGCTGCATTCGATGTGATAGTGCGGCGCGTAGCCTGGCGCCTTCAGGTCGAGCGCGGCCGCGGTGATATCGCCGCTCGACAACAGCAGGAACTGCGGCTCGATCTTGGTTTCCTTGCCGTCCTGCGCGTCGACTGCGGGCGGCACCGGCCGTCCTTCGACCTGTAACTCGAGGTAGAACGGCTGCGGCAATACGCGAGGCCGCAGCGGGCCCGTGGTCGGGTAGGGTTCCCACTTGCCGGTCTTGCCGGTGGCGTAGAAGGCGTAGCCCTCGGCGGTGTAGCGGAAGCCGAGTTCGATGCCCTTGGTCTCCGCTTCCTCCGAGGCCAGTTGCAGGAGCTGCTGCAGGCGCTCGGATTCGGTCTCGAGGCGATCATCCAGCGCGCGGTTGCCGATCGACAGCGTGGCGAAGGTGACGATGATGCCGATGATCACCACCACCACCAGGATTTCGATCAGCGTGAACCCGGCGCTGCCGCCGCGAGACTGGCGCCGGGGGATGTTCACCGCGCGATCTGCTGGCCGCGCTTCAGTTGCCGAGGTTCCAGTTGCCGATGTCGGCCGCCGCGCCTTCGCCGCCCGGCTGGTTGTCGGCGCCCAGGGTGAAGATGTCGACGTCGCTCTTCACGCCGGGGCTGAGGTACTGATAGGGATTGCCCCAGGGATCCTTAGGCAGCGATTTGATGTAACCGCCTTGCTTGTAGTTCTTCGGCTGCGGTTCGCCGGAAGGCTTGGTCACCAGCGCTTCCAGACCCTGCTGCGTGCTCGGATAGTAGAAGTTGTCGAGCTTGTACAGGTTGAGCGCGGACTCCAGCACGCGGATATCCTGCTTGGCCTTGGCGATGCGCGCATCGTCGGGTCTGTCCATAATGCGCGGCACCACCACGGCGGCCAGGATGCCGAGGATCACCACCACCACCATGATTTCGATCAACGTGAAGCCGCGCTGCGATGCGCGTGGAACGGAATTTTGCATGGGTTTGAGTCGTCTGGAGTCAGCGTGGAAACGTCTTCGCGGATGATAGCAGAAGCCCCCTTGGCCTCGGTCCGCACCTGGGGCGCGCCGCTGGTGCTGATGGCCGTGCTGCTGCTGCTGCAGCTGCTGGGCGACGCCGGGCGCGAGGCGCTGTGCTACGACCGCGCGCAGATCGCCGCCGGGCAGTGGTGGCGACTGCTCAGCGGCAGCTTCGTGCACCTGGGATGGTGGCATCTGTTCCTGAACGAGATGGGGCTCGCGGTCTACGTGATGCTGTGTCCGGAACCGCTGCCGGCGGCGGTGTGGGTGCGGCGGCTGCTGGTCTTGTCGCTGGGCATGAGTCTCGGCCTATACTTTTTCGCGCCGCAGCTGCAGACCTATGTCGGCATGTCCGGCGTGATTCATGGCCTGTTCGTGCTCGGTCTGGTTCCGCAGGTGCGACGCGGTGACCTCATCGCGCTGGGCTGCCTGTTGTACCTGCTGGGCAAGCTGGGCTGGGAATTCTTCGCCGGTGTGCCGGTCTCCGACGAGCAGGCACTGGGAGGACGCGTGGTGCTGGAGTCTCACCTGTTTGGCGCACTCACCGCGCTGGCCTACGGCGTAATCTTGCGCAGCTTTACGCGGACCGAAACTTTTTCCCTGAAATCAGGAAACGATACGTAATGAACTACGCGATGCTCTTCCCCGGTCAGGGTTCCCAGGCCGTCGGCATGCTCTCGGGACACAGCGCGCCCGAGATCGCGACGACCTTCGCCGAGGCCTCGGACGTGCTGGGCTGGGATCTGACGCGACTGGTCAAGGACGGGCCGGCCGAGGACCTCAACCGCACCGAGCGTACGCAGCCTGCGCTGCTGGCGGCGGGCATCGCCGTCTGGCGCGCCTGGCAGGCGCAGGGCTTGCCGCAACCGGCGGCGCTGGCCGGACACAGCCTGGGCGAGTACACGGCCCTGGTCGCCGCCGGCGCGCTCGATTTCGCAGAGGCGCTGAAGCTGGTCGAGCTGCGCGGCCAACTCATGCAGGCGGCGGTTCCCGCCGGCACCGGCGGCATGGCCGCCGTGATCGGCCTGGACGACGACAAGGTCGAAGCGCTGTGCAAGGCTTATCCCGGCCCGGAAGTGCTGGAGCCGGTCAACTTCAACGCGCCGGGGCAGGTGGTGGTCGCCGGCCAGACTGCGGCGCTGGACTGGCTTACCGCCAACGGCAAGGCGCACGGCGCGCGCATGATCATGAAACTGCCAGTGTCCGTGCCCTCGCATTGCTCGCTGATGAAGGATGCTGCCGCCAAGCTCGCCGCGCGCCTGGCCGACGCGCGCATTCATCCGCCTGCAATACCGGTGTCACACAATCTCGACGCCAAGACTCGCGCCGATGCGGCCGGTATCCGGCAGGCGCTGACCGAGCAGTTGTACCGCCCGGTGCGCTGGACCGAGACGATCCAGAACCTGCACGGCGCCGGCCTGTCGCTGTTCCTGGAGTGCGGGCCCGGCAAGGTGCTGTGCGGACTGGGCAAGCGCATCGTGGCCGACGCCAAGACGCTACCGCTGGAAGACGCGGGCGGCCTGGCGGCTGCGGCCGAGCTGGCGCGGGTGTAAATCGACGCCACCCGCTGTTGACATGGCGGCTTGAAAGTTTGTTATTATTTATTTATCGAAATTAAAAATTATTAATATAATATAACAACATTCGCTCTTGGCTGAACGGGAGCGGGTGGCCATGACGGAGCACTTCATATGAGCATGCAAGGACAGTTGGCGTTGGTCACCGGCGCCAGCCGCGGTATCGGCAGGGCCATTGCGCTGCGCCTGGCGCGGGATGGCGCCAAGGTTATCGGCACCGCGACCAGTGAGAGCGGTGCGGCGGCGATCAGCGCGGCGCTGCAGGAGTTCGGCGGTGCCGGGCGCGTGCTCGATGTGCGCAATGCCGCCGCGGTCGAGGCGCTGATCGCGGAGCTGGGCACGGTCTCGATCCTGGTCAACAACGCCGGCGTGACCCGCGACAATCTGCTGCTGCGCATGAAGGACGAGGAGTGGAGCGAGGTGATCGATACCGACCTCACGCCGGTGTTCCGCCTGTCGAAGGCCGTGCTGCGCGGCATGATGAAGGCGCGTCACGGTCGCATCATCAGCATCGGCTCCGTGGTCGGCGCGATGGGCAACGCGGGGCAGGCCAACTACTGCGCCGCCAAGGCCGGCCTGGTCGGCTTTTCCAAGGCGCTGGCGCGTGAGATCGGCTCGCGCGGCATCACCGTCAACGTCGTGGCGCCGGGCTTCATCGAGACCGACATGACCAAGGACCTGGGCGAGCAGACCCGTTCGGCCCTGGTCGGCCAGATTCCGGTGCAGCGGTTGGGCCAGCCCGAGGACATCGCCGCAGCGGTGGCCTTCCTCGCCGGCCCCGAAGCCGGCTTCATCACCGGCGAAACTCTGCATGTCAACGGCGGCATGCAGATGATTTGATTCCATTTTGTCAAGTGCCGCAGGCTCTTCCCGTGGGCGCGGCGATTCACGGTAAAATACGCGGGCAGCAACACACCAAAACCGTCAGGAGTGACGCATGAGTAGCTTGGAAGAAAAGGTAAAGAAGATCATCGCCGAACAGCTTTCCGTGAGCGAGGATCAGATCACGCCGACGGCCTCCTTTGTGGAAGACCTCGGTGCCGACTCCCTGGATACCGTTGAACTTGTGATGGCGCTGGAAGAAGAGTTCGAAATCGACATCCCCGACGAGGAAGCCGAGAAGATCGTGACCTTCCAGGATGTTCTGAACTACATCAAGACGCACGCCAACCAGCAGGCGTAAGCCGCACTCTCTCCCTCCTCCAACCTGGTCATCTCATGAGCCGCAGGCGCGTCGTCGTCACCGGCATGGGCATCGTGTCGCCCGTCGGTTCCACACTGGATACTGCGTGGGCCAACGTGCTGGCCGGCCGCTCCGGCATCGTGCCCATCAGCAAGTACGATGTCTCGGCGTATTCCACCAAGTTTGCGGGACTGGTGGCGGATTTCCGGGCGGAGGAGTGGATGGGACCGAAGGAGATCAAGCGGACCGATCCCTTCATCCAGTACGGCGTCGCGGCGGCCAAGCAGGCCGTCAAGGACGCTGGACTGGAGATCACCGACGCCAACCGCGAGCGCATTGGTATCTGCGTGGGCTCCGGCATCGGCGGCATCGGCACCATCGAAGACGAATGCAGGGCGCTGCATGCCGGCGGCCCTCGCAAGGTGTCGCCGTTCTTCGTACCGTCCAGCATCATCAACATGATTTCCGGCTACATCTCCATCGACCTGGGGATCACCGGACCTAACCTGGCCACGGTCACGGCCTGCACAACGGCAACCCACGCTGTGGGCGTCGGCGCGCGGCTTATCCAGGCCGGTGACGCCGACGTCTTCATCGTTGGGGCCGGTGAGGCGGGGTCGAGCCCTGCTGGCATGGCGGGTTTCTGCCAGGCCCGAGCGCTGTCCACGCGCAACGACGATCCCCAGAAGGCCTCCCGGCCCTGGGACAAGGATCGCGACGGCTTCGTGCTGGGCGATGGTGCCGGCGTGATCGTGCTGGAAGACCTGGAGCATGCCCGCAAGCGTGGCGCGCGCATCTACGCCGAGTTCATCGGCTTCGGCATGTCCGGCGATGCCTTCCATATCACGCTGCCGGCCGAGGGCGGCGATGGCGCCCGGCGCTGCATGGTCAATGCGCTGCGTGACGCCGGCCTCAACCCCGAGCAGGTCGACTACATCAACGCGCACGGCACCTCCACGCCGGCTGGCGATCTCGCCGAGACGCAGGCGATCAAATCGGCATTCGGCGACCACGCCTACAAACTCTCGGTCAGTTCGACCAAGTCCATGACCGGACACCTGCTGGGCGCCGCGGGCGGCATCGAGGCCGTGTTCTCGATCCTGTCGCTGCGCGACCAGGTCGTGCCGCCGACCATCAACCTCGACAACCCCAGCGAAGGCTGCGACCTGGACTACACGCCGCACACGGCCAAGGCGCGCAAGCTGGACGTGGTGCTGTCCAATTCCTTCGGCTTCGGCGGCACCAACGGAACGATCGTTTTCAAGCGTTTCGCCTGAGTTAACGCGGCGCATGAACAATCGCGCCGAACGTATTGGTGCCGTTGATCTTTTTGCTCTTCATCGACAGCACCCGCAGCGCTATCCGTTTTTGCTGCAGAGTGTTGCCGGGCACCCGGTGTCGGGGCGTTACGACATCCTCTTCGCCTTCCCCGAAACGACCGAAACCCTGATTGGCGCGGCGGCATTCTTCTCGCAGCTGACCGAGCGCTTCCTCGAGGCGCGCATCGGGGCTGCCGGCGATCTTCCCTTCGTCGGTGGCTGGTTTCTGTATCTCGGTTACGAGGCCGCTGGCCACATCGAGCCGCGCCTGCGCCTCCCGGGTTCACCGCATCGCTGGCCGAACGCGCTGGCCGTGCGTTGCACGGGTGCCGCAATTTACGACCGCAGCCTCGGTGTGACCCATCTCGTCGCGGAACGCGGTCGCGAACAGTTGCAGACGCTGCAGCGGGACCTCGAGTCCAGCATTAATAATACGATTCAAGACACTGAAAAAAATAAAATAATCAGCGATGTTTCCGCCGATGATCCCGAGAGATTCCTGAGCGGCGTTGAACAGATTCACCGTTATCTCGCTGAAGGCGACACCTTCCAGGTCAATCTCTCGCGCGGCTGGCGGGCACGGTTGGCGGCAGGAGTGGATTACCAGGATGTCTATGCGCAACTACGGCTGCGCAATCCGGCGCCGTTCGCCGGGCTGGCCTGCTGGCAAAACAGCGCCATTCTCAGTTCGTCGCCGGAGCGCCTGGTTCGTTTCGAAGACGGAGTGGTGGAAACGCGACCGATTGCCGGAACGCGACCGCGGGGGCAGGGGGAGGCCGAGGACTTGGCGCAAAGAAGCCACCTGATGGGCAGTCTCAAGGAACGCGCCGAGCACGTCATGCTGATCGATCTCGAGCGCAACGACCTGGGGCGGGTTTGCGAACCGGGCAGCATCGAGGTCAGCGAACTGATGACGATGGAAAGCTATGCCCATGTCCACCACATCGTCTCCAACATCCGCGGGCGCCTGAAGCCCCGCATCGGCCCCGCCGAGATTCTCAAGGCGGTATTCCCCGGCGGCACCATCACCGGCTGTCCCAAAGTCCGGGCCATGGAGATCATCGCCGAGCTGGAAGGGGTGGGGCGGGGCCCCTACACGGGTGCAATGGGGTATCTTTCGCGCTGCGGTCGCATGGACAGCAACATCCTGATCCGCAGTCTCGTCTGCGAGGATGAGGTCGCCAGCTTTCGCGCCGGCGCTGGAATCGTCGCGGACTCCGTCGCCGCGGCCGAACTGGCCGAGACCAATGCCAAGGCACGCGGTTTGTTGCTGGCGCTCGGCGCGGCTGACTAGTTCATGCGTGGCGCGCGGGACTCAGGCAGGGCATTCTTTGCGCCGGTGACGCTTGTGTTCAGCGCGCACATGACGATCATGCCGGTCGGTAAGGGGCGAGATGCCCGGACCGATAAGAACAAGAACACGTAAAAGGGGACACAGATGAGGGAGTGGGATCTGGGCGCGGTCTCGGCAGGGTGCAACGTCGTGCCTCCGGCGCAATGATCCGGCTCTTGCGATCGCTCTTTATTCTCGTGCTGTGCCTCTGCGCGCTTGCCGCAGGCCTGTGGTGGGACGCCGAACAGTTGATGCAGGCACCGCTGCAGCTTCAGTCGAAACAGCGCTTTGAAATCGGATCCGGCAAGAACCTGAATGGCGTGCTGATGGCGCTGCGCGCGCAGGACATCGTGCCGGCGGATCGGCTGGTTCGTTATGTGCAGATTTACGCGCGAATCACTGGCAAGGCGTCCTTGCTCAAGGCTGGCGAATATGAACTGACGCCCGGCATGAACAGCTACGATCTGCTGGCGTTGATGATTTCGGGGAAAACCGTCCTGCATGAGCTGCGGCTGACCGAAGGCTGGACCTTCAACGAGGCGCGCGCCGCCATTGCCGGCAGCCCCGAACTGGTTCATACGCTCAAGGATCTCGACGAGCAGCAGGTCATGGCCGCACTGGATCAGCCAGGGTTGCGCGCCGAAGGCCGGTTTTTCCCAGATACCTATCGATTCCCCAAAGGCACGACAGACGCAGCCTTTCTGCGCCGTGCATTTAGCGAGATGTCGCGTCATCTGCAGCAGGAATGGACACAGCGCGACCCGGATCTGCCGTACCGCAGTGCAGATGAGGCATTGATCATGGCGTCGATCATCGAGAAGGAAACCGCGGTTCCCGACGAGCGTGCCGAAGTCGCCGGCGTTTTCATCCGCAGGCTCAAGCTGGGCATGAAGCTGCAGACCGATCCCACCGTGATTTATGGTCTCGGGCCGCAGTACGATGGCAGCCTGCATCGTCGCGATCTGGATACCGATACGCCCTACAACACGTATACACGAACGGGCTTGCCGCCCACGCCGATCTGTCTGCCCGGGCGTGCCTCCCTGCACGCGGCCCTGCACCCCGCGACCGGCAGTGCGCTGTTCTTTGTTGCGCGCGGCGATGGCACGCATCAGTTTTCGGATACGCTCGATCAGCACAATGCGGCGGTGAAAAAATTTCAGCTGGGAAAAAATCAGTGACGCGTGGACGTTTCATTACGCTGGAGGGCGGCGAGGGCGCAGGCAAATCGACGCAGGCGCGCTACGTCAAAACCTGGCTCGAGCAACGGGGCCGCGACGTGATCATGACCCGCGAACCCGGGGGCTCGCCTCTGGCCGAAGCCATCCGTAACCTGGTGCTGGCGCAGTGGGCGGAGGGCATGCCCGCCGAAGCCGAGTTGCTGCTGATGTTCGCCGCCCGGGCGGCGCATATGCACTCGACTATCGCGCCGGCGCTGGCACGCGGCTGCGACGTGGTATGCGATCGCTTCGTGGATTCCAGCTATGCCTATCAAGGTGCCGGCGGCGGCCTTGCCGTCGAACACCTGCAGCGCTTGGAGGCGCTGGTGTTGAAGGGGCTGAAACCCGACCTCACCCTGGTATTCGATCTGGACCCCGCACTGGGATTGGCGCGAACGCGTCATCGCGGCGAGCAGAATCGTTTCGAAGCTTCGACACTCGACTATCTGCAGCGAGTGCGAGAGCAATTCCTGTTGCGAGCCGCGCAGGATCCGCAACGGTGTACAGTCATCGATACGTCCGCCGACCCGCAGACCGTGCAGGGGCGGATCGCCGCTGTCCTGGAGGCTCGCCTGTGAGCGATCTGTTCAAGCCTCTCCCCTGGCAAGCGGCGTTGTGGGGGCGCATGACGGCACTGATCACCGAAGGCCGGCTCGCGCACGCCTTGTTGCTGGCCGGACCGCAAGGCGTCGGCAAGCGTCACTTCGCCAGGGCCCTGACGTCGTTTCTGCTTTGCGAGAAACGCGACGCGTACGCTTGTGGCCAGTGCCGTAGCTGCCTTCAGTTGTCCGCGGGACAGCATCCCAACGCCTTTCTGCTGCAGCGGGAGGTCGACGAAAAAACCGGCAAACAAAAGCGCGATATCGCCATCGAGCAGGTGCGTGATCTCGGCGAACGGTTGACGCTGTCGAGCCACTATGGCCAGGCCAAGGTCGCCGTGATCGACCCCGCCGATGCGCTCAACCACAATGGCGTCAATGCGCTGCTCAAGACCATCGAAGAGCCGCCGCCGGCGTCTTACCTGATCCTGATCTCCGAACGCCCGCAGGCGTTGCTGCCGACGCTTCGCAGCCGTTGCCAGCGTGTGCGGATGGCGGTGCCGGATGCGGCCTCGGCGATGACCTGGCTTGGCGAGGGCAAGAACGAACGCGATGCGCTCGAGCAGGCACATGGAGCGCCACTGCGCGCACGCGCGTTGATCGAATCGGGTGAGCTTGAGCGCCGTCGCTTGTGGGCGAGCGAGATGGCGGCCATCGCCGCGCAGAAGCGCGATCCCCTTGCCTTTGCCGGAGCGATCGGCAAGGACGACGCCACCGTGTTCCTGGAGTGGCTGCCGGACTGGCTCACCCAGCAGCTTCGCCAGCAAGCCAGGCTGGATGCGGCGCAGCTGCGCGGCCTGGAGCAGATGATCCAGGAAACCTTTGGAGCACTGCAGCGCCTGCGCAGCAATGCCAACCCGCAGCTGCAGGTGGAAGCCTTGTTGATTCTCTGGTGGCGGATTTCGCGTCCGGCCAGGGCCGCCTGATCGCCACCCGCTGTCCCAGGCAACGACAATGAAGAAGTTTTATATTATTATCTAAATATTATTTAGATAAATATTTAATCACGAGACATCCACCGACGTAGATTACTGCGGGTGGAGCGGCATTGGGATATAAAGACGAGACAATGAGCGAGGATCATTCGAAATGAGTATTCCTGGTCGTCCAGGCGGCGCGCAGCCCGGCATTCTCACGCTCAACATCAAGGACAAGAGTGCGCTCTACGTAGCCTACATGCCCTTCATCAAGAATGGCGGCCTGTTCATCCCCACCAACAAGGAATACCGGCTGGGCGACGAAGTCTTCATCCTGCTGACGTTGATGGACAACCCGGAGCGCCTGCCGGTTGCGGGCAAGGTCGTCTGGGTGACGCCCCGCGCAGCGCAGGGCAAGCGCCAGCAGGGCATTGGCGTGCAATTCAGCACCCAGGACGGCGGGGCGACGCAAAAGAAGATCGAGACACTGCTGGCTGGTGCGCTGGGCGCCGATCGCCCCACGCACACGATGTAACGGGCGAGACGCCCTCAGTGCGTCGGCATGCCCTTGTCGAGCACGTAGGCGTCAAAACCCTTGTGTGTCAGCACAAACGCCGCGGCTGAGCTGCGGCGGCCGGTATCGCAGTAAGCAATGTAGGTGACCTTGTTGTCCAGCGTTGCCAGCTTCATGCGCAGCAGGTAAAGCGGCATGTTGAGACTGCCGGGAATGTTCTGATTCTGGTGCTCGCTCGGCAGGCGCACGTCCAGCCATTTTGCCTTGCCTTCATCGACCATCTTCTTGGCGTCGTTGAAGCCGATGCGGCGGGAGAGGGGATCATTCAGCAGATTGCGGAAATCATCCTTGGATAGCCGCATCAGGCTGCCACGAGTCAGCATGGTAACCGTGGCATTGCGCTTGGAATCGGAAATCAAGGCCTCCTCGCCGAAGCACGAGCCGGTGTCCAGTTCAGCGAGCCGCATCGGCTTCTGTCCGGGCGCTTCACGCGTCACCATGCAACGCCCCGCCATGATCACGTAGAAATAATCACCGTCGTCGCCCTGCTTGACGATGACCTGACCAGGCTCGACCTTGACCTCCTGCATGCGCATGAACATTGCCTGCAGGTTGGACGGCGGCACCAGCTGGAAGGTCCGCATCTGCAGTAATTTGGTCATCCAGTCATCGGTGCCGCCCGAGCCGCTTCCACTCAGCTCGTTGACCTCGAAGGAGCCGGTCTGGTCCCAGGTCAGCATCACGTCGAGCAGGCCCGCGTCCACGGCCAGGTAGCGGACCTCGCTGACACAGCGGGCCGATACTTTGCGAGGCGACTGGTGCGCCAGGCGATGGTTGGCATTCGGTTCACCGCCGCGCAACCGCGCAATGGCTTTGCCTGCTGCGTCTTCAAGGTGGATTTCGCCAGAGAGCACAAACAAGGCCTGCTTGGCGTGATCTCCCACCTTGAACAGATATTCGCCGGGGCGCGCAACCACGATGGCGGATTTCTTGGCAAGATCACCCTGACTTTCCCGACGCAGGGCGTTGAGAGGCACCAAATGGGCAAACAATGCCGGATCGACGGCAGCTTCGGCGCTCATCAGCAATCTTCCATCATGTATCTGGATTACGTAGCTTGTTGCTTCAAAGCATAGCATTTGCGTTGCCCCAGGCAACGCTCAATATCCGCCGTGGTCGTGCTTCGCACGCCGTTTTGCTGAAGCGTTCATAATATTGGCCGATTTTTCGGTAGAGACACTTGATGCCACTTGCACTGAAGCTCGCGATCCTCATGCTGTTTTTGCTGGGGACCACGTACGTCCATTTCCGCGGCAACATCCGCCATCGCCTGAAGCGTCAGCTGACGGATCACTCGACGATCATGGCGCCCTACAACCTCTTTGTTTACTGGCGTTCGGCCGCCCCCAACACGCCGATGCAGGATGTCGATCAATTCCCGGATCTGAAGCTGTTGCGGGACAACTGGCAAGTGATCCGCGATGAAGCACAAGCGCTGTACGGGCAGGGGATGATCCGTCCTTCCGATGGCACGAATGACCTGGCGTTTAATTCGTTTTTTCGAAAAGGCTGGACCCGTTTTTACCTCAAGTGGTATCGCGACTATCTTCCGTCCGCCTTGGAGCAGTGCCCCAGAACAGTGGAGCTGTTGAAGCAGACGCCCTCCGTCAAGGCGGCGATGTTCACCGTGCTGCAGCCGGGCAGCGTACTGGGTCAGCACCGCGATCCTTTTGCCGGATCGCTGCGTTACCACCTGGGGCTCGTGACCCCGAATTCGGATGATTGCCGGATTTTCGTCGACGGCAACATGTACTCGTGGCGTGACGGCAAAGACGTGATGTTCGACGAAACCTACATCCATTGGGCGGAAAACAACACCGACCAATATCGGATCATCCTGTTCTGCGATATCGAGCGTCCGTTGAAGGGCGCCATCGCGCGAGCGGTGAACCGGGGGTTCGCCCGCGTCGCCGTGGCAGCCGCTGCGTCACGCAACATGCCGGGCGAGAAGCTGGGAGCGATGAATCACGTTTTTGCATACATCTACAGCATCCGGCGGCTCGGCAAGTGGATGAAGGCCAAGAGTGAACCAGCGTACTACCTGATCAAGTATTGCCTGGTCGCAGCGCTCGTGTACTGGATTGTGAAGTAACCAGCTCAATCTGATTTCAGTATCCGCCCAAACCCCGCGTTCAGCGGGGTTTATTTTTATGTCCGGTCAGTAGCGGGTAGCGCAGCACGGTGGGCTTGGTTGTAGAGGCTCGAACACATGGCTGTTAGGCGGCGACGCCGGCGGCGTCATTCGAACGTCCGGCTCTGCTCGTATTTATTCATAATGTATATTATGTTAAATAATGTGGTTTGACGATGCCTGACCCCGATGCTATAAACCGCGACCTTTAATGGTCGTCATATCAAAACTCAGAGTAATTGCGGGATGAAATCCAAGAAAGTTGCTTCCAGTGCAGCGAAGAAGAAGCCGGTTGCGAAACCCGTTGCCAAGAAGCCGGTGGCGAAGCCTCTGCCAAAGAAAGCGGTCAAGGTCACCTCGACAAAGCCCTCGCCCAAATCTCCCGCGGTCAAGAAAGCCGTGGTCAAAACCGTCAAGCAGCCCGCCAAAAAGCCTAGCACTGGCTTTTCACTGAAAGCTGCTGCCAGCAAGCTAAAGAATGCACTGAGCAAGGCTTCGCCTGCCGCTGCGCCGAAATCGGCCAAATCAGCGCCGGTCGCTCCGGTCAAGACGGTAACCAAAAGCGTTCCCTCATCGGCTGCCGCAAAAGCGCCGCCGGCGAAGTCCCCGGTTGCTGGCGGCAAGAAGCCCACCGGCAGCTCGACGGCGAGCAAGTCACCCTATGTTTCGCCCAAGGGTGTTCTGACCGAGGAACAAGTGCGCAAGATGTCCGATAAGGACTATATGAGCGATGCGCAGCTGGAATTCTTCCGGCACCGTCTGTTGCAGATGCGCAACGAGGTGCTCGAGCGTGAACTGGACGTCAAGGAACGCCTGCACCAGCGTGAAGTGTTCGCCGACCCGGCAGATCGTGCCACCGCGGAAGAAGAACACTGGCTGGATCTGCGCCTGCGCGAGCGCGAGTCGCTGCTGCTGCACAAGATCGATGACGCGTTGCGCCGTATCGCTGACAAGGAATATGGTTACTGCGAAAAGACCGGCGACCCGATTGGCATTCCCCGGCTGCTGGCCCGCCCGACGGCGACGGTCTGCGTGGACGTCAAGGGTCAGGACGAGCGGATCGAATCCCAGTTCAGGGATCGCTGATCGCCGCGTCAACGACTCACCAAAGCGCCCTTCACGGGCGCTTTTTTATTGGAATTGCACAACCCGCATGGTGCGATAACTGGCCATGGATTCTGCAGACGGTACGGTCTGCGTCGTGGCGATCACTTCAGATGCGTTATTGGGCTGCGCAACCAAAACCAGGGGACATTTGAACAGCACGATCCCGTCGTCGTTGCTGAACTCGGCTACGTAATGCTCCTCAGCAGCCTCCGCAGGACGATCGGTCTTGCGACGCAGTTTCCAGGTGTACTGGCGCTTGTCGCCGTCGAAGTATTCCTCGGTGATGACGTAGCGCTGTTTCAAAGCGGTTGAGTCGACTGGCACGAATCCGGTCACGGCACGCGACAGTGCGTCCGAGGGCGCAAAGTTCATCGCACCTGGCATGAATTGCGCCTGGGCGCATCGGCAGACAGCCCAGACCGTGATGGCGACGAGCAGTTGCTTTGCCTTGGGATTCATTGCCAGCCTCGCCCGTGAGTTGTGCGCTGGTGCGACCGGCCGGAATCGAACCGGCACGGCTCTCGCCGGGAAATTTTAAGTCTCCTGCGTCTACCTATTCCGCCACGGTCGCGCGCGGCGCGGATGTTAGCAGAAGGTGATCGCACTGCGCCCGCGGGGCACGCCAGTGCTCGAGTGCGAGAGAAAAACCAGGATGAAAAAGGTGCGTCGGTAATGGAGGCTAGGGTCGGAATTGAACCGGCGTACGCGGATTTGCAGTCCGCTGCATGACCACTCTGCCACCTAGCCCCTGTACCGAAGATCAGCTTGGCGCTTTAACTAAAAAACCTCGTTTTGCAACGAGGTTTTCGTGTAGCTGGAGCGGGAAACGAGGCTCGAACTCGCGACCTCAACCTTGGCAAGGTTGCGCTCTACCAACTGAGCTATTCCCGCGCAACGAGACGCGTATTCTAGTGGCGCACGCCTTTAAGTCAAGCACTTTCTTTCATCATCGGCCATGCTGCCTTGAGGTATACAGCCATCGACCAGATGGTGAGCGCGGCGGCAACGAAAAGTAGCGCAAACCCAATCTCGAACCAGGGCAATCCGAAGGTCGGAATCTCCCAGATCATCATGCCGATCGCGGTCATCTGGAAGCCGGTCTTGAGCTTGCCAATCCAGCTCACCGCCACATTGGCGCGACTACCCAGCTCGGCCATCCATTCGCGCAGCGCGGAGATGGTGATCTCTCGGCCGATGATGATGGCCACCAGCACCGCCAGCATGGCATCGGGCCGGGCATGCAGCAGCATGACCAGGCAGACCGCGACCAGCAGTTTGTCGGCAACCGGATCCAGAAAGGCGCCGAACTTGCTGGTTTGATGCCAGCGCCGCGCCAGCCAGCCGTCAAACCAGTCGGTAATGCAGGCAGCGGCGTAGAGCACGGTCGCAATTTGACGGGCGTGCGTCACTGGCAGGTAAAACAACGCCAAGACCAGCGGGATAACCGCCACTCTCAGGATGGTCAGCAGTAAGGGCAGAGTCAGCCGCATGGGATCGAAACGCTGCGCGTCAGGCGTCGAACTTTAGCAGCAATCAATGAAAGTGCGCGTAGATGCGCTCGGCCAGCGTGCGGTTGACGCCCTCGACGCGCGCCAGTTCATCCACCCCCGCCCGCTTGATCTGCGCCAGACCGCCAAGGGTTTTGAGCAAGGCGCGCCGGCGTGCCGGCCCCAGGCCCTCGATCGCCTCCAGCCCGGACGTGATGCGTGCCTTGTCCCTGCGTCCGCGATGTCCGGTGATGGCAAAGCGATGCGCCTCGTCGCGGATGCGCTGGATCAGGTGCAGCGCCGGCGAATCCGGCGGCAAGGTCAGCGGCTGCTCCAGTTCCGGGAGCAGCAATTCCTCGAGACCCGGCCGACGCGTGGGACCCTTGGCGATGGCGACGACCCGCAGCCCCTGGATGCCCGCCTCGTCGAGCGCCTCTAGCGCCGCGGTCAACTGGCCTTGCCCGCCGTCGATGAACAGCACATCCGGCGCCTGCACCTCCCCCGCCTTGACGCGCGTGAAGCGCCGCGCCACGGCCTGCCGGATCGCCGCATAGTCGTCGCCCGGCGTAATGCCTTCGATATTGAACTTCCGGTAGGCCGATTTGAGCGGCCCCTCACCGTTGAACACGACGCACGAGGCCACAGCCTTCTCGCCGCGCGTGTGCGAAATGTCGAAGCACTCCATGCGCTGCGGTGGGCGCTCCAGATCGAGCGCGGACTGCAGTTCCAACAGGCGCGCATCCATGCTGGCGGATTCCACCAGATGCGTGGACAAGGCCTGGGTGGCAGTCTGCAGCGTCATCTCCATCAGCCGCACCCGCGGCCCGCGGATTGGGCGTCCGATGCGGATTTTGCGCTGCGCCTTGGTCGCCAGCGACTGCTCCAGCCAGTCCCGGTTGGCCGGTTCATGACTCAGTGCCACTTCACTAGGGACTGGGCGTTCCAGGTAGTACTGCGCAACGAATTCCTCGAGCAGCGCCTCCGGCTCGATTCCCTGCGGGTGGCGCGGGAAATAGCTGCGGTGTCCGAGATTGAGCCCGTCGCGCACGCTCACCACCGTCACGCAGCTGCTGGCGGCGTGCGGCGCCACGGCGATCACATCGACATCGCGCACGCCGCCGCTGACCGCACGGGACTCCTGCACGCGCCGCAGCGCGGCGATCTGGTCGCGCAGGCGCGCCGCGCGCTCGAACTCCAGCGCCTCGGACTCCTTCTCCATCTGCGTCGCCAGCTCGTCGGCCAGTTCGTCGGCCCTGCCCTCCAGCAACCTCGCGGCATTGGCGACATCGCGGGCGTAATCCGCCTGCGTAATCAACCCCGTGCACGGCGCCGAACAGCGCTTGATCTGGTACTGCAGACACGGGCGTTTGCGGTGGGCAAAAAAAGTGTCGTTGCACGGCCGCAGACGGAACAGCTTCTGCAGCGTATCGAGCGTGCTGCGCACCGTCTGGCTGCTGGGGAAGGGTCCGAACAGGCGATCCCTGCCCCGCTGGGTGCCACGGTAGAACGCAATGCGCGGAAACTCGTGCGCCGTGATCCTGAGATAGGGATAACTCTTGTCATCGCGGAGCATCACGTTGTAACGCGGATGCAGTTCCTTGATGAGGGTGGCCTCCAGCAACAATGCCTGATCTTCGGTGCCTGTCACGGTGACATCGATGCGGCGGATCTGGTCCACCATCATCTCGATGCGCGGATTGCCGCTGGCCCGCAGGAAATAGCTGGAAACGCGCTTCTTGAGATTGCGCGCCTTGCCGACGTACAGCAGGTCGTCGCTGGCGCCATACATCCGGTAAACGCCGGGTTGCGTCGTCAACTGCGACAGAAACGCTTTTGAATCAAAGGATTCTGTCGTTGAATTCATGTGGATTCGAGCCACCCGCTACCGGCTGTATGGCTGGAAAGATTGTTATATAAAATATACTGAATTTAATTTTATATATTAAATAATAACCAATCAACCGCTCCCTGAACCAAGAGCGGGTGCCGTCAATTCAGATCTTGGCGTCGGCTTTTTCGTCCAGCAGACCGTAGCGCATGGCCATGCGTGTCAGTTCGACGTCGTTGGTCACGCCCAGTTTTTCAAACAGGCGGTAGCGATAGGTGCTGACCGTCTTGGGCGAGAGATGCAGGCGATCGGAGATGTCCTGTGTCGAGTAGCCCTTGGTGACCATCAGCATCACCTGGGTTTCGCGTTGGGAGAGCTGCTCGAACGGCGAGCCGCCGCTGGCGCCCTTGACCAGACTGGCCGCGAGATTGCCGGCCACGTCGGCCGCAACGTAATGACCGCCGGAGGACACGCGACGGATCGCAGCGACCACTTCGTCGGCGGCGGAATCCTTGCTGATGTAGCCGTTGGCGCCGGCCGCCAGCATGCGGCTGGGATAGGGCTCTTCCAGGTGCATCGACACCACGATGACCTTGGCGTCCGGCAAGCGCTGCTTGAGACGACGCGTGGTTTCGAGGCCGCCGATACCCGGCATGTTGATGTCCATCAGCACGACATCGGGGATCAGGGTGCGGCTCAGTTCGAGCGCCTCTTCGCCGGTGCTGGCCTCGGCGATGATGTCGATATCCGGCACCTCGGACAACACCCGCTTGAGACCTGCACGCACCAGCCGGTGATCATCAACCAGCATGATCTTGATCATGGAATTCCCCTTTCTGGCGACATCTTAAATCGTTCCGCACGCGACGTGTACGCCGCTCACGGCAAAAGGGAAAAGAAAAACGGATCGACTGCTGCTCAGCTCACGGCGGCGCTGTCGCGGTCTCCGGCGCAGGTGCACCCGCCTGGCTCTCGGCGAGGCGGGCCAGCACGCTCAAGCCGCGGGAATAGTCGTTGCCCACCCAGCGGTCGAGCATCAGGCCAAAGTAACGGCTGACGATGTCATAACCCATCGACGTGTCGTAGGTCCACACCACGCGTGTGCCCTTGCCCTCCGGCGTCAGGGTGAAGGTCGCCGTCGAGGGATGGTCATAGCCGCCGAAAGCCAGGCTGGTGACGACGCGCTGGTTGGGCACGCTTTCGATGATCTGCTGGCTGCCGGTGCCCACCGCGCCGTTGCCTGCCCAGGACATCTTGGCGCCGACACCGGCGTCGGGCCCCTCGAAGTGCGTCGTCATGTTCGGGTCGAGGTCACTCCACGGCGACCAGCGGTTGAATTCGTGCAGGTTGTTCAGCAGCGGAAACACCGTTCCCGGCGCTGCGGTAGTCACGACCGAGCGCTCGACGTGCGCCGTTGCCGGCAGCAGAAACCCGATGCCCGCCAATACCACGACCAGCCCGACCAGCCCCACCGCCAAGCCCTTGAGCACTTTCATAGCGCTTCCCCCCATGGACGCGCTGGCACGTTACCCCCAGTCGCAGGTCCAGGCAAGCGCGCACAAAAAAGGGCCGCACGAGGCGGCCCTTTCGGTTCCAATGACGCTTAGTGGAACTGCTCTTCTTCCGTCGAACCGGCCAGCGCCTTGACGCTGGACGAACCACCCTGGATCACGGTGGTGACGTCGTCGAAGTAGCCCGCGCCCACTTCCTGCTGGTGCGACACGAAGGTGTAGCCCTTCTCGCGCGCCGCGAACTCCGGCTCCTGCACCATGTTGGTGTAGTGCTTCATGCCTTCGCCGCGAGCGTAGGCGTGCGCGAACTGGAAGGTGTTGAACCAGTTGATGTGGATGCCGGCCAGCGTGATGAACTGGTACTTGTAGCCCAGCGCCGACAGGTCGTCCTGGAACTTGGCGATCTGCGAGTCGTTGAGGTTCTTCTTCCAGTTGAACGACGGCGAGCAGTTGTACGACAGCAGCTTGCCCGGGCACGCCTTCAGCACGGCCTGCGCAAACTCGCGGGCGAAGCCGATATCCGGCACGCCGGTTTCGCACCAGACGAGGTCCGCGTACGGCGCGTAGGCGACGCCACGGCTGATGGCCTGCTCCAGACCGTTCTTGACGCGGTAGAAACCTTCCTGCGTACGCTCACCCGTCAGGAACGGCTTGTCGTTGGCGTCGTGGTCGGAGGTCAACAGGTTGGCGGCTTCGGCGTCGGTACGGGCCAGCACGATGGTCGGCACGCCCATGACGTCGGCGGCGAAGCGCGCAGCGATCAGCTTCTCGATCGCTTCCTGAGTCGGCACCAGCACCTTGCCACCCATGTGACCGCACTTCTTGACCGCGGCGAGCTGGTCTTCGAAGTGCACGCCGGCGGCGCCGGCGGCGATCATGTTCTTCATCAGCTCGAAGGCGTTCAGCACGCCGCCGAAGCCCGCTTCGGCGTCTGCCACGATCGGCAGGAAGTAATCGACGTAGTCCTTGTGGCCGGCTTCGATGCCGCGCGACCACTGGATCTCGTCGGCGCGCTTGAAGGTGTTATTGATGCGGCGAACCATCGTCGGCACGGAGTCATACGCGTACAGCGACTGGTCCGGGTACATGGTTTCGCTGGTGTTGCCGTCGGCAGCGACCTGCCAGCCGGACAGGTACACCGCTTCGAGGCCGGCCTTGGCCTGCTGCATCGCCTGACCGGCGGTGATCGCGCCGAACGCATTGACGTAGCCCTTCTTGGCGCCGCCGTTGACCTTCGCCCAGAGCTTCTCAGCGCCCTGCTTGGCCAGCGTGTACTCGATCTGGACATTGCCGCGCAGGCGGACGACGTCAGCGGCGGAGTAACCGCGCTTCACGCCCTTCCAGCGGGGGTTGGTCGCCCAGTCCTTCTCTAGGGCCTTGATTTGCTCGTCGCGAGTGGTCATCGAACTTCCTCTATGAGGTCAGTGGAAAATACGCCTGGCGGGTGTTGCCGAAAAAAGCGGCGCGCATTATAGCGGCAGTTTTTTTGCAGCGCACAAGTTTGTTTCTGAATGATGAATTATTTCTAGTCGATCAATGCTCACACCGCCCTGATCGGGGCGGAATCCGGAGGCAAGAGCCGATAAGAAACAGGGCGCCTGCGCGCCCTGTTCCAGCATCTCCGGCTCTCCGGACGCCATCAATCGAGATAGCGGTAACCCGGCAGCGTCAGGAACGCCTCGCACTTGGGCGCCGTGGACATGCGCGCCATGATGCCGGCGGCTTCGACGAAGCGACCCTCGTAGAACTTCTGCTCGCCCAGGGCCTGCTTGTACCAGCCCAGCTCCTCGTCGATGGTCTTGAGGATCAACTCGCGGGTGACCTTGCGGCCGTCGGCCAGGGTGGCGCCGTACTTGAGCCACTGCCAGACCTGGGTGCGGCTGATCTCGGCGGTGGCGGCGTCCTCCATCAGGTTATGCAGCGGCACGCAGCCCACGCCGCGGATCCAGGCTTCGACATAGCCGATGCCGACATTGATGTTGTTGCGCAGGCCGGCCTCGGTGATCTGGCCTTCCGGCTTCTTCAGCAGGTCGGCGGCCTTGATCTTGTAGTTGAACTGCTTGGCGACCTGGTTCGGCTCCGGCATGTGCTCGTTGAACACTTCCATCGCCACCGGCACCAGGCCCGGGTGCGCCACCCAGGTGCCGTCGTGGCCGTTCTTCACTTCGCGCAGCTTGTCGGCGCGGACCTTGGCGAACACTTCCTCGTTCTTAACCGGGTCTTTGGTCGGGATGAACGCAGCCATGCCGCCCATCGCGAAGGCGCCGCGCTTGTGGGTGGTCTCGCACAGCAGCTTGGAGTAGCTGTCGAGGAAGTGCTTGTCCATCGTCACCTGCAGGCGGTCCGGCACGATCCAGTCGCCGTGCGCGTTGAGCGTCTTGATGCAGGAGAAGATGTAGTCCCAGCGGCCGCAGTTGAGCGCAACGATGTGGTTGCGCAGTTCGTAGAGGATCTCGTCCATCTCGAAGGCGGCCCACAGCGTCTCGATCAGCACCGTGACCTTGATCGTCTTCTGCGGAATCTTCAGCTCTTTCTGCGCGTCGACGAAGATGCTGTTCCACAGGCGCGCCTCGAGGTGCGACTGCATCTTCGGCAGGTAGAAGTACGGGCCGCTGCCGCGCTTGAGCAGTTCCTTGGCGTTGTGGAAGAAGAACAGCGCGAAGTCGACGATGCCGCCCGGCGCAGGCTTACCGTCGACCAGGATGTGCTTCTCTTCCAGGTGCCAGCCGCGCGGACGCACGATCAGCGTGGCGATGTCCTTGTTGAGCTTATATTCCTTGCCTTCCGGCGAGGTGTAGCTGATCTTGCGGCGCACCGCGTCGGCCAGGTTGATCTGGCCGGTCATCATCAGGTCCCAGGTCGGGCTGGCGGAGTCTTCAAAGTCCGCCATGAAGCACTTGGCGCCGGAGTTGAGCGCGTTGATCACCATCTTGCGGTCGACCGGACCGGTGATTTCGACGCGACGGTCCTGCAGGTCGGCCGGGATGCCGGCGATCTTCCACTTGCCGTCGCGGATTTTCTTGGTTTCCTTGAGGAAGCCCGGCAGCTTGCCGGCGTCGATCAACTGCTGGCGCTCATCGCGCAGCGCCAGCAGCTTGTCGCGGGTCGGCGCGTGCTTGCGGACCAGCTTGGCGACGAACTTGAGCGCCTCCGGGGTCAGAATTTTCTTGATAGCCGGCGTCATTTCACCGGTGATCTCGATACCTTTGGGCAAGCTCATGTGACACTCCGTAACAGGGTGAAAAACCGAGGGGCGCGATTATAGGCAAAACTACGCGGTAACAGTCAGTTTGAGGCCAAACTCGCGTCGCAGCAGCCACAGGCTGAAGCACATCTGCAACAGCACCGAGATCACCGACAGCGTCCAGACCTGACTCAGCTGGAACTGCGGCTGCTGCGACAGCCACCACACTGGCAGCACGAAAAACAGCAAACGCGAACTGGAGGCCAACAGCGATGGCACGGTATTGCCGATCCCTTGAAACAGCCCGGCAGCAACGAGGATCAGACCCGAAGCGACGTAGTTCCAGGATATGACCCGAAGGTAGCCGCCGCCGATGTCGACCACTACAGGGTCAGACGAGAACAGCCGCATCATCGCTTCGGGCGCCAGATGGCATAGCAGCGTGAACACCATCATGAAGGCGATATTGAGCTTGGCGCTTTCGACGAACGTCTGACGCACGCGATCATGGGCGCGCGCACCGTAATTCTGTCCCGCGACCGCAGCGGCGGCGAAGCTCAGCGCCACGGCCGGCATGAAGCCCGCCTGCATGATTCGCATGCCGATGCCGAAACCCGCCTGCGCCTCCGCGCCGAACGGCCGGATCACGGCATAGATCAGACCGATGATCACCGACATCAGCAGGAATTCCACGCCCGAGGGCAATCCGATCAGGAGCATTCGCCGCCACAGCGCCCAGTCCGGTCGCCATTGCGCAAAATCGACGCGCAGGTACGTGGCGTCGCGGCGAAGGTAAAACATCAGTGCGACAACCGCAGCCAATGTCGCCAGGAAAGTCGCCAGCGAAGCGCCGGCAACGCCCAGGGGATGCCCGGTGCCCCATCCGAATATCAGGAACGGCGCAAGGATCATGTTGAGCAGCACGGAGCCTGTCTGCGCCAGCAGACCGGGCTTCATGTTGCCGATGCCGCGCAACGCCGATCCCAGCCCCGCCATGCTGAACTGCAAGGCCATCGCCGGGACGAACCACGCCAGGAACTGGCATACCAGCGCCGCGGTTTCGGCATCGCTGGCCAGGCGCTTCGCGTAAGTCGCCGCGCTGGCATAGCCCAACGCCAGGAACACGAGACCTGCGATCACCGACAGGCTTTGCGACTGGTTGAACAGCCGTTGCACGGCCGCTTCGTCGCGCCGGCCATAGGCTTGCGAGACCAGGGCGACGGTTCCTACGCCAAGGGTTTGTGAAACGGCGATGACCACGAACATCAGGTTACTGGCAACGCTGGCAGCAGCGATGGCCTGCTTGCCGAGATGGCCGACCCACCAGATGTCCACCAGCGCGTACAGCGTCTGCACGAACATGCCGAACAGCATGAACAACATCATCCGCAGCACATGGCTGCGGATCGCGCCCTCGGTCATGTTCTGCATGCGTCGGCGCGTCAGCCCTTGAGTTCGGTTTCCGCAACGACGATGCCGTCGGCGTCGGCGTAGAGCCACGCGCCGGGCTTGAACGTCACGCCGGCGAAGCTCACCACCTTGTCGACATGGCCGCTGTGCAGGCCCTTCTCGCTCTTGCGCGGATGCGTCGCCAGCGCCTTGATGCCCACCGCCTGCGCCGCCAGCTCCTCGCTGTCGCGCACGCAGCCGTTGACGACGATGCCGGCCCAGCCGTTCTTGACCGCCAGCACGCCGAGATTGCCGCCGACCAGGGCGCAGCGCATCGATCCGCCGCCATCCACCACCAGTACGGCGCCGTTGCCCGGCGTCTCCAGCGTGCTGCGCACCAGCGCGTTGTCCTCGAAAATCTTCAGCGTGCGGATCGGGCCGTGGAACTTGTCGACGCCGCCGAAATCGCCGAACAACGGCTCGCAGACTTGCAGCTCGGGATGGGCGTCGGAGAGATCGGTAGTGGCGTAACTCATCGTTCGGGTTCCTTATGGGTTCAGGAGTTCTTTTCGAAAGCCCTGGCGAGAATCGGTCCCGACACGGCGTAGCCCGCCAGCGCAATGAAGCCGATCATGGTCCACATTGGCAGCGTCAGGCCCAGCCACTCGCCGACGATCTTGGCGCAGCTGCCCTCGCCTTTCAGCACGTATTCCACGACTTCGCGCAGCGGCATCATGTCCATCAGATAGTTCAGCGTCGGGCCGCAAGCCGGCACCTGGTCCTCCGGCAGCGACTGCAGCCATACGTGCCGCGCCGCGATCAGAGCGCCGATCACCGCCGACAACGTCGCCAGCCCGGAATAGACCCAGCGGCCCCAGGCCTTGGGGCCGTGCAGCGCACCGAGCAGGAAGAACACGCCGGTGACGATCATCGCCACGCGCTGGAAAATGCACATCGGGCAGGGCTCGAGATGCTTGACGTATTCCAGGTACAGCGCGAACGCCATGCAGCCGGCACAGGCCAGGAAGCCGGCGAGACTGAACAGTCGGTAATAGGCTTTCATGCGAGGCTCCTGCTTCAGGCGGCGACGACCGGAATCTTGCCGATCTTGGTCTGCCATTCCCTCGGACCGGTGTTGTGCACGGAAGTGCCCTGGCTGTCGACCGCGACCGTCACCGGCATGTCCTTGACCTCGAATTCGTAAATCGCCTCCATACCCAGGTCGGCGAAGCCGACGACCTTGGCCGACTTGATCGCCTTGGCGACGAGGTACGCCGCACCGCCCACCGCCATCAGGTAGGCGCTCTGGTGCTTCTTGATCGCCTCGATCGCCACCGGCCCGCGCTCGGACTTGCCGATCATCGAGATCAGTCCCGTCTGCGCCAGCATCATCTCGGTGAACTTGTCCATGCGCGTGGCCGTGGTCGGACCGGCCGGGCCCACCACTTCATCGCGCACCGGATCGACCGGGCCGACGTAGTAGATCACGCGATTCTTGAAGTCCACCGGCAGCTTCTCGCCCTTGGCCAGCATGTCGGCGATGCGTTTGTGCGCGGCGTCGCGGCCGGTGAGCATCTTGCCGTTGAGCAGCAACGTCTGGCCCGGCTTCCAGGCGGCGACCTGCTCGCGCGTCAGCGTGTCGAGGTTCACGCGCGTGGCGACGTCGGTGTTGGCCTTCCAGGTGACCTTCGGCCAGTCCTCCAGGCGCGGCGGTTCCAGTTTCGCCGGGCCACTGCCGTCGAGTTCGAAATGCACGTGGCGCGTGGCGGCACAGTTCGGGATCATCGCCACCGGCAGGTTGGCGGCGTGCGTCGGGTAGTCGAGGATCTTCACGTCCAGCACGGTGGTGAGGCCGCCCAGGCCCTGCGCGCCGATGCCCAGCGCGTTGACCTTGTCGTACAGCTCCAGGCGTAGTTCCTCCAGCTTGTTCTGCGGGCCACGCGCCTTCAGTTCCTGGATGTCCACCGGCGCCATGATCGCTTCCTTGGCCAGCAGCATCGCCTTCTCCGGCGTGCCGCCGATGCCGATGCCGAGGATGCCCGGGGGGCACCAGCCGGCACCCATGCTCGGCACCGTCTTGATCACCCAGTCGACGATGGAGTCGGAGGGATTGAGCATCGCGAACTTCGATTTCGCTTCCGAGCCGCCGCCCTTGGCGGCGCAGATCACTTCGACGTGATCGCCCGGCACGATCTCGTAATGCACCACCGCCGGCGTGTTGTCCTTGGTGTTCTTGCGCGTGCCGGCCGGATCGGCCAGCACCGAGGCGCGCAGCACGTTGTCCGGATTCATGTAGGCGCGGCGCACGCCCTCGTTGACCATGTCCTGCACCGACAGCGTTGCGTCCCAGCGCACGTTCATGCCGACCTTGAGGAAGACCAGCGCGATGCCGGTGTCCTGGCAGATCGGGCGGCGACCCTCCGCGCACATGCGGCTGTTGGTCAGGATCTGCGCGATCGCGTCCTTCGCCGCCGCCGATTCCTCGCGCTCGTAGGCCGCGCCCAGCGCCTGGATGTAATCCAGCGGGTGGTAGCAGCTGATGTACTGGAAGGCATCGGCGATGGACTGGATGAAATCGTCCTGGCGGATCGTGGTCATGTCGGCTTGCGAGGGCTGGCGGGATTCGAGGGTGCGTATTCTCGCCATCGGAAGGCGGAATGACCAGTCTGGCGCGTCACCCGCTCAAGCGATCGACCGCCGGCACAATGTTGTTTTTTATCAAACAAATAATAAAACGTAATACTATTTTTAACGTATTGCCCTGGGAAAACACTGATAGCGGGTGACGGTGACGTCGACGGGGTTCCGCTCGGAGGGAGACGTCTCGGCGCCAGCAAGAACTTGCCGCAACACCGGAGACTTCAGCCGCCGCCACCGCCGCCCTGTATTCCCCCGCGCGTGAGCCGGGTCGGGTCCAGCAGCTTACGCAGCGCCGCGGCGCTCATGCCGGTTTCCTCCTGCGCCACGTCGATCACCGCGCGCTTTTCCTTGTAGGCCCTCTTGGCGATGGCCGCGCCTTTTTCATAGCCGATGACCGCGTTGAGCGCGGTGATGAGGATCGGGTTCTTCGACAATGCGGCGTCGATGTGATCCTGCCGCACGCTGAATCCGGCGATGGCGTCGTCGGCCAGCAGGCGCGAGACGTTCGCCAGCAGTTCGATACTCTGCAGCAGGTTGTAGGCGACCACCGGCAGCATCACATTGAGCTGGAAGTTGCCGCTCTGCCCCGCCACCGTGATCGTGGTGTCGTTGCCGATGACCTGCACGCAGACCATCGCGGTGGCTTCGGGAATCACCGGGTTGACCTTGCCCGGCATGATCGACGAGCCCGGCTGCAGGGCCTGGAGTTCGATCTCGCCGAGGCCGGCCAGCGGGCCGCTGTTCATCCAGCGCAGGTCGTTGGCGATCTTCATCAGCGATACCGCGACGGTCTTGAGCTGGCCGGACAACTCGACCGCCGCGTCCTGCGAGGACAAGGCTTCGAAATAATCCGGCGCGGGTTTGAACGCGATGCCGGTGCGTTTGCCCAGTGCAGCCGCGAATTGGCGGCCGAAGCGCGGATGCGCGTTGATGCCGGTGCCCACCGCCGTGCCGCCCTGCGCCAGCGCCTGCACACGCGGCAGCGTGGAGCGCAGGCGCGCGATGCCGTTGCGCACCTGCGCCGCCCAGCCGCCCAGTTCCTGGTCGAAGCGCAGCGGCATCGCGTCCATCAGGTGAGTGCGGCCGGTCTTGGTGATCTTCGCCAGCGACTTCGCTTTCTTCTCGATGCTCCTGGCCAGATGATCCAGCGCCGGCAGCAGTTGCTCGTGGAGCGCCAGCGCGGCGGCGACGTGGATCGCGGTGGGAATGGTGTCGTTGGACGACTGGCCGCAGTTGACGTGATCGTTGGGATGCACCGGCTTGCCGAGCCGTTTCGTCGCCAGGTGCGCGATCACCTCGTTGGCGTTCATGTTGCTGGAAGTGCCGGAGCCGGTCTGGAATACGTCGACTGGAAACTGCGCGTCGTGACGGCCTTCGGCGACTTCTTCGGCGGCGGTGGCAATCGCTCGCGCCAGCGGTTTCGGCAGCTCGCCCAGCGCCGCATTCACCTCGGCCGCCGTCGCTTTGATCAGGCCCAGCGCGCGGATGAAGCCGCGCGGCATCCGCATGCCGGATACCGGAAAGTTCTGCACCGCGCGCTGCGTCTGGGCGCCCCAGAGGGCGTCGGCTGGGACTTGCAATTCGCCCATGCTATCCCGCTCGACTCGAAATGGTTTTCCAGCCATATCCGCCTCCAGTCGCGGCCCGAAGAGCCCGTTGGAAGGCCGTCCGCCGCAGGGTTTGGATTAGAATACACGCCCTGCAGACGGCCCCAACGCCCTGCCCGTTACCGCCTCCGATATCGCCCATGAACCTGACTTCGCTCTCCGCCATTTCCCCCATCGACGGCCGCTACGCCGAGAAGACGGTCGCGCTGCGCGGGATCTTCAGCGAGTACGGTCTGATGCGCTATCGCGTGCTGGTCGAGATCCGCTGGCTGGAGGCGCTGGCCGCGCATGGCGGCATTCCCGAGGTCAAGCCGCTGTCGGCCTCCGCGAAAGAGAGGCTGCAGAAGATCGCCGACGGTTTCGACATCACCGAGGCGCAGCGCGTCAAGGCGATCGAGGACACCACCAATCACGACGTCAAGGCGGTGGAGTACTACCTCAAGGAAAAGATCAGCCACCACGCCGAGTTGTCGGGCATCAAGGAGTTCATCCACTTCGCCTGCACTTCGGAGGACGTCAACAACCTCTCGCATGCGCTGATGCTCAAGGACGCGCGCGAGCAGGTGCTGCTGCCGTCCATCGACAAGCTGATCCTGGCGATCACCGGCCTGTCGCGCGCCTATGCCGAGCAGCCGATGCTGTCGCGCACCCACGGCCAGCCGGCCTCGCCCACCACGCTGGGCAAGGAGATGGCGGTGTTCGTGCAGCGCCTGCGGCGCCAGCGCGAGCAGCTCGCGGCGGTGCCGCTGCTGGGCAAGATCAATGGCGCGGTGGGCAACTACAACGCGCACCTCGCGGCCTATCCCGACGTGGACTGGGTGGCGCTGTCGGCCGCCTTCATCGCCGAGCTGGGCGTGCAGCAGAGCCCGGCGACGACGCAGATCGAGCCGCACGACTACATCGCCGAGTATTTCCACGCGCTGAGCCGCCTCAACACCATCCTCATCGACTTTGCGCGCGACATCTGGAGCTACATCTCGGTCGGCTACTTCAAGCAGCGCACGGTCGCCGGCGAAGTCGGCAGCTCGACCATGCCGCACAAGGTCAATCCGATTGACTTCGAAAACGCCGAAGGCAACCTTGGCCTGGCCAACGCCATCCTGCAGCACCTGGCCGAAAAGCTGCCGATCTCGCGCTGGCAGCGCGATCTCACCGACTCCACCGTGCTGCGCAACCTCGGCGTCGGCGTGGCGCACAGCCTGGTGTCCTACCAGTCGCTGCAGAAGGGCATCGGCAAGCTCGAGGGCGACGCCTGGAAGATGGGCCAGGATCTCGACGGCAACTGGGAAGTGCTGGGCGAAGCCATCCAGACCGTGATGCGCCGCTACGGCCTGCCCGAGCCTTACGAGCAGCTCAAGCGCCTGACGCGCGGCAAGAAGATCGGCCGCGACGAGATCCGCGAGTTCGTGCAGGGCCTCGCGCTGCCCGCGCACGAGAAGGAGCGCCTGCTGCAGATGACGCCGGGCAGCTACACCGGCAACGCCATCCAGCAGGCCAAGGCGGTCTGATGAGCCTGCCGCAGGAGCCCGTCTGCGAGCCGGCCGAAGGCCAGGCGGGATTCCTGCGTTGCGCCGCGGCATTGGCCGCCGGTGCGCGTCTGCAGCTGACGCTGCTGAGCCAGAACCTCGACCGCCGCACCTATGGCGACGAGGCCTTCATCGAGCCGCTGACCCGCTTCCTCCTGAGCAGCGCCCGCGCCCGTCTGCGCGTGCTGGTGCGCCACCCGGGACAGGCCATGCTCAAGGGCCACCGCCTGGTGGAACTGGGCCGTCAGCTGTCCAGCCGTGTCGAATTCCGCGAGTTGCCGCCGGAGCGCCAGTTGATCGAGCGGGAATACCTGATCGCCGACGAAGCGGCCCTGCTGATCCGTGAGTCGCCCCAGGAGCTTCTGGCGCGCTATTACCCGCAGGCGCCGCTGCTGGCGCGCGAGCAGCTGCGTGAGTTCGAGACGCTGTGGCAGGAATCGCCGTCGGCGATGGAGTTCCGCGACCTGCGGATTTAACACGCTGCGCCAGGCCGGCGAAGTGTCGCCCGGTGCCGACCCTTGAGCCTCGGAAAACCCGAGGGGCGCCGGCGTGAGCTCCCGATCCGTGTCCGTCTAGGCCGCTTTTTCTTCCGGGGCCACGCGCTCGCGGGCGCGAATCCACTGGCGTACCGATTCCGGAATTTTCTTGGGCTTCTGGTGGATGTAGTCGAACCACACGATGACGCCGCGCGTCACCGCCACGAGTTTGTCGCCGTTGTAGATCGCCGCCAGCGTGTTGAGGCTGCTGCCACCAATCTTCGCCACGCGCAGGCCCACGGACAGCTGCGCCGGATGATGCAGCTGCGCGACGAAATCGCATTCGATGTGCGCCAGGATCAGGCCCTGCTCTTTCCAGAAGCCCGGATCGCTGTTCATCAGCGGCTCGAAATAGCTGAGCCGCGCGTCCTCGTCGAAGGTGAAGAAGCGCGTGTTGTTGACGTGCCCGAGCATGTCGAGGTCCGACCAGCGCGTCGGGATGGTCAGCATATGGGAGAAATCAGCCCGTTGGATGTTTGCTTCCATGAGTCCTCATCTCGTCCCGGCGCCGCTGCGCCGCGTCACGAATCGTTTGCTTGCGCAAGGGCGTCGCCTGCGGCCATGCAGCGATCTCGTCCAGCGTGCGTCCGCAGCCGACGCAGACGTTGTGCGCGTCGAGCCGGCACAGCTGCACGCAGGGCGACGACACCTCGGGCTCAGCCACAACCAGACACCGCCCCCGACAGCGCCACCCGCTGCCGGGAATGAGGCCCGGAATGATGTTTATAAATATAAAACGAATTTAAATTCATCGTATATTTAATAACGATCTTCGAAGGCGAAAACGACACAGCGGGTGGCCTGCGGCAGACCGCGCGAGGGCCGCCCTAGTCAGGGGCGGCCCTCGCGGCCGATCAGATGACGATCAGCTTGATCTCGACGCGGCGGTTCTGCTCGCGACCCGCGCGGGTCTTGTTGCTGGCGCGGGGGTTGGCCTTGCCGTAGCCCTTGGCCGTCAGGCGGCTGGCGGTGATCCCCTTGCTGGCGAGGTAGTCGCGCACGGCTTCGGCGCGGCGCTGCGACAGCTTGAGGTTGTAGGTCTTGCCGCCCTTGGCATCGGTGTAGCCGGCGATCTCGACGTCGAAATCCTTGGCGCAATCGAGGCTGTGCGCCACTTCATCGAGCACGCCCTTGGAATCCTCGGTCAGCGTCGCGGTGGCGTTGGCGAAGCGGACGCCCTTGAGGCGATAGCTCTCGCCGACCACGTAGGGCGTGGTGCAGGCAGCGGGCGCCGCGGGCGGCGGCACCGGCGTCGGTTCGGCCTGCGTCGCGGCGCCGGCCGGGCAACCCTTGGCATCCACCGGTAGACCCTCGGCGGTGCCCGGGCACTGGTCGAGGCTGTCGGGCACACCGTCATGATCGGAATCGGCGTCGCAGTCGCTGCGCGGCGCGCCGTTGACGTCCACCACCGCCACGCCGCATTCCTGCGCCTTGGGCGTTTCGGCAATGCGTTCACCGAAGGCCAGCGGCACCTGCAGGCCCACCGACAGGCGGTAGTCCACCAGGTAATCGCGCCCCGGCACCGACTGGTGATTGCCCTGCGCCTGGGCGCGCGCCTCAGTGCGCAACGCCAGACCGTACCAGGGCAGCGGGAACAACAGGCCACCGCCGAGTTCCGCACCGGCGTGCACATGTTTGCCGCCGCGGACATCCTCGCGGATGGCTCCGACGCCGGCCAGCGCGAACGGCTTGAACTTGGGCAGGAAGCGGCTCAGGCCGCTGTCGGGCCAGCCGAACAGGCCGTAGTCATGCACGTAATCGACCATCAGCGCGTCCTGATAGTCCTTGTTGCCGTCGATATGCCGGGCCCGGCCACCGTCGTAGAAATTGATTTCCAGCGCGGAGTTCTGCGACCCCGACAGCGGCAGGCCGAAGTTGGCGTGGAAGCCGTTGCCGCCCTTGGAGTCGCGCGTGCCGTCGCCGAACTCGTGGGCATAGCCGGCGCCGAAATAAGGCGCTTCGTAGCCGTCGGTGGTGAGCGCCTGTGCCTGTGCCAGCCACAAGCCGCAGATCAGCGCCGCGGCGCCGCCCATGTTCTTCAGCATGCTATTTCCCCTGATCGTTGAATGCGACCGCCAAATGATAAGGGATACGCGCATCGCTGCGCGTATCCCTGGATGAATCCGCCCCGAAATTCTAGCGGCGGTTTATTTCACGACGCGGATCTCGACGCGACGATTGGCCTCGCGACCCTGGTCGGTATCGTTGCTCTCGCGCGGGTTGGCTTCGCCGTAGCCGCGCGCCGCCAGGCGTTCGGCGGCGATGCCCTTGCCGATCAGGTACTGGCGGACGGCCTCGGCACGCTGGCTCGACAGGTTCAGGTTGTAGTCCGGCGTGGCGGTCGAGTCGGTGTAGCCGCCGATCTCGATCTTGGTGCCGGCCTGGGCCTTGAGGGTGGCGGCGACTTCGTCGAGCACCTTCTTGGCCTGATCGTCGAGTTCCGCCGAGTTGTTGGCGAAGTGCACGCCCTTGAGCACGAAGGCTTCCTCCACCGGGCAGCCGTCGGCGTTGACCGCCGCGCCCTCCGGCGTACCCGGGCAGACATCGCGGCTGTCGGGCACGCCATCGTGATCGGAGTCGGCGGCGCCGCAGTCCTTGCGGGCCATGCCGTTGAGATCGACCACCTGCACGTCGCACTCGGCGGCCTTGGCCGGCGTCGCTTTTTCCCTGAACAGCGGCGTCAGCGGGATCTGCACGCCGACGGTGAAGCGGTAATCGATGAGGACGTTCTGGTCCTGCACCGAAGTCTTGTTGCCCTGCACCTGCACGCGACCTTCGGTGCGGACCGCCGCGCCGTACCAGGGCAGAGGGAACAGCAGGCCGGCGCCAAGGTTGCCCGAGGCATGCCAGTGATCCTCGCCGCGCACATCCTCGTGCACCGCCTCGAGGCCGGCGAGGCCGAAGGGCTTGAAGCTGGGGAGATACTTGTTCTGGAAAGTGAACAGGCCGAGGTCGCGCACGAGGTCGCCGCCGATCACCGTCTGGTAGTCCTTCTTGCCGTCGATGTCGCGCTTGCGGCTCAGGTCGTAGAAGAAGCCTTCCACCGCCGTGTTGGACGACAGCGGCCAGCCGAAGGTCAGCTGGTAGCCGTTGCCGCCTGCCGAGTCGCGCGAGCGGTCGCCGAATTCATGCGCGTACTGCGCTGCGAAATACGGAATCTCATGGCCGTCGGTGGTGACGGCGAGCGCCTGGCCCGCCCACAAAGTCCCGATGACCGCCATCCCCCAAAGCTTCTTTTGCATGGTTCATCCCTGACGTCGTTGTTGAGAGAAACGCGATGACTTGTCTTTATTATTATTTTTATTTGTTGCCGAATGTACAGGATTCGGCGCAAGCCTCACAACCGGGAAAATTGGCTCAAGCGGACAGCGCCCTGGCGCATTCCCGAATCAGGTCCGGTCCGCGGTAAATAAACCCGGTGTAGACCTGAACCAAGTCCGCACCCGCCGCGCGCTTGCCCAAGGCATCGTCGCCGCACAGGATGCCGCCCGCGCCGACCAGCAGGAAATCGCCGCCGACGGCGGCACGCAGGCGCTGCAGGGTCTGGTCCGCCAGGGCGCGCAGCGGCGCGCCGGACAGTCCGCCCTGCTCTTTCGCCAGGGGTTCGCCGTCGAGTCCCGGCCGCGTCACCGTGGTGTTGGTGGCGATCAGGCCGTCGATGCCGAATTCGCGCGCCGCCTGGGCGATGTGTGCAATCTGTGCCGGCGTCACGTCCGGCGCGATCTTCACCAGCAGCGGCTTGCGCCGGCCCTGCGCCTGCGCCAGTTTCTCGCGCTCGTCGCGCAACTGGCGCAGCAGGTCGTTGAGCCGCTCCTCGTCCTGCAGATCACGCAGGTTCTTGGTGTTGGGTGAGGAGATATTGACGGTGATGTAGCTGGCCGCCGCATGCACCTTGCGCAGACCGATCAGGTAATCCTCCGCCGCGCGCTCGATGGGCGTATCGGCGTTCTTGCCGATGTTGATGCCCAGCACGCCGCGGTAATCGCTGTCGCGCACGCGCGCCAGCAGGTAGTCGACGCCCTTGTTGTTGAACCCGAGGCGATTGATGACCGCCTGCTGCGCCGGCAGGCGGAACATGCGCGGTTTGGCATTGCCCGGCTGCGGCCGTGGCGTGACAGTGCCGACCTCGATGAAGCCGAAGCCCAGCCGCGACCAGGCCTCGATGCACTCGCCGTTCTTGTCGAGACCCGCGGCCAGGCCGACACGGTTGGCGAAGCTCAGGCCCAGCAGCTGCACGGGCGCGCGCACCGCGGTGCCGGCAAACGGTGCGGTGGCCAGCTTCGGAAAATGCCGGAAGCTGGCGATGGTCAGTTCATGGGCGTGTTCCGCGTCGAGGCAGAACAGGGCGTTGCGGGCCAGCGGATAGAGCATCAGGCGGGGACCAGGGGTTTGGGCAGGGCCAGGCGTTGCCGCATTGCGCGCGGCAGCGGCAGGAAGCGCGCCAGGCGCGCGCGCCAGCTGCCCAGCTCCCGCTGCAGTTTTTCCTGGGTCGCCGTAACCGGCATGCGCACGAGGCTGAGGGCGATGTCGCGTGCCAGGTACTTTTTCGGCGTCTCCTCGTAGAGCGAACCGAAGCTGCCGGCCGCCGCGAACAGCGCGCGCGACAGGTGCAGGTAGTCGCGGCGCAGCACCAGGCCCACCTGCTGGGTGTTCGACATCAGGTGCAGCACGGTCTGGCCGCGACGATGCAGGCCGTCCATGCCGCCGTTGTGCAGCTCGCGGATGAAGTTGCGGCGCGTCAGCGGCCGCACGTTCTTCTTGGCCAGCGTCTCATCGAGCGCCGCCTTGATCTCGGCACGGCGCTCGGCATTGCTCTCGGGGCTGGTGCTGACGCGGATCAGCGCGTCCGCCAGCAGTTCGGTATCGGCCAGCACGGCGCCAGCGAGGTAGTCCCACACTGCGCTCCACTTGCCGTCCAGCGACACCACGTTGCCCCAGTCGATCAGGTGCAGGGCGCCGTCGGAGCCGATCATGACGTTGCCCGGATGCAGGTCGCCGTGCATCTCGCGGTGCACCAGGATGTGGTACAGCACGGTGTAGAGCAGACGATCGGCGACCTGAAACTGGAACTGCCGCCGCTGACTGCGCGGCATCTTGCGCAGCGTGCGTGTCAGGCTCTCGGCGTCGCTGAGATATTCCATTTCAAGGATGCGGCGCGAACTGGCGTACAGCGCCGGCACGCGGTAAAGCTGGCTCTTGAGGCTGCGCTGGTAGAAGCGCAGGTGGTTGCGCGCCTCCTGCTCGAAATCGAGCTCCTCCATGAAGCCGGCGACGAACTCGTCGACCTGCTCCTGCATGGCGCGCAGGAACGGCGCCAGCTTGGAATGCGGCGCCCAGTACTGCGACGACATGATCGCCAGGCCCAGCACCAGCTTGCCGATGGCGAATTCGCGGTCGATGTTCTGGCGGCCGACCTTGATCACCACGGGACGCAGCACTTCGCGCCCGTCCTCATGGAACGGCTTCTTGGCGAAGTACACCGAGCCGATGGAACCGGACTTCACCGGCCGCGCCGCGTCGAAATCCAGGTACAGCTTGTGCGGCAGCTTGCCGTAGCACTCCACGAAGGCGGCATTCACCTCCGCCTCGGTCATCGGCGGCACGTCCTCGTGGAACACCGCCAGTTCGCGCGCGATCTCCTCCGGCAGGAAATCGGCGTTGGCCGCCGCCACCTGCGCCATCTTGATGAAGAACGGCCCGAACTCCCGCACCATCTGCGCCACGATCTGCGCCTGCGCCTTGAAATCCTTGGGGTCGGCCTGGAAGAACGGCTTGATGTAGCGGATCGCCTTGATCTGGCGCTTGACGATGGCGGCGTCCTGCCGCACCAGCGCGGCGCGGCGCAGCAGCTCGTTGAGCTGCCACTGGTTGAAGCGGCGGCCGGCCTTGAGGATGTTGACGATCTCGACCAGCAGCGGCTCGTAGGTCTTGAGCACCAGCCGCGACATGTCCAGCGTCAGTTCGCCCAGACCCTTGAGTTCCGGCGAGGCGAACAGCTCGTTGAAGAACTGCCAGAACTCCTGCACCAGCGCATCGGGCACCGGCATCGGCGAGCGCGCCACCACCTGCTCCACCACGAAGCGGATCAGGTCCTCGGTGGACTGCTCGTTGGGAATCAGCCGGCGGCGACGCAGATAGGCCGTCACCCGCTCGGTCTGATGCATCAGCGGGTGCTTGTAGAGCGCGGCATAGGCCTGGTCGATGACGGCCGACAGCTCTTCGCGCGTGGTGTCGGCCTCGTTGGCCAGCATGCGCAGCAGCGGCACGAAACCGCGCGACACCTGCACGGTGGACACCGTCAGCGAACCGATCTCGCGCAGGATCCCGCGCGGGGGTGTCGGTGCAGGCCTGCGCGGGCTGTCTTCGTCCATCAGCGCGATACCGGGCTCAGGGCAGCGTCAGCCAGTGGCCGAGCTTGGCGCGCTTGGCGTCGAGATACTTGGCGTTGTACGGATTGCGGCCCGGCTCCAGCGCCACGCGCTCGACGATGTCGACGCCGTCGCGGGTCAGCGCATCGAGCTTGCGGGGATTGTTGGTCATCAGGCGGATGCGGCACAGGCCCAGCTGCCGCAGCAGATCGACCGCCAGGCCGTACTCGCGGGCATCGGCGGGAAACCCGAGCTGGTGATTGGCCTCGACGGTGTCGGCGCCGCGGTCCTGCAGCGCGTAGGCGCGGATCTTGTTGCCGAGACCGATGCCACGCCCTTCCTGACGCAGGTACAGCACGGCGCCGCGGCCCTCGTCGGCGATCTTCTCCAGCGCCGCCTCCAGTTGCGCGCCGCAGTCGCAGCGCAGGGAGAACAGCGCGTCGCCGGTCAGGCACTCGGAGTGGATGCGGATCAGCGGCGGCTCACCCGCCAGCTCGCCCAGCGCCAGCACGACGTGCTCCTTGCCGTCCTCCGCGCGGAATACCGTGATGCGGAACTCGGCGAAAGCGGTCGGCAGCTTCGATTCGGCGATCTTTTCCAGGTCGCTCACACGCCACCCGCTCTGCCGGTGACGACGGCCAGGAATGTGATATTTGATTTGATCATATTAAAATCAATAAACTTTTATTCACATCCGTCCAGGCCATTCCGCCGGCAGCGGGTGCCCTGCTGCGCCGTGTTCCCGGCGCCGGATGGAAAAATCCGGCGCACAGGATGACAGATCGGCGTATTACGCGCCCATGAAGTTCTGGCCGCAAACGCGGAGCGTACGGCCGTTGATGCCGCCGGCGGCGTGCGACGAGAAAAACGCCACGGCCTCGGCGATATCGACCGGCAGACCGCCCTGGCCCAGGGCACTGAGACGACGGCCAACCTCGCGCGGACCCACCGGCATGGCCGCGGTCATCGCGGTCTCGATGAAGCCCGGCGCCACCGCGTTGATGGCACCGCCGCGCTTGGCCATCACCGCCGCCATGCTCTCGGCATAGCCGATGATGCCGGCCTTGGTCGCGGCGTAGTTGGTCTGGCCGGCGTTGCCGCCGATGCCGCCGATGGACGAGATGCAGACGATGCGCGCGCCATCCTTGAAGCCGTCCTTGAGCAGGCCGTCGTTGATGCGCAGGATGGAGCCGAAGTTGATGTCGAGCACCATGTCCCACAGGTGCGGCGCCATGTTGCGCAGCATCTTGTCGCGGGTCACGCCGGCGTTGTGCACGACGATGTCGAGGCCGCCGAACTTCTTGTCGGCCTCGGCGGCGATGCGCTGCGCGGCGTCGCGGGCGGTGACATCCAGCGCCAGGCCGATGCCGCCGATGCGGCTCATGGTCTCGCCCAGGCCGCCTTCGGCGGACGGGTGATCCATGCCGATCACGCTGGCGCCTTCGCGCGCCAGCGTCTCGGCGATGGCGGCGCCGATGCCGCGCGCCGCGCCGGTGACCAGCGCCACCTTGCCGCGCAGCGAGCCCGGCAGCGCCGGCGGTTCCTCGCGCGGGCCGGCGCCCACCGGCAGCACCTGGCCGCTGATGAAGGCGGCGTGCTCGGAGAGGAAGAAGCGCAGCGGGCCGGCCAGCCAGTCCTCGCCGCCGGTCTGCACTTCCAGCAGGTTGGCGGTGGCGCCCTTCTTGCCGATCTCCTTGCCCAGCGCGCGGATGAAGCCGCGCAGCGCGGTGGCACAGGCCACATGCGCCGGATCGCCCGCCTCGCTGGGTGCGCGCGAGATCACCAGCACGCGACCCGACGAGGGAATCTGCCCCACCACCGGCTGCATGAAATCGTAGAGCTCGCGCATCTGCGCCGGCTCGGCGAAACCGGAGGCGTCGAACAGGAAGATCGCGCTCGGCGCATCGCCGGAGTCCTTGGCCGGGTTGCCGGCCAGGGTGAGCTTGAGCTTGTGCGCCGCTTCCTTGACCAGCGGCAGGCCGCGATGCTCCGGCAGGATGCGCAGCGAGGCGCCGGCGGCGCTGACATCGGCCAGCAGCGGCTGCACGAACTGCGCGCCGGTGGAAGCGCCGACCAGGGCGTGGCGGCCGGCCAGCGGCTGCTCGCTCCACGGTCCCTCCGCCCGGCGCAGGCGCGGCGGCTGCGGCAGGCCGAGCAAGCTGGCGAGCGCCTTGCCGAACGGAGTGTGGGAGAGTTCGAGATAGCGATCCGACATGAGCCGCTCCAGAGATTTCGATACGGAAAAGTGAGAACGCCATTATCGCAGGCCGTTGCCGCCACCACTAGGTTTTCCGCGGTCGGGGGCCGCTGTCGGCAGAGCCAAAGCATTGACTGCGGGACTCGTGTATCGGATAGTCCCGCCATCCATACGGCCGCGATTTTTGGCGCTCTTTCGGAGGAGCGACGGGCCGGCGTGCCGCAGTAGCGGACCACGATGGACGCAAATAACAGTAAATCAGGGCAGACGGGAGCGCATCGATGAATACACGGTTTTTGAGTCTCGCAGGCGTGGCGGCAGTGCTGAGCGTGGGCACCTACGTCGGCCTCAACATCATCAAGCCGCACAAGCCCGAGGAGGTCAAGATCGGCGACACCGTGCCCGCCGAGCAAGTCTTCGGCGCCTCCGTCAGCAACCCGGAACCGGAAACCGTCGCCCCACCGTCCGAAGGCACGACCGAAGCCGCCGCAGCCCCGGCGGCCCCGGCAGCCACGGACACTGCCGCCGCTCCGGCGGCTGGCACTTCCGCGGGATCGGACAGCGCGTCCACCGCCGTTGCACCGCCGCCGGCGGAACCGGCCGCCGCTGCAGCGACCGACAACACGGCCACCGCTGCCGCCCAGCCGGCGGCCGCGCCCGCCCCGGCCAGCGCGCCGGCGGAGACTGCGGCGCCCGCCACCACCCAGACCGCTGCCGCCGCGCCTGAGCCCGCCGCAGCCCCGGCCCCGGCGGAAGCTGCGCCTGCGGAACCCGCTCCGGCGCCGGCCGAGAAGCCGGCCAAGCCCAAGAAGAGCGCCCCGGCGCATCACGCCGCCGCCAAGAGCGGCAGCGCCTCTTCCGGCAACAAGGCCTGGTGGCCGAAGGAGAACCCCGCCCAGCTGTCGCTGGTGTACGCCGGTCCGGCGTCGTTCAAGGACGCCATCGTGCTGATGTTCAACGGCGCCTTCTTCGACCCCGCCGTGGTCAACGCCAACATCAAGGTCAGCGATCACGCCGGCAAGGCCGTGGCCGGCCAGTGGGAACTGGGTGAGAACAACCGCCGCATGCTGGTGTTCGCGGTGCCCGCCAAGGGCAGCTACAAGGTCAACGTCGGCGCTGGCCTGACCGACAACAAGGGTCGCAAGCTGGGCGCCCGCCTCAGCGGCCCCGTGCAGATCCGCTGAGCCCCGCAAGACGCCGGAACTGGCCGTGACGACGATCATCCTGGTCCGTCACGGCCAGGCCTCTTTCGGCAGCGAGAATTACGACCGTCTCTCCGAACTGGGCGTGCGCCAGAGCCGCCTTCTGGGCGAGCACTGGGCGCGCAGCGGTTTTGCCTTCGATGCGGTCTACACCGGCGACATGGCGCGCCAGCGCAACACCGCCCACCACGCGCTCGAGGCCCTGCCCCATACCGCACTGCCGGTGCGCAGCCAGCACTGGTTCAACGAGTACGAGTTCGAGGCGGTGATGCGCGCCTACCTGCCGCAGGTGGCGATGGAAAAACCCGAGCTGGGCCTGCAGCACGGCGGCCTCTACAAGAATCCCCGGCTGTTCCAGACCGCTTTCGAGCTGGCCATCGCCAAGTGGCTGGGCGAGCATCCGCACGCGCATGCGCCGTTCGAGTCCTGGCGCGATTTCTGCGGTCGCTGCGTCAACGGCCTGCGTGAGATCGCCGCCGCCGGCCACCAGCGCGTCGTGGTTTTCACCTCCGGCGGCGTCATCGCCGTGGCGCTGCGCGAGGCGCTGGGGCTCAGCGACACCATGACCTTCCGCCAGAACTGGCGCATCTACAACGCCTCGGTCCACACCTTCCGCAGCGGCCGCTCGGGGCTGTCGCTGCTCGGCTTCAACAATATTTCGCATCTGGAACTGGGCGGCGCGCCGGATCTCGTCACCTTCCGCTGACGCGCCCTGCTTCCTCTCTACAGGAGTCTGCCATGCCGACCTCGCTGTTCGATCTCACCGGCCGCGTCGCCCTCATCACCGGCGCCTCGCGCGGCATCGGCGCCGCCACCGCCCGCCTGCTGGCGCAGCAGGGCGCGCACGTCGTCGTCTCCAGCCGCAAGCAGGAGGACCTCGACAAGATCGCGGCGGAGATCATCGCCGCCGGCGGCAAGGCCACCGCCATAGCCGCGCACCAGGGCGAGTCGGCCGCGCTCAAGCGCCTGGTCGGCGAGATCGAGAGCGGCCTCGGCCGGCTCGACATCCTGGTCAACAACGCCGCCACCAATCCCTACTTCGGCCACATCAGCGACACCGACATGGGCATGGTCGACAAGACCCTGCAGGTCAACATCAAGGGTTACTTCGAGCTGGCGGCGCTGGCCAGCAAGCTGATGCGCAAGAACGGCGGCGGCGCCATCGTCAACATCGCCTCGGTCAACGGCGTGAAGCCCGGCCTGTTCCAGGGCATCTACTCGATCAGCAAGGCGGCGGTGATCAACATGACGCAGTCCTTCGCCAAGGAGTGCGCGCCGTGGAAGGTGCGCGTCAACGCCGTGCTGCCGGGTCTGACCGAGACCAAGTTCGCGTCGGCGCTGACCAAGAACGAGCAGATCCTCAAGCCGGCACTGGCGCAGATCCCGCTGGGTCGCGTGGCGCAGCCCGAGGAGATCGCGCCGGCGATCCTGTACCTGGTGTCCGACGCCGCCAGCTACGTCACCGGCACCACCCTCACCGTCGACGGCGGCCTCATCGGCTGCGGCGGCCTCTGACCACCAGGAGCACAACATGGCAATCGCGAAGATCAATGGACAGGCCATCCGCTATGAGGACAGCGGCGGCAGCGGACCGGTGGTGGTGTTCTCCCACGGCCTGCTGATGGATGGCAGCATGTTCGCGCCGCAGGTCGCGACCCTGCGCACGCGCTACCGCGTCGTCACCTGGGACGAACGCGGCCATGGCGGCACCAACGATGCGGCGGCGCCGTTCAGCTATTACGACTCGGCGAACGACCTCGTGGCCCTGCTCGACCACCTCGGCATCGACCGCGCGGTGTTCGGCGGCATGTCGCAGGGCGGCTACCTGTCGCTGCGCGCGGCCCTGCGCCATCCGCAGCGCGTGCGCGCGCTGATCCTGATCGACACGCAGGCGCGCCCGGAAGACCCGGCAACGCTGCCGCTGTACACGCAACTGGTGCAGAACTGGGCGGCCAACGGTCTCGACGATCAGACCGCGGCCACCATCGAGCACATCATCCTGGGCACCGGCTACGCCGACGCGCCGACCTGGAAGGCCAAGTGGAAGCAGGTGCGCGGCGCCAACCTGTTGCAGATCTTCAACACGCTGGTGACGCGCGACGACATCAGCGACGCCATCGCCGCCATCAAGGTGCCGGCGCTGGTGGTGCACGGCACGGCCGATGCCGCCATCCCGCTGACCCATGCCCAGGAGATGGCCACTCGCCTGCATGCCGAACTGGTCGCTGTGCCCGGCGCCGGCCATGCCGCCAACCTGACGCATCCCGAGATCGTCAATCCGGCCATCGAGCGTTTTCTGGCGGCGCTGTAACGCCACCCGCTACCGCCGGCGGGCGCGGTCAGGATGTTTTTATTTATATGTCGATTTTTAATTCGATTTATATTTATTAACAGCCTGACCGTGCGCCGGGGCCCGAGCGGGTCGGCGCGCAAACGGCTTTAAAATGCGGATCACATGACCCAGGGATCCGCCATCAAGCTGCAGGCGCTGCTCGACACCGCCGTCGACGGCATCATCACCATCGACGAGGCCGGGCTGATCCAGAGTTTCAACAAGGCCGCCGAGCGCATCTTCGGCTATCGCGCCGACGAGGTCATCGGCCGCAACGTCAACCTGCTGATGCCGCAGCCCTACCAGCGGGATCACGACGCCTACATCGCCAATTACCTGCACAGTGGCCAGAAGAAGATCATCGGCATCGGTCGCGAGGTGCAGGGTCTGCGCAAGGACGGGCGCATCTTTCCGCTGGACCTCGCTGTTGGCGAGGCGCGCATCGGCGAGCAGCGTCTGTTCACCGGCATCGTCCGCGACATCAGCGACCGCAAGCGGCTGGAGCAGGAAGCGCACCGCCGCCTGCAGGAACTCGCTCACGTCTCGCGCCTCAACACCGCCAGCGGGCTTGCGGCCGGACTCGCGCACGAGGTCAACCAGCCGCTGACCGCAATCATCAGCCATGCCCAGGCCTGCCTGCGCCTGCTGCAGCGCGGTGAACTCGATCCGGAACTGTTCAGCGAGTCGCTGCAGCAGATCGCGCGTCAGGGCGAACGCGCCAGCGGCGTGATCCGCCGCCTGCGCGACTTCGTGAAGAAAGGCGAAAGCCAGCTGGCGCCGGATTTCCTCAACGCCACGGTGCGTGACGTGGTCTGGCTGATGGCGCATGAACTCAAGGGCCATGGCGTGACGCTGGAACTGGCGCTGCAGGACGACCTGCCGCGGGTGATGGTCGACCGCATCCAGATCGAGCAGGTGCTGTTCAACCTGATCCGCAACGCCATGGATGCGGTGGCCGAGGTCGGCGCCGAGCGCAAGCGCATCGTCATCGCCACCCGCCACGATGCGGCGACGCACACGGTGAACCTGGACGTGCGCGATTACGGCCCGGGCATCGCCGAAGCCGCGCTGCCCCGGCTGTTCGAGCCATTCTTCAGCACCAAGCGCGAGGGACTCGGCCAGGGCCTGTCGATCTGCCGCACCATCGTGCAAGCGCATCGCGGCGAACTGAGCGCGGACAACGCAGCGCCGGGCGCCCGCTTCACCGTCACCCTGCCCGCGCCGCCGGCATGAACGCCGCCACCGTCTACCTGGTCGACGACGACGAGGCGGTGCGTGGCGGTCTGCGCGCGCTGCTCGCGGCGGAGGGACTCGCGGTGCAGGCGCATGCCGATGCGCAGAGCTTTCTCGACCGATGCCCGGCCGACGCCGCCGGCTGCCTGCTGCTCGACGTCAACATGCCGGGGCTCAGTGGCCTCGACCTGCAGGCGCGGCTGCGCACGCAGGGCATCACGCTGCCGGTGATCATGCTCACCGGCTGCGCCAGCGTGCCGGCGGCAGTCCAGGCGCTGAAGGCCGGCGCGGTCGATTTCCTGGAAAAGCCCTGCGATGCCGATCGCCTGCTGACGGTCGTGCGCGCAGCGCTGACGCTCGACCGGCAGCAGCGCGAGCAGCGCCAGGTGCGTCTGGCGGCGCAGGATCGCCTGGCCCAACTGACCGCGCGCGAGCATGAAATCCTGCGCGGCCTGACCCAGGGTCACGCCAACAAGCGCATCGCCTACGATCTGGGCATCAGCGAGCGCACGGTCGAGCAGCATCGCGCCAGCGTGCTGCGCAAGTGCGGCGTCCGCACCGTTGCCGAGTTGCTGAATGTCGTCGGCAGCGCCGGCAACGGCTGATTTGGATCAATGTCCGTCGCGCAAGGCACGACCTAAACTGCAGCATGACCGCCATGTCCGCGCTCTCGCCATCCTCCCGCACCGTCGCGCCCTGTATCGCCGTGGTCGACGACGACGATGCCGTGCGCGCCGCGCTCAACATGCTGATCCACTCCTTCGGCTGGCGCAGCCGCAGTTATGCTTCGGCCCGGGACTATCTCGAAGCCGGCGAACCCGGCAACTGCCTGCTGCTCGATCTCAACATGCCCGGCATGAATGGCGCGGAATTGCTCGAATACCTGCGTCAGCGGCCCTCGCCGGTGCCGACGCTGATCCTCACCGGCGAGCGCGACACGCCCCTGCTGCCGCGCGCGCTGCAGGCCGGCGCCCGGGGCTATCTGCTCAAGCCCTTCCAGGATGAAGTGCTGAAGACGCGGATCGAGGCCCTGCTGGCCGACGCCTGAGCCCATCCGTGGAAGTACGGATGGGCGGGCCGTCTGCAGGCGCCTAAGGTGGCGCCATGGCCAATCCGGCCCTGGAGCCCGCCCATGAACGCACCCCACTCGGAATTTCTCTGCCACGCCCGCGGCAACTGCCCGCGCCTCTGCAGCGGCCAGTCGGCGCCAGCGGCGCTGGCCCGCGAACTGGAGCGCGGCGACCTGCTGTTCCGCAGCGGTGACAATGCCGGCGCGCTGTTCGTGGTGCGCAGCGGTGCGGTCAAGACCTGCCGCCTCGGCGAGGACGGCAGCGAACAGATCCTGGGCTTCTACCTGCCCGGCGAGATCGTGGGGTTCGACGCCATCACCCAGGGGCGCTACGTCGCCGACGCGATGGCCCTGAAAGCGACGCAGCTGTGCCGCATTGCCTGCCAGCCGGCGGCTTCGGCCAGCGGCGACGGCAGCCTGTTGCCGGAGCGCCTGATGACGGGCTTCGGCCAGGAGGTGCAGCGCCTGCAGAACCTGCTGGTGCTCGAACGCTGCTCGGCCGAACAGCGTCTCGCCCGCTTCCTGCTGCAAATGGCCGACAAGCAGGCGCGCCTGGGACGCTCCAGCCGCTACGTCAGCCTGCCGATGGCGCGCGGCGACATCGGCCGCTTCCTGCACCTGGCCACCGAGACCGTATCGCGCATGTTCACGCGGCTGGCCGGCCTCGGCTGGATCCGCATCGAGGGCAGCGGCGTCGAAATCCTCGATGCCGCCGCGCTGGCCGGCTCGCGCCCGCAGCCGGCCCTGCGCCGCGACCGCCCGGCGCTGCCGCAGGCCGCCTGATCGCCACCGCCCTCAGGCCGCCTGCGAGTAACGCTGCGTAGCGCCCGGCGCGCGGTGCGCGTCGAACACCGCACAGATGGGCCGCAGGAAGTAGCGGCCCAGCGGCGTGATCGCGAGTCGGGTATCGCTCAACTGCAAGAGCCCAAGCGCCTGCAGCCGCAGCAGCGCGCCATGCTCATGGGCGAAGTACGCGCCGAAATCGATACCGTGTTCGGCGGAAAACGCCACCAGATCCAGCTCGGTTCGGCACATCAGTTTCTGGATCAGGTCACGGCGGATGAGGTCGCCGGGTGTCAACTGCAGCCCGCGCTCGGTGGCGGGCCCCTGGGCCACCAGCGCCTCGTAGTCACGATCGCTCTTGACGTTCTGGGCATAGACCGCGCCGACCTGGCTGATGGCGCTCATGCCGAGACCGACGATATCGCAGCCGGCATGCGTGCTGTAGCCCTGGAAGTTGCGCTGCAGGCTGCCGTCGGCCAGCGCCTGCGCCAGCTCGTCGCCCGGGCGGGAAAAGTGATCCATGCCGATGTGCTGATATCCGACCGCAGCCAGACGCTCCTGGGCGGCCAGGAACAATTCGACCTTGCGCGAGCCGGTCGGCAGCGCGTGGGCGTCGATCAGGCGCTGGGCCTTGAACACGTCGGGCAGGTGGGCGTAGCTGTACACCGCGATGCGGTCCGGCATCATCGCCGCCAGGGTATCGACGGTACGGCTAAAAGATTCGACCGTCTGGTGCGGAAGGCCGTAGATCAAGTCGGCGTTGATGCCCCGGTAACCCAGCGTCCGCGCCGATTCGATCAGGCGCTGCACATGCAGCGCGCTCTGCACGCGATTGACCGCGGACTGCACCTGCTGGTCGAAATCCTGCACGCCGAAGCTGATGCGGTTGAACCCCAGGGCGCGGTAGACGCGCAGTTCGGCGCCGCCGACTGTGCGTGGATCGACCTCGATGGCGGCCGCGATGGCTTCGTCCGGCTCGAAATCCACCACCTCGTGAAGCGCCTCCATGATGACCCCGAGCTGTTCGGGCGCCAGGCCGCTGGGGCTGCCGCCGCCGAAATGCAGCTGCTGCAGGCGCCGCGAACCGCCGAGATGACGGCCGAGCCACTCGATCTCCTGCAGCAGCGCATTCAGGTACCGCGCAATGCGCGCGTCGTTGCGCGTGACGATCTTGGTGCACGCACAGTAGTAGCAGAGCGAGCGACAGTAGGGGATGTGCACGTATAGCGACAGCGGCGCCTGCGCATCGCGCGCCTGCAGCGCGCGCTCGAAATCCGCCGCGCCGAAGCCGGTGTTGAACATCAGCGCCGTCGGATACGAGGTGTAACGCGGCCCGCGCGATTCCAGCAGGTCTTGCAGTTCGGCATTCAGGACAAGGCTCATCGTGGCGCCCGATGGAGAGAGACGGCGCCAACTTAGTCGGAGCGTGCCGTGTGGCGCCTTGATCCAGATCAATGGCGGATCGCGCGCGCCGGCGCAAAGTGCGCCCACGATCACATCGCCTGGAGTGTCCATGCCCAATCCCGAGGGCGCCGCTGCGCCACCCCTGCCCTATAACGACCGGGTCGTCCGCCAGTTCACGATCATGACCGTGGTCTGGGGCATCGTCGGCATGCTGGTCGGCGTGCTGATCGCGTCGCTGCTGATCTGGCCTGACCTCACCCACGGCATTCCCTGGCTCAGCTACGGCCGCCTGCGGCCGCTGCACACCAATGCCGTGATCTTCGCCTTCGGCGGCTGCGGTCTGATCGGCACCTCATACTACGTCGTGCAGCGCACCTGCCAGGTGCCACTGATCTCCGACAAGCTCGCCGCCTTCACCTTCTGGGGCTGGCAGCTGGTGATCGTGCTGGCGGCGATCACGCTGCCGCTGGGCTACACCCAGTCGAAGGAATACGCCGAGCTGGAATGGCCCATCGACATCCTGATCACCCTGGTCTGGGTGGCCTATGCGGTGGTGTTCTTCGGCACCATCGTCAAGCGCAAGGTGCCGCACATCTACGTCGCCAACTGGTTCTACGGCGCCTTCATCATCGCCGTGGCGGTGCTGCACGTGGTCAACAGCGCCGCGATACCGGTGACGCTGACCAAGTCGTACTCGGCCTACGCCGGTGCCGCCGACGCCATGATCCAGTGGTGGTACGGCCACAACGCGGTCGGTTTTTTCCTCACCGCCGGCTTCCTGGGCATGATGTATTACTTCATCCCCAAGCAGGCGCAGCGGCCGATCTACTCCTATCGCCTGTCGGTGGTGCACTTCTGGGCGCTGATCTCCGTCTACATGTGGGCCGGCCCGCATCACCTGCACTACACCGCGCTGCCGGACTGGGTGCAGTCGCTGGGCATGGTGTTCTCGCTGATCCTGCTGGCGCCGAGCTGGGGCGGGATGATCAACGGCATGATGACCCTGTCGGGGGCCTGGCACAAACTGCGCACCGACCCAATCCTGAAGTTCCTGATCGTCTCGCTGTCGTTCTACGGCATGAGCACGTTCGAGGGGCCGATGATGTCGATCAAGACGGTGAACGCGCTCTCGCACTACACCGACTGGACCATCGGCCACGTGCATTCCGGCGCGCTGGGCTGGGTCGGCATGATCACCATCGGCTCGGTCTACATGCTGGTGCCGCGGCTGTTCAACCGCCCTGGCATGCACAGCACGCGCGCGATTGAAGTGCATTTCTGGCTCACCACCATCGGCATCGTGCTGTACATCGCCGCGATGTGGATCGCCGGCGTCATGCAGGGCCTGATGTGGCGCGCCACCGATGAAAACGGCGTGCTGGTCTACAGCTTCATCGAAAGCATCCGCGCCACCTATCCCTACTACCTCATCCGCCTCGCGGGTGGCGTGCTCTATCTGAGCGGGATGCTGGTGATGGCCTGGAATGTCTGGAAAACCATCCGCACCGAGCCCGCGCCGCAGCCGGTCGCCGTTACCGCAGGAGCCCTGTCATGAATCACGACATCGTCGAAAGGAACGTCGGCCTGCTCGCCGTGTTCATCGCCCTGGTCATCAGCGTTGGCGGCTTCGTCGAAATCGTGCCGCTCGCGATGTCGGCGGCGGCGACCGCCCCGGCCAAGGGCGTGAAGCCCTACCCGGCGCTGGCGCTGGAAGGCCGCGACATCTACATTCGCGAAGGCTGCTACGGCTGCCACTCGCAGATGATCCGCACGCTCAGCTTCGAGACCGAGCGCTACGGCAAGCAGTCCGAGGCCGGCGAGTCGGTCTACGACCATCCCTTCCTGTGGGGCTCCAAGCGTACCGGTCCTGACCTGGCGCGCGTGGGCGGCCGCTACAGCGACGAGTGGCACCGCACGCATCTCAACAACCCGCGCGACCTCGTGCCGGAGTCGAACATGCCGGCCTACACCTGGCTCAACGACGCCAAGATCGATGCGTCGCTGACGCCGGCCAAGATGCGGGCGCTGCGCAAGGTGGGCGTGCCCTACAGCGATGCCGAGATCGCCGGCGCCAGTGCCGTCGTGCAGGGGCATACCGAGATGGATGCCCTGGTCGCCTACCTGCAGGGGCTGGGCGTTGCACGCAACGACGATCCTGCGGATGGAGCCCGGCCATGATCAGCGGAATCCTTCTCATCGTCCTGTTGGCGTCGTTCGCCGTGCTCTGGGCATGGGCCTGGAGCGAGCGCCGTCGCCAGAGCTTTTCGGAAGCAGCGCTGATGCCGCTGCGTGAAGACGACACTGCCGGAGTTGGAAAATCATGAACGCCATGTGGAGCGCGATCGTTGTCGTGCTGGTTATCGCCAATATCCTGGGCTGTCTGTGGCTGATCCGCGCCACCGCCAGGCGCAGAAAGAACGAGCCTGGCGACAAGGACACCACCGGCCACACCTGGGACGGCGACCTCGCCGAGTTGAACAACCCGATGCCCGCCTGGTGGCTGTTCCTGTTCGTGCTGACGATCGTGTTCGGCTTCTGCTACCTGACGGTGTACCCGGGATTGGGCAACTATCGCGGCCTGTTCGACTGGAGCGAAAACTCGCAGCGCCAGGCCGACCTCAACACCGAGGAGCACAAGTTCGAGCAGAAGACCAAGGCCTTCGCGGCCATGGACATTCCCGCGCTGGCGGCCAATGCCGATGCCCGCGGCATCGGTCGCAGCATTTTCCTGACCCGCTGCACAGGCTGCCACGGTTCCGATGCCCACGGCGCGCCGGGCTATCCCAACCTCACCGACAATGACTGGCTGTACGGGGGCAGCGGCGACCAGATCGTCGCGTCGATCACCCACGGCCGTCGCGGCAACATGCCGGCCTGGGGCGCCACGCTGAACGATGCCGACCTGCATGCCGTGGTCGCCTACGTCGGTGCCCATGCGAAGGCTTCCGACGCCAAAACCGCGCAGGGCGAAAAAGTCTTCCAGACCTATTGCGCGGCCTGCCATGGCGCGGACGCCAAGGGCAACCCACTGCTGGGCGCACCGAATCTCACCGACGATATCTGGCTCTACGGCGGCACGCCGGCCGTGATCGAGGCGACCGTGCGCAACGGCCGTGGCGGCCAGATGCCGGCACACGAGACCGTGCTGAGCCCCGAGAAGATCCGCCTGGTCGCCGCCTACGTCTATTCGCTGTCGCATCCGTGAAGGAGATGCCGTTCATGGTCATGCGCGAACCGCTGCCCGATGTTCCGCGCGAGCCCGATCTCTCCTCCCGTTCGCGCCTGATCGGCGCGGCGTTCTGGGCGGCTTTCCTGGTCGCTTGCCCGGCCCTGCTGCTGGTGATCGTCGTCACCGCAGAAGTCGGAGCAGGCATGGAGAACCGCCTGGCCTTTTATTCCCTGATGTTCCTGACCCTGTGGCTGAGCGCCGCGCTCGCGGCGCTGCTCGCGGTCTGGCTGGCGCGGCCGGCGCTTGTGCAGAGAATGCCGGAATGAACGACGCCGCACCGGCCTCGTTGTACGAAGCGCACCGGAAAATTTACGCCCGTGCGGTCAAAGGTCGTTACGCGCGCTTGCGGTACGCCGCCGTGCTGGCCCTGCTGGGCGCCTACTACCTCCTGCCCTGGATCAGCATCGGCGGACATCCGGCGGTCCACTTCGATCTGCCGGCGCGGCGCTTCCATATCCTCGGCATGACCTTCGTGCCGCAGGACCTGATCTACCTGACCTGGCTGCTGATGATCAGCGCGCTCGGGCTGTTCTTCGTCACCAACATCGCCGGGCGCGTCTGGTGCGGCTACGCCTGCCCGCAGACTGTCTGGACCGAGGCCTTCATGTGGATGGAGCGCTGGACCGAGGGCGACCGCAGCCAGCGCATCAAGCTCGACCGCATGCCCTGGACCGCGCCGCAGCGGCTCCTGCGCAAGGGTGCCAAGCAGTTGCTGTGGATCGGCTTTGCCGCGCTCACCGGCCTGACGTTCGTCAGCTATTTCACGCCCATCCGCGAGCTGCTGCGCTCGCTGTTCGCCGGCACTCTCGGCGGCTGGGAAACCTTCTGGATCGCGTTCTACGGCCTTGCCACCTACGGCAACGCCGGCTACATGCGTGAGCAGGTCTGCAAGTACATGTGCCCCTACGCGCGCTTCCAGAGCGCGATGTTCGACCGCGACACGCTGATCGTGTCCTATGACACGGCGCGTGGCGAGCCGCGCAAGAGCGTGGTGAAGAAGCTGATGCAGCAGCGCGCGCCCACCGCGGCGGCGATCCTGTCCGGCGAGCGCTCGGTCGACGAGATCGACCACCCGCCGCTCCGCGCCGGTGACTGCGTCGACTGCTCGCTCTGTGTGCAGGTCTGTCCCACGGGCATCGACATCCGCAACGGGCTGCAGTACGAATGCATCGCCTGCGCCGCCTGCATCGACGCCTGCGACAGCGTGATGGCGCACGTCCAGAGTCCCCGCGGCCTGATCCGATACACCACCCTGCGCGAACTGGAGGGTGGCCGCACGCACCTGCTGCGTCCGCGCGCCATCGGCTACGGGCTGCTGTTCCTGGCACTGGTCTCGGCCTTCCCCATCGGCCTGGCGCTGCGTCAGCCTTTTGCGGTCAACGTCATCAAGGACCGCAATGCGCTCTACCGCTACGTCGGCGACCGCATCGAGAACGCCTACCAGGTCAAGATCACCAACAAGTCCGACCAGCCGCAGGATTTCACCGTCCGGGTGTCCGGCCTGGGCGACGCCCGCACCATACCGGCGCCGGCACGCGTGCACGCCGGCCCCGGCGAACTGGTGACCTTGCCTCTGGAAGTGCAGGTCTCGCCCGAGGCACTGCAGCCGGGCGTCAATGGACTGCACTTCGCGATCGAGGGCGACCAGCATCCCGGCCGCGTCATCGACGTGCCCGCCCGCTTCACCGCGCCGCGCTGAGCCGACATGGACGCCGCGCGCTGCGTGTACTGCCAGGAACCGGTGCCGGCACGGCGCCTGGCCCTGGAGGCGCCCCTCAATCGCTACTGCTGCGGCGGTTGCGCCGCCGCCGAGCAGCTTGAACACGACGTCGCCGCCATACCCGCAACAGAAGCGCGCTACGCCGACCCGGCGCTGTTGCAGACCGTCGCGCGCAGGCAAGGCGACGGTCGCTGGCAGTGCCGGCTTTTTGTCGAGGACCTCGACTGCGCCGCCTGCAGCCTGCCCCTGCGCCAGTGCCTGCAGGCGCTGCCGGGTATCGAACAGGTGCGCCTCAACCTGCCGGCGCGCACCGTCACGCTGTGCTGGCACGAGACGGAGCAGAACCTGCCGGCGATCCTGACGGCGTTGCGCGAACGCGGCCACGCGGCGCGGGTGCTGCCCCTGGACGCCGCACTCGATGCCGCAGAAAGTGGCCGTCGTGCCGAGCTGCGACGCCTCGGTGTCGCCGCGCTGTGTGCGATGCAGGTGATGATGTACGCCTCGGCGGACTACTTCACCACGCCGGGAACGATCCCGGCCCATGTCGAGGCCCTGCTGCGCTGGTCCAGCCTGCTGCTGACGCTGCCGGTCGTGCTCTACGCCGCCTGGCCGCTGCTGCGCAGGGCCTTGCGCGATCTCGGCCATGGTCGCGCCGGCATGGATGTGCCGGTGGCCCTGGGCATCGTCACCGCCTTCGCCATCAGCGCCGTGCACACCGTGCGCGGCGACGGCGCGGTGTATTACGACTCGGTGGCGATGTTTGTGTTCCTGATCCTGCTGGGCCGCTACTGGGAGAAACGCGGCCGCGAACACGCCGCCGAAAGCGTGTGGCAACTCGCGGCACTGCAGCCCACCGACGCCACGCGCATGGATGGCGACACTCCAACGACCGTGCCACGCAGCGCCCTGCGCGTCGGCGACCGGCTGCTGGTGCGGCCCGGGGAAACCGTACCGGCCGATGGCCTGCTGCTGGAGGGCCGCTGCCAGGTCGATGAATCGCTGCTCAACGGCGAGTCGCGTCCGCAACCGCGGCAGGCGGGCGACAGCCTGTTGGCCGGCAGCATGGTCAGCGATGCACCGGTGTTCCTGCGCGCGACGCGCGTCGGCGACGACACCTTCTGCTCGCAATTGCTGACCCTGGCGCAACAGGCCATGGAGGACAAGCCGGCCATCGTCGCGCTGGCCGATCGCATCGCCGCACACTTCGCGCTCGCGGTCATCGCGCTGGCCATGGCGGTCGGCCTCTACTGGCAATTGCACGATGCCCGGCACGCGCTGGACGCGGTGCTCGCCGTCCTGGTGGTCACCTGCCCCTGCGCGCTGTCGCTGGCGACGCCGGTGACGCTGGCGGCGGCGGCGTCGCGCCTGGCGCGCGAAGGCCTGATCGTCACGCGCGCCCGCGCCGTCGAGCAGTTGGCGCGCGTGACCGATGTGTTGTTCGACAAGACCGGCACGCTGACCCAGGCCGAGCTGCGCGTCGCGCAGGTGATCGATCGCGTCGGCTGGGGCCGCGAGCGCATCCTGGCGCTGGCGGCGCGGCTCGAGGCCGGCTACAGCCATCCCATCGCCCGCGCGCTGTCGCGCGACGCAACCCTGGACGGCGGCGACCTCGCCGCGCGCCGCGCCGACGACACCGGCGTGCATGGCGATTGGCAGGGCCATTGTTATCACATCGGCCCCGTCCGCGATGCCGGCGCCAACACGCCGGATGCGGCGCTGACCTGGCTGCAAATCGACGAGGACGGTCGCACGATCGCCGAGATCGGCCTCGATGCCCCGCTGCGTCCGCAGGCCGCCGCCGCCCTGGACGCGCTGCGCCGCCTGGGCCTGGACCTGCACCTCAGCAGCGGTGATGCCCCCGCGCCGGTGCGGCGCATCGCCACGCTGCTCGGCCTGTTCCGCGCCCGGGCCCGCTGCACGCCGGCGCAGAAGCTGGCGCAATTGCGGGCCCTGCAGGCGCAGGGCCGCGTGGTGCTGATGGTCGGCGACGGCCTCAACGATGTCCCCGTGCTGGGCGGCGCCGACGTGTCGGTGGCGATGAATTCCGGCGCCGCCTTCGCGCAGCAGGCCGCCGATCTGGTGCTGCTCGAAGGCCGCCTTCAGGCTCTGCCCGCCGCCATCGACATCGCGCGCCGCGCGCGCCGCATCGTGCGCGAGAACCTGGCCTGGGCCCTGCTCTACAACCTCTGCGCGCTGCCGCTGGCGGTCAGCGGCCAGCTGACGCCGTGGCTGGCGGCACTGGGCATGTCGGCCAGTTCGCTGCTCGTGGTCGGCAATGCCCTGCGCCTGCTGCGCGGCCCGGCTGCGAGGCGCGAGGCCACACCACCCCCGCGGGAGGCCCTGGCATGAGCGCCCTGTACCTGCTGATCCCCTTGAGCCTGCTGTTGATGCTGGCCGCCGGCGGCGTGTTTCTCTGGGCGGTGAACAGCGGCCAGTTCGACGATCTCGACACGCCGGGCCAGCAGCCGCTGGACGACGAGCCGCCGCATGATGCCTGACACACCGCTGCTGGGCGCTTTTGCCGCCGGCCTGCTGGGCAGCGCGCACTGCCTAACCATGTGCGGCGGCCTCGCCACGGCGCTGGCGCGCATGCCTGGCGGCTTCCCCGCCCGCGGCCTGCTCTACCAAGCCGGACGTATTGGCGCTTACGGCCTCATGGGCTTGATCGTCGGCGCCGGCGGCGCGCAAGTCTGGCTGCGGCTGCCCCTGCAGGCGGCCGGCGACACGGCGCGATGGATCACCCAGGCGTTGCTGATCGTGATTGCGCTGGCCAGCCTGCTGCGCTGGCCCGGCTTCATGCGACCCGCGGACTGGCTGCTGCCGCTGTGGCGCCGCCTCGGCGTGCTGGCGCGGCAACTGGCGCCGCAGTCGCCCGGCGGCGTGCTGCTGATCGGCGCGATCTGGGGCTGGATGCCCTGCGGACTGGTCTATTCGATGCTGCTCACCGCGCTGGTCAGCGGCTCGGCCGCGGCCGGCGCGGGCCTGATGCTGGCCTTTGGCCTGGGAACCGCACCGGCGGTGCTCGGCGGCATGCGCCTGCTGGGACGCCCCGGTGGCGCGCCGCTGCGCAGCGCGGCGGCGCTGCTGATCCTGGCCAGCGCCGGCTGGAATCTGCTCACGCACGACAGCGCGCTACTCGGCTGGTGTCATGCGCTGCTGAAACCGTGAACCTCCGCCGAGGCGCGATAGCCCCGGAAAAACGCCTCTGGAGACGCCACCCGCTCTCCGGTCCAAGCTCACGAAGGTCGTTATATTTTATATATCGAATATTTATTCGATATATATTTTAAAACAATTCTTTCCGGTCAACGATCCAGAGCGGGTGGCGCTTTTGCTGCCCCCAATCGGCCTGCACACTCAACCGCCGGCCGGCAAAACCTCGGTCTGCGGCGCCTGCGGCGTGGCGGCGCCGGCGGGCGCCGCGGTTGGCGACTCGGCCGGCGGCGTCGCAGCGGGCGTGTCGTCGCCCAACGCGGGGCCGGCGTCGTCGTCGCTCCCCGCCTCGCTCGCGGCGCCGGCGGCCACCGGCGGTTCCGGCTCCTCGGCGGGCGCACTGCGACCGCCATAGCCCATCTGCCCGAGGATCCAGCCGGCGCGCGCCTGCACGTAGGCGCCCGGCGCGGTCACGCTCCAATGACGCGGATTGGGCAGCACCGCCGCCAGGCGCGAGGCCTCGCCCGGGGTCAGCTGGGCCGCGTGCTTGTGAAAATAGGCCTGCGAGGCCGCCTCGACGCCGTAGATGCCGGGGCCGAATTCGGCGACGTTGAGATAGACCTCGAGGATGCGGTCCTTGCCCCAGATCGTTTCGATCAGCACGGTGACGCCGGCCTCGACCGCCTTGCGGAAATAGCCGCCGCCCGGCCACAGGAACAGGTTCTTGGCGGTCTGCTGGCTGATGGTCGAGGCGCCGCGCCGGTGGCGCGAACTGCGGTTGTGCGCCACCGCCTTCTGGATCGCCTCGACATCGAAGCCGTGATGCATGCGGAATTTCTGATCTTCGGCGGCGATCACGGCACGGCGCGCGCTGTCGGCGATGCGGTCGGCCGGCACCCAGTCATAGCGCACCGGCCGGACCGGGCTCTGCAGCATAAAGGCGGTGGTCGGCGGCGGCAGCCACTTGAGCGCCAGCACCGTCAGCAAAGGCAGGGCGATGGCCAGCAGCAGCCCGCGCCATAGCCAGCCCAGCAGACCGATCCGCCGGCGCCGCGTCACGGCAGCGGCCGTTGCCGACGGCGCCACCGGCAGCAACGGGCCGGCAGGCAGTTCGAGGCGGGGTTCATGGCGGGGCTTCATCTCGATGAGGGCAGCGCGCGGCGGCGGGCCGACATTCTGGCGCCAAGGCGCCATCGAAAACCAGCCACGACCCCTGCCGCGCCCTTCAAACCTACCGCTCGTCATCAACCGACTCGCCCTTCCGGTCACGACACCGTTAAGTGGGGCAAGACCTAACCGCAAGGCAGGAGCAACCATGCAAGAACACCGCAACTGGCCCGTGGGCGTCAGCCTGCGTTTCGCGCCGGAAATCGCCGCCCTGCCGGACTGTGGCCATCTCGCCGGCACCGCCGTCATCGTGCTGAGCCGGCCGCAGCTGCTGCAGTCGCCGCTGGGGCGCGACCTTGCTCCCGAGCTGCGTCAGCTGGTGTACTCCTTCGCCGCCGCCGGCGAGGGCTGGGTGCTGCCCTCGCACCTGGAGGCCCTGCCGCCGACCCTCGAGACCGAGGCGCTGCGCGCGCCGGGACGCGCCATGCGCCGTTTTTGAGGCAGGCGCTGCGCGGTAGCGTAAAATAGGGCCGTCACCACGACGCGCCCGCCCCCTGGGCCGCAAAGGACCCATGAATACGAGCGTGCTGCACGCCGCGCCCGGAACGACGGGACAGCCCCACGATCCCTGGCGCTTTTCCGTCGCGCCGATGATGGACTGGACCGACCGCCACTGCCGCGCCTTCATGCGCCTGGCGTCGCGGCATGCGCGCCTCTACACCGAGATGGTCCATACGGGCGCCGTGATCCACGGCGAACGCTCCCGCATCCTGCGCTTCGACAAGTCCGAGCATCCGGTGGCGCTGCAGCTCGGCGGCAACGATCCGGATGAGCTGGCGCGCAGCGCCGAGATCGGCGAGCGCTTCGGCTACGACGAGATCAACCTCAACTGCGGCTGCCCTTCCGACCGCGTCATCGACGGCCGCTTCGGTGCCTGTCTGATGCGCAAGCCGGACCTCGTCGCCGAATGCGTGATGATGATGAGCAAGGCCACCGACCTGCCGGTGACGGTGAAGAACCGCATCGGCATCGACAACACCGAGGAATACGGCTTCCTGCGGCACTTCGTCGAAACCGTCGCCGCCGCCGGCTGCCAGACCTTCATCATCCACGCGCGCAAGGCCTGGCTCAACGGCCTGTCGCCAAAAGAGAACCGCGAGATTCCGCCGCTGCGCTACGAGGTGGTCTACCGCCTCAAGCAGGAGTTCCCGGAACTCACCATCGTCATCAACGGCGGCATCAAGACCATCGGCGACTGCCAGGAGCACCTGCGCCACGTCGACGGCGTGATGCTGGGCCGCGAGCCCTACGAGCATCCCTGGCTGCTGACCGAGGTCGATGCCGCCCTGTTCGGCGATGCCCCGGTGACCTTCGACCGCAGCGAACTGCTGCGGCGCTACATCCCCTACATCCAGCGCGAGCTGGCCATCGGCACGCCGCTGGCCCATATCACCAAGCACCTGATGGGCCTGTTCCGCGGCGAGCCGGGCGGCCGTGCCTTCCGCCGCGTGCTCAGCGAGCGCGCCTGCAAACCCGGCGGCGGCATCGAGGTGATCGAGGAAGCGCTGGCCGCCGTCGCCCAACATCCGCCGCAACTGGTCGCGGCCTGAGAGATCGCCATGAAAAAAATTCTTCTTTCACTACTGCTAGGACTGAACATGACGCTTGCCAATGCCGCCCCACCCGTCCGCGTGCTGATAGAAACCAGCCTGGGCAACATCACGCTAGAGCTGGACGCCGAAAAGGCGCCGAAGACGGTGGCGAACTTCGTCGCCTACGTCAAAGCCAAGCACTATGACGGGCTGACCTTCCACCGCGTGATCCGCGGCTTCATGATCCAGGGCGGCGGCTATGACGCGCACTACCAGCAGCGCGCGACCAAGAAGCCGATCGAGAACGAAGCCCGCAACGGCCTCCGGAACGAGCGCGGCACCATCGCCATGGCGCGTACCGGCGATCCCAACTCGGCGACCTCGCAGTTCTTCATCAACCACGTCGACAATGCCGGTCTCGACTACCCCAACCCGGACGGCTTCGGCTACGCCGTGTTCGGCAAGGTGGTGGACGGCATGGACGTGGTCGACAAGATCGCGGAAACGCCGACCGGCAACATCCGTCCCTTCGGCCGCGACGTGCCGGTGACGCCGGTGCTGATCCAGCACGTCACGATCATCGACGCCAAAAACTGAACCCAGCGCGGGCGCGCGCATGAGCGTCCTGCTGCTGTCCGACCTGCATCTGCCGGCGCAGCCTTCACGGCTGCGCGACGTTTTCGTCGAGTTCCTCGAAGGGCCGGCGCGCAGCGCGAAACAGGTCTTCATCCTCGGCGACCTGTTCGAGTACTGGATCGGCGACGACGTCGGCCTGCAGGTCTATGCGCGTGAGTTGAGCCGGCTGGCGGCCTTGAGCGCGAAAGGCGTCGCGGTGGCGTTCATGCGTGGCAACCGCGACTTCCTGGTCGGCGACGCCTTCGCGCAGATCACCGGCGCGACGCTGCTCGAGGACCCGACGCGCCTGACCCTGGCGGGCGTCCCCACCCTGCTGTCGCACGGCGATCTCTACTGCACCGACGATCTCGCCTACCAGCGCTGGCGGCGCATCTCGCGCAACCCGCTGTGCCAGGCCGTGTTCCGCGCCCTGCCGCGCGGCTGGCGCGAGCGCATCGCCGGCAACCTGCGCAGCCAAAGCGCCAGCGGCAAGGCGATGAAGCCGGCCGGGATCATGGACGTGAACGAAGGCGCCATCGCCCGCGCTTTCGCGCAGCACGGCGTGACGCGCATCATCCACGGCCATACCCATCGCCCGGCGGACCACCGTTATGACGGCGGCGGCCGGGAGCGCATCGTGCTGGCCGACTGGCGGCCGGACCGCATGGAATATCTGCAGGCCGACGATGACGGCTTGCGGCGCGTGCAACTGGTCTAGCGATTCTCAGGGCACGGACGGCACTAGCCCCAGCCGGCCATCTCGCCGTCGCTGAAACCGGCGCGCCGACGCGCGTCATGGTTCAGCGGCGGGCGGATGCGCATGTCGTGCGCGGCCAGCAGGTCGCGGAAGGTCGACGCCGGCTCCAGTCCGCGCAAGTCGCAGAAGTGCCGGAACCAGCGCGTGCCGATTTCGACATGGCGCACCTCCTCGTCGAGGATCACCTCGAGGATGCGCACGGTGTCGGCATCGCGCAGCTCGGTCAGCCGGCGGATCATGCCCGGCGTCACGTCGAGACCGCGCGCTTCCAGCACGCGTGGCACCAGGGCCATGCGCACCAGCACGTCGTGCGCGGTTTTTTCCGCCGCTTCCCACAGGCCGTTGTGCGCGTCGAAGTCACCGTACCCGTATCCCAGCTCCGCCAGGCGCGCGGACAGCAGCTGGAAATGCCGCGCCTCGTCCTGCGCCACCGACAGCCAGTCGCGGTAGTAGGCCGCCGGCAGTCCACGGAAACGCCAGCAGGCATCCAGCGCCAGGTTGATCGCGTTGAACTCGATGTGGGCCACCGCGTGGATCAGGGCCGCGCGCCCCTCGACCGAGCCCAGGCCGCGATGTGGCACCTTGCTGGGATGGATCAGCCGCGGTCGCAGCGGGCGGCCCGGCACCTGCGTGGCGTCCTCGGCGGTATCGCCCGCCTGCGACAGCGGCGCGAGGTCTGCCTCGCCCAGCGCCGACACCCGCGCACACTTGCGCGCGGGATCGCATTCAATCAGCGCCGCATAGAATGCGGAAATGGCGTCCGCCAAGGCGAGGGCCTCAGCCGGTGAAGCGCGCCAGGGCCTGCGTCATGTCGGCCTGCAGGTCGTCGTAGTCCTCGATGCCCACCGACAACCGCACCAGCCCCTCGGCGATGCCCATGCTGCGGCGGCGCTCCAGGCCCATCTCCCAGAAGATGGTGTGCGCGACCGGGATCGCCAGCGTGCGCGTATCGGAAAGGTGGCTGGACACGATCACCAGTTGCAGCGCGTCGAGGAAATCGAAACAGTCGATCCCCTCACGCAACTCGAAACTCAGCAGCGTACCGAAGCCGCCTTTGAACAACGCTGCGGCGCGCGCGTGCTGCGGATGGCTGGGCAGGCCCGGGTAGTACACCCGCTCGATCTGCGGCTGCTGCTCAAGCCAGCGCGCCAGACGCAGGGCGTTGTCGCAGGCGCGCGCCATGCGCAGCGCCAGCGTCTCGGCGCCGACCGCGATGCGGTGCGCATCCTCGGCACGCAGCGTGGCGCCGAAATCGCGCAGGCCCTTCTTACGGATCTGCAGCGTGCCCCAGGCCGCCGGTGCGCCCTTTTTGTAGGCCGGCAGGATGTTGGCGTAGCCGCTCCAGTCGAACAGACCGGTGTCGCAGACGGCGCCGCCCATGGCGTTGCCATGTCCGCCAATGCCCTTGGTCAGCGCATGCACCACGAGGCTGGCCTGCACGTCGCGGCCCTTCAGCAACACCGGCGTGGTCAGCGTGCTGTCCACGAGATAAATCAGGCCGCGCCCGGCGCACAGCGCGCCGATGGCGGCGAGATCCGCCACCTGCGTGCGCGGATTGGCAATGGTCTCGACCAGCACCAGGCGCGTGTTGGGGCGCAGCGCCTGTTCGACCTGTGCGGCATCGGTGGCATCGACGAAGCTCACCTCGATGCCGATGTTCTGCAGCGTCTGCAGCAGACTGTTGGTGTTGCCGAACAGGAACTGGCTGCTGACCATGTGATCGCCGGCACGCAGCAGCGACACCAGCACGGCGGACAGCGCCGCCATGCCGGTGGAGAAACAGGTGGTGGCGCGCGCGTCCTCCAGCAGGGAGAGCTTGGCCTCCAGCGCGCTGCCGGTCGGGTTGCCCTGGCGGGCGTAGACGAAGCCCGACTTCTCGCCCTGAAACACCGCCGCCAGATCACGCGACGACGCCTGGCTGTATGCCGCCGAGGTGTGCATCGGCTTGTGCACGGCGCCGTGCTCGACGCCGCCCAGGCGGTCGGAGTGCAGGATGCGGGTGGTGATGCCGTGTTTCATGACGCGCCTCGTGCCGGGTGTGGATACGGATCAACTGCCGTGCGCGCGACACGCCGGAGCAGCGCCACACGGGCCGCGATTTTAATGGCAAGTCGCCGCCACCGCTTGCGCGGCGGCTCGCCGGCGGCGCCTACTTCTTCGGCGCCGCCTCGGTCTTGTGCTTGGCGGCCAGCTCGGCCTCCATGCGGTGCGAGATGTCCTGCACCTTGGGCACCAGGGCCTGCAGCCGCGCTTGCGCCGCCTGCATCGTCGCCCGGTTCAGCTCCGGCGCCTTCCTGATGTACGACTGGCCGGTCGGCGACTCGTAGAACTTGGTCAGGTCGGCGATCTCCTGGTCGGTGAAGGTCGTGGCATAGGCCTTGACGATGTCCGGCTTGAGCTTGGGCCAGGCCAGTTCCGGCAGCACCGTGCTGGACAGCTCCTTCATGTATTTCTCGACCACGGCGCGGTCGGCCGGGCCGCTCTGTTGCAGCTGCATGGCCAGCTGCTGCTGGACCTGGTTCTGCAGCGTGGTCGCGGCATTGCTGGCATGGCTGACCTCGAGCAGGTGCTCGACCGCCTTGATGTTGGCCTGCGGTGCCGCGGCCGGCGCCGCGACCGCCAGAGGCGCGACGGCAAGCAGGCAGAGGCCGATGAGCTTGTTCATGGGTTTCCGTTAGGCGTTCTTGAGTTCGATGACGGTTTGCGCCGCGCGATTGCGCTTCTGCTTGGCAGCGTCGGAGCGGAACAGTTCCAGCTGGTTCAGATACTCGCTGCTGATGTCCTGGGTGACGTACTCGCCGGTGAACACGGAGGTGTCGAAGCGCGTGATCTTGGGGTTGCCAATGCGCACCGCCTCGATCAGGTCCGGCAGGTCCTGGTAGATCAGGCGGTCGGCACCGAGCATGCGCTCGAGCTGTTCGACGCTGCGGCCGTGCGCCACCAGTTCGGAAGCGGTCGGCATGTCGATGCCGTAGACATTGGGATAGCGCACCGGCGGCGACGCCGAAGCGAAATAGACTTTTTTCGCACCCGACTCGCGCGCCATCTGGATGATTTCCTGCGAGGTGGTGCCGCGCACGATGGAGTCGTCCACCAGCAGAACGTTCTTGCCGCGGAACTCGATGTCCACCGGGTTGAGCTTCTGGCGCACCGATTTCTTGCGCTGCGCCTGTCCGGGCATGATGAAGGTGCGGCCGATGTAGCGGTTCTTGATGAAGCCTTCGCGGTAGTTCACGCCCAGGCGCGCGGCCAGCTCGGCGCCGGCGACACGGCTGGTGTCCGGAATCGGGATCACCACGTCGATATCGTGCTCGGGCCATTCGCGGAGAATCTTTTCGGCCAGCTTCACGCCCATGCGCAGGCGCGCCTTGTAGACGTAGATGTTGTCCATCACCGAGTCCGGGCGCGCCAGGTAAACGTGCTCGAAAATGCAGGGCGAGTAGATCGGATTGGCTGCGCACTGGCGCTTGTGCAGGCGGCCGTCGTGCGTGATGTAGACCGCCTCGCCCGGCGCGATGTCGCCGAGCATCTCGTAGCCCAGCGCGTTCAAGGCCACCGATTCCGAGGCGATGATGTAGTCCTTGCCGGTGGCGGTCTCGCGCACGCCGTACACCGCCGGACGGATGCCGTAGGGATCGCGGAAGCCGACGATGCCGTAGCCGGTGATCATCGCCACGCAGGCATAGGCGCCGCGGCAGCGCTGATGCACGCCGGAGACCGCGGCAAAAATATCCTCCGGGCCCAGGCGCAGTGCGCCGCGTTGCATCAACTCGTGGGCGAAGATGTTCAGCAACACCTCGGAGTCGGACTCCGTGTTCAGGTGCCGCCGGTCCTCCATGAACAGTTCCTGCTTCAGCTCCTCGGCGTTGGTCAGGTTGCCATTGTGCGAGAGCGAAATGCCGAACGGCATGTTGGTATAGAACGGCTGCGCCTCCGCCGAGGTCGAGCAGCCGGCCGTGGGATAGCGCACATGCGCCACGCCCATCGGACCGCGCAGCTGCTGCATGTGCTCGTCCTTGTTGAAGACGTCGCGCACCAAGCCGTTCTCCTTGCGCAGATAGAGACGGTCGCCGTCATTGGTGATGATGCCCGCGGCATCCTGGCCGCGGTGCTGGAGCATGGTCAATGCGTCGAACAACTCCTGGTTGACGGTCGGGCCTTGGGAAACGATGCCTGCAATTCCGCACATGGGGACGATTCTCTAGGACGCGTGTGGCTGGGGGTTGCTGCGCTTGGCGCTGGTATCGGGCTTCTCCTCGGGCGCCGGCCGGAGCCGGTCGAGCCAGCGCTCGGGCACCAGCGCCTTGAGGCCATCCGCCAACCATTCGACATGCGGAATGATCAGCGACTGATGCCACCAGCGATCCTGCTTGGCGCCCATGGTGCCGGCGACCAGCAGCAGGAGGGAAACGACGATGACGGCGCGCAAAAACCCGATGCCGCCGCCCAGGGTGCGGTCGATGCCGTCGAGCACGCTGCCGCGGATCCACTCGGTGAGCAGGTGCGTGAGGATGGCGCCGATCAGCAGGCCGCCGATGAACAGGGCGGCGTAGGCGCAGGCGATGCGCACGGCGGGCTGCGAGATGCGGTCTTCGAGCAGACCCGCGAGCATGCCGCCGAACAGCCAGGCGAGGCCGAAGGCCAGCACCCAGGTCAGCAGGATGAGGATTTCACGGGCAAAACCGCGGATGACGCCGATCAGGATGGAAATCAGGAAAACCGCGACGATGCACCAATCCACCCAGATCATTTGGCCTGCCCGTTTCGAGGACGCACGATTTTAGCACGCGGCGTTCTCACACCCCTGGGCAATTTCCACCCATCCGCGGTACGCCGTCAGTCTTCGACCAGGGCACCGTTGCCGAAGCCGAGTTGCGACAGGTGCGGCTGCGCGGCCTGTGCCTGCTCGCGGTTGGCGAAAGGTCCGACACGCACGCGGTAGCGCGTGCCCTTGGGCGTGTCGGCCGGCGAAATGATGGCCTTGAGACCGCCCGCGTCGAGCTTGGACACGGCCTGGCGCGCATTGGCGACGTCGTTGAAGGCGCCGGCCTGCACATACCAGCGCTTGCCGGACAGCGACGGCTTGGCCGTCGTCGCAGGCGGCGGCGTTGCTGCCGGGGCTTTCGGCGCAGCCGGTTTGTGCTGCAGCGTCGAGTCCAGTTTCAGCGCCGGCGCCGGCGCGTGCGGCGACGGCGTCTTTGCGCCCTGCGCCACGGAGGTTTCGGCCTTCGGCGGTGTCGCGGGCTTCGCCGGTGACGGTGCCGGTTTGCCGGCCGGGGTTTCCACTTTCGGCTTTGCCGACGGCGTCGACGTCGGGGCCTTGGGCACCGGCTTCGGCACTTCGGCCGCCGTGGTGGGCGCGGATTTTGGCGTCGCCGCCGCAACCGGCGGCGTTTGCGCGGACGGCGCGGCCGTCGCTGCGGCATCTTCGGCAGGCGGTTCGTCGAGGCGTGGCACCGCGTCGTCGGCATCCGGCGGCGGCATTTCCGGGTTCGGCGCTTTTTCCGCGCCGGGCGCGGCGATCACCGGCGGCACCGGCGTCGGCGCGGGCGCCGGTGTCGCCACCGGCGGTGGCGTGGACAGGTCGATGGTCACCTGCTGGGCGTCGCTGCCGGCGGGTGCCGGCCCCGGAGACGGCAGCAGCAGGCTGGCGATGAAGGCCGCCGCGATCAGGATCAGTGCGCCGATCAGGCGCTGCTTGAGCACGTCATTCATGCAGGTCGGCGGCGACGGCCGCCACGGTCATAAAGGAACCCGTCACCACGATCAAATCCTCTGCTTGGGCCTGCGCGCGCGCCTGCGCGTAGGCGCCCGCCACATCACTGCTCACCGCATCGGGCACCCGGCCCGCCCGCGATGCACGATCGGCCAGCTGCGCGCCGTCAAGGCCGCGCGGCCCCGGCAGGCCGCCCACGAATATTTTTCGCGATACCCCGGACAGTGCCCGCACCACGCTTTCCACCGGCTTGTCGGCGAACATGCCCAGCACCAGCAGGATATCGCCGGCGACGCGCTCGGCGCGCAGATTATCCGCCAAAACCTGCGCCGCTTCCGCATTGTGGGCAACATCGAGCAGCGTCTTGCCGATGCGTTGGTAGCGGCCCGGCAGTTGCAGTTTCGGCAGCGCGCGACGGATCGCCGCATCGTTTACCGTGAGCTTCGGCCGCAGCGCGCGCACTGCGGCAATGGCACCCGCGGCGTTGGCCAGTTGCATGGCGCCGCGCAGTCCCGGCAGCGGCAGGTTGCGCAGGTCGCCACCCGGCCCCTGCCAGTGCCATGCACCCTCGCCGGCCTCGAAGCGGAAATCGCGCCCTACCTGCAGCAGCGGCGCACCGAGCGCCAGCGCCTGCGCCGCGATGGACGCCGGCGGATCGGGGTCGGCGCAGACCGCGGGACGTCCCGCGCGCAGAACACCGGCCTTTTCGCGCCCGATGCTGTCACGGTCGGGGCCCAGCCAGTCGGTGTGGTCGAGACCGATGCTGGTGATCAGCGCCACGTCGGCATCGACCAGGTTCACGGCGTCGAGACGGCCGCCGAGACCGACCTCCAGCACCTGCGCCTGCACGCCGGCTTCGCGGAACAACCACAGCGCCGCCAGGGTGCCGAATTCGAAATACGTCAACCGCGTCTCGCCGCGCACCGATTCGATGGCGCGGAAGGCGCGGCACAACGCCTCGTCGCGCACCGGCACGCCGTCGATGGCGACACGCTCGCGGTAGTGCAGCAGGTGCGGCGAGGTGTAGAGCCCGGTGCGGTAGCCGGCCTCACGCAGGATGCCGGCGGCCAGCGTGGCGCTGGAGCCCTTGCCGTTGGTGCCGGCCACGGTCAGCGTCGGCGGATGGCCAACGTGCAGTTGCAGGCGCCGCGCCACGTCGCCGACCCGCGCCAGTCCCAGCTCGATCTCGCGCGGATTGAGGCGCTCCTGCCAGCGCAGCCAGTCGTCGAGCTGCCAGTGGGCTTGCGTGCTCATGCCCGTCACCGACCCGTGGGGCACGACAAATTGCGGTGTGCAACCGTCTGCAGGCCCCACCCGCTGTGCCACACAGGTCCAGGAGTTTTGTTCGATTTTATCAATTGAATTTAAATTCAATTAACAATTTATAACGACCTGCGAGAAGAATGTGCCGACAGCGGGTGACGCGCCGCCGCGTCCGCAACGGCTTCAAAGCTCGCTGACAGCCACCCGCGGCGAGAAGTGCGTGAGCATGGCCAGGATGCGGTACAGCTTCTCGCGCATCTCGCGGCGGTCGATGATCATGTCGATGTGACCGTGCTCGACCAGGAACTCGGCACGCTGGAAACCCTCCGGCAGTTTCTGCCGCACGGTCTGCTCGATCACGCGCGGACCGGCGAAGCCGATCAGCGCCTTGGGCTCGGCGACGTTGATGTCGCCGAGCATGGCCAGCGAGGCGGAGACGCCGCCCATGGTGGGGTGCGTCATCACGCTGATGAACGGCAGTCCGCGCTCGGCCAGCTTGGCCAGCGCCGCGCTGGTCTTGGCCATCTGCATCAGCGAGAACAGCGACTCCTGCATGCGCGCGCCGCCGCTGGCGGCGAACAGCACCAGGGGCGTGCCGTGCTCCAGCGCCGCGTTGACGCCGCGCACGAACTTCTCGCCGACCACGCTGCCCATCGAGCCGCCCATGTAGCTGAACTCGAAGGCCGTCACCACCAGCGGCAGGCCGTTGAGCTGGCCGCGCACCACCACCAGCGCATCGCGCTCGTCGGTGTCGTTCTGCGCTTCCTTGATGCGCTCGGTGTACTTGCGGCTGTCCTTGAACTTGAGCGGGTCCAGGGGACCCACCTCGGCGCCGATCTCGATGCGCGGTTCCGGGTCGAGGAAATGATGGATGCGCTGGCGCGCGCTGATGTTGCGATGCGCGCCGCACTTGGGGCAGACCTCGAGCGTGCGCTCCAGCTCGGCGCGGTACAGCACCGACTGGCAGCTCTCGCACTTGGTCCACAGGCCTTCCGGCACGTTGCGCTTGCGCGCACCCGTGGTCAGCAGCTTGGACCCGGCAATTTTCTCCAACCAGCTCATTTCTTCCGCCACCCTTTCTCCTCCGGACCGGACAGAGAATACGTTCCGCCGCACCTCATCGCTTCATCTTAACTGATCAAGCGCGCCGCGCATCTCGGCCAGCTTGGCGCGCAGCAGCTCCGGCAGCTTCTCCGGCGCTGCGGCGTGGCGCTCGATCTCCGCCACCAGCGCGCTGCCGACCACTACGCCGTCGGCGACCCTGCCCACCGCCGCCGCGCTGGCGGCGTCGCGGATGCCGAAACCCACGGCCAGCGGCAGTTGGGTGTGGGCGCGGATTTCGCCGAGCTTGCTGGCGACACTGTCGACGTCCAGCGTCGCCGCGCCGGTCACGCCCTTGAGCGAGACGTAGTAGAGATATCCGCTGGCCTCGCGTGCCACCGCCTCGATGCGCTCGGTCGGGCTGGTCGGCGCCAGCAGGAAGATACAGTCGAGGCCGTGCGCACGCAGCGCCGGCAGGTAGCCCGGCGCTTCTTCCACCGCCAGGTCGACGATCAGAACACCATCGACGCCGGCCGCCTGCGCCTTCTGCGCGAAGGCTTCCACGCCGCGCCACTCGATGGGGTTGAGGTAGCCCATCAGCACCACCGGCGTGGTGGCGTCGGTCTTGCGGAACTCGGCGACCATGTCGATCACCTGCCACAGGCCGGTGCCGTGCGCCAGCGCGCGCTCGCAGGCGAGCTGGATCACCGGCCCGTCGGCCATCGGATCGGAGAACGGCACCCCCAGCTCCAGCACATCGGCGCCGCCGCGCACCAGCGCGTGCATCAACGCCACGGTCTCGCGCGGGTGCGGGTCGCCGGCGGTGATGTAGGGGATCAGAGCCTTGCGGCCGGCGGTCTTGAGTCGGGCGAACGTCGTTGCGAGTCGGGTCATGGCAGGTGTCGGTCCCCTGGCGTCACAGGGGCGATCCCGGCGCGCGGGCGCCGGGCTGGAGGGTATGGAAACCAGCGGAATCACTTGGGCACGGCATGGCCGGGATCAGGTCAGGCTGATGCCTTCCAGTCGTGCGATCGTGAAGATGTCCTTGTCGCCGCGCCCCGAGAGATTGATCACCATGGACTTGCCCGCGCCCAGTTGCGGCGCCAGCTTCTTGGCATAGGCCAGGGCGTGGGCCGTTTCCAGTGCCGGGATGATGCCCTCCAGGCGCGTCACCTCGTGAAAGGCCGCCAGTGCCTCGTCGTCGGTGGCGGCGACGTAGTGCACGCGGCCGATGTCCTTGAGCCAGGCGTGTTCGGGGCCGACACCGGGATAATCGAGACCGGCGGAGATCGAGTGCGTCGGCAGGATCTGGCCGTTCTCGTCGGCCATGATGTAGGTGCGATTGCCGTGCAGCACGCCCGGACGGCCGGCCGACAACGGCGCGGCGTGCTCCGGCGTTTCCAGGCCGCGACCGCCAGCCTCGACGCCGTACATCGCGACGTCCGGCAGGTCGATATAGGGATGGAACAGGCCGATGGCGTTGGAACCGCCACCGACGCAGGCGATCAGTGCATCCGGCTGGCGGCCGATCTGCGCCGGCGCCTGCTGCAGCACCTCGCGGCCGATGATCGACTGGAAGTCACGCACCAGCATCGGATACGGATGCGGGCCGGCGACGGTGCCGATCACGTAGAAGGTGTCGTCGACATTGGTCACCCAGTCGCGCAGCGCCTCGTTCATCGCGTCCTTGAGCGTCTTGGTGCCGCTGTGCACCGGGCGCACTTCCGCCCCGAGCAGCTTCATGCGGTAGACGTTGGGCGACTGGCGCTGCACGTCCTCGGCGCCCATGTAGACCACGCACTTCAGGCCCAGGCGCGCGGCGATGGTGGCGGACGCCACGCCGTGCTGGCCGGCGCCGGTCTCGGCGATGATGCGGGTCTTGCCCAGGTACTTGGCCAGCAGCGCCTGACCGATGGTGTTGTTGATCTTGTGCGCGCCGGTGTGGTTGAGATCCTCGCGCTTGAGCCAGACCTGCGCGCCGCCCCAGGCGCGGGTCAGCCGCTCGGCGTGATACAGCGGCGACGGGCGGCCCACGTAGTGTTTGAGATCCTGATCGAGTTCGGCCAGGAAGGCCGGGTCGCCTTTCAGACGCTCGTAGGCGTCGATCAGGGCGCGCAGCGGCGCCATCAGGGTTTCGGAGACGAACTGGCCGCCGTACTTGCCGAAGTGGCCGCGGATGTCAGGAACGTTGAGATTGGTCATGGATTTCGCTGCGCCGCCAGGCGCGGCGCGGGTCAGGACGCTGGGCGGGTGGACAGGGCGCGTATTATGCGGCCAAACCCCTGCCCACGCATCCGATGGATCACTCATTGCCGCGCCTGCGACTGCGAGGCGCCCCGGTCACCGCCGCGGACCTGCACGCCCTGGCCCTGGCGCCTTACGGCCATTTCACGTCGATGCAGGTGCGCGACGGCGCCGTGCGCGGTCTGGACCTCCACCTGGAACGCTTGGCGGCAGCCACCCGCGCCCTGTTCGACCATCCGTTGTCGCCGGCGCGCGTGCGCACCGAGCTGCGGGCGGCGCTCGACGGCCAGGGCGGCGGCCTGTCGCTGCGCCTGAACGTCTTTGCGCGCGGTCTCGGCATGCGCGAGCCGGATGCCGCCGCCGAGCCGGAACTGCTGGTCACGCTGTTGCCGCCGGCAGGACCGGCGGCGGCGCCGCTGCGCGTGCGCAGCACCGTGCATGGGCGCTATCTGCCCGCGATCAAGCACGTCGGCACCTTCGAACTGCTGCATCAGCGGCGGCTGGCGCGGCGCGAGGGCTGGGACGACGCGCTGTTCGTCGATGCGCGCGGCGAGATCGCGGAAGGGTCCATCTGGAACGTCGGTTTCGTCAGCGACGACGGCGGCCTGCGCGTCACCTGGCCGTCGGCGCCCGCCCTGCCCGGCATCAGCCAGCAGCTCCTGCAGCAGGCCCTAGCCGCGCGCGGCATCGCCACCGAAACGCGGCCGGTGAGGCTGTCCGAACTGGGGCGTTTCCGCGGCGCCTTCTTCAGCAATTGCAGCCACGCCGTGCAGCCGATCGCGCAGATCGACACGCAGACGTTCGCGGCAGACGCAGAGGTCTATGGGCCGCTGAGCGCGGCTTACGAGGCGCTGCCCTGGGACGCGATCTGAGCGTCGACCGCGCGCACCGCCGCAACGAAAGCCCGCATCTTCGTCGCATCCTTGATGCCGGGCCTGGCCTCGATGCCGCTGGACACATCTACCGCATAGGGCCGCAGCTGGCGGATGCCGTCGGCGACATTGCCGGCATGCAGCCCGCCGGCCAGCACCAGCGGTTTCGCCGCGCCGCCGGCCCGGCTCCAGTCGAAGGTCTTGCCGCTGCCGCCCATGCCGGCGGGATCATGGCCGTCCAGCAGCAGCGCCGACGCCTGCGCGTAGCGCCGTGACCATGCCGCCAGATCCTGCGGCTGCGCCATCGCCACCGCTTTCATGTATGGCATCGCGTAACGTTCGCACTGCTCCGGCGATTCGTCGCCATGGAACTGCAGCAGGTCCGGCCGCAACGTCGCGATCGCCTCGCGCACGAAGCCGTCATCGGCGTCGCGCAGCAGCGCCACCACGCTCACGAACGGCGGCAGCGCGCGGCGGATGGCGGCGGCCTCCACCGCGCGGATGAAGCGCGCGCTCTGCGGCACCAGCACGAATCCCAGCGCCTCCACGCCCAGCGCCACAGCCGCCTGCGCGTCTTCCAGGCGCGTGATGCCGCAGAACTTGATGCGCGTGCGCAATGATGTGGCGATAGGCGGATTCATGAGTCTTCGGGCACCACCCGCTCATACGGATGGGCACCGTCAGTTTGTGTTTAAATATTTATTGATTATTAATTTGATTAATAATTAATAACAACTTCCCTAGGAGAAACGACCACAGCGGGTGGCGGCTGCGCGGCCTATTTTAGGCGGGAAACCACGGCCGCGGCGGTGCCGGCAGCCCGAAACGCTCGGGATACTCCGGCCCGATGAAGTACAGCCCGCCGGGCGGCGCATTGACGCCTGCCTGTGTGCGATCGCGGCTGGCCAGCACCTCGCCGACCCAGGACGGCTGCCGTTTGCCCAGGCCGACTTCGGCCAGCACACCGGTGATGTTGCGCACCATGTGGTGAAGGAAGGCGTTGCCGCAGATGTCCATGATCACGAACTCGCCCTGCCGCCGGACGCGGAGGTGGTGCAGGTTGCGCATCGGCGTGCTCGACTGGCACTGCGAGTCGCGGAAGGCGGAGAAGTCGTGTTCACCCACCAGGGCCTGCGCGCCCTCGTGCATCGCTGCCGCGTCCAGCGCCTGCGGCCACCAGCCTACGCGCTGGAACAGCAGCGCCGAGCGCGCGCGATGATTGTGGATCACGTAACGGTAATGCCGCGCCCGCGCCGAGCGGCGCGCGTCGAAGTCCGCGGCGACCGGCTGCACCCAGCGCAGACTGATGTCCGGCGGCAGGTTGGTGTTGGTGCCCAGCAGCCAGGCGTAGGGCGTGCGCTGTGCATCGGTGTCGAAGTGGACCACCTGCTGGAAGGCGTGCACGCCGGCATCGGTGCGGCCGGCACAGGTGACACGGAGGGGATGCGCGGCAACGAACGACAGAGCACGCTGGATCTCGCCCTGGATCGAATGCACCCGCCCCTGCTCCTGCCAGCCACCGTAGGCGGTGCCCAGGTACTCGATGCCGGCGGCCCAACGGCTCATCTGACGCCCTCCGCAACCAGCGGACGGGCTGCCGCGGAACGCCGCACTGCGACTCAGGCCAGGCGCTGCAGCAGCGCCTGCGCTTCCTTCTTCTGGTCGCCGCTGCCCTGTTGCAGCACCTCGTTGAGCAGGCTGCGCGCCATCTCGTTGTCGCCCATGTCGACGTAGGCACGGGCCAGGTCGAGCTTGGTGCCGGCCTCGTCACCGCTGGAGATCGCGTGGCTGTCCTGTGGCAGTTCGCCGAGGTCGAAGTCGTCGAGCTTGATGTCCTCGGCCGGTGTGATGCCCGGCTTCTCGGCTAAGGGCGACTTGAAGTCGTCGCCGAGGTCGAAAGCCAGCGTCTCGGAACCCGGATCGGACTTCGCTGCCGGTGGTTCGGTCGCACCAGGCTTGCTCAGATCGAAATCGGCGAGATTGAATTCCAGCGTGTTGCCGGTGGGCTTGCGCGCCTCGGGCGCGGGCGCGGCAGCCGGCTTGCTGCTGGCGGCTTCGAGGTCTTCGAGCTTGAAGTCGAGCACCGACGAAGAACTGGCCGAGTACGCCCCCGAGGCGCTGAACGCGCCGGTGGACGACATCCTGGCTTTCTCCGGTGCCGGCGCCACGGCGGGCCCAGCTGCCGGAGTTTCCGGCTCGTCGAACGCCAGATCGACTGGGGTTTCCAGCGCCGCGTTCTGCGCCGCGCCCTGGAACAACGGACTGTCCGGGATCAGCTGGCTGCCCATGATGGCGATCTTCTGCCACTCGGCGGCATCGAGCTGCGGCTTGAGCGATTGCGCGACTTCCTCGAATTCATGCGGCTTGGTGGCGCGGAAGTAGGTTTCCGCCAGCTTGACGCGGAGGTCGGTGCGGCCCGGGTTCTTCTCGGCGGCGCTCTCCAGCAGCAGCGCCGCTTCGTCGTAGAGGCCGTAGGCCAGGTGGAAATCGGCCTCCGACAGCGGATCGTTGGCATCGAGATCGACCTTGAGCGTCTCGGCCTCGAACTTGCCGGCGATATCGAAATCGACCGAGTCGGTGTTCAGCGACTCGGCCAGCTTGTCGTCCGGCGTGTCGAAAATCTGCGTCGAATCGAAAGTCGGCAACTGCGCGGTCTCGTTCGGCGACGGGTTCTGCTTGACCGTCTCGGTCAAAGCGGTGTTCGCCAGCGTGCTGGCCAGCGTCTGCGTCAGGGTTGCCGGGTCCTTGGATTCCAGCACGGTCCGCGCCAGCGGGTCGGCAGCAGGCGCCTTGGCCGCAGGGACCGGCGGCGGCACGGCAAACGTTGGCGCACGCGGTGCGGGCGGCGCCGGTGGGACCGCGGGGGGTGCCGGCGGCGTCTTGCTGGCACCACCGATCTTGCGGTTCCAGAAACCGGCCGTGTTCGACGGTTTCTCCGCCGCGCCGGCCTTGCCCTTCCGCTGCTTCATCACGCGGAAACCCAGCAGGGCCAGCAGGCCGAGTACGACCACGCCGCCGGCAGGCAGCAGCAGGTCGTCGAGCAGACCACCCGACTCCGCAGGCGCGGGCGCCGGCACCGGGACGGGTGCGGCGGCAGCCGGCGGCGGCGTTTCCGCAGTTGCGGGCGCCGGCACCGCGGGCGGTGTCGACGATGCAGCCGGCGCCTCTGCCGGCGTCGTCGGCGCCAGCTCGGGTTTGGCTTCCGTCGCCGCAGGCGCCGTTGCTGCCGGTGCTGGTGCAACCGGCTCGGCCGCAGGCGGCGGGGTCGGCGTGGCAGCCGGCTTTGGCGCCGCGACCGGCGCTACGGTAGCGGGCGGATTTTCAGGTGTTTTTTTTTCGGCCGGGACGGGAGTCGTCGGGGCTGGCGGTGTGGTCACCGCCGGCTTGGCGGGTGGCTTGGGCTGCGGCGCCGGCGCGGCGGCCGGTGCCGGAGGCGGTGCGACCGTCGGCTCTGGCGCGATTTCAGGCTGTGCCTTCTCGATCTTCGGCGACGCAGGCTTGCGGACGCGCGAGCCCGCATGCCCGCCACGCAGCTGGCTGATGCGTGCCTTGGCGACCGCGGGGCTGACTGCGGCCATCTCGGCAGCCGTCGGCACCTTCAGCACGGCACCCTTGAGCAGACCACCGATGCGGCCGCCCTCGAAGGCGCCCGGATTGCGGCTGTAGATCGACCACATCACCTGATCCATGGTCACGGCTGGCGACGGACGCAGCTTGGTGGCGATGCTCCAGAATGTTTCCTGCGGCTGCACCGGACCATAGGTCGATGCGCCCGCAGTCGCCGCAGGCGCGGCCGCAGCCGGTGTCGTGCTGGCGGCCGCCGGAGCGGTCGTCATCGGCGTCGCCTGTGGCACCGCGACTTTTTCGACCGGCGCCGGCGCGGGCGCAGCCTTGGTCGCCTCTTCCGCCGTCTGGTAGAAGTCGGACGTGGACTTGGCCGGCGCCGCCGTGTCGGCATAACTCGGCGGATCGAGCAGCACCGTGTACTCGCGCAGGACGCGGCCGCTGGCGCTGCGGACATCGAGCAGGAAATTCAGGAACGGGTCGCGTGCGACCTGCTTGCTGGTGATGACGATGCGCGGGCTGCCGCCATCGCTCTTGACCTCGAAATTCAGCGAGCTGAGGTAGTCGGCGCGGTCGATGCCGGCCTTGGCGAAATCGTCGTTGTCCGCCACGCGCACCAGCAGGTTGTCGGCTTCTTCGCCGCTGACGGCCGTGAGCGGAATCACCGCGCTGAAGCGCTGGTTGAGGCGCGATTTGACGTCAATATCGCCCAATCCGAGGGCGTGTGCCGCTGCGGCCCAGAGCACCGGACTGATCGCGACCACCAAAGCAAGCTTGCGCAACATGATGTCTCCCGACGCTGGGAACCCCGCCGTGGCTCCCTTCACTCTATTTAACGAGTTGCGTTAATTAACGCTTGTAAGCCCTTTTATACACTATAAATAGTCACGAACCAAGGGCCTCCGGGCAGGAACCGGAAATCGCCTACAGGGGGAATGTTGGCCGAGTCGCCGCGCAGGCACAAGCCGTCTCCGCCGAAGAGTGCCGGCGGCACTTGCCGCAGGACACGCGCTGCGGACTCCGGGCGCGCAGGTCCACCCCGCCCGCCCGGCCCGGCAACCACCCGCAGCGGGATCAGCCGTGATGATCGAGGACGATCCGGAGCATGCGGCGCAGCGGCTCCGCCGCGCCCCACAACAGCTGATCGCCGACGGTGAAGGCGCCGAGGTACTGCGGCCCCATGTTGAGCTTGCGCAGGCGGCCGACGGCGACGTTGAGCGTGCCGGTGACGGCTACCGGCGTGAGATCCTTCATCGAGGCCTCGCGCGTGTTCGGCACCAGCCGCACCCATTCGTTGTCGGCGCGGATCATCGCCTCGATCTCGGCCATCGGCACATCCTGCTTCAGCTTGATGGTCAGCGCCTGCGAATGGCAGCGCATCGCGCCGATGCGCACGCACAGCCCATCCACCGGGATCGGATTGCCCTCGCGGCCGAGGATCTTGTTGGTTTCGGCTTGGCCCTTCCATTCTTCCTTGGACTGGCCGTTGTCGAGCTGCTTGTCGATGTACGGAATCAGCGAGCCCGCCAGCGGCACGCCGAAGTTCTGCGTCGGGAAATCCGCCGCGCGCTGCGCGGCGGCGACCTTGCGGTCGATGTCGAGAATCGCCGAGGCCGGATTCGCCAGTTCGGCCGCAACCGCGCGCTCCAGCACGCCCATCTGCGACAGCAGCTCGCGCATGTTGGCCGCGCCGGCACCGGACGCCGCCTGGTAGGTCATCGCCGACATCCATTCGACCAGGTCCGCCTTGTACAGCGCACCGACCGCCATCAGCATCAGCGACACCGTGCAGTTGCCGCCGACGTAGTTCTTCACGCCCTTGGCCAGCGCGTCCTGGATCACCGGCAGGTTGACCGGATCGAGGATGATCACCGCGTCGTCCTTCATGCGCAGGGCGCTGGCGGCGTCGATCCAGTAGCCGTTCCAGCCGCTGGCGCGCAGCTTCGGGTAGATCTCGTTGGTGTAGTCGCCGCCCTGGCAGGTGATGATGATGTCCATCAACTGCAGCGCATCCACGCTGTTGCCGTCCTTGAGCGCCGGCGTGTCCTTGCCGTTGACCTTCGGCCCCGGCCCGCCCGCCTTCGAGGTGCTGAAGAAATGCGTCTCCACCAGCGCGAAGTCGTTTTCTTCCTGCATGCGCTGCATCAGCACCGAACCCACCATGCCGCGCCAACCCACCATTCCCAGCTTCTTCATGTTCGTGCTCTCTTACTTGCGAAGCGCGGCCACGACCGCGCTGCCCATTTCCTTCGTACCAATGATCTTGTCGCCCGGTTGCGCGATGTCGCCGGTGCGCTTGCCGTCCCTCAGCACTTTCTTCACCGCCGCGTCGATGCGATCCGACAGGTCGGCGCGGTTGAAGGTGTACTTGAACATCATGCCGACCGACAGGATCGTCGCCAGCGGATTGGCCTTGTTCTGGCCCGCGATGTCCGGCGCGCTGCCGTGGATCGGCTCGTACAAGCCCTTGTTGTTCTTGTCCAGAGACGCTGACGGCAACATGCCGATGGAACCGGCGAGCATCGACGCTTCGTCCGACAGGATGTCGCCGAAGATGTTGCCGGTGACGATCACGTCGAACTGCTTGGGTCTCTTCACCAGCTGCATCGCCGCGTTGTCGACGTACATGTGCGTCAGCTCGACGTCGGGATATTGCTGGCCGACTTCGATCACGACTTCGCGCCACAGGCGCGAGGTCTCCAGCACGTTCTCCTTGTCCACCGAGCACAGGCGCTTGCTGCGCTTGCGCGCGGCCTGGAAGGCGACGTGCGCGATGCGCTCCACCTCCGGCCGGCTGTAGTGCATGGTGTCGTAGCCCTCGTCGGAACCGTCGGCGGCCTTGCGGCGGCCGCGCGGCTGGCCGAAATAGATGTCGCCGGTCAGTTCGCGCAGAATCAGCAGATCGAGACCCGCGATCACTTCCGGCTTGAACGAGGACGCTGCGGCCAACTCTTCATAGGCCAACGCCGGACGCAGGTTGGCGAACAGGCCCAGATCCTTGCGGATGCCGAGGATGCCCTGCTCCGGACGCACTGCGCGCGGCAGGCTGTCGTACTTGGGGCCGCCGACCGCGCCCATCAGGATCGCATCGGCTTCACGCGCCGCCTTCTGAGTGGACGGCGGATACGGGTGACCCTCGGCATCGTAGGCCGCGCCGCCGAGATGGCCGAACGACCACTCGATTGGCTCGCCCTCGGCCTTGAACACCTCGAGCACCTTCACCGCTTCCGCCATGATCTCCTGGCCGATGTAGTCGCCGGGCAGGATCAGAATTTTTTTATTCATCCGTCACTCGATTTTGCTTATACGTAATGCGCAACGGCCGTGTGCACGAGCCCGTCGCGGTTGAACTGGAAACTCTCCGCCGCCAGGCGACCCGTCTGGTTGCGGTAATGGATCACCACGCCCCGCATCGAGCGGAACACGCCCAGCAGCTCGAAGCGCAGGTCCGGCATGCGCTGCAGTGCCCGCGCCCAGTAGGTACCGACGGCGTCGTGTCCTCGCAGGGTGCCGCTGGGCTCGCCGGCAATCTCGACGATGAATGGCGAGGTCATCGAGAAATCCGGCGAGTAGTGCGACAGGATGCGCGGCAGATCGTGGGCGTTCCAGGACGCAATCCAGTCCTCCGCGAACCGTGTCGCCTGCTCGACGGAAATCATGTCGCCCTCAGGCGAACAGCCAGGGCGCTTCGATCTTGCGCCTGGCCTCATAGGCACGGATCGCACCGGCGTGCTGCAAGGTCAGGCCGATCTCGTCGAGCCCGCGCACCAGGCAGTCCTTGCGGAAGGCGTCGATCTCGAAACCAAAGGCACGGCCGTCGGGCAGCACGACCTTCTGCGCCGGCAGGTCGATGGTGATGGCAGCAGCGGGATTCGCAGCCACCCGCTCGAAAATCGCCTGCACTTCGTCCGGCCTCAGGATCACCGGCAGCAGGCCGTTCTTGAAGCTGTTGTTGAAGAAGATGTCGGCATAGCTCGGCGCAATCACGGCGCGGAAGCCGTAGTCGTCCAACGCCCACACCGCGTGTTCGCGCGAGGAGCCGCAGCCGAAGTTTTCGCGCGACACCAGGATCTGCGCGCCACGGTGCTCGGGCCGGTTCAGCACGAACTCGGGGTTCGGGCGGCGCTTCGCCACGGGAATGTCGAGATCGCCGGCGTCGAGATAGCGCCAATCGTCGAACAGGTACTGGCCGAAGCCGGTGCGCTGGATCGATTTCAGGTACTGCTTGGGGATGATCGCGTCGGTGTCGACATTAGGACGGTCCAGCGGCGCGACCTTCGACGAAACCTGCGTAAAGGCCTTCATGAAAAATTCCTCACATCGACAAAGTGGCCGGCGATGCCCGCCGCGGCCGCCATCGCGGGCGACACCAGGTGCGTACGGCCGCCCTGCCCCTGACGGCCTTCGAAATTGCGGTTGCTGGTCGAGGCGCAGCGCTCACCCGGCTCCAGCCGGTCGGCGTTCATCGCCAGGCACATCGAGCAGCCCGGTTCGCGCCACTCGAATCCCGCGTCCTTGAACACGCGATCCAGACCTTCCTTCTCCGCCTGCGCTTTCACCAGGCCGGAACCCGGCACCACCATCGCCAGCTTGACGTTCGCCGCCTTCTGCTTGCCTTTGACGACGCTCGCCGCCGCACGCAGATCCTCGATGCGCGAGTTGGTGCAGGAGCCGATGAACACCTTGTCGATGACGATCTGCTCGATCGGCGTGTTGGCCTTGAGGCCCATGTAGGCCAGCGCCTTCTCCATGCCGGAACGCTTGACCGGATCGGCGACCTGCGCCGGATCGGGCACGCGCGCCGCCACCGGCAGCACCATCTCGGGCGAGGTGCCCCAGGTGACCTGCGGCTGGATGCTGGCGGCGTCGATCACCACCTCGCGGTCGAACTTGACGCCCTCGTCGCTGTGCAGCGTCTTCCACCAGGCGATGGCCTTGTCCAGGTTTTCACCCTTCGGCGAGAACGGGCGGCCCTTCACGTATTCGATGGTGGTGTCGTCCACCGCAATCAGGCCGGCGCGCGCGCCGCCCTCGATCGCCATGTTGCAGACCGTCATGCGGCCTTCCATCGTCAACGCGCGGATCGCCTCGCCAGCAAACTCCACCGTGTAGCCGGTGCCGCCGGCGGTGCCGATCTCGCCGATGATCGCCAGCACGATGTCCTTGGCGGTGATGCCTGGCGCGACCTGGCCGCGCACGGTGATGCGCATGTTCTTCGACTTCTTCAGCACCAGCGTCTGCGTCGCCAGGGCGTGCTCGACTTCCGAGGTGCCGATGCCGAAGGCCAGCGCGCCAAAAGCGCCGTGCGTCGAGGTATGTGAATCGCCGCAGACCACGGTCATGCCCGGCAGTGTCGCGCCCTGTTCGGGACCGATCACGTGCACGATGCCCTGGCGCAAGTCATTCATGCGGAATTCGGTGATGCCGAATTCGGCGCAGTTGCTGTCCAGCGCGTCCACCTGCGTGCGCGAGATCGGATCGGCGATGCCGGCGCTGCGATCCGTGGTCGGCACGTTGTGGTCGGCCACCGCCAGGTTGGCCTGCAACCGCCAGGGCTTGCGGCCGTTCAGGCGCAGGCCGTCGAAGGCCTGCGGGCTGGTGACTTCGTGCACCAGGTGGCGGTCGATGTAGATCAGCGCGGAACCATCGCCGTTGTCACGGACCACGTGCGCGTCCCACAGCTTGTCGTAAAGCGTCTTTGCAGTCATGGTTGTCTCGTCAGGTCTCTTGCCCTCACCTCGCCACCGGCGTCGCCGGTGGCGCGATCTGCGGTCGCGGGCTCCATCTCGGCGCGCATCTTAGGTCCGGCGATTGCATAACTCCAATGAATCGTTTTTATATACTTCATTCCTGATTGGCATTGATCTGGAAAGGAGCGGATTCATGGATACCCAGGCCCTCGCCGCCTTCGTCGAAGTCGCCGAATACGGCTCGTTCTCGCGCGCCGGTGAAACGTTGCACCTGTCGCAGCCGGCGATCAGCAAGCGCATCGCCGCGTTGGAGGAGCAGCTGGACCGGCCGCTGTTCGACCGCGTCGGCCGCCGCATCACGCTCACCGACGCCGGCCGCACCCTGCTGCCCTATGCCCGGCGCGTGCTGCAGGACGTGGAGGACGGCCGCCGCGCGCTGTCGCACCTGTCGGACACCGTCGGCGGACGGCTGTCGATCGGCACCAGCCATCACATCGGCCTGCACCGCCTGCCGCCGGTGCTGCGCGAGTTCACGCGCCGCTACCCCGACGTCGATCTCGACATCCATTTCATGGACTCCGAGGTCGCCTGCCAGGCGGTGCTGGCCGGCAAGCTGGAGATCGGCATCGTCACCCTGCCGACGCAGTCCCTGCCGCACCTGGAGATGCGTCTGGTCTGGCCCGATCCGCTGACCGTAGTGGTCGCGCCCGAGCATCCGTTGGCGAGAAAGAAACGCGTGGCGCTGCCGGAGCTGGCGCAGCATCCAGCGGTGCTGCCGGACGAGGCCACCTATACCCACCGCATCGTCAAGGCCGAGTTGCAGAAGCACGGCGTCGAGCCACGCATCCGCCTCGCCACCAACTATCTCGAGACGCTGAAGATGCTGGTCGGCATCGGCCTGGGCTGGAGCGTGCTGCCGCGTTCGATGATTGACGGCTCGATCCGCGCGCTCAGCGTCAGCGGCCTGGCGATGCAGCGCGATCTCGGCGTGGTCTGGCACGAGCGCCGCACGCTGTCCGGCGGCGCGCGGGCCCTGCTGCAGCAACTGCAGGCCTGAACACCGCGAAATCCGGCGTTACGGACGCCACCCGCTGTGCTCCGGTTTGCCTTCAGATTCGTTATTATTTATTTAACGATTTTATAATCGATATATAATTAATAACATCCTGCAATGCCGCCGGGATGAGAGCGGGTGGCGTGTTTACGGCGCTTTCCTGTCCTTCGCCCGCGCTGCGGCGACCTGCCGCTGCCGCCACAGCCAGACCAGCAGGATCAGCAGGACCAGCACGATAGCGCACCACAGGCCGGTCTTGCCGCGATGCACCCAGGCCAGCAGCCAGTCGCGGTTGTCGGCGCCGATGTACCCGAGATAGACCCAGAACGGCACACTGATCAACGCCGCCGCGCCATCGAGCAGCAGGAACTGGAACCAGGTCACGCGCCGGCTCCAGCCGGCGACGATGAAGATCGGCGAACGCAGCCCCGGCAGGAAGCGCGCGAGGAACAGCAGCCGGTTGCCATAGCGGTCGAACTTGCGCTGCACCAGCGCGCGGCGCTCGGGCGTCAGCAGCAGCGCCACCCAGCGCCAGCGCAGCGCGCGCTCGCCGAAGTGACGACCGATCAGGAACATGCTCAGGTCACCAATCAACACACCCGCCATGCCGACGCCGAACATGACGTGGACATTGGAATAGCCCAGCCCGGAGATGACGCCGCCAGCCACCAGGGTGATGTCCTCGGGGATCGGCACGCCGAAGCCACAGACCAGCAGCACCAGAAACACGGCGAGGTAATCGTATTCGGCGAAAAGATCGATGAGTCGTTCGAGCAGCGGCATCCGCCAAAGATAACCGCTTCCGCGTTGCGGCTGCGACCAAATCGGCCGCCGCTTCGTACAATGCACGGACTTCTCAACTGCCGATCTCCATGAACGCGACCCACGATCTGATCCGCCGCTACTACGCCGCCTTCAACGCCGGCGACTGGCCGAGCTTCTTCGCCCTGCTGACCGACAACGTCGCGCACGACATCAACCAGGGCGGCCGCGAAAGCGGCCTCGCCGCCTTCCGCGCCTTCATCGACCGCATGAACGCCAGCTACCGCGAGCAGATCGTCGATATCGTGATCTCGGTATCGCCGGACGGGACCCGCGCTGCCGCCGAGTACGTGGTGCTCGGCACTTATCTCAAGACCGACGAGGGCCTGCCGGAAGCGCGCGGCCAGACCTATCGCCTGCCCGGCGGCGCCTTCTTCGCAGTGCGCGACGGCAAGGTGGCGCGGGTCACCAACTACTACAACCTGCAGGACTGGCTGCGCCAGGTCGGCGCCTGATCACGCCATGACCGCGACCACCCTCACCGGCAGCTGCCTCTGTGGCGGCGTGCGCTACCGCATCGACGGACCGCTGCCACCGATCCAGATCTGTCACTGCAGCCAGTGCCGCAAGGCGCAGGGCACGCCCTTCGCCACCAACGCGCCGGTCGATGAGACCGCGTTCCACCTGCTGAGCGGCGACGAGCTGCTGCGCAGTTACGAATCCTCGCCCGGCAAGCAGCGCGTGTTCTGCGGCCGTTGCGGTTCGCCCGTCTACAGCCGCAACGTGCGCGTGCCAGGCGTCTTGCGCATCCGGGCCGGCTCGCTCGACGAGCCGCTGACGGCGACACGCGCGGCGCATTTTCACACCGCGTCGAAATGCAGCTGGTGGCCGCTCGACGACGACCTGCCGCAGTACCCGCAGGCCTACCTGCCGCCGCCAGCCTCGCCATGAGCCTGCGCCTGGAGTCACTATGCGGCCGTGACATCGCACGGCGGCTCGATGCCCTGGCGGCGCTGCGCATCGCCGTCTTTCGCGAGTGGCCGTATCTCTACGAAGGATCGCGCGACTACGAGATGCGCTACCTGCAAACCTACCTCGACTGCCCGCGCAGCCTGGCAGTGTTGGTCTGGGATGGCGACGCCTGTGTCGGTGCCTCCACCGTGCAGCCCCTGGCCGACGCGCCGCGCGACATGCAGCAGCCATTCATCGACGCCGGCATGGACTTGTCGCGCATCGACTACTTCGGTGAGTCGGTCTTGCTGCCGGCCTACCGGGGGCGCGGCCTGGGCGTGAAATTCTTCGAGCTGCGCGAAGCCCATGCACGCAAACTCGCCCTGCCGGTTTGCGCCTTCTGCGCCGTGCAGCGACGCGACGACGACCCGCGACGCCCGGCCGGTTACGTGGCCAACGACGCCTTCTGGACGCGACGCGGTTACCGCAAGCAACCCGCCCTGCACACCACGCTGCAGTGGCCGGACATCGGCGAAACCGCCGCCAGTGCCAAGCCGATGACCTTCTGGCTTCGGGAGTTGCCATGAGCCGGCTGCGGCTGGCGGCGGCGCAGTTCCCGGTGTCGGAACCGGCGCGCTGGCAGGTCTATGCCGACCAGGTGACGAGCTGGGTAAGCGACGCCGCGCGTCACGGCGCGCAGTTGCTGGTGTTTCCCGAGTACGCGGCGATGTCGCTGGCGGCGATGTTTGATGACGCCACGCGGGCCGACCTCGCCGCGCAGGTCGCGGCACTGCAAACCCTGCGCGAGGACTACCGCGCCCTGCATATCGCGCTGGCGCGCGAACATGGTGTCTACCTGCTCGCCGGCAGTTTTCCCTGGCGTCGTGACGACGGTCGTGTCGTCAACCGCGCCTGGTTGTGCGCGCCGGACGGCCGCAGCAGCTACCAGGACAAGCAGATCATGACGCGCTTCGAGCGCGAGAGCTGGAATGTGACACGCGGTGACGGGCTGCGCGTGTTCCGCACGGCGCTGGGCACGCTGGCGATCAACATCTGTTACGACTGCGAGTTTCCGCTGCTGGCGCGCGCCCAGTGCCAGGCCGGTGCCACGCTGCTGCTGGTGCCCAGCTGCACCGACACCCTCGCGGGCTACCATCGTGTGCGCGTCGGCGCCCAGGCGCGGGCACTGGAAAACCAGTGCGCCGTGCTGCAGGCGCCGCTGGTCGGCGCCGCCCCATGGTCGGCCGCCATCGACGTCAACACCGGCGCCGCTGCGCTTTACGGTCCGCCGGATCGCGGCTTTCCTGACGACGGCGTGATCGCCATCGGCCGCCTCGACGCGCCGCAATGGCTGTATGCCGACCTCGAGGCCGACGTCGTGGCCCGCGTGCGCGCCGAAGGACAGGTGCTCAATCACCGCCACTGGTCCGAACAGGGCGACACGCCCCTGCCGCCGGTCGAGGTCGTCGACCTCTAGGCCTCCGGCAGGCGCCGGTACGCCACCCAGAAGCCCAGCGCGGCCACCGCGGCGGCGGAATAGAACACCGCCTCCGGCGACACGCCGTCCCACAGGAAGCCCGAGGCCAGGCTGCCGATGGAGCCGCCGATGCCGTAGGCCACGGCGTTGTACAGCGCCTGTCCCCGTCCCTGCAGTGCGCCGGGAAACAGGCGCTGGACGTAGTGCATCGCCACCGCGTGGTAGGCGGCAAAACTCAGGGCATGGCTGGCCTGGGCCAGCAGCAGGACCGGCAGCGAATCGATGGCGGCGGCGGTGACCGCCCAGCGCAGCGCCGTCACCGCCAGCGCCACCAGCATCATGCGCCGCGCGCCGAAGACGGCGATGACGCGGGCGGCGACCATGAACATGCCGATTTCGGCGATCACGCCCAGCGACCACAGCAGGCCGGCGTAGCTGCGCGGATAGGCGTGACGCTCCAGGAACAGCGTGAAGAAGTTGTAGTACGGCGCAAAGCTGAGCTGCGAGCAGAGGCAGACGAACAGCAGCGACAGCGTCGCCGGTTGACGCAGCACGTGCCAGATCGACGGTCGCGGCGCGTCGCCATGCGACGCCAGCGGCGGCTCCGGCACGGCCCAGGTCGACAGCGCCATGCCCAGCCAGAACGTGCCGACCAGCCAGGGCAGCCAGAGAATGCCGGTCACGTCCAGCAGCACGCCCAGCCCGAGCACCGAGGCGACGAAACCCACCGAGCCCCAGAGCCGCACGCGGCTGTAGTCGCCGCCGATGGCGAGCAGGTGGCTCAGGGTCACCACTTCGAACTGTGGCAGCAGCGCGTGCCAGAACAGCGTGTAGCCCATCATCACCGCGCCGACCCAGAACACGCCGGGCATGAACGGAATCGCCATGAACAGCGCCAGCGCGGCGAGGCTGGCGCCGCGAATCAGGCGGATGCGGCCGCCGTGGTGATCCGCGTACCAGCCCCAGGCCACCGGCACCACCGAGCGCATCAGGCCCATCAACGCGTAGGCCACGCCCATCTGCGCCGGGCTGAAGCCGCGCGCGGCCAGGTACGGCGACCAGTACGGCATGAACGCGCCGACCGTCGCGTAGTAGAAGAAGTAGAAGCTGGCGAGGCGCGTCGGCAGGCGCGCGGCGCCTGCGGACGGCGCGGCCATTACGGCATCTCGCCCGGCAGGCGCGGCGTGGCCGGTTTCACGTCGGCGTTCTGCGCGCGCTGGCGCAGCGCGTGATCCATCAGCACCAGCGCCATCATCGCCTCGCCGATGGGTGTGGCGCGCAGGCCCACGCAGGGATCGTGGCGGCCGGTGGTGCGCATCTCGGTGGCCGCGCCGGTCTCGTCGATGCTGCGGCCCGGCATGGTGATGCTGGACGTCGGCTTGATGGCGTAGCGCGCGTACACCGTCTGGCCGGTGCTGATGCCGCCGGCAATGCCGCCCGAGTGATTGCCGAGGAAGCCCTGCGGACTCATCTCGTCACGGTGTTCGGTGCCTCTCATGCGCGCGACCGCCATGCCGTCGCCGATCTCGACGCCCTTGACCGCGTTGATCGACATCAGTGCGTGCGCGAGGTCGGCGTCGAGGCGGTCGAACACCGGCTCGCCCAGCCCCGGCGGCACGTTGCGCGCTTCGACGTAGAGCAGCGCGCCGACCGAATCGCCGGCGCTGCGCAGGTCGTCGATCAGTTTTTCCAGCGTCGGCACTTTTGCCGGATCGGCGCAGAAAAAGGGATTGCTGCCGACCGCGCTCCAGTCCTTGCGCTCGCAGTGAATCTCGCCGATCTGCTCGACACAACCGCGAATCTCGATGCCGAAACGCTCGCGCAGCCACTTGCGCGCAATGGCACCGGCCGCCACGCGCACCGCGGTCTCGCGTGCGGAGGAGCGGCCGCCGCCGCGATGGTCGCGGATGCCGTATTTCTGCACGTAGGCGTAGTCGGCATGGTTGGGCCGAAACACCTGCTTGATCTTCTCGTAGTCGTAGCTGCGCTGGTCGGTGTTGCGAATCAGCAGCGCGATGGGCGTGCCGGTGGTCTTGCCCTCGAACACGCCCGAGAGGATTTCGACCTGGTCGGCCTCCTTGCGCTGCGTCACGTACTTGGAGGTGCCCGGCTTGCGGCGGTCCAGCTCCGGCTGGATATCGGCTTCCGACAGCGCCAGCCCCGGCGGGCAGCCGTCAACCACGCAGCCGATCGCCGCGCCATGCGATTCGCCGAAACTGGTGACGCTGAAGAGTTTGCCGAACGTGTTGCCTGACATGGGATTTCCTAGCTGCCATCCATGGCGCGACAGCGCTTGCGTTTAATAGCCCCGCCCGGCCATCCATGGCCGGGCGCTCGACGGGTGAAACTGCCATTCGAGGCAGTTTCACTTTTTCCGTCTCGCCCGAATGTGTGGCCTGACATGGTCAAAGGCTCTTCAACAAATCTTCGCGGGTCATCGCGAACACGCCGTCGCCACCGCGTTCGAATTCCACCCAGGTCACGGGCAACAGCGGCCAGCGCGCCTCGAATTCCTCGACACTGCCGCCCACCTCACAGACCAGCAGGCCGCCCGGCGTCAGCTGCTCGGCTGCGCCCGCGAGGATGCGCGCGACCACGTTCATGCCATCACGGCCGGCGTCGAGCGCCAGACGCGGTTCGTGCTGGAATTCCGGCGCCAGCGCCTTCCATTCCTGCGTCGGCACGTAGGGCGGATTGCTGACGATGAGATCGTAGGGACCACGAAGGGATTCGTAGAGGTCGCTCTTGATCGCGGTGACGCGGTCCTGCACGTGATGCCGCGCGATGTTGCGCCGGCTGATGGCCAGCGCACCCGGCGAGATTTCACCCAGGTCCACGGTGGCGTCCGGAAACGCGAAGGCGCAGGCGATGCCGATGCAACCGCTGCCGGCGCAGAGATCGAGAATGCGCACCGGCTCCTGCTGCAGCCAGGGCGCGAAGCGCTTGTCGATCAGCTCGCCGATGGGCGAGCGCGGGATCAGCACACGCTCATCGACCTCGAAACTCAGGCCGCAGAATTCGATCTCGCCCAGCAGATAGGCCGCCGGTTTGCGCGTCTTGATGCGCGCCTGCAGCAGCTTGAGGATGGCGGCACGCTCGGACGCGGTGACGGCAGCCTCCAGGTAGATCGCCGGCAGGTCCGAGGGCAGCCGCAGCGCGTGCAGCACGAGATGGAACGACTCGTCGAGCGCGTTGTCCGTACCGTGTCCGAAATGCAGGCCGGCGCGGTTGAAAGCGCTGGCACCCCAGCGCACGAAATCGCGTACGGTGCGGAGCACCGAGGTGTCGCGTGGACTGGGCATGGGGCGAAGGCAGTATGGGATAATCGACGGGTTGCAATTATACGCAGCCCCGCTGCAACGCGAAGTCAGGAGAGTGTCCTTGTCGTCCCGATTCCTCACCGCCGCCATCGCGGTCGTCGCTGCCCTTGCCGGCCTGGCTCTGGCCAGCGTCTGGCTCAAGCCGGGCACCGTGGAGATCCAGTCGGGCACCCTGCTGCAACAGCGGCGCGCGCTGCCGGAGTTCGCACTGCAGGGCGACAACGGCCAGCCCCTGACCAAGGCGGCGCTGCAGGGGCACTGGACCCTGGTGTTTCCCGGCTACACCTCCTGCCCCGACGTCTGCCCGACCACGCTGGCCCTGCTCAAGGCCCTCGACGCCAAGCTGCGCGCCGAGGGCGCGACGCCGCCGCAGATGCTGTTCCTTTCGGTGGACCCGGGCCGCGACACGCCGCAGCGTCTTGCGCAGTATGTGCACTACTTCAATCCCGCCTTCACTGCCGCCACCGCGCAGGAGCCGCAGCTGGCCGACTTCACGCGCGCGCTCGGCATTGCCTACACGCGCGTGCCCAGCAGCAGCGCCGGCGGTTACACCATGGATCACACGGCGGCGCTGGTGCTGATCGACCCGCAGGCCCGCCTGACCGCCTTCTTCACACCGCCGCACAAAATCGAAGTCATGGCCAGCGACCTGCAGCGACTGATGGGTGCTGCCTCATGAACGCCCGCACGATGGCGATAACCGCGCTGCTGGCCGCAGCACTGATGAATCCTGCGCAACCCGCCTGGGCCTGCGCCGGCGTCGAAGCCTCCGACGCCTGGCTGCGCGAAGCGCCTCCGGGCGCAACGATGATGGCGGGCTATGTCACGCTGACCAACCGCGGCGATCACCCCCGCGCCGTGCGGGCCGTGCGCAGCCCGGATTTCAGCAGCGTCGAGATTCACCGGACCACGATCGAAAACGGCGAGGCGCACATGGAAGCCCTGGAGCGCCTGCCGATCCCCGCGCATGGCGAGGCCAAGCTGCAACCCGGCGGCGCCCACCTCATGCTGTTCGAGCCCGCGAAGCCGCTGAAGGCCGGCGACAGCGTGACACTGAACCTGTACTGTGGACGCCAGAAGCCGATGGCCGTGCCGTTCACTGTCCGCGCAGCCCCCTGAGCGCCACCCGCTCTCCGCAATGTCGGCGGCGATGGTGTTATTTTATATTTATCAAAACAAAATTATGAAAGTAATTTATAACAACATGAGGCCGTCGCGTGACACCAGCGGGTGGCGCCCGTGAGCGCGCCCCAGGCCACGGATGCCAGCCTGCGCGACCGCCTGTTCGCCGGCGTGCAGTTGGCGCTACCGACGCGCTTCCTGTCGTGGCTGATGTACCTGCTGACGCGCATCGAATGGCCGTGGTTCAAGAACGCGTTCATCCGCGTGTTCATGCGCGGCTTCGACATCAGCCTCGCCGAGGCACAGCACGGGCGTCCCGAGGATTACCGCTCGTTCAATGATTTCTTCACCCGCGCGCTCAAGCCGGGTGCCCGCGCCATCGCGCCGGCGCCGGCCTTCCTGAGCCCGGTGGATGGCACCATCAGCCAGCTCGGCGCGATTCGCGACGGCCGCATCTTCCAGGCCAAGGGCCACGATTATTCGGCGGTGGAACTGCTCGGCGGCGATGCGCTGACCGCCAAGGAATTCCTCGGTGGCCAGTTCGCCACGATCTACCTCGCACCCTACAACTATCACCGCATCCACATGCCGGTCGGCGGCCGCCTGCGGCATTGGCGCTACGTGCCCGGCCGCCTGTTCAGCGTCAACCCGGCCACCGCCCGCGCCATGCCCAACCTGTTCGCGCGCAACGAGCGCGTGGTGGCGGTGTTCGATACCGAGCGCGGGCCACTGGCCATGGTGCTGGTCGGCGCGCTGTTCGTCGGCAGCATGGAGACGGTCTGGGCCGGCCAGATCAGCCCGCCGCACAAGCGCGAGACCGAGGGCGGCAATTTCGTCACCGAACTCCCCGTCAAGCTGGCACGTGCGGAGGAGATGGGCCGCTTCAACATGGGCTCGACCGTCATCCTGCTGACCGCGCCCGGTGCGCTGCAGTGGGACGGCATCGCCCAGCCCGGCGCCACCGTGCGCATGGGCCAGGCGCTGGGGCGTTAAGAAACGTGTCGGCGCGAACTTCGCGCGGACACGACGCTCTAAACCGCATCGACAAAGCGACCGCATGATCCGAACCCTTCTCTGCCTCGTGCTGAGCCTGACGCTGGCGGTGACGCCGGCCTTCGCGCAGCTCAGCAATATCGACCTGCCGCAGATGGGCGAGCCGGCCGACAACTCGATGTCACCAGCGCAGGAACTGGTGCTGGGCAAGCAGGTGATGTCGGAGCTGTATCGCAACGACTACATCGTCGAAGACCCGGAACTTGAGGATTACATCAACAGCATCGGCTGGAAGCTGGCCGCGCACAGCGCCACACCGCCACCGCCGCTGACCTTCTTCATGGTCGCCGACGACCGCATCAACGCCTTCGCCCTGCCCGGCGGCTTCATCGGCTTCAACGCCGGCACCCTGCTCGCGGCCGGCAACGAGAGCGAGATCGCCGGCGTGCTCGGCCACGAAATGGCGCACGTCACCCAGCGCCACATCGCCCGCGCCGAGGAAGACACCAAGGTCTCCAATATCGTCACCTGGGCCGCCGTGCTGGCGGCGATCCTGGCCGGGTCCGTCGCCAACCCGGACCTGGTGATCGGCGCCATCGGTGCCGGCCAGGCGATCAACCAGCAGCGCCAGGTCAACTACACCCGCGCGCACGAGCAGGAAGCCGACCGCATCGGCATCCAGACCATGGCCGCTTCCGGTTTCGATCCCAACGGCATGGCCAGCTTTTTCGGCCGCCTGGAGCAGCAGACGCGCCTCTACGGCAGCCGCGTGCCGGAACTCCTGCTGACCCACCCGCTCAACACCACGCGCATCGCCGAGGCGCGCGCGCGCGCCGCCGCGATGCCCAAGGTCAGCTACAAGGATTCGCCGGAGTTCAGCATCCTGCAGGCCCGCACGCGCGTGCTGGCCGCCGATCTGCCCAGCGATGCGGTGACGTATTTCGGCGGCGAACTGGCCGCCGGCCACGACACGCCGGCCAATCATTACGGCTACGCGATGGCGCTGTCCGCACTCGGTCGCAATGACGAGGCGCTGACCACGCTCAAGCCGGCGCTGGAGATGTTGCCGCGCCAGGCCAATCTCAACCTGCTGAAGGGACGCATCGAGCAGGGCCTGCACCAGCAGGACCTGGCGCTGGCCACGTTCTCGCACACGCTCGGGCTCTACCCGCACTACACGCCGGCGATCTTCGCCTACGCCGACGCCCTGATCACCGCCGGCAAGACCGAGGAGGCGCGGCAGCTGCTGATTTCGCGCGAGCAGGCCCTGGGCACGCGCATGGAAACCTACAACCTGCTGTCGCAGGCGGCGCGGGAAAGCGGCAACTATGCGGAAGCGGCCTACCAGGCGGCGTGTTACCAGTTCCTGCGCGGCGACGCCGGCAACGCCATGGCACAGGTGGACGCCGGACTACGCCTCGCCAACCTCAGCACGCAGGACCGCGCGAGACTCATCGCCAAGCGGCAGGAGATCCGCAACAGCCTGCCCGCGAACTGGCGCGCACCCGACGGCAACGGGCGCCTCACGGCGCTGCGCGGAACCGGCTAGACCGGCCGGGGTGTGGCGCTGAGCAGGCCCTGCCCGCGCATCCACTCGAGGCAGTCCACCAGCATTTTCTCCAGCGGCTGGGGCTTGTAGCCCAGCTCGCGCACCGCGCGCCGCGTGTCGCAGTAGAGATTCTGCGACAGCAGCTCCACGGCATCGGGCGTGACGTCCGGTTCGCGACCGAACAGCGGCGCCACCATTTCCTCGATGCGCGCGTACCCCGCCAGGATGGCCGGCGGCAGCGCCACGCAGCGACGCTTGACGCCGAGCAGCCGGCTCATTTCCTGGGCCAGGCCCAGGTAGCTGCACTCGGCGCCGCCCAGCAGGTAATTGGCGCCGATGCGTCCCCGCTCCGCCGCAGCGACGTGCGCCCGCGCCACTTCACGCGCATGGCAGAAACTGCCGCCACCCGGCGGCACGACCGGCAGACGTCCCCGCAGCACCAGACGGAACATGCGCGACCAGTTGCTGGTGTCGTAGGCCCCCATCAGGTTGGAGGGATTGATGATCACCGCCTGCAGGCCGCTCTTGAGCGCCTGGCGTACCTCGCGCTCCGCCAGCGCCTTGCTGCGCACGTAGTTGTGTCGCGCGGCGGTGCCGCGGGTCGGCGTGTCCTCGCTGATGGTGCCGCCGTGCAGGCCGTAGGCGACGATGCTGGAGGTCAGCACGAAGCGCCGTGCCGAGGCCTCCAGCGCGGCACGGACCATGTTGCGCGTACCTTCGACGTTGACGCGGAACTGCTCGTCGTGGGTGCGCACCCACATGCTGGTGTTGCCGGCGACATGGAACAGGCAATCGACATCACGCGGCACGATGCCGGCGAGACTGCCGGCGTCGGTGATGTCGCCGACCACGCATTGCACCGGCAGGTTCTGCAGGACGGTCAGGTCGGAACCGGCGCGATGCATGGCCGTCACCTGCCAGCCCTGGGCCAGCAATTCCTCGATCAGGTTGAGTCCCACGCAACCCGTCGCACCGGTGACGAACGCCGTCTTGGTCACACTGATCTCCGCAAGTCACCGAAATTGCCACAACGGCCGGAAAAGGCAATGCGGCGGTCACCCGCTGATCGCCATACCGGCCTGGAAATTGTTAATTTTTATTAAGTGAAAAATAAATAGATTTATATTTTATAACAAACTCAATCCGGCCACCGCATCGAGCGGGTGTGCGCTTTCAGCTGCCGGAGAGCCGGACGCTCTCGTCCAGGGGCGTGATCGTGCCCCAGTTCTTGCAGCCGGGGCATTGCCAGAACATCTGCCGCGGATTGAATCCGCAGTGACCGCACTGGTAGCGGGCGCTGGTTTCACCGAACTTGATCAGCGCCTGCCGCAGGCTGGCGGCGGATTTCTCGAGCCCCGCCGCGACCACCTCCGGGCGCTTCTCCAGCACGTCGAGGAACTCGGTCAACACCGCGCGCGTCGGCTGGCGTTCGAGGCTCGCCGACAGCAGGCCCATGGCGTCCAGACCCTCGCGGCGCATCAGCTGCGCCTCGGCCACCACCGGCAGCATGCTGCCACTGACCGCCTTGACGTCGTTGAGAAACTGCACGAACCCCGGCATGTCGCCGGTCTTCTCCACACAACGCTGCAGCGGCGCCAGCATCTCCGGCAGGAAGCGCGGGTCCTGGTCGAAAGCCCGCCGATAGAAGCGGGACGCCTCGGCGAATTCGCCGGCAGTCTCGGCCAGGGCCCCGAGCAACAGGCTGGCGCGAACGCTGCTGCTGTCGGTATCCAGCGCACGCTGCGCCAGCTTGAGCGCTTCCGGCAGATTCTTCGCCCGCCGTGCCTCCTCGGCCAGCTCGCAGTAATACTGCGCGATGACGGCACGCTTGGATTCGCCCTTGGCTGCTTCCAGGCGACGCGCGGCCTCCATCGCCTGTTTCCAGTCGCGGCCCTGCTCATAAACCGCCACCAGTTGCTCCAGCGACTGCGTCACGAACAGACCCTGCGCGGCGAGTTCCTGGAACATCTGCTCGGCACGGTCCATCAGGCCGGCCTTCAGGTAGTCCTGCGCCAGTTCGTAGCGCACCTGGTGCTGCAACTGCGGGCGCAGGTTGCCGCGCGTCAGCAGCGTTTCGTGCACGCGCATCGCGCGGTCCACCTCGCCACGCTTGCGGAACAGATTGCCCAGGGTGAGATGCAGTTCGGCGGTCGAGTGATCGATCTCGGCCGCCTGCGTCAACGCCGCAATCGCCTGGTCGGGGTCGTCGCCGGCCAGATGCGACAGCAGACCGCCGAGCTGCTCGGTGCTCAGGGACTGCCCCTCGGGTTGCGGCATGCGCCGCGACAAGGCCCAGCCCAGCACGATGCCCAGCGGCAGCAGCAGCCAGCCCAGCAGACTATCGAACATGCGGCCTCAGGGTGCCGCGGCCGGTGGCGGCGCCGGTTGTTCCTGCTGCATGGTCAGCGTGCGCAGGTTTCGCAACTCCGTCTCGGCGTCGCGGAGCTGGCGATTGAGGCGACGGATCTCGCGCTTGAGGCCGAAGATGCGCGCCGTCACCAGCAGGAGGGTCAGCACGACGGCGACACCGAAGACGCCGATCACCAGCACGATCAGCGGCAGGTGCGCCGATCCGAACAGGTAGTAGAACTCGACCTGCTGCGCGTTGAAGTAGCCGACGGTGGCTCCCACGCAGAGGACGACCAGCAGGACGACGAGGATCAGGGTCTTGAACATGCTCGCTTCAGCCCGCCGCCTTGGCGGCGGACTCGGCCTGGGCGTTGGCGTTGACGCGCTCGCGCATTTCCTTGCCTGGCTTGAAGTGCGGCACGCTCTTGGGCGGAATGTGCACCGGCTCGCCGGTCTTGGGATTGCGCCCGACGCGCGCCGGACGATGATGCAGCGCGAAACTGCCGAAGCCGCGGATTTCGACGCGATCCTTGCGCGCCAGCGCATTGCTGATGTGGTCGAGCACCAGCTTGACCGCCAGCTCCACATCCTTCTGCATCAGGTGGGTCTGCTTGGCGGCGAGGCGCTCGATCAGTTCCGATTTGGTCATGGCGTTTTTTGACGGTCATCGCGATGGTGCGGGAGATGCGCCGAACGATAGAGAAAAAAAGAAGCTCCCGCAAGTGATTGTTTTTGTTGCTCGCACGGGGAACTCTCCAAAAGCGGAGAGTTCCGGGCAACAACGGAAACGACAAAAAGAAAGGGCCGCATGGCGGCCCTTTCCAATACTGCCTGTACTGCCTGCGGCTTAATTGCCGAGCTGATCCTTGAGGATGTCGCCGAGGCTGGTCTTGCCGGTCGAAGCGTTGCGGCTGCTGTACTCGGTGACCACTTCCTGCTCTTCCTGGATTTCCTTCTCGCGGACCGACAGCATGACCACGCGGTTCTTGCGGTCGACGCCGATGAAACGCGCTTCCAGCGTGCCGCCAACCGACAGCACCTTGGTCGCATCTTCAACGCGATCGCGCGACAGGTCGTTGGCCTTGATGTAGCCCTCGACGCCGTTGCCGAGATCGATCTGGGCGCCCTTCACGTCGACGGTCTTGACCGTGCCCTTGACGATGCTGCCCTTGGTGTTGTCGGCGATGAACTGCGACAGCGGATCCTGCTGGACCTGCTTGACACCGAGCGAGATGCGCTCGCGTGCACCGTCGATGGCCAGAACCACCGCGTCCACTTCCATGCCCTTCTGGTACTTGCGCACGGCATTCTCGCCGCTGTCGTTCCAGTCGAGGTCGGACAGGTGCACCAGGCCGTCGATGCCACCGTCCAGGCCGATGAAGATGCCGAAATCGGTGATCGACTTGATCGCGCCACGCACGCGGTCGCCCTTCTGGTGGTTCTGCGCGAACTCTTCCCAGGGATTCGGACGGCACTGCTTCATGCCCAGCGAGATACGGCGGCGCTCGCCGTCGATGTCGAGAATCATGACTTCGACTTCGTCGCCAACTGAAACGACCTTCGCCGGGTTGACGTTCTTGTTGGTCCAGTCCATCTCGGAAACGTGGACCAGGCCTTCGACGCCCGGCTCGATCTCGACGAACGAACCGTAATCGGTGATGTTGGTGACCTTGCCGAACAGGCGGGTCTTCTCGGGATAGCGACGCTCGATGTCCATCCAGGGATCGGCGCCCAACTGCTTGAGACCCAGCGACACGCGGCGACGCTCGCGGTCGTACTTGAGGACCTTGACTTCGATTTCCTGGCCGACCTGCACCACTTCGGCCGGATCCTTGACGCGCTTCCAGGTCATGTCGGTGATGTGCAGCAGGCCGTCGATGCCGCCGAGGTCAACGAACGCGCCGTATTCGACGAGGTTCTTGACCACGCCCTTGAGCACCACGCCTTCCTGCAGGTTCTGGAGGAGGCTGTCACGCTCGGCGCTGTACTCGGCCTCGAGCACTTCGCGGCGCGAAACGACGACGTTGTTGCGCAGCTTGTCGAGCTTGATGACCTTGAACTCGAGCGGCTTGCCTTCGAGGTAAGAGGTATCGCGGACCGGACGGACGTCGACCAGCGAGCCCGGCAGGAACGCGCGGACGGTGCCGATATCGACGGTGAAACCGCCCTTGACCTTGCCGGTGATGATGCCGACCACCGTTTCCTTGCCCTCGTGCGCCTTCGCCAGGCGCTCCCAGGTCTTGATGCGCTCGGCCTTCTCCTTGGAGAACTTGGTTTCGCCGAACCCGTCCTCGACGGTTTCCAGCGCCACTTCGACCGTATCGCCGACGGCGACCTTGACTTCGCCGTCGATCATGAATTCTTGCAGGGCGATCACGCCCTCGGACTTGAGACCGGCATCGACGATGACGACGTCCGGCTTCACCGCCAGCACGACCGCATTGACGATGGTGCCCGACTGCATCGACTGGCCGCCCTTCAGGCTGGCCTCAAAAAGTTCTGCAAAACTCTCGCTCATGGTGTACTCGTTAAGTTGAACATCCGCCTTAATCCTTTGGGCGGGCCTGTTGATGGATAAGAAACCGGAATCCTTTCCGGTCCGTCAGACCAAACCGCGAGATTTCAACAGCTCATCCACTTTCGCCAGGACCTGGTCCGGCGGCAGTGCAGTCGTATCGATCGTCACAGCGTCCGTTGCCGGGACCAGGGGCGCAACAGCGCGTCCACGATCCCGTTCGTCGCGCTTGATAATTTCCGCGCGAAGATCGTCTAGTGTAGCGTCTACCCCCGCTTCCCTCAACTGAAGGTACCGTCGGCGCGCCCGTTCCTCGGGGCTGGCCTCGAGGAAGATTTTCAGGATCGCGTCGGGGAACACCACCGTTCCCATGTCGCGTCCGTCCGCGATCAGGCCCGGCGCCTGGCGGAACGCCAGCTGGCGGTCGAACAGTGCCGCACGCACCGGCGGCAGCGAGGCGATCTTGGATGCCAGGCCACCGGTGGTCTCGGTCCGCACCTGGGCCGTGATATCACGCCCACTCAGGAGAATAAGCTCCTGTTTTTCCGAAGATTCTGAGAATTCAATGGCCAGTGCCGGGGCCAGCGCGGCCACCGCACCGGCATCCGCCAGATCGACACCCGCCCGATCGGCCGCCAGCGCCAGAATCCGGTACAGCGCGCCGCTGTCGAGCAGATGCCAGCCCGGCAGCCGCGCGCGCAGCGCCCGCGTCACCATGCCCTTGCCGACGCCGCTGGGGCCATCGACCGCGATCACCGGAACCGGCTTCATCCCTGCACCGTGATGCCCAGACCGGCACCCGCCGCCAGTGCGGCAAATCCGGGGAACGAGGTGTTGACGTTGGCACAGTCCAGGATCGTGATCGGCTGCTCCGCCCGCAGCGCGGCAATGGCGAAGGACATGGCAATGCGGTGATCGCCATGCGAGTCCACCGTGCCGCCGCGCATGCGGCCGCCGAAAATACGCATGCCGTCGGGCCGGGCTTGCGCCGCGATTCCCAGGGCCCGCAGGCCATCGCACATGGTCTGGATGCGGTCGGACTCCTTGACCCGCAATTCCTCCGCACCGGTCACCACGGTCTCGCCACGCGCGAACGCGGCGGCAATGAAGATGATGGGAAACTCATCGATGGCCGCGGCCACGAGTTCCTTGGGAATCTGCACGCCGCGCAGCTCGCCGCCGCGCACGCGGATGTCGGCGACCGGCTCCGCGCCGAACTGTCGCGGATTCAGCAGTTCGACATCGGCGCCCATCAGACGCAGCACATCGATGATGCCGGTGCGGGTCGGATTGACGCCGACATCGGTCAGCAACACTTCGCTGCCCGGCGCAATCGCTGCGCCCACCATGAAGAAGGCTGCAGACGAAATATCGGCGGGCACCGCGATATCGGTGGCCTTCAGGGCCTGCCCACCGCGGATCGCGGCGCGGCCAGGACTGGCCTCGAGCTCGACCCCGAACGCTTTCAGCATGCGCTCGGTGTGATCGCGCGAGGCCTCGGGCTCGAGCACCTCGGTCTGACCCTCGGCATACAGCCCTGCGAGGATCAACCCCGACTTGACCTGGGCGCTGGCCACCTTCGACCGATAGCTCATGCCTTTCAGACCGCGCGAGGGCGAAATGCGCAGGGGCGCACGGCCACCGGACTCGGTGTCGATCACCGCGCCCATCTGGCGCAGCGGCTCGACGATGCGGGCCATCGGACGCCGCGACAGCGAGCTGTCGCCGACCAGCGTGGTGGCGAAGGGCTGTGCGGCCATCAGGCCCGCCATCAGACGCATCGAGGTGCCGGAATTGCCAAGATCCAGCGGCACTGCCGGCGCCTTGAGGCCGGCCCTGCCCGCGCCCCGGATGCGCAACGAGGTGGGACCGGTCTGCTCGATGCTGACGCCCATCGCCTGGAACGCCTTCATCGTGCAAAGGCAGTCCTCGCCTGTCAGGAAACCGGTCACGTTCGTGGTGCCTTCCGCCAGCGCGCCCAGCATCACGGCGCGATGGGAAATCGACTTGTCGCCGGGCACCCGCAGACTGCCACTCAGGCGACCGCCGGGCACGATGCGAAAGGTAACCGCCTGGCTCATGGATATTCCGTTGTCATTCAATCTGGGCGAGATAGCGTTCGCGCGCCGCACGCGCGCGCTCGAACAGCGCATAGACCTCGTCCCAGCGCTCGCCGGCGATCAGGTCCTGCAACTGGCGCAGTTCGTCAATCTGCTTGGCCAGCAGCTCGCCGACACTGACCTTGTTGGCGCGCACGATGTCATGCCACATCCGCGGCGAACTGGAGGCGATGCGCGTGAAATCGCGAAAACCACCGCCGGCGTTGGGGAAAATCTGGTGCTGCTGGTCGAGACGGTCGAGCATGTCGACGAAGCTGTAGGCCAGCAGATGCGGCAAGTGCGAGGTAGCGGCGAAGATCGCGTCGTGCTGGGCGGCGCCCATCTCGACCACGCGCGCGCCACAGGCCTGCCACAGCGCGGTCACGCGCGCCTTGGCATCCGCATCCTGCTGCGCATGCGGCGTCAGGATCACGCGATGACCGCGGAACAGCTCCGCGAAGGAATAGGCGACGCCGCTTTTCTCGGTGCCGGCAATCGGATGGCCGGCGACGAACCAGCCCGGCACGGCTCCGCCGCAGGCAGCGGCGACATCCGCCAACACCGACTGCTTGGTGCTACCGACATCGGTGACCACCGTGCCCGGTTGCAACCCAGGCAACACGGCGCGCATCGCTTCGGCGGTACGCAGCACCGGCACGGACAGAACGACCAAGTCGGCACCGGTCACGGCCGCTTCCGCACTGCCAGCGGCCGTGTCGATCACACCGAGTCGTAGCGCAGCCTCGCGCTGCGCCGGGTCGGCGTCAAAGCCCGAAATGTGGCCGACGTGCCCGGCGGCGCGCAGCGCGCGGGCCAGCGAGCCGCCGATCAATCCCAGCCCGATAACGGCAAGCTTCTGGATCACGCCTTCAGAATGTCCTTGAGCGCCGCCAGGAAGCGATCGTTCTCGCGCTCCGTGCCGATGCTGACGCGCAGGAACTGCGGCATGTCGTATGAAGCGACGGGGCGCACGATGATGCCGCGCTCCAGCAAGCCCTGATGTATGGGCTTGGCGTCGCGGCCGAAGCCGATGGCCAGAAAGTTCGCCTGCGAAGGCAGGACGGTGAGCCCGAGCACCTTGAGTTCCGCAGCGATACGTGCGATTTCACGCGTGTTCAGTGCCACCGATTCCTGCACGAACGCCTGGTCTTCGATGGCGATTTCCGCAGCCAGCAGCGCCAGGCTGTTGTTGTTGAAAGGCTGGCGCACGCGATTCAGCAGATCCGCCATCTCGGGACTGGACAGCGCGTAACCCGCGCGCAAACCCGCGAGGCCATAAGCCTTGGAGAAGGTGCGGAACACGACGAGATTGGGGAAGCGATCCAGCAGCGCGCGCGAGTCGCCGCGCAGTGCCGGGTCCATGTATTCGTAATAGGCCTCGTCCAGCGCCACGATCACGTCCGCCGGTACCTTCTTGAGAAACGCCTCGATCTCGGCCGGTTGCAGCCAGGTGCCGGTCGGATTGTTGGGATTGGCGATGAAGATCAGCGCCACCTCCGGCGTCAGCCGCGCCGCGAAGGCGTCGAGGTCGTGGCCCAGCGGCATCGCGTCGGACAGCGGCCGCGCCGGTACGACGATGGCCTCGGCGTCCTGCGCCTGCGCGATGATCGAGTACACCGCGAAGGCGTGTGCCGAGAACATCGCCTTGCGGCCCGGCCCGAGATAGACGCGGCCGAGCAGTTCAATGATGTCGTTGGAGCCGTTACCGAGCGTGATGCGCTCCGGCCCGATGCGATGCATCTCGGACAGCTTCTTTTTGAGGCGGAAGCCGCTGCCGTCCGGGTAGCGCGCGAGGTCGGTGCCGGTCACGGCGGCGGCCACCGCCGCGCGGGCCCGCGGACTCATGCCCAGGGGGTTTTCGTTGGAAGACAGCTTCACGGCGTCCGCGACGCCCAGCTTGCGCTGCAGCTCCTCGATCGGCATGCCGGGGGTATAGGCTTCCAGCCCCAGCACACCGGGGATGGCTTTCTTGAGCAAAGCTTGCGTCATCACATCACCGCTCGTGGGTATGAACCCAGGATCTTGAAGAAGGCGGCATTGGCGCGGACCTCGTCCAACACCTTGCGGACCACGCCATCGTTGGCATGGCCGGCGAAATCGACGAAGAAAAAGTAGTCCTGCACCGGCGAGCCCTTCATCGGCCGCGACTCGATCCGCGTCAGGTCGAGCCGCGCGTCCGCGAACGGCTGCAGCAGCTTGAACAAGGCGCCCGGCTGGTTGCGATGCGCCGACAGCACGATGGACGTGATGTCGTCGCCGGTCTGCGTCGGGTCCTGCTTGCCGATCACCAGGAAGCGCGTGGTATTGCTCGGGTCGTCCTCGATATTGCTGGCGAGGATATTGAGCCCGTAGAGCTGACCCGCCTGCAGGCTGGCGATGGCGGCGACGCCCGCACCCTGCTCCTGCGCCAGCTGCGCGGCGGCGGCGTTGCTGGCCACCGTCTCGCGCTCGGCCCGCGGCAGGCGCGCGTCCAGCCACTTGCGGCACTGCGCGAATGACTGCGCATGCGAGTAAACCTTGGCGATCTTCGACAGGTCGGCATCGCGCGACAGCAGGTGGTGATGCACCGGCAGCGTCACCTCGCCGCAGATGCGCAGCTTGGTGTGCGCCAGCGCGTCGAGCGTGTGGCTGACGACGCCGCCGATGGAGTTCTCGACCGGCACCACGCCATAGTCGGCGGCACCGCTCTCGACATCGCGGAAGATTTCGTCGATGGCGGCAACCGGCCGCGCTGTGACGGAGTCGCCGAAATGCTTCAGCACGGCCGCCTGGGTGTAGGTGCCCTCGGGCCCCAGGTAGGCGACGGTCAGCGGCGATTCCAGCGACAGGCAGGCCGACATGATCTCGCGCATCAGCCGCGCGATGGCTTCGTCGGTCAGCGGCCCGGCGTTGCGCTCCATGGCCCGGCGCAGCACCTCGGCCTCGCGCGACGGGCGGTAGTGATCGCCCTGGTCGCCCATGCGCTGCTTGATGTGCGCCACGTTCTGCGCGACGCGCGCGCGCTGCGAGATCAGCGACTGGATCTGTTCATCCAGCGCGTCGATCTGCTCGCGGGCCTTGGCGAGTTCATTCTGGGTCATGCCGGGGCTATCAGAGACGAGGGGCAAGGGCGCGCATTTTACGCGGTCGCCGCCGGTTTATGGGAACCCGCCTCCGGCCGTTCGTTCAGAACAGCGGGGGCAGCACGCGATACCGCACCCGTTTCATGTAGGTTGCGTAGTCCGGGGAGGCGCGCAGGAGTTTTTCCTCTTCCAGGATGCGAAACACCTGAAAGCCATAAAGCGCGAGATAAATCGCCGCGTTGTACGGCGACCACGTGCTCAGCAGGAACCCGAGGTGGTTGATGAAATAACCGAGATAGATCGGGTGGCGCACCCACCGGTACGGTCCCCGGCTGACGATGCCGCGATTGGCCGGCAGCAGTCCAAAGCTGCGACCCAGATACAGTTTGGACACGATCTGCAGCGCGATACCCACCGTCTGCATCGGCTGGGTCACGTCATCCGGCAATAGCGCGGTTCCGTCCTGAACGCTGACGAACAGAAAATAGAACGTCGCCAGAAAAGTGACCGCCATCGTCAGCGGACCGCCGCGCGCGACAGCCGGACGCGCCATGACGTACACCATCACGGTCACGACTTCGCCATACAGCAACAGCAGCAGATTGAAGTGCCGGCTGACCATCCAGGCCGACCAGATCCGCAGGACAAACAGCAGGAACAGTAGCGTCGCCAGCAGCCTGACCACGAATACGACGCGTGGCCGGGACCACAGGCTGGCGAACCAGCCGTTCACGGTCGCTACGTCCGGAGCATGGCGATTCACGGTCGATCCATGCTCCGGATGTCCGCGATCAGCGTGCCGCGATGACGCGAGTCGCCAGCACGCCCTGGATGCCGGCGATTTCCCTGGCCACCGCCTCCGTCACCGGCGCATCGACATCCACCAGGGTGTAGGCGATGTCACCACGGGACTTGTTGAGCAGGTCCGAGATGTTGAGGTTGTGCTTGGCCAGCGCCGTGGTGATCTGGCCGACCATGTTCGGCACGTTGGCGTTGACGATGCACAGGCGCGTGACGCCCGGCAGCAGCGGCAGCACCGCCTCGGGGAAATTCACCGAGTTGCGCACGTTGCCCAGCTCCAGGAACTCGCGGATCTGGTCGGCCACCATCACCGCGCAGTTGTCCTCGGCCTCGCCGGTGGACGCGCCGAGGTGCGGCGTGGCGATGACGCGCGGGTGACCCTTGAGCGCATTGCTGGGAAAATCGCAGGCATAGGCGTGCAGCGTGCCCGCGTTGAGCGCCTCGACCACGGCCGCTTCGTCGACGATTTCGGCACGCGCGAAGTTCAGGATCACGCCCTGCTTCTTCATCATCTTGAGGCGGTCGGCGTTGATCAGGCCGCGGGTGGCATCGAGCAGCGGCACATGCACCGAGATGAACTGAGACTTGGAGACGATGTCGTCCACCGACAGCGCCTGCTTGACGCGCGAGTCCAGCTTCCAGGCGTTCTGCACGGTCATCGCCGGGTCGAAGCCGTAGACGTCCATGCCCAGCTCCACCGCGGCGTTGGCGACCTTGACGCCGATCGCGCCCAGGCCGATCACGCCCAGCGCGCGGCCGGGCAGCTCGAAGCCGACGAACTTCTTCTTGCCGTCCTCGACCGCCTTGTGCATCGCGTGGTCGTCGCCGTCCAGCTTCTTCACGAAATCCAGCGACTGCGGGATGTTGCGCGCCGCCAGCAGCATGCCGGCCAGCACCAGCTCCTTCACCGCGTTGGCGTTGGCGCCGGGCGCATTGAACACCGGCACGCCGCGCTGGCTCATCTTGGCCACCGGAATGTTGTTGGTGCCCGCGCCGGCGCGGCCGATGGCCTTCACCGAGGCGGGAATCTCCAGCTTGTGCATGTCGGCCGAGCGCACCAGCACTGCGTCCGGGTTCTGCAGCTCGGAAGCGACCTCGTAGCGGTCGCGCGGCAGGCGCTCGAGGCCCAGCACCGAGATATTGTTGAGCGTCTGTACTTTGAACATGGCGGACTCCTGATCCTGCTGGATGCGGGGCCACCCGCTGTCGGTGTTGGCCCCGCACTATGAGTGATTAAATATTATACGATTTTTTAATCATATAATATTATTTAACAATTTCCCGTCACTCGCCGGCAACAGCGGGTGGCGGGAAAAACGTCTTTTTCAGCCCTTGGTGCGCGCAAATTCCTTCATGTACGCCACCAACGCCTGCACGCCTTCTTCGCTCATGGCGTTGTAGATGCTGGCGCGCATGCCGCCCACCGAGCGGTGTCCCTTGAGGCCCGACAGCTGGGCGGTGACGGCGCCCTTGAGGAAGTCGGCATCGAGGTTGGCGTCCTTGAGCGTGAACGGCACGTTCATCCAAGAGCGGTCGGCCTTGGCCACCGGGTTGGTGTAGAACGGCTCGCTGTCGATGTAGTCGTACAGCAGCTTGGCCTTGCGCGCATTGCGCTCGGCCACCGCGGTCAGGCCGCCCTGTTCGCGCAGCAGCTTGAACACCAGGCCCGAGACGTACCAGGCGAAGCACGACGGCGTGTTGAGCATCGACTCGTTGTCGGCCTGCTGCTTGTAGTCGAAGATGCCCGGTGTGTTCGGCAGCGCCTGGCCGATGAGGTCCTCGCGCACGATCACGATGGTCAGGCCCGAAGGACCGATGTTCTTCTGCGCGCCGGCGTAGATCAGGCCAAACTTCGACACATCAATCGGACGCGACAGGATCGTCGACGAGAAGTCGCCGACCAGGGGCACGCCCTGGGTGTCGGGAATGTCGTGGAACTCGACACCGTGGATGGTCTCGTTCGGCGTGTAGTGCACGTAGGCGGCGTTCGGGTCCAGCTTCCAGCCCGCACGCGCCGGCACGTGGGTGAACTTGTCGGCCTCGCTGCTGGCGGCGATGTTGACCTTGCAGTACTTGCCCGCTTCCTTGGCCGCCTTCTTGCCCCAGTCGCCGGTCAGGATGTAGTCCGCGCCGGCCTTGCCGCGCAGCAGGTTCATCGGGATGTAGGTGAACTGCGCGGTGGCGCCACCCTGCAGGAACAGCACTTTGTAGTTCGCCGGAATGTTCATCAGCGCGCGCAGATCGGCTTCGGCAGCCTGGGCGATGGACATGAACGGCTTGTCGCGATGCGACATCTCCATCACCGACATGCCGGTGCCGTGCCAGTCCAGCAGTTCCGCCTGGACCTGCTTGAGGACCGCTTCCGGCAGCGTCGCCGGGCCCGCGCTGAAGTTGAAGATTCTCGACATTTCAGTTCCTTATGTGAACAACTTAAAGTCAATCAAGAGACCGGACGCAGCCAGTTCTCAACGTCCAGTCCCGGCACGTCGGCAAACGCCGCCGGGTCGTCCGTCACCAGCACCAGCCGGTGCGCCAGCGCCGTCGCCGCCACCAGCAGGTTGTAACCGTCCATGGTCTCGCCCCGCTGCCGCTGATAGCCGCCCAGCGTCACCGCCTGCTGCGCCTCGGCCGCGCCGAAATCGATCACCCGCACATTGGCGAGAAAATCGCGCAGCAGCTTGCCGTAGCGACTTTGCGCGCGCGTGTCGCCACGCAGCGCCATCTCCGCTTCCATGCGCGCCAGGATCGGCACCGCCACATCACCCGGCCGCAGCGCCGACAGCTTCACCGCCACCGGCAAGCGCCCCTTGATGGCGGCAACCACGGTATTGCTGTCCAGCAGGTATTTCACCAGCGGACGCCTTCGGAGGCCGTCTGCGGCCGCCAGGACTTGGCGTCCAGTGCGTCATCCGGTGCCAGCTCGGGCGCCGGGTTGCGGAAATGCGCCTTGAGCTGTTCCGGCCAGTCTTTTTCCTCGTTGCGCTCGAGCCATTCCTGTACGGCCTTGACGATGATGCGGTTGCGCGTCAGATCCACGCGCTCGACCGCCTTGTTCAGGCGCTCCACCGTCGCATCGTCGAAATGTACTGAAAAATTCATGGCTTGAACTACAACATAACAGGTTATGTTAGTTTGCATGAAAGCGAAAAAAGGCGCAAGGGCGTCAAGCCCCTGCGCCTTGCGGAATGGCTTACTCGCCAGCCGGCTCGACCGCAGGTTCGGCCGTCGCCTCGCCCTCGCCTTCGTCGTCGGCCTGGATGCGATCGACGCTGACCAGGCGATCGCCATCCACTGGCCGCATCAGGCGCACGCCCTGCGTGTTGCGGCCCATGGTGCGGACATCGGTGGTCTTGAAGCGGATCAGGTTGCCGCTCTCCGAGATCAGCATCACCTGGTGGCCATCCTCGACCTCGATGGCGCCGATCAGGTTGCCGGTCTTGTCCGACAGCGCCTGCGCAATCACACCCATGCCGCCGCGCCCGCGCAGCGGGAACTGGTCGATGGGCGTGCGCTTGCCGTAGCCGTGCTCCGAGATCGTCAGGATGTCGCCCTGGCGTGCCACGATCAGCGCGATCACACGCGCCGCCGGCACGTCGGCCGTCGTCTCCTCGACCGCTTCGTCCAGCGCCGGCGCGCTGTCGTCGGCGCCGGCGTCGTCGGCCACCGCCTCGGAAGCGCGCACCAGGCGCATGCCGCGTACGCCAGTGGCGCCGCGCCCCATCGAACGCACGTCCTTCTCGTTGAAGCGGATCACGCGTCCGGCGTCGGAGAACAGCAGGATGTCGTTATCGCCGTTGGTCAGCGCCACGCCGACCAGTTCGTCGTCGGCGCGCAGGTCGACGGCGATGATGCCGTTGCTGCGGATGTTGGCGAAGGCGTCCAGCGGCGTCTTCTTGACCGTGCCGCGGCGCGTCGCCATGAAGATGTAGCGGCCGGCGAAGTCACCCTCGGCAAACCCCTTGATCGGCAGCACCGCGTTGATCTTTTCGCCCGCTTCCAGCGGCAGCAGGTTGACGAAGGGCCGGCCACGCGAGCCGCGGGAACCGGAGGGCAGTTCGAACACGCGCAGCTTGTAGGCCTTGCCAAGGCTGGAGAAGCACAGCAGCGTGTCGTGCGAATGCGCGACCCACAGGCTGTCGACGAAGTCCTCTTCCTTGGTCGCCGCCGCCAGCTTGCCGCGGCCGCCGCGCTTCTGCGCCTGGTATTCCTCCAGCGGCACGGTCTTGACGTAGCCCTCGTGCGAGAGCGTCACCACCATGTCCTGCGGCGGGATCAGGTCCTCGCGCGCGATGTTGAGCGCGGCGCCGGTGATCTCGGTGCGACGGGCGTCGCCGTACTGCTCCTTGATTTCCAGCAGCTCGGCGCGGATCACCGACAGCAAACGGGCATCGGAGCCGAGGATGTCGAGATAGTCGGCGATGGCTTCGAGCAGTTCCTTGAACTCCTCGTGGATCTTCTCCTGCTCCAGGCCGGTGAGGCGGTGCAGTCGCAGTTCCAGAATCGCCTGCGCCTGGGCTTCGGAGAGGCGGTAGCCGCCCTCGACCAGGCCGAATTCCGCCGCCAGGTCCGCCGGGCGCGAGGCATTCATGCCGCTGCGCTCCAGCATCGCCACCACCGGGCCAGCGGCCCAGAGGCGTCCCATCAGGCCCTTCTTGGCCTCGGCCGGCGTCGGGCTGGTCTTGATCAGCTCGATCACCTCGTCGATGTTGGCCAGCGCGATCGATAGGCCTTCCAAGACATGGGCGCGCTCGCGCGCCTTGCGCAGCAGGTAGCGCGTGCGGCGCGTCACCACCTCGCGGCGATGACGCACGAAGATTTCCAGCAGCGACTTCAGCGACAGCGTGCGCGGCTGACCGTCGTCGATGGCCACCATGTTGATGCCGAACACGGTTTGCAGCTGCGTTTGCTGGAACAGGTTGTTGAGCACCACGTCGGCGTTCTCGCCGCGACGCAGCTCGATCACCATGCGCGTGCCGTCCTTGTCGGATTCGTCGCGCAGTTCGGTGATGCCCTCGACCTTCTTGTCCTTGACCAGCTCGGCGATCTTCTCGAGCAGGCGCGCCTTGTTCACCTGGTACGGCAGCTCGGTGACGATGATCGCCTGCTTGTCGTTGCCAATGCTCTCGATCTCGGTGCGCGCACGCAGCACCACGCGGCCGCGGCCGGTGGCATAGGCGTCGACCAGCCCGTGCGCGTCGAGCAACAGCCCGGCGGTCGGGAAATCCGGTGCCGGGATCAGCTTCATCAGGCCGGCGAGATCGATCTGCGGATTGTCGATCAGGGCAACGCAGCCATCGATCACTTCCGACAGGTTGTGCGGCGGAATGTTGGTGGCCATGCCCACGGCGATGCCCGAGCTGCCGTTGACCAGCAGGTTGGGAAAGCGCGTCGGCAGTACCGCCGGCTCCTGCTCGGAGCCGTCGTAGTTGGGGATGAAATCGACCGTCTCCTTGTCGATGTCCGCCAGCAGCTCGTGCGCCAGCCGGGTCATGCGGATTTCGGTGTAGCGCATCGCCGCCGGGTTGTCGCCGTCGACCGAGCCGAAGTTGCCCTGCCCGTCCACCAGCAGGTAGCGCAGCGAGAACGGCTGCGCCATGCGCACGATGGTGTCGTAGATCGCGCTGTCGCCGTGCGGGTGGTACTTACCCATCACGTCACCGACGATGCGCGCCGACTTCTTGAACGGCTTGTTGTAGTCGTTGCCCTGCTCGTGCATCGCAAACAGCGAGCGACGATGCACCGGCTTGAGGCCGTCGCGGGCATCGGGCAGCGCGCGTCCGACGATCACGCTCATCGCGTAATCGAGGTAGCTGCGGCGCATCTCGTCTTCGAGATTGACGGAGAGAATTTCCTTGGCGAATTCGGTCATGGGCTCAGCCAAGGCCGCGGTCGGCGCGGCCTCAAGGTTTGATGGAGTAATGGATTATTTTTGTTCACGAAATTTTAACACACAGGGGTTCGGAAATGAGTCTTTTCCGAAGCCTCCCGCCTGCCACCCGCTCGGGTGCTTTTCCCAGGCAAAATTGAGATTATTTATTTATTATTTTTATATTCATTAGATCAATAATAACAACCATCAGCCGCTGAGAAACCCCAGCGGGTGACGGCCTGCGCGGCGCTCAGGCGAGCATGGCCTCGACCTTGGCGGTGTCGGGATTCAGGATCACGCCGCGCTCGCAGACAATGGCGTCGATCAACTCCGCCGGCGTGACGTCGAACACCGGGTTGTAGGCGTCGCAACCGGCCGGCGCCACGGGCTGCCCGCGGAACTCCGTCAGCTCGCGCGCCGTGCGCTCTTCGATGGGGATCTCCGCGCCGCTGCGGCAACGCAGGTCGAAGGTGCCACTGGGCGCCACCACCATGAACTTCACGCCATGGCGCCGGGCGGCCACCGCCAGGGCGTAGGTGCCGATCTTGTTGGCGGTGTCGCCGTTGGCGGCGATGCGGTCGGCGCCGACGATCACCCAGTCGATCTTCTCGCGCGACATCAGGTGCGCCGCCGCGCCGTCGGCCAGCAGTTGCGCGGGGATGCCCTCCTCGCGCAGCTCCCAGGCGGTGAGGCGCGCGCCCTGGAGCCAGGGCCGCGTCTCGGTGTTGAACACGCGCACGATGCGGTTGCGCGCCCAGCCGCTGCGGATCACACCCAGCGCCGTGCCGTGGCCGCCGGTGGCCAGCGCGCCGGTGTTGCAGTGGGTGAGCACGCTGGCGCGCGGCGGCAGCAACTCGGCACCGAGCGCGCCCATCTTCAGGTTCTGTGCCAGGTCTTCCTGGTGGATCGCCACCGCCTCCGCCTCCAGCGCCGTCACATCGGGCTGGCGCAGCCAGGCGCCGCGCATCCGCTCCAGCGCCCAGCGCAGGTTGACCGCCGTGGGACGCGAGGCGGCGAGCACGCTTTCAGCGCGGTCGAAGCCTTCCGGTGCCTCGCGCACCGCCAGCACCAGGCCGTAGGCCGCGGCGATGCCGATGGCCGGCGCACCGCGCACCGCCATGCCGTGGATGGCGGCGGCGATGTCGCCGGCGCTGCGGCAGTCGAGATGCGCCACCTCGTGCGGCAACAGCCGCTGGTCGAGCACGCGCAGGTGGTCTTTCATCCAGATCAGGGGTTGCACGGCGTTGCTCATGTTCGGCTCGGGTAAAATCGGAGGCGAATTCTAACCATCCCTTGATTTCCTTATGCAGATCGATCTGCTCGTGGTTCCGCGCTGGCTGGTGCCGGTGGAGCCTGCCGGCGTGGTGCTCGAACAACAGGCGATGGCCGTCGACGACGGCCGCATCGTCGCGATCCTGCCCGCCGACGAGGCGCGGCGCAGCTTCCAGGCGCGCGAGATCCTGGAGCTGCCGCGTCACGCGGTGATGCCGGGCCTGGTCAATGCCCACGCGCACAGCGCCATGTCGCTGCTGCGCGGCATCGCCGACGACCTGCCGCTGATGGACTGGCTGCAAGGCCACATCTGGCCGGCCGAGGGCACGCATGTCAGCCCCGCGTTCTGCGAGGACGGCGTGCGCCTGGCCGCCGCCGAGATGATTCGTGGCGGCACCACCTGCGTCAACGACATGTATTTCTTTCCGAATGCCAGCGCCAAGGTGGCACAGGAGACCGGCCTGCGCATGAGCGTCGGCCTGGTCGTGCTGGACTTCCCCTCGGCTTGGGCGCAGAGCGCCGACGAGTACATCCACAAGGGCCTGGAAGTGCACGACGCGCTCAAGGGCAACCCGCTGGTGCGCACGGTGTTTGCGCCGCATGCGCCCTACACCGTCTCCGACGCGCCGCTGCGCCGCATCCGCCAGTACGCCAACGAGCTGGGCATCGGCATTCACATGCACGTCCATGAGACGGCATTCGAAGTCGCCGATGCGCTGGCCAAAACCGGCAAGCGCCCCTGGCAGCGGCTGAAGGAACTGGATCTGCTCGGACCGGATTTCATCGCCGTGCACATGACCCAGCTCACCGATGCCGAGATCGCCGAGGCGGCGCAGTTCGGCGTCAGCGTCGCCCACTGTCCGGAATCCAATCTCAAGCTGGCCAGCGGCTTCGCGCCGGTGCACAAGCTGCTGCAGGCCGGCGTCAATGTCGCCATCGGCACCGACGGCGCCGCCAGCAACAACGACCTCGACCTGCTCGCCGAAACCCGCAGCGCCGCGCTGATCGCCAAGGCCGTGGCCGGTGATGCGCAGGCGCTGCCGGCGACGCAGGCGCTGCACCTGGCGACGCTGGGCGGCGCCAGGGCGCTGGGCCTGGAGAGCGAATTCGGCTCCCTGGTGAAAGGCAAATCGGCCGACTTCATCGCCGTCGACCTGTCGGCGGCCAACACACAGCCGACGTACAACGTCCTGTCGGCCCTGGTCTACGCCGCCGGCCGCGAGCAGATCAGCGATGTTTTCGTCGCCGGTCGCGCGCTGATGCGCGAGCGGCGACTGACCGCGCTCGACGAGGCCGCCGTGCTGGCGCGCGCACAGGAATGGCAGCAGAGAATCCGCGCATGAACGCCAACGTCGATCACGAGGAAATCGCCCGCTTCGGCAAGCTCGCCGCCACCTGGTGGGACCCGCGCGGCGAGATGGGGCCGCTGCACAGCATCAACCCGCCGCGCGTGCGCTACATCGAGCAGTGCGCCGGCGGCCTCCAGGGCAAGCGCACGCTCGACGTCGGCTGCGGCGGCGGCATCCTCACCGAGGCCCTGGCCGCGCGTGGCGCCGAAGCCACCGGCATCGACCTCGCCGAAGCCTCGCTGGAAGTGGCGCGCCTGCACGGCCTGGAATCCGGCGTGAAGGCGCACTACCGCAAGGTGCCGGCCGAGCAGCTTGCGCAGGAGATGCCCGGCGCCTTCGACCTCGTCTGCTGTCTGGAAATGCTGGAGCACGTACCGGATCCGGCGCAGACCGTCGCTGCCTGCGCCCGACTCACCGCGCCTGGCGGCACCCTGGTGTTCTCGACCATCAACCGCAATCCCAAGGCCTATGCGCTGACCATTCTCGGCGCGGAATACGTGATGAACCTGATCCCGCGCGGCACGCACGACTACGCCAAGTTCATCCGGCCCTCGGAGCTGGCGCAGTGGGCACGCGGCGCCGGGCTCGAGGTGGTCGGCATGAAGGGCCTGCGTTACAACCCGTTGAGCAAATCGGCGGGCCTGACCGACAACGTCGACGTCAACTACCTGATGCACTGCCGGAAGCCGGCATGAGCTGGCGCGTGCGCGGCGTGCTGTTCGATCTCGACGGCACGCTGGTCGATACCGCGCCGGACCTGGGCGGCGCCGCCAACCACGTCCGCGCCCAGCTCGGTCTGCCGCCCCTGCCGCTCGACGATTACCGGCCCGTGGCCTCGGCCGGCGCGCGCGGGCTGCTGGGCAAGGCGCTGGGCATCGGGCCCGACCACGCGGATTTTCCGCGGCATCGCGATGCCTTCCTCGCGCACTACCGCGCCAATCTCAGCAAGGCCTCGCGCCTGTTCGACGGCATGGACGCGCTGCTGCGGGCGCTGGAAGCGCAGGGCATCCGCTGGGGCGTCGTCACCAACAAGCCGTCGTGGCTGACCAAGCCGCTGCTCGAGGAACTGAACCTGCAGACGCGCAGCGCCTGCGACATCAGCGCCGATGAAGTGCCCCGGGCCAAGCCGGCGCCGGACGGCATCCTGCGCGCCTGCGAACGGCTGGGCCTGGCGCCCGCGGACGGCGTCTACGTCGGCGACGACAAGCGCGACATCGATGCCGGACGCGCCGCCGGGATGAAGACCGTCGCCGCGGACTGGGGCTATCTTGGCGACAACGGCCCCATCACATCCTGGGGAGCGGACGTGATCGCCGCCACGCCGGCCGCACTCGCCGGCCTGATCGGCGTGGCGCTATAGTCGGGACACCCACCCTCACCCGGACCGGCATGGCCGTCTCCGTGAATCTCGACAGCCTGGCCGGCACCGCCGATTTCCTGCGCGGCAAGGCCAATCGCTACGCCTGGTTCGGACTGGTCGTAGCCATCGCCGCGCTGGCCATCGCCAATGGCCTTGCGGCCTACCAGGGATCGGGCGAGATCAACACGGCATCGATCCTCGCGGCGCAGCGTGGCAATCCCGCGCTGTGGCTGCTCGACGTGATGCCCCTGCTGTTCCTGGCCTGGGGCCAGCAGATCGGCATGCTCATGGCCTACCACGCCGGCGCGATGCTGTTCGACGAGACGCGCGCGCTGCGCGATCAGGCGCAGGCGCTGGAATACCAGCTTGAGCGCCACGCAGCCGCACCCGCGCTCACCGATCTGCCCGGCCAGCGCAGCTTCGCCGCCAAGCTGACTCGCACCCTGCTGCGCCGCGCCGGCGAAGGCGGTCACTGCGCGGTGCTGGCCATCGACACGCAGCGCTACCACGAAATCGCCCTGGCCCGGGGCGAGGCGGCCGCACGCGAATTCATCGATCAGGTCGCCGGCCGGCTGCGCAGCGCCCTCGACGAGCATTGCGTGCTCGGCCACTTCGGCTACGACGACTTCGCCGTGCTGGTACGCCATGCGAGCGACGAGGCGGCGGTGCTGGCCGTCGCGCGCCGCGTGCAACTGGCGTTGGACACACCGCTGACACTGCAGCGCCAGGCCATGAGCCTGCGCAGCAGCGTCGGCATCGCCATCCATCCGCAGCATGGCGACGACGCCGACGCCCTGATCCGCCATGCCGAAACCGCCAAATATGCGGCCACGGCCGAGGGCCGCGAGTTCCTGATCTACGATGCCGCGCTCGACGATGCGCGCAGCGAGACGCCGCGGCTGGCGGCGGAGCTGCACGCGGCCCTGGATCACCAGGGACTCGTGCTCGATGCCGTCGAGCAGCACCCGCTGCGCGAGGGCGCGCAACCGCCGCGACAGCGCCTGCAACTGTGCTGGCCGCATCCGCGACGCGGCCCGCTCGAGCAGGCCGCCTTCATCGATCTTCCCAGCCGCAGCAGCCTGGTCCATGCCCTCACGCTCTGGCAACTGCAGGAAGCCTGCACGACGTTGCTGGCCCTGCGCCGCGACCGCCACCCGCAGGCGCGCCTGAGCCTGCGTCTCGCCGCCGCCGCTTTCACCGATCTGCCGCTGACCCGGATCCTGCTCGGACTGCTGCGCGCCCACGACCTGCCCGCCGAGGCGCTGACGCTGGAACTGCGCGAATCGGCACTGACCCGCGCGCCGGCCGCGGCCCCCGAGCAGCTGCTGGCCCTGCGCGACGCCGGCCTGCATCTCTGCCTTTGCGGCATCGGCCGGCCGGGCGCCGCACCCGCCAGCCTGCTGCATTTTTCCATCGACGAGGCGCGGCTGGCGCCGGAGCTGCTGAGTCTTGCCGTGCAGCGCCCGGCGGCGCGCGAACTGCTGACGTCCACCATCGCCCAGCTCAAGCAGCTCGGCGCCACCGTGACCATCAGCGGCGCCGATACACCCGCGCTGCTGGCGCTGGCGCAGTCCAGCGGCGCCGACTATGTCGAAGGACATGCCCTGCCCGTCGTGCCGTCTTCCGTGCCAAGCCCCGACAGCGCATTGGCAGCCTCACCCGCTTGACGGCATACTGACGCCGGACCTGTTATATAATATTTTACGATTTAAAATTTATATAATAATTAATAACAATTCCGGACCGCCTTGCCGTGACAGCGGGTGGCGCCGACGGGCCCCTTACGAGCGATCACCAGTCCCATGTCCTTCTCCCTGCCGCGCGACTACACCCCCAAGCACCGCCTGCTGAAAGACCGGGTGATCCTGGTCACCGGTGCCGGCGACGGCCTGGGCAAGGCGGCAGCGCTGGCCTGCGCCGGTCTGGGCGCCACCGTGGTCCTGCTCGGCCGCACGGTGCCCAAGCTGGAGCAGGTCTACGACGCCATCGAGCGCGGCGGCGGCGCCACGCCGGCGATCTACCCGATGAACCTGGCCGGCGCCTCCTGGAACGAATACCAGCAACTGGCCGACACGCTGGAGCGCGAATTCGGCCGGCTCGACGGCCTGCTGCACTGCGCCGCGCACTTCAAGGCCTTCGCGGCGCTCGACGACCTCGAACCGCGCGAATGGGTGGAGAGCCTGCAGGTGAACCTGACCGCGGCCTACACCATGACGCGCCTGTGCCTGCCGCTGCTGCGCCGCAGTGCCGACGCCTCGGTGGTATTCACCAGCGCCGCCAGCGGCCGCGAGGCCAAGCCCTTCCACGGTGTCTACGGCATCGCCAAGGCGGCGCTGGAGGCGATGATGAAAACCTGGGCGCAGGAGACCGAACTGGAACCGGGCCTGCGCTTCAACAGCTTCGACCCCGGTCCCTTGCGCACCGGCCTGCGCCTGAAGGGCTATCCGGGCGATGTCATCGACAAGGTGCCGCCGCCGGAAAGCGCGGTGCCGGCGCTGCTGTGGCTGCTGGGACCGGACAGCCGCGGCGTCAGCGGCCGGGCGCTCTGAGCCGCGTGCGGTTTCAGTCGCGTCGCGGGCGCCGCTTCTCGGGCGCCGTGACGGCCTCTTCCAGGCCGACCGCTTTGAGCAAGGCCTTGAGCTCGGCCGGCGTCGCCTCGCGACAACCGCCGGTCTTGATGCCGCGGCCGAGTTCGATCGGGCCGTAGCTGACGCGGATCAGGCGGGACACCTGCAGGCCCTGCGACTCGAACAGGCGCCGCACCTCGCGGTTGCGGCCCTCGCGCAGGGTCACGCGATACCACTGGTTGGCGCCGTCGCCGTCCTCGTTCTCGCCCGCTTCGAGCGTGTCGAAGTGCGCGAGGCCATCGTCCAGTTCGACGCCGTTGACCAGGCGCTCGGCGATTTCCTCCGTCATCTCGCCCAGCACGCGCACCGCGTACTCGCGGCTGATCTCGAAGCTGGGATGCGTCAACCGCCGCGCCAGCTCGCCATGATTGGTCAGCAACAGCAGGCCGGAGGTGTTGATGTCGAGACGGCCGACGGCGATCCAGCGGCCGGATTCGAGTTCCGGCAGCTTGCGGAACACCGTGCGGCGCCCCTCGGGATCTTCACGCGTCACCAGCTCGCCGACGCGCTTGCGGTAGAGCAGCACCCGTATCGCTTCCGTCTTGCGCGACAGCCGCACCGGCTTGCCATCAACGCGCACGCGGTCGTTGTGGTCGATCTTCTGGCCGATCTCCGCGGGGCGGCCGTTGACGGTGATGCGCCCCTCGGCGATCCACTGCTCGATATGCCGGCGCGAAGCCACGCCGGCAGAGGCCAATACCTTCTGGATGCGGTCGCTCAATGCAGCGTCGCCTCTGCGGGCGCCGCGTCCCCGACCGGCGCCGCCGCGACTTCCCCTTCGGCGCCCGCTGCGCCCACCGCCGCGTCGGCACCGGCGCCCAGCTTGAGCAGGGCCGCCTCGAGTTGCGCGGGATCCTTGATCTCCGGCAGCGAGGGCAGATCATCCAGCGACTTCAGATTGAATTCGTCGAGGAACTGCGGCGTGGTGCCGAACAGCGAGGGACGGCCCGGCACTTCCTTCTGGCCAACTTCGCGGATCCAGCCGCGCTCCAGCAGGGTGCGGATGATGTTGGGCGACAGCGCCACCCCGCGCACCTCCTCGATCTCGCCGCGCGTGATCGGCTGTCGGTAGCAGACCAGGGCCAGGGTTTCGAGCAGCGCACGGGACAGCTTCGGCGGCTTCTCCTGCCACAGGCGGCTGACCCACTCGGCGTAGTCGCGGCGGACCTGGATGCGGTAGCCGCTGGCGACTTCCTGCAACTCCGCCGCGCGGCCACTGAGGCTGGAAGCCAGGCGCTCCAGCGCTTCGCGGATGTCCTTCTTGCCGACGCCCAGGTCCGCCGCCAGCAGGCGGTACAACTGCTCCAGCGACAGCGCCTGCTCAGAGGCCAGCAGCAGCGCCTCGAGGATTTTCTCCAGCTTGTCGTAGCGGCTCTCGTCGGGCGTTTCCTGCGCCAGCACCGGCGCTTCTTCAGTCGGTTCGGTCATCGGCGTTCTCCACGGTCTCGGGTTGCGCCCGGGCCACTTCAATCAATAGGGGGGCAAAGGGCTCGCCCTGGCTGATCTGGATCAGCGTCGAGCGGGTGAGCTCCAGGATGGCAAGCAGGCACACCACCACGCCGGCGCGGCCCTCCTCGGGGTCGATCAGTTCGGCGAACCCACGCGGACCGCCGCGCAGCCGCGACAGGATGTGCGACATGCGCTCGCGCACGCTCAGCGGCTCGCGGCTGACCTGATGTCGGGTGAACAGCTCGGCCCGCTGCATCACATCGCGGAACGCCATCAGCAGGTCGCGCAGCGCCGGCGTTGGCAACTGCGCCGATACCGGAATCACCTCCGGCCGCGCCTGCGCGATGAACAGTTCGCGGCCGACTCGCGGCTGCGCGTCGAGATTTTCGGCGGCGGTCTTGAAGCGCTCGTATTCCTGCAAGCGACGCACCAGTTCCATGCGCGGATCGCCCTGCTCCTCCTCGTCCGGCGGCGGACGCGGCAGCAGGATGCGCGACTTGATCTCGGCCAGCAGCGCCGCCATCACCAGGTACTCGGCCGCCAGCTCCAGGCGCAGCTCGTGCATCAGCCCGATGTACTGGATGTACTGCTGCGTGATCTTGAGCACCGGGATGTCGAGGATGTTCAGGTTCTGCCGGCGGATCAGGTACAGCAGCAGATCGAGCGGACCTTCGAAGGCATCGAGAAACACCTCCAGCGCATCCGGCGGGATGTAGAGATCTTCCGGCAGCTTGTCGAGCGTCTGCCCGTGCACCTTGGGCAGCCGCGAGGCATCGGCCGGCGGCGCCGCGGTCTCGGTGACTTCGGTCGTGGGTTCGGTCATCGGATCACTCGGGGATGAAGCCCAAGGCCTCGTGCACGCGTGCCAACGTGACATCGGCACGGGCCGCAGCCTTGCGCGCACCCTCGCGCAGCACCGACTGCAGGCCGGCGCGATCGTCGCGCACCTCGCGGTACTTGGCCTGCACCGGCCGCAGGCATTCGACCACGGCCTCGGCGACCGCCTGCTTGAACGTACCGTAGCCCTGGCCGTTGTAGCGCGCAGCGATGGCGTCGAAGGAGTCGCCGGTGATCGCCGACAGGATCGACATCAGGTTGGACACACCGGGCTTGCCGGCGATGTCGAAACGCACCTCGTTGCCCAGGTCGGTGACCGCGCGCTTGATCTTGCGGGTGATGACGTCGGGCTCGTCCAGCAGGTAAATGGCATTGGTCTCGGCGCCATCGGACTTGCTCATCTTGGCCTCGGGCGTCTGCAGGCCCATGATGCGCGCACCGACCGGCGGGATCATCGGCTCCGGCACCGTGAACACCGGGCCGTAGAGGTTGTTGAAGCGCAGCGCCACATCGCGGGTGAGTTCCAGGTGCTGCTTCTGGTCGTCTCCCACCGGCACTTTCTGCGCCTGGTACAGCAGGATGTCGGCAGCCATCAGCACCGGGTAGTCAAACAGGCCGGCATTGATGTTCTCGGCATGCTTGGCGCTCTTGTCCTTGAACTGCGTCATGCGGTTCAGCTCGCCCATCTGCGTATAGCAGTTCAACACCCAGGACAGGCGTGCGTGTGCCGGCACATGCGACTGCACGAACAGCACGTTCTTCGACGGCTCCAGACCGCAGGCGATGTACAGCGCCAGAAACTCGAAGCAGCGCTCGCGCAGTACGGCGGGATCCTGGCGCACGGTGATGGCGTGCAGGTCCACCAGCATGTAGTAACAGTCGTACTGCTCGTGCAGCTTCACCCAATTCTTGAGCGCGCCGAGATAGTTGCCCAGCGTGAGACGGCCGGAGGGCTGAATGCCGGAGAGGACGACGGATTTGGCGGAAGGGGACGAAGTCACGGGCACTCAGAACAGGGGCAGGCCCTGCAGGTTGAGAAGATTCTGCAGCGCATTGCCGCTGAGGATCAGCGGCAGCGCCATGATGCGGCCGAGGATGCCGGTGGCCATCAACGCCACCAGGATCACGAAGCCATAGGGTTCGATGCGATCCAGTTTGCGCGCCTGCGCCTCGGGCAACAGGCCCGTCAGCACCCGGCCGCCGTCCAGCGGCGGCAGCGGTATCAGGTTCAGCACCATCAACACCAGATTGATCACGATGCCGGCGCGGGCCATCAGCAGCACGCCCAGCCAGACGCCCTCGTCCGGGTTCATGCCGATGGCGATGCGCGCCAGCACACCCCAGGCCAGGGCCATCGCCAGATTCGACAATGGCCCGGCGACGGCGACCAGGGCCATGTCGCGACGCGGATGGCGCAGGTTGCGCACGCTCACCGGCACCGGCTTGGCCCAGCCAAACAGGAACCCGCCCAGCACCAGCATGAACATCGGCACCACCACCGTGCCCACCGGATCTACGTGCTTGAGCGGATTGAGGCTGAGACGGCCGAGCATCTCCGCCGTGCGGTCGCCCAGCGCGCGCGCCGCCCAGCCATGGGCGACTTCGTGCAGGGTGATGGCAAACAGCACCGGCAGGGCCCAGACGGCAATCTTCTGGACCAGGGGAAGCAGATCGGAGGTCATGCGGCATTATAGCCGCGCCCTCACCGGCACAGCCGCGCTTTTTTCAGGCTATGCTCCGCGCATTGCCGACAGACTGACCATGATTCCCGCCTTTGCCGTTTCCGCCGCTGTTTTCTACGCGCTCACCGCGCTGCTGATCTGGCGGCAGGCCCCCGAAAAAAACGACCGCATCCTCGCCGCGCTGGCGGTGGTATCGCACGCGGCCGCCCTGGTGCACCAGGTGTTCCATGGCGAGTCGATCACCATCGGCGTCAACGAGGCCGTATCGTTATTCACCTGGCAGTCGGCCCTGCTGCTGTGGGCCTTCTGCTGGCAGGAGCCGCTGCGCGGCCTGGGCGTGGTCGTCTACCCGTTCGCCGGCTTCTGGGCGGTCTGGGCGGCGCTGCTGCCCACCCCGGTGAGCACGCTGCCGATCACCTGGCCGGTCCGCACCCACATCCTCCTGTCCCTGCTCAGTGCCGGCGTGCTGACCCTGGCTGCGGTACAGGCTGGCGCCCTGGCCCTGCAGGACCGTTTCCTGCACCACCCGCGCAGCGGCGGCCGCTTGCCGCAGGGCCTGCCGCCGCTGCAGACCATGGAGCGGATGCTGCTCCAGCTGATCGGCGTGGGCTTCTTCCTGCTCAGCCTGACCCTGCTGTCCGGCGCATGGTTCATCCGCGACTGGCTGGCCCAGCACCTGGCCCACAAGACTGTCCTGTCGATCACCGCCTGGCTGATTTTCGGCGTGCTGCTGTGGGGCCGCTGGCGCTATGGCTGGCGCGGCCGCACGGCCATCCGCTGGGCGCTGTCGGGCTATGGCTTCCTCATCCTGGCGTACTTCGGCTCCAAGCTGATTCTTGAACAAATCCTCGGCGAGCATTGGACTTAGACCACATTCTTAAAGTTTCTCGGCTTGACAGGCCCCCGGCCCGTTCCGTAGTTATGAGCCTGATCCCGTTGCCCTGAATGCGCCCGCTTGGACGACATCCCGCTTAACTACTTCATCGGTCTGCTGGTTTTCCTGATCCTGTTGTCCGCGTTCTTCGCCGGCTCGGAAACCGCCCTGATGGCGCTGAACCGCTACCGGTTGCGGCATCTGGCCAAGAACGGCAATCGCGGCGCCAAGTTCGCCGAACGCCTGCTGCAGCGGCCGGACCGGCTGATCGGCACCATCCTGCTCGGCAACATCGCCGTGCACTCCGCCGCCTCGGCCATCACCACCTTCATCACCCTGCGGCTGCTCGGCGACACCTGGATCGCCGCCACCACCGGCGTGCTGACCGTGTTCATCCTGATCTTCGGCGAAATCGCGCCCAAGACACTGAGCGCGCTCCACCCGGAGCGGGTGGCGATTCCGTCGTCCTATATCTACATCGTGCTGCAGTACCTGCTGTTCCCGGTGGTCTGGCTGACCAACCTGCTGTCCAACGGCGTGCTGCGCCTGCTCGGCGTGTCGCCGGAGGAAGCGGCCGAGCACAGCCTCAGCGCCGAGGAACTGCGCTCCGTCGTCGCCGAGGCCGGCGCCATGATCCCGCAGCGCCACCAGCGCATGCTGCTGTCGATCCTGGACCTGGAGAAAGCCACGGTCGAGGACATCATGGTGCCGCGCAACGAGATCACCGGCATCGACATCTCCGAGCCCTGGGACAAGGTCCGCGAGGACATCGTCAGCAGCCAGCACACGCGCCTGCCGGTGTTCAACGGCTCCATCGACGATCTCAAGGGCGTGGTGCATCTGCGTCGCGTCGTGCGGCTCGCCGCCGAGGACCGTCTGGACACGGGTTCGCTGCTGGAGCTGGCGCGCGAACCCTACTTCATCCCCGAGGGCACGCCGCTCAACCAGCAGTTGCTCAATTTCCAGAACCAGAAGCGGCGCATCGGTTTCGTCGTCGACGAATACGGCGACATCCAGGGCCTGGTGACGCTGGAGGACATCCTCGAGGAAGTGGTGGGCGAGTTCACCTCCGACCCCGCCACCAGCATGAAGAACGTCTACGCTGACCAGGACGGCAGCTACCGCGTCACCGGCTCGGCCACCATCCGCAACCTCAACCGCAAACTGGGCTGGAAGCTGCCCACCGATGGCCCGAAGACGCTGAACGGACTGGTGCTGGAAAAGCTGGAAAACCTGCCGCAGCCCGGGCGCCGCGTCGATATCGCCGGCTACGAGGTCGAGATCACCGAAACCCGCGCCAACGCGGTCAAGTCGGCGCGCATCCGCCCGCCTCAGGCGACGACCACCAGCAAAGCGGCCTGAGACGCGATCCTCGCACTGGACCAGCAACGATTGGGGCCGAACGAGGGACGTCAACGGCGCCAGCTCGCGCCACCCGCTGACAGCTCACGACGCCGTATAGTTGTTCTTATTTATTTACTGAATTTAAATTCAGTAAATAAATATTAACAACCTGACACGTGCTTGCGGCATGAGCGGGTGGCGGTCAGACGTACGCCAAAGCCTGCTCCAGACGCGAGACGGCTATCGTCTCCAGTTCCATCCGCACCGATTTGCGCGGCCGGTTGGCCTCCGGCACCAGCGCGCGCTTGAAGCCGTGCTTGGCCGCCTCCTGCAGGCGCTCCTCGCCGCCCTGAACGGGGCGAATTTCGCCGGCGAGCCCGACCTCGCCGAAGACCACCAGGTCCGTCGGCACCGGCCGGCCACGCAGGCTGGACAGCGCCGCCAGCAGCAGCGGCAGATCGGCGGCGGTCTCCTGGATGCGCATGCCGCCGACGACATTGGCGAACACATCCTGATCGCCAAAGGCGATGCCGCCATGACGATGCAGGACCGCCAGCAGCATGTTGAGACGATTGCCCTCGAAGCCCAGCGTCACGCGCCGCGGATTGCCGAGCTGCGAGGCATCGACCAGGGCCTGCACCTCGACCAGCAACGGACGGCTGCCCTGGCGCGTCACTGTGATCACGCTGCCCGGCACCGGCTGCTCGTGGCGCGACAGGAACAGCGCCGAGGGATTGCTCACCTCTTTGAGTCCACCGTCGGTCATGGCGAAAACGCCCAGTTCATTGACCGCGCCGTAGCGGTTTTTCACCGCGCGCACGATACGGTAACGGCTGCCGGCGTCGTGTTCGAAATACAGCACGGTATCGACCATGTGCTCCAGCACCCGCGGCCCGGCAATGGCGCCCTCCTTGGTGACGTGGCCGACCAGGATCACCGTGGTCTGCGTGCTCTTGGCGTGACGCACCAGCTGCGCCGCGCACTCGCGCAGCTGCGATACCGAGCCGGGCGCGGAGTCCAGCGCATCGGTGCTGAGCGTCTGGATCGAATCGATCACCACCAGCCCCGGCTTCTGCGCCGTCATCAGCGCGATGATGCGCTCGACGCTGGTCTCGGTGGCGACCGGCAGGTCCAGGCGCGGCAGGTCCAGGCGCTTGGCCCGCAGGTGCACCTGCTGCAGCGACTCTTCGCCGGTGACATACAGCGTGCTGAGCTTGCCCTCCACCGCCGCCAACACCTGCAGCAACAGGGTGGACTTGCCGATGCCCGGGTCGCCACCGATCAGGATCACCGCACCGGGCACGATGCCGCCGCCAAGCACGCGGTCCATCTCGGAGAGTCCGCTGGCCGTGCGCGGCTCGTCGCGTGTGCTGACCTGGTCCAGCCGTTGCACGGCCGTAGACGCTGATGAAGCGCTCCAATTGCGCGCCCTTGAGACCTCGATCACAGTTTCAACATAACTGTTCCAGCTGCCGCAATCGGGGCACTGGCCAATCCACTTGGGGCTCACGGCGCCGCAACTCTGGCAGGCGTACTGAGTTTTGCTTTTCGCCATGGGACGCGTGCTATTTTTTTGTAGTCGGAAAAAAAGTTAGTATCAGCTTAACAGCACGACGCTAGGGGAGCGGTTTGTGGCCACAGAAAAAATATGGACCAGAGACTGGTTCGGCGCCGTTGCCTTCACCGTCGTTTTCCTGATTGTCGCCTACGGCATTTTCGGCGACGGCTTCCAGAGCCTGGAACGCTACGGCTATGACCTCGGCGTCCGCGCCCATCAGCGCACCCCGTCGGACCGCATTGCCGTCATCGCCATCGACGACCAGTCGGTGCAGAACCTCGGCCGCTGGCCCTGGCCGCGCACCTTGCACGCGCAGATGCTCGACAAGCTGCGCGAAGGCGGCGCCAAAGTCGTCGCCAACACCGTGTTCTATTCCGAGGCGCAGCAGGATCCGGGCCTGCGCTACATCAACGAAATCTCCGACCTGCTGCAAAAGTCGCCTCTGGCGCGCCAGGTGCCGGTCGAGATCCAGACCTTCGGTGAGATGCTCAACGATCTCGGTCGCCAGAACGCCGCCGCGGCCGGCATCGCCGGCGCCTACCGCGGCTCCGCGCTGAACACACAGTACCAGCCCGCGCTCGACGCGCTGCAAGCCAAGCTCAAGGAGGCACGCGCGCAGCTGTCTGCCGACAACGTGCTGGGCCAGTCCATGGGCCAGTTCGGGCATGTGCTGCTGCCGATGACCTTCGAGATCGGCCGCCCGCAGGGCCGGCCCGACCAGCCGCTGCCCGACTACATCCGCAAGTTCCAGCTCACCAATATCCAGGATCGTGTCGATGCGCGCGGCAGCGGCGCCCTGCCCCTGCCCACCACCTCGGTGCAGTTCCCGGTGCCGGAACTCGGCAGCGTCGCCTCGGGCATCGGTCATCTCAACGCCACACCGGACGTCGATGGCGCGGTGCGCTATGAACCGTTGGTCCTGCAGTATTTCGACGAGTTCTACCCGTCGCTGTCGCTGATGGTTGCCGCGCAGGCGCTCAACCTCACGCCGAAGGACATCGAGGTTCGCCTGGGCGAAGGCATTGCGATGGGCGGCGTCACCATCCGCACCACGCCGTCGCTGCGCATGTACACGCAGTTCTACGCCGATCACGACGGCCAGCCGGCTTTCCCGGTGGACTCCTTCTTCGACGTCATCACCGGCAAGATTCCGGCCAGCAAGTACAAGGGCAAGATCGTGATCATCGGCGCCACGGCACGCGGCGTCGGGGTCAGCTTCCCGACCCCGGTATCGGCGGCGATGGCGCCGGCGCAGTACATGGCGCACAGCGTGTCGAGCATCCTGCAACAGGATTTCTTCACCCGCCCGAACTGGGCGGGCTACGCCGAGTTCGCCCTGATCCTGGTGCTGGCCGCCTATCTGGCGCTGGCCCTGCCGCGACTCGGCGCCGGCCTCGCCGCCGGCATCACCGGCGGCCTGGTCGTCGCGCTGCTGGTGGCGCAGTTCGTGCTGCTGTCCGGCCCCGCGGTCTGGTTCAAGTTCACCGTGCCGGCCGTTTTCGTGGCCCTGGGTCACGGCTTCATGCTGCTCAAGCGCTTCCGTATCACCGAGAAGCTCAAGGAGTCCAGCGAAGCGGAGAGCTCCGAGTCGAACAAGATGCTCGGCCTCGCCTTCCAGGGTCAGGGCCAGCTCGACATGGCCTTCGAGAAGTTCAGCCGCGTGCAGCCGGTCGACGACCGCCTGCTCGATCTGCTCTACAACCTGGCGCTGGATTTCGAGCGCAAGCGTCAGTTCAACAAGGCCGAGTCGGTCTACCAGCACATCGCCAAGCACAACAAGGAATTCCGCGACGTGCAGCAGAAGCTGAGTCGCGCCAAGAAGCTGTCCGAGACCGTGATTCTCGGCGGCACCAGTTCCGGCGGCCGCAACGCCGGACCCGGCGGCACCCTGGTGCTGGATGCCACCCAGCAGATGGAAAAGCCGATGCTGGGCCGCTACCAGGTCGAGAAGGAACTGGGCAAGGGCGCCATGGGCATCGTCTACCTGGGTCGCGACCCCAAGATCGGCCGCACCGTCGCGATCAAGACGATGGCGTTGTCGCAGGAGTTTGAGCCGGACGAGCTCAACGACGTGAAGAGTCGTTTCTTCCGCGAGGCCGAGACCGCTGGCCGGCTGTCGCATCCCAACATCGTGCAGATTTTCGATGCCGGCGAGGAGCACGATCTCGCCTACATTGCGATGGAGTTCATCCGCGGCCACGACCTGACCAAGCACATCAAGGCCAATGCTCTGCTGCCGGTCAACGAAGTGCTCAAATATGTCGCCGATGCCGCCGACGCGCTCGACTATGCGCACAGCAACGGCGTCATCCATCGCGACATCAAGCCGGCCAACATGATGTTGCTCGATACCAAGTCGATCAAGCTGATGGACTTCGGCATCGCCCGCCTGGCCGATTCCAGCAAAACCAAGACCGGCATGGTGCTGGGCACGCCTTCCTACATGTCGCCGGAGCAGTTGTCGGGCAAGAAAGTCGATGGCCGCTCCGACCTGTTCTCGCTGGGCGTGACGCTGTACCAGCTGCTGACCGGCAACCTTCCATTTCAGGCCGATTCCATGGCGACGCTGATGTTCAAGATCGCCAACGAGCCGCACGCTTCGATTGTCGTGATCCGCCCCGATCTGCCGGCGGCGCTTGGTCCCATCGTCGACCGCGCCCTTCAGAAAGACGCCGACCAGCGCTATCAGCGCGGCGCCGACTTGGCACGCGATCTTCGCGCCGTGCTGGGTGGCTAGGCTCCTCGCTCATGGCGCTGAAAAACAAGATTTCGACCGCCCTGCTCAGCGACACGGGCCGCGTCCGGAACAACAACGAGGATGCGGTCGCCGAAGCGCCGGACATCGGCCTGATCATCCTCGCCGACGGCATGGGCGGCTACAACGCCGGTGAAATTGCCAGCGGCATTGCCACCACCACGGTGCTCGACGTCTCGCAACGCGAATGGAAGACGCTCAAGCACGGCGACATCGACCCCGAAACCGGCTACAGCGTGGAAGCGCTGATGCTCAAACGCGCGGTGGAAGCCGCCCACAGCACCATTTTCCAGGTGTCGCAGACGCAGCCGCAGTGCGCCGGCATGGGCACCACGATTGTGGCCTGCCTGTTGCATGAGGATATCCTGTCGATCGCCTACGTCGGCGATTCCCGCTTGTACCGGTACCGCGACGGCAAGCTGGAACAGGTGACCCGCGACCACTCGCTCCTGGAGGAGTTGATCGCGCGGGGGCACTACACCCGCGAGGAAGCGATCAACCTCGTGCGCAAGAACATCGTGACCCGGGCCCTGGGGGTCGAGGAAACGGTGGCGGTTGATCTGATCGAGGATACGCTGGAGGTCGGCGACATCCTGCTGCTGTGCTCGGACGGCCTCAATGACATGGTCAACGATGAGATCATCGGCTTAACCTTGGGCAAATATGCTGATAATGTGGAACGGGCTGCCAAGGAATTGATTAAGCTCGCCCTCGAAAACGGCGGCAAGGACAATGTTTCGGTGGCACTGGCGCGCGTGGACGCTTCACTGATGCGGAGCCGGCGCTGGTATGAACGACTAATGGAATGGTTTTAAGAGGAACATATGGGCAAGCTCATCGTCACTGATGGCAGTGGCAAAACCCAGGATTTCCCGCTCAACAAAGAGCGGGTCACCATTGGCCGTCATCCCGACAACGACATCAGCCTGAACGACAAGGCGGTCTCAGGCCACCACGCGGTGGTCATCACTATCCTGCAAGATTCGTTTCTGGAGGACCTGGACAGCACCAACGGCACCCAGGTCAACGGCAAGCAGATCGCCAAGCACCCCCTGTCGCAAGGCGACGTGATTTCCATCGGGCGCAATACGCTGAAGTACGAAGGCGACCAGGCGGCCGAGGACGATTTCGAAAAAACCATGATTCTGAAGCCGGGCCAGTTCGGCGCCGCCTTCGATTCGCAGGTCAACAAGGCGGCGGCGACCCCTTCGGCCTCCGCCTCGGCCGCACCCGCCGCACCATCCGTCGGCGCCAAGCCGGTCATGGGCAAGCTGCGTGTCGCCAGCGGCCCGAATGCCGGGAAGGAGTTGGAGCTCACCAAGGCGCTGACCACCATCGGCCGGCCCGGTGTCCAGGTTGCCGCCATCACCCGCCGCGCCGACGGTTATTACATCGTCCATGTCGGCGGACAATCCGGCGGCAAACGCCCTTTGGTCAACGGCAAGGAAATCGACACCCAGGCCTACAAGCTCAATCACAACGACCTGATCGAACTGGCCGGCACGCAGATGAATTTTCTCATCACCTGACCCGCGAACCGGCAAATCCGAGAAGGCCCCGCAAGGGGCCTTTTCCGTTGCAACAGCGGGAACTTGAAGCCGCAGGCGGGGTCGGAATTGCGGCGGGTCTGCCCTCCGGCACCAGCAACGCCCGCCGGGAGTCGATCATGAAAATTCTGCTGATTGCAGCCGGGCTGCCACTGGCCCTGGCCAGTTCCACGAGCTTCGCCGATCCGTCCTCAACCCCATCCGCGGCGCCCGTCGCCGCCGACCCTGCGCACTGTCTCAAGGACACCGGATCCCGGATCAAGCCGAAGGACGGACGCTGCGTCAACGCCCCTGGGCAGGTCATCAGCCACGAGGACATCGAGCGCAGCGGTGCCACCAACACCGCGGAAGCGCTGCGCGACCTGTCGCCGGCGGTGCAGGTGCAACGCCACTGAAGTTGGCGTCAGCGGTCCTTGTGGATGAACAGGACCCGCTGGGTCAGGCCGCAGAAGAGTTCGTAAGCCAGCGTGCCGGCGTAGCCCGCGATTTCCTCGGCGGGCAGGTTCTCCCCCCAGAGCCGCACGGTGTCACCCACTTGCGCTTCGGGTACCGTGCGCAGATCGACGGTGATCATGTCCATCGACACGCGTCCGGCAATGGGCACGCGACGTCCGCCAATGAGTAGCGGCGTGCCGCTGGGCAGGCTGCGGTGCACGCCATCGGCGTAACCGACGGCCACCACGCCGATACGCATGCGCTCCGGGCAACGATAAGTCTGCCCGTAACCGATCGGCTCGCCGGCATCGAATTCGCGTACCGCGATCAGGCGGCTCTCCAGCGTCATGGCCGGCTTGAGGCCGAGTTCGGCAGCGCTGCGTCCCGCCAGCGGCGAGGCGCCGTAGAGCATCAGCCCAGGCCGCACCCAGTCGGCCTGCGCCTCGGGCCACGCCAAGATACCGGCCGAGTTGGCGATGGAGCGGGCGCCGGCAACACCATGCAGGACGCGTTCGAAACGCGCGATCTGCTCGCGCGTTGCAGGGTTCTCGGGCTCGTCGGCGCAGGCCAGGTGCGTGATCCAGCCCATGAAGCGCCAGCGCGGCCGGCGGCGCAGCAGTTCAATCAGGCGCGGTACTTCCGGCAGCGCGAAGCCCAGGCGGTGCATACCGGTATCGAGCTTGAACCACAGGCTCACTTCCGAGCTTTCCGGCAGATCTTCCAGCAGGTCGAGCTGCCAGAAATCGTGCACCACCACCTGCAGGCGCTCGTAGACCGCCAGCGCCGCCTCCTCCGCCGAGATGATGCCCTCGAGCAGCGCAATCGGCGTGACGATGTGCGCCTGCCGCAGTTTCAGCGCCTCTTCCATGCAAGCGACGGCGAAGGCATCGACCTGGGCCGCTTCCAGCGCGCGTGCCACCGGCACGGCGCCGTGGCCATAGCCGTCGGCCTTGATCGCCGCCATCACGCGGGAGCGCGGCGCGTAGCGGCGGACCTGCGCGAGATTGTGCTGGATGGCCGCGAGATCGATCGTGGCGGTGACGCGTGGAATCATGGGCCGTCGTAGTTGCCGAAGCCCTGCGCCAGATTCTCGAAGCGCGTGAACTGGCCGAGGAAGGCCGTCTTCACGGTTCCCAGCGGGCCGTTACGCTGCTTGACGATGATGATTTCCGCCGTGCCCTTGTCCGGCGATTCCTTGTTGTAGACCTCGTCGCGGTAGATGAAGGCGATGACGTCGGCGTCCTGCTCGATACCGCCGGACTCGCGCAGATCCGACATGCGCGGCCGCTTGTTGTCGCGCTGTTCGACGCCACGGTTGAGCTGCGACAGCGCAATCACCGGCACCGACAGCTCCTTGGCCAGCGCCTTGAGGCTGCGCGAAATCTCGGAAATCTCGTTGGTGCGGTTTTCCTTGTTGCCAGGCACCTGCATCAGCTGGATGTAATCCACGATGATGAGCTGGATGTCATGGCGCGCCTTCATGCGGCGCGCGCGCGCGCGCAGTTCCAGCGGCGACAGCGCGCCGGTCTCGTCGATGTACAGCGGCGCCTCGCGCACCAGCCCGCCCTGCGAGGTGAGACGGTCCCAGTCGCGGTCCTCGAGTTCGCCGCTGCGCAGCTTGCCCATGTCGATGCGCGCGAACGAGGACAGCACACGCAGCGCCAGCTGCTCCGCCGGCATTTCCATGCTGAATACCGCTGCGCCTTTCTTCTCGTACAGCGCGACGTGTTCGGCGATGTTGAGCGCGAAGCTGGTCTTGCCCATCGACGGACGGCCAGCCACGATCACCAGATCGCCCGGATGCAGCCCGGTGGTGAGTTTGTCGAGATCGGCAAAGCCGGTCGGCAGACCCGCCAGCCCGCCCGGGTTGTTGCGCATCTCCTCGATGCGCTGCTCCACGATGTCCATCAGCTGCGGCATCATCGCGTAGCTGCCCTGCGCGTGCTGGGCCTTGTTGCGGATCGCGAAGACCTTCTGCTCGGCGAGATCAATCAGCTCCGAATGGCCGCGACCATCGGGCCGGAAGCCCATCTCGGCGATGTCGCCGCCGGCGGCGATCAGCGTGCGCAGCACCGAACGCTCGCGCACGATCTCGGCGTACGACAACACGTTGGCAGCGCTGGGCGTGTCGTTGGCCAGGGTGCCCAGGTAAGACACGCCGCCCGCTTCCTCGAGCTTGCCGTGATGGCGCAGATGCTCGCACAGCGTGATGAAATCGCAGGGTTTGCCGCTGCTGCACAGCTCGGCGATGGCGCCGAAGATAAGCTGGTGATCGGCGCGGTAGAAATCCTCGCCGGTGATGCGATCGGCGAGGTCGTTCCAGGCGCGGTTGTCCAGCATCAGACCGCCGAGCACCGACTGTTCGGCTTCGATCGAATGCGGCGGCAGCTTGGGCGATGGGCTCACGATTTTCGGGGCTCGGAAAAGACTGCGGCCCGCACAAGGCGGGCCGCAGAGTGTACCTCAGTGCCGGCCGGAATTACCCTTTCAGCTCTTCGACCACGACGGTCAGCGAGGTCTCGACTTCCGTGTGCAGACGCACGGCGATATCGTAGCTGCCGGTCTGGCGGATCACGCCGGACAGGATGTCGATTTCGCTCTTCTTGATGTCGAGGCCCTGCGCCTCAGCGGCGCGGACCACATCGGACGGGCCCACGGAGCCGTACAGCTTGCCTTCTTCGGCGGCCAGCGCCTTGACCGTGATGACCTTGCCGGCCAGCTTCTCGGCACGCAGCTTGGCGGCGTTGAGGCTGTCGCTGGCGCGCTTGATCAGCTCAGCCTTGCGGGCCTCGAAGACCTTGCGGTTGGCTTCGGTGGCCGGCAGCGCCTTGCCCTGCGGCAGCAGGAAATTACGGCCGTAACCCGGCTTGACCTTGACGGTGTCGCCGAGGTCGCCAAGCTTCTTCACTTTCTCGAGCAGGATGACTTCCATGATGCGTTCTCCTTACTCGTGCTTGTCGGTGTACGGCAGCAGCGCCAGGAAGCGCGCGCGCTTGATGGCGACGGCGAGCTGACGCTGGTAGCGCGACTTGGTGCCGGTGATGCGGCTCGGCACGATCTTGCCGTTCTCGACGATGTACTGCTTGAGGGTGGCCAGATCTTTGTAGTCGATCTCGGCAGCGCCCTCGGAGCTGAACTTGCAGGTCTTCTTGCGACGGAAATAGGCGGACATGATCAGGCTCCTGCGGCTTCGGCCGACGCGTCGGCCGAAGCCGCAGGAGCCTGATCATGTCCGCCTATTTCCGTCGCAAGAAGACCTGCAAGTTCAGCTCCGAGGGCGCTGCCGAGATCGACTACAAAGATCTGGCCACCCTCAAGCAGTACATCG
>SSEB01000023.1 GCA_008012115.1 Nevskiaceae bacterium
CTCCAACACCCTGGTGATCTTCATCAACCAGCTGCGCATGAAGATCGGCGTGATGATGCCCGGCCAGAGCCCGGAAACCACCACCGGCGGCAACGCGCTGAAGTTCTACGCTTCGGTGCGCCTGGACATCCGCCGCATCGGCGCGATCAAGAAGGGCGACGAGGTGGTCGGCAACGAGACCCGCGTCAAGGTGGTCAAGAACAAGCTGGCGCCGCCGTTCAAGCAGGTCGTGTTCGAGATCATGTACGGCGAGGGCATCTCGCGCGAGGGCGAGCTGATCGACCTCGGCGTCGAGCACAAGCTGGTCGAGAAGTCCGGCGCCTGGTTCGCCTACAAGGGCGACAAGATCGGCCAGGGCAAGGACAACGCCAAGCAGTTCCTGCGCGACAACCCCGAGTTCGCGGCCGAGATCGAGACCGCGCTGCGCGCCAAGCTGATGCCGGCCAAGGCGCCGCGCGCCGCGGCGGCCTGAGGCGCTGCGCGTCGCGCGAGCGATGCCGATGAGTCGTGATGGACGGGGCGGGCGGCGTGGCTAGGCAACGCACGCCGCCCGATCCTGCCCGCGCGCGCGACGCCGCCCTGCGCGCGCTGGGCCGGCGCGAGCACAGCGCCGCGCAGCTGCAGCGCAAGCTGCGCCAGCGCGGCTTCGACGAAACCGTCGCCGACGACACCGTGAACGACCTGGCCGGCCGCGGCTGGCAGTCCGACGCGCGCTACGCCGAGATGCTGGTGCGCAGCCGCGTCGCGCAGGGTTACGGCCGCCTCTACATCGAAGCGGAACTGTCGGTGGCCGGCGTGCCGGAGGCCGAGGCCGCCGCCGCGCTCGATGCCGCCGACTGCGACTGGACGCAGCGCGCCGCCGCGCTGCTGGCGCGCAAGTTCGGCAGCGATGTCGCCACCGATCCGGCCGGACGCAGCCGCCGCTACCGCTATCTCGCCGGACGCGGCTTCACCGCGGAGCAGATCCGCGCGGCATTCAAGGGCGCATTGCCGGAAGACGATTGATTCTGCGCGGGCTTTTTCCCTGTCTGGGAAAGGGTGCGCCAATCCGCGTTTCGGCGCGGACTTTTCTTGCCAAAGTGCGCGCCACCCGGCGGGCAAACATTGCCGTTCATTCCCCTCCTCGCGCCGGGTCGGGCCGCCAAGCGGCTAGATAGCGCTCCGGGCTGCAACCCAGTTCACGTTTGGAGAAACGACCATGGCACTCTGGCGCCGCTGTTTGACCGTGCTGCTGCTGGCAGTATTCACCATGATGTCCGGTTGCGGCGGCGGAGGCGGGTCTGGTGGTTCCGCCAGCAGCGGCCCTTCGGGCTTTGCCCTGATCAGCCTGGCGGATGCGCCGGGTGATTTCCTGGCCTACCGTGTCACCGTCACTTCGGTTCAGCTCAGCGGCAACGGCGCCCCGGTGGAAACCCTGAGCGCGCCCGAGCGCGTGAACTTCGTCAATCTGATCAGCACCGCGGAGCTGTTCGAAAATGCCCGCGTGCCCGCCGGCACCTACACCGGCGTGCACATGACCGTGGATTTCAGCAACGCCGAAATCTTCGTGCAGAACGCCAGCGGCGCGCCGGTGAAAGCCACGGTGGAAGACGCCTCCGGCAGTCCGTTGAGCGGTCCGCTGGGTGTGGACGTGTCCTTCCCCGCGGCTTCGCCGCTGGTGGTGTCCCAGGGCGCCACCGCCAACCTCGCGCTGGATTTCAACCTCGCGGCCTCCAACGCGGTGTCCTTCCCGCCGGGCGGCGGCGCGGTGGTCAAGGTGTCGCCGGTGCTGGGCGCCGACCCCAAACTGCTGGACGGCCGCCCCAGGCATCTGCGCGGCAAGGTCGACGCGGTGGACAGCACGGCGCAGACCCTCACCTTCAGCGTGATCCCGTTCGATGACGACAACGGTGATGCCACGACGCCGGCGGCCAAGAACGTGGTGGCGAGCGTGGACGGCAACACCCGCTACGAGATCAATGGTCATCCCTATACCGGCGCCAGCGGCCTGTCCGCGCTGGCGGCCCTGACCCTGCCGGTGCTGGCCGAGTTGACCGGCGCCATCGAGGCCGGCACCGGCAAGCTCGTGGCCACGGCCATCATCGCCGGCAGTGGCGAGGGGCATCCCAGCGATGATGGCGTTCAGGGTCACGTGCTGTCGCGCAGCGCCACGACACTGAACCTGATCGGCGACGTGCACGAGCATGGCGCGCCCGGCTCCACCTTCGGGCAGGCCATCACGGTCGACATCAGCCAGGTGCAGGCCGTGCTCAAGGGCGATGACGGCAAGGCCGATCAGGCCGGCCCACTCACGACCGCCGCCATCGGCGTGGGCCAGCGCGTGCAAGTGTTCGGCGCCATCACCCGCAATGGCGACGGCACCACGATCACCGCCAAACTGGTGCGGCTGCTGCCGACGGTGATCAAGGGCACCGCCAACCAGGCCTACAGCAGTGGGGCGAGCCTGCCGATCACGCTCAAATCCTTCGACGGCCTGGCCGCCAAGCTGTTCACCTTCACCGGCACCGGCAGCAGTGCCAACGGCGATTCCAATGCGTCCGCCTATCAGGTTGACCTGAGCGCCGTGAGTCCGGCGCCCAGCATCGCCACCGGCAATCCGGTGACCCTGGGCGGCTTTGCCGCGCCCTGGGGCTCGGCGCCGCCGGACTTCATCGCCGTGGCTGCGGTCAACGACCATCACCCCGGCGAGGGCGACCCGCAGAATCGCCTGCACCTGGTGTGGTCGCCGCCCGGCAGCGCGGCGCCTTTCACCAGCGCCTCCGCCACCCAGTTGCTGATCAAGCACAACGATCCGCTGCTCGAACAGGGCGGCGGCGTGAGTCAGGGCGATCAGACCACCCCGGTGTCGTCCATGACCACGGATCTGTCGCTGACTCCGGGCAGCGGCCATGGGCAGCGCTTCGTCCTGGTCTCCGGCTACGACAACAGTTCCGCGAGCAGCCGCACGGAGACCGAGTACGCGGCCTTCGCCGATTTCGAGTCGGCCCTGGCGGCGCAGCTCGGCGGCGGCGCCAAGCTGCGGCTGATCGATGCCGAGGGTGTTTACACGCCGGACGGCAACGGCTTCGCCGCCAGCGAACTGATGGCGGCGGTGCAGAGCCCGCCGCCGGCGCACTAGCGGGGCGCGCGGGGTTTCATCCCGGCGGCGTCAGGAGACGCCGCGGTTGGCGCGAGGGCAGCGCCGCGGTGTCGGTGCGCGTGCAGGCACCCCGCAGGTGCGGCGCAGGCTGCGCCTGCGGGGCTGCGATAAGCCTCAGCGGTCCGACCCGGAAACGCGCGGGTTGCGCGCTTCCCGGCTGCGACCGATCGGGCTTGGCGCAGTGGATCGTCGCGGGCTGACCAGGCGTCCATGGACGCGATCCGCCCACGCGGATTCAGCCGGCCCGGCTCAGCGCCTCGAGTTCCGCCAGCAGGCGCTCCAGCAGCCGCGTCTTCACCTGCGGATGCACCCGCGCCGCCGGATAGCAGCGCACGATGCCGGTGTGCGACACCGAGGGCTCGAGCGCGATGTTCTCGATCCGCGTCGCCGGATGTTGGGCGTGAGCGTGATTGCGTGCCGTGTGCCGGTCGGTGCCGAGGCCATCGCCGGCCGCGAAATAGTTGAGGCAGTGTCCGACGTTGACCGGCACCGGCCGCGGATCGAAGCCCCACTGCGCCGGCATCCAGCGGCCCTTGCCGCCGGCGGCGATGGTCACCAGCAGCGGCAGCGCCACGTGACGCCGCTGCAGTTCGCGCGCGATCTTGACGGCGTGGAAGCCGCCCTGGCTGTAGCCGACGATGGCGATGCCGCGTCCGGCCTGCGCCGCCTGCTGCAGGTGATCGGCGATCGTGTGCACCGGCGCCAGATGGCCCCACTGCGTGGTGTCGGCATGGCCCGCGCCGCGCAGGTAGTGCAGCAGCTGGCCCTGCACGTACTCCCGCGCCATCAGGCCGTGGATCAGGGCGATGCGGGGGCCGCGGTAGCCGGCATCGACCGCCGCCCGCAGCGGCGGCAGGATGCGCGGCCGTCGCGGTGCGGTGTCGGCGGTGGCAACAGGAGCGGTAGGCATGAGCCGGGGCGTCGGAATCGAGGGCGCGTATTGTCGCGGATCGCCGTCGGCGGGCGCGATGCGCGTGCGCGGAGAGGCCCGGCGGGCGGCACCCGCTGTCTGCGCGTTGCCCAGGAAAAATGTGATTTAATATATACTAATTTATAATTTAAATATTATTTTGAAACAATAGGGTCGTGCGCTGGGGTGAGAGCGGGTGGCCGCTGGAAAGGGCCTGCTCCGCGCGGTCTGGCGGCCGTCGGCGCGCCGCCATGACGCCGGTCAATGCGCCCGTCCGCCGCCGCGTCGATGCTGGCTGCGCCGGCAGCCGCCGGCGTCGACGACATCAGGAGGCGCACCATGCAACTCGTGCAATGGAATCCGTTCCGCGAGATGGATGATTTCTTCAAGTCCTTCCAGCACGCGTCCACGCGCGGACTGCCGGTGACGGCCGAGGCCTGGGCGCCGGCGGTCGACATCAGCGAGACGCCGCAGGAATACCGGGTGAAGGCCGAACTGTCCGGCGTGAACAAGGACGACATCAAGGTCACCACCCAGAACGGCGTGCTGACGCTGTCCGGCGAGCGCAAGGCGGAAAAGGTGGAGAAGGACGAAAAGCACCACCGCATCGAGCGCAGCTACGGCAGCTTCACCCGCAGCTTCGTGCTGCCGGACGACGTGGCCGAGGACCGCATCACCGCCGAGTGCAAGGACGGCGTCGTGCTCGTGCGCCTGCCCAAGACCGAGGCGCCGAAGGCCAAGTCCATCGAGGTGAAGGTGCACTGACCGCCGGCGCGAAGCCGCCACGGCTGGCGCGGCGGGTTCAGGCTTCGCCGCGCTCCAGCGACCACTCGCGCACGAGGTTGAGCAGCGCCTCGCCGTAGCGCTCGCGCTTGGTTTCGCCCAGGCCCAGCACGCCGTGCAGGTCGGCGCTGCGCTGCGGCTTCTTCTGCACGAGGGCGTTGAGGCTGGCGTCGTGCAGGATCACGTAGGCCGGCACGCCGTGCTCGGCGGCGGTGGCGCGGCGCCAGGCGCGCAGGCGGTCGAGCAGCACTTGCTCGGCGCCGCTGAGTTCGACGTCGCCGATGCGGCTGCGCGCACGCTCGCGCTCGCGCCGGCCGCGGGGCGCCGCCAGCGTGGTTTCGCGCAGCATGACTTTCTGCTCGCCCTTGAGCACGGGCCGCGCCGCGGCGGTGAGCTTGAGCGCGCCGTAGCTGTCGTGGTCGGCTTCCAGCAGGCCGCCGCTGACCAGTTGCCGGAACACGCCGCGCCAGACCGTCTCCGCCGTGTCCTGACCGATGCCGTAGACGCCCAGCTCGTGATGGCCGAAGCGGCGGATCTTGTCGGTGTCGGCGCCGCGCAGCACATCGATGAGATGCGCGACGCCGAAGCGCTGGCCGGTGCGGTAGACGCAGGACAGCGCCTTCTGCGCCTCGGCGGTGGCGTCGCGCACGCGCGGCGGGTTGAGGCAGTTGTCGCAGTTGCCGCAGGGCGCGGCCGCCTCGCCGAAATAGGCGAGCAGGCGCACGCGGCGGCAGCCGGCGGTTTCACACAGGCCCACCAGCGCGTCGAGCTTGCCGCTGCTGACGCGCTTGTAGGCGTCGCCGGCCTCGGACTCCTCGATGAAGCGGCGCTGCTGCACGATGTCCGCCGCGCTCCACATCATCCAGGCCTCGGCCGGATCGCCGTCGCGGCCGGCGCGGCCGGTCTCCTGGTAATAGCCTTCGACGCTCTTGGGCAGGTCGTAGTGGGCGACATAGCGCACGTCCGGCTTGTCGATGCCCATGCCGAAGGCGATGGTGGCGACCATGACGATGCCGTCCTCGCGCTGGAAGCGCTGCTGGTGTTCGGCGCGCTGCGCCGCGTCCATGCCGGCGTGGTAGGCCAGGGCCTTGATGCCGTGGCCGAGCAGCCAGGCGGCGACCTCCTCGCAGCGCTTGCGCGACAGGCAGTAGACGATGCCGGAGTCGCGGCGCCGGCCTTCGAGAAACTCCAGCAGCTGTTCGCGCGGCTTGAGCTTGTCGACGATGTGGTAGCGGATGTTGGGGCGGTCGAAGCTGGAGACGAACTGCCGCGCGCCCTCCAGCCGCAGCTCGCGCACGATGTCGTCGCGCGTCTGCGGATCGGCGGTGGCGGTGAGCGCGATGCGCGGCACGCCGGGGAAGCGCTCGGCCAGCACGCCGAGCTGGCGATACTCGGGTCGGAAATCGTGCCCCCACTGCGACACGCAGTGCGCCTCGTCGATGGCGAACAGCGCCACCGGCAGGCTTTCCAGCATCGGCAGCAGGTCGCCCATCAGCAGGCGCTCGGGCGAGACGTAGAGCAGGTCCAGCGCACCGCTGCGCAGGTCGCGCAGCACCTGCGAGCCGGCCTCGCGGCTGAGGCTGGAGTTGAGGCAGGCGGCGCGCACGCCCAGCTCCGCCATGGCCGAGACCTGGTCCTGCATCAGCGCGATCAGCGGCGAGATCACCACGGCGACGCCGTGACGCAGCAGGGCGGGAATCTGGTAGCACAGCGACTTGCCGCCGCCGGTGGGCATCAGCACCAGCGCATCGCCGCCGCCGGCCACCTGCTCGATGATGGCCTGCTGCAGGCCGCGGAAGGCCGGGTAGCCGAAGACGGTGTTGAGCGCGTCGAGCGCGCTCGCGGGTTTGCCCGGTGGCGTCATGCCGGCGTCAGGGCGTGGCGGTTTGCAGCGACGGCTGCGAGCGCGCCTGCAGCTTCGCCTTCAGCGCCGGCATCGCCATCAGCATGGCGCGCTCGCCTTCGAGAATCGCCTGGTGCTTGGCGTCGATGTCGGTGGAGCTGACCTTGCTCAGGTCCGGCCGCACCACGATGTCGGCCTGCGGCAGCTCCCAGCCGCGGATGCTCTTGCCCATGATGTCGAAGGTCCGCATCAGCACGTCCATCTTGCCGGCGCTGGCCGCGGCGCTGGGCGGCGTCGAGACATCGACGGCGATGATGAAGTCCGCGCCCATCTGCCGCGCATAGCGCACCGGCACCGGGCTGACCAGGCCGCCATCGACGTATTCCACGCCGTTGATCGTCACCGGCTGGAAGATGCCGGGCACCGACGAGGAGGCGCGCACCGCCATGCCGAGATTGCCGCGCTGGAACAGCACGCCCTCGCCGGTGTCCAGGCGCGTCGCCACGCAGGCGAAGGGCCGCGGCAGGTCCTCGATGTTCTTGTTGCCGGCCGCCTTGTTGACGAAGGCCTGCAGCGCCTCGCCCTTGAGCAGGCCGTTGCCGAACATCGACCAGTCGGTGACGGTCGCCTTGTCCAGCTCGAAGGCCATCTGCTGCAGGTCGAAGCCGCTGTAGCCGGCGGCGTAGAGCGCGCCGGCGACGCTGCCGGCGCTGGTGCCGATCACCATGTCCGGCACGATGTTCTCTGCCTGCAGGATCTTGATCACGCCGATGTGGGCGAAGCCGCGGATGGCGCCGCCGCCCAGCACCAGGGCGATCTTCGGCGGCTTGGGCGGGATGGGCGTCGGCGGCGTCGGCGCGGCCACGGGCGCGGCGGCGCAGGACGCCAGCAGCAGGACGCCCGCGAGCAGGAGGAGGCGAGGGAAGTGGACGATCATGGGGACGGCGTCGGGTGGTTCGGACAGCGTGTGCAGCAACGGTTCTAAGGATAGGTCTGGCGATGGCTTCCACGGCGGCGCGCCTGCCGGTAGCGTGACGGTGTCCGTCGTCGCCCCGCGCGCGCGGACGTTCTCCTAGAAGTCGCACCATTATGGCTGAGCGGCGCGCGAGGTTCCGCTTCCACGGACCCGCCGCGTCGTCTCAGCCGTTTCTTCGATGCGGCCTGGACGCCACCCGCTCTCGCCCTTCGATGGGAATCGCTTATTTTAATATATTTATCATTTTTACAATATATAAATAAAAATAAACAATCCGCCTACGGAAAAGACGGTGAGCGGGTGGTGGCATTCCGGCCAATTTGTGGCGTCCAGACAGGCGCTTGGCTAACATAGCGCCCCTTTTGCGCCGTCCTTTCCGGTCCTCATGAACAGCAACGAACTTCGCGCCAGGTTTCTGGAGTTCTTCCAGAGCAAGGCCCACACGATCGTGCCCTCGTCGCCGCTGGTGCCGGGCAACGACCCGACGCTGCTGTTCACCAACGCCGGCATGGTGCAGTTCAAGGACGTGTTCACCGGCCAGGACAAGCGGCCATACACGCGCGCCGCCTCGTCGCAGAAGTGCGTGCGCGCGGGCGGCAAGCACAGCGGCGCGGGAGAAAACGGAGATTACACGAGACGCCGGCCGACCACTGGCTGGTGGTTCCACTTCGGCGTGGGCC
>SSEB01000016.1 GCA_008012115.1 Nevskiaceae bacterium
ATCGGTGGCACCGCGTTCACGCCGATCATCAACGCGCCGGAAGTGGCCATCCTCGGCGTCTCCAAGTCGGAGACCAAGCCGGTGTGGGACGGCACGCAGTTCCAGCCGCGCCTGATGCTGCCGCTGTCGCTGAGCTACGACCACCGCGTGATCGACGGCGCCGCCGCCGCGCGCTTCACCAGCTACCTGGGGCAATTGCTGGCCGACCTGCGTCGGGCCATGCTCTGAATCGAAGGAGAAGGCGCATGGCTGAGATCGAAAGCAAGGTGCCCGACATCGGCGGCCACGGCGACGTGCCGGTGATCGAGCTGCTGGTCGCGGTGGGCGACAGCGTGAAGAAGGACCAGGGCCTGGTCACGCTGGAATCCGACAAGGCGACGATGGAGGTGCCGGCGATCGCCGATGGCGTGATCAAGGCGCTGAAGGTGAAGCTGGGCGACACCGTGTCGGAAGGCGCGGTGATCGCGGTGATCGACTCCGCTGCTGCTACTGCTCCTCCCCATGCGAATGCAGGGGGAGGCTGGGAGGGGGTTGCTCTTGGCTCCGATGATGGAAAGAGCACCCCTCCCCAGCCCTCCCCTGCACCTGCAGGGGAGGGAGCAAAACAGCCCGCGCCGCAGGCCGCATCGTCGTCCGGCCGCAAGGCCGACATCGAGTGCGCGATGGTGGTGATCGGCGCCGGCCCCGGCGGCTACACCGCGGCGTTCCGCAGCGCCGATCTCGGCCTCGATACCGTGCTGGTCGAGCGTTACGCCAGCCTCGGCGGGGTCTGCCTCAACGTCGGCTGCATCCCGTCCAAGGCGCTGCTGCATGCGGCCGACGTGATCGAGCAGGCCGCGCATGCGTCGGAGTACGGTGTCGATTTCGGCGTGCCGAAGATCAATATCGATAGTTTGCGCAGTTACAAGGAAAAAGTCGTCGGCCAGCTCACCAAGGGCCTGGCCGGGATGGCCAAGCAGCGCAAGGTCCGCGTCGTGCAGGGCACCGCGAAATTCGTGTCCGCGAACGAGCTGGAGATCGTCGATGCCGATGGCAAGCCGCAACTGCTGCGCTTCGCCCACTGCATCATCGCCGCCGGCAGCCAGCCGGTGAAACTGCCCGGCTTCCCGTGGGACGACCCGCGGGTGATGGATTCCACCGATGCGCTGAACCTCGCCGACGTGCCGAAGAAATTGCTGGTGGTCGGTGGCGGCATCATCGGCCTGGAAATGGCCACGGTGTATCGCGCGCTGGGCAGCGAAGTCACCGTGGTCGAGTTCATGCCGCAGCTGATGCCGGGCGCGGATCTCGACCTGGTCAAGCCGCTGGCGGATCGCCTGAAGAAGCAGGGCGTGGCCGTGCACCTGAAGACCAAAGTCGTGGAGGCCAAGGCGCAGAAGAACGGCATCGCCTGCACCTTTGATGGCGAGAGCATTCCGGATGGCAAGCTGTACGACCGCGTGCTGGTTTCGGTCGGCCGCAGCGCCAATGGCGCGAAGCTCGATGCCGAAAAGGCCGGTGTGCGTGTGGGTGAACGCGGGCTGATCCCGGTCGATCGGCAGATGCGCACCAACGTGCCGCACATCTTCGCGATCGGCGACCTCGTCGGGCAGCCGATGCTGGCGCACAAGGCCACCCATGAGGGCAAGCTCGCGGCCGAAGTTGCCGCCGGCGAAAAGAAAGAGTGGGTCGCGCGGGTGATCCCGAGCGTCGCCTACACCGACCCGGAAATCGCCTGGGTCGGCGTCACCGAAACCGAGGCGAAAGCAAAAGGCCTGAAGGTCGGCGTCGGCAAGTTCCCGTGGGCGGCGTCGGGCCGTGCCATCGGGCTGTCGCGCACCGAAGGCTTCACCAAGCTGGTGTTCGATGAAGAAACGCATCGCGTCATCGGTGGCGGCATCGTCGGCGTGCACGCGGGCGAGTTGATCGCCGAGATCGCGCTGGCCATCGAGATGGGCTGCGAGGTTCACGACATCGGCCACACCATCCATCCGCATCCCACCCTGAGCGAGTCGGTGGGGATGGCGGCAGAGGTGTTCGACGGCTCGATCACCGACCTCTATATCCCGAAGAAAAAGTAGCGCGGAGCTTGCTCCGCGGCCTGCCCGCCAGCCGGGCAGGCCCGGCGCTGCAAAAAGGAAGCCCCGACGGGGATGGCCGGGGCTTCGGGCGCCCTTCCTGAGCTGACGAGGAGGGGAGCGGGCGCGTCTGGTAGGACGTCCGGGCGCGGCGGAAGTTCCGGGTCCGGCGGAAGTCTTTCGGCGGTTGCCCGGGGATTTTTGCGCCTGCTATACTTTTGCGGCTTCGCAGGAGGGTTTTGTCCCGTCAGGGGCTGATCCTGCGGCTCCGTGCCGAACTTGGGTTTTTCGCGTGCTGAATTCCGCTGCCGCGGGCCGGCGGCTGACGCTGCGGGTGGTGGCCAATCAGGCTGTCGCCACGCTGTTGACAGCCGTGGCCTGCCTGATGATCGGGCCGCGCGACGCCTTGGCGGCGCTGGCCGGGGGCGGGGCGATGACCCTGGGCAGCCTGGTGGCGGCCTGGGGGGCGTTCGGCGGCGGTGTTGCCGGCGCCGGTGCGGCATTGGGCAGGTTGCTGCTCGGTACCGCGGCGAAGTGGCTGGTGGTTGCCATGGGTCTGTACCTGGCAATGGCGGTTTGGCGGTTGCCGGCGGTGCCGGCACTTGCCGGCGCGGCGATGGCGGCGGCGGCTTTCATGTTGGCGGTACAGCGTAGTACGACGAGGACGAACGCGTGATCCTGGAAGGCATGTTGCTGGAACCGAGCGGTGGCGAATCCGGTGGCGGTGGCCTGACCGGCTACATCGTCCATCATCTGACCCATAACGTGGTCTACGTTGCCGGGCAGAAACTGCATTTCGACTCGTGGATGGTCGCGCTGCTGCTGGGCCTGCTGGGCTGCTTCCTGCTGTGGACGCAGGCGCGCAAGGCAACCGCGGGCGTGCCGGGCAAGGCGCAGGCCTTCGTCGAACTGGTGGTCGAATTCGTCGATTCCCAGGTCAAGGACAGCTTCCACGGCGATCGTCGTTTCATCGCGCCGCTGGCACTCACTATCTTCGTCTGGGTGTTCTTCATGAACGCCATGGACCTGCTGCCGCTGGATCTGCCGGCCGGCGTGGTCACCGCGGTCGCCGGCGAGGAAGCCGCGCACCATAGTTACCTGCGCTGGGTGCCGACCGCCGACGTCAACACCACGTTCGCGATGTCGATCACCGTGTTCTTCCTGATCATCTTCTATTCGATCAAGGCCAAGGGCGGCTGGGGCTTCACCAAGGAGCTGTTCACCGCGCCGTTCCATGCGCATGGCGCCTTCGCCAAGATCGTGCTGGCGGTGCCGAACCTGTTCCTGAACCTGGTCGAGTACCTGTCCAAGCCGGTCAGCCTGGGCATGCGACTGTTCGGCAACATGTACGCGGGCGAGCTGGTGTTCATGCTGATCGCCGGTCTGTTCATGTCGTGGATCACCTTCCCGTTCGGCCTGGTGGCCAACTCGGTGTGGGCGATCTTCCACATCCTGATCATCCTGCTGCAGGCCTTCATTTTCATGGTGCTGACCGTCGTCTACCTGGCGATGGCGCACGAGCACCACTGATCCGCTTCACCGCTTCATCTCGTTCCATCACTTTCCACAGTACGTTCTGAAAACCGGAGATCCACCATGGAAGCACTCGCCAACGTCCAGGCCTTCACCGCCGTCGCCATCGGCATCATCGTCGGCCTGGGTGCGCTCGGCGCCGCCCTCGGCATCGGCGTCATGGGCTCGAAGTTCCTCGAATCCGCTGCCCGCCAGCCGGAACTGGTGCCGATGCTGCAGGGCCGCATGTTCCTGCTCGCCGGCCTGATCGACGCGGCGTTCCTGATCGGCGTCGGCGTGGCGATGATGTTCGCGTTCGCCAACCCGCTGCTGGCCGCCGTGCAGGCCGCCACCGGCGCCTGATCGGCATTGCCTCACGATGCGCGCGGCGGGTGTCGCGCGCATCGGCACCATCGTGCCGCGGCATGCCGCCGTGGCGCAGCCTTGAACGGTCCGCTTCGGCGGGTGCGTTCGAATCGCAAGGTACGACATGAATCCGACCTTCATGACATTGCTGGGCCAGATGATCACGTTCGCGATCCTGATCTGGTTCACCGTCAAGTTCATCTGGCCGCCGCTGATGTCGGCGATCGAGGAACGCCAGCAGAAGATCGCCGAAGGCCTGGCCGCGGCGGACAACGCGCAGAAGAACCTGGCGCAGGCGCAGGACAAGGTCAACGAGGAACTCAAGGCTGCGCGCAGCAAGGCCAACGAGATCATCGAGCAGGCCCACCAGCGCGCCAATTCGCTGATCGACGCGGCCAAGGCCGATGCGATCGCAGAGGGCAACCGCCAGAAGGCGCTGGCCGAGGCCGAGATCGAGGCCGCCGCCAACCGCGCCAAGGAAGACCTGCGCAAGCAGGTGTCCGCACTGGCCGTGTCCGGTGCCGAGAAGCTGCTGAAGCGCGAGATCGACGCCAACGCCCACCGGGCGCTGATCGACGACCTGGCCGCGCAGCTGTAAGGAGCGATCGATGAGCCAGGCCCTGACCCTCGCCCGTCCCTACGCTCGCGCCGCGTTCGCGATCGCGCGCGACGCCGGTGCATTGTCCGCGTGGTCGGACGCACTCGCGTTCGCCGCACGCGTGGCCGCCGACCCGCAGGTCGCCGGCGTGCTCGGCAACCCGAAGCTGACCCAGGCCGACGCGGCGACGCTGCTTTCGCCCGATGGTGCAGGCGAGCTGTTCGGCAACTTCATCGCTCTGCTGTTCGACAATCGCCGCCTGTCGCTGCTGCCGGAAATCGCCGGCCTGTACGACGAGTTGCGCTTCGAGGCCGAACACGTGGTCAAGGCGAAGGTCACCTCCGCCGTGATCCTGCCGCTGATCGAGATGGAGAAGATCGAGGCGGCGTTGAAGCGCCGTTTCGGCCGCGACGTGGAGATCGAGACCGCGGTCGACGAGTCGTTGATCGGCGGCGCGGTGATCTCGGCCGGCGACGTCGTCATCGACGGTTCGGTCAAGGGCAAGCTCGGCCGCCTGCAAACGGCGCTGTCGCACTAATTCGCACGTAGACATTTTAATTTGATCCGGTCGGCGGCAACGCCGGCACCAAGGAAACCAAGATGGCCACCACCACGCTCAACCCGTCCGAAATCAGCGAACTGATCAAGACCCGCATCGAGAAGGTCAAGCTCTCGGCAGAAGCGCGCAACGAAGGCACCGTCACCTCGGTGTCCGACGGCATCGTGCGCATCCACGGCCTGGCCGACGTGATGCAGGGCGAAATGATCGAGCTGCCGGGCAACACCTTCGCGCTGGCGCTGAACCTGGAGCGCGACTCGGTCGGTGCGGTGGTGCTGGGCGATTACGAAACCCTGCGCGAAGGCGACGTGGCCAAGACCACCGGCCAGATCCTGTCGGTGCCGACCGGCCCGGAACTGCTGGGCCGCGTGGTCAACGCGCTCGGCGAGGCGATCGACGGCAAGGGCCCGATCGAGGCCAAGGTTTCGGCGCCGGTGGAATGCATCGCCCCGGGCGTGATCTGGCGCAAGTCGGTGTCGCAGCCGGTGCAGACCGGTTACAAGTCCGTTGACTCGATGATCCCGATCGGTCGCGGCCAGCGCGAGCTGATCATCGGCGACCGCCAGACCGGCAAGACCGCGCTGGCGATCGACGCGATCATCAATCAGAAGCACAGCGGCATCAAGTGCGTGTACGTGGCCATCGGCCAGAAGAACTCGACGATTGCCAACATCGTGCGCAAGCTCGAAGAGCACGGCGCGATGGCCTACACCACCGTGGTTGCCGCTTCGGCGTCCGAGTCGGCGGCGATGCAGTACATCAGCGCCTACTCGGGCTGCACCATGGGCGAGTACTTCCGCGACCGCGGCGAAGACGCGCTGATCATCTACGACGATCTGTCCAAGCAGGCCGTGGCCTACCGCCAGATCTCGCTGCTGCTGCGCCGCCCGCCGGGCCGCGAAGCCTACCCGGGCGACGTGTTCTACCTGCACAGCCGCCTGCTGGAGCGCGCCGCGCGCGTGTCCGAGGACTATGTCGAGAAGTTCACCAATGGTGCGGTGAAGGGCAAGACCGGTTCGCTGACCGCGCTGCCGATCATCGAAACCCAGGCCGGCGACGTGTCCGCGTTCGTGCCGACCAACGTGATCTCGATCACCGACGGCCAGATCTTCCTGGAAACCGACCTGTTCAACGCCGGTATCCGTCCCGCCATGAACGCCGGCATCTCGGTGTCGCGCGTCGGCGGCGCCGCTCAGACCAAGGTGGTCAAGAAGCTCGGCGGCGGCGTCCGTCTGGCGCTGGCGCAGTACCGCGAACTCGCGGCCTTCGCCCAGTTCGCCTCCGACCTCGACGAAGCCACCCGCAAGCAGCTCGAGCGCGGTCAGCGCGTCACCGAGCTGATGAAGCAGAAGCAGTACGCGCCGCTGTCGGTCGGCCAGATGGCCGCGACGCTTTACGCCGTGGAGAAGGGCTTCATCGACAAGGTCGAGGTCAGCAAGGTGCTGGCCTGGGAAGCCGGCCTGCACCAGTTCCTGGCCAGCAGCCAGGCGGCCCTGCTCGACAAGCTCAACACCGGCGACTGGAACGACGGCCTCGAGGCCGATCTGAAGGCGGCGATGGAAGCCTACGTCAAGCAGGCTGCGGTCTGATTTATCACCGGGACTGAACCGTGGCCGGCGCAAAAGAAATTCGCACCAAGATCAAGAGCGTCAAGAACACGCAGAAGATCACGCGCGCGATGGAAAAAGTCGCCATGTCGAAAATGCGCAAGGCGCAGGAACGCATGGCGATGGCCCGTCCTTACGCGGAGAAGATCCGCCGCACCCTGGGCCATCTGTCGCAGGCGAATCTCGAGTACAAGCACCCCTTCACCGTCTCGCGCGAAGTGAAGAAGGTGGCCTACCTCGTGATCTCGTCGGACCGCGGCCTCTGCGGCGGTCTCAACGTGAATACCTTCCGCAGCGTCGTCCGCGACGTGCGTGAATGGAAGGCCAAGGGTGTCGAGGCGGAGTTCGCGCTGGTCGGCAACAAGGCGCAGGCGTTCTTCAAGCGCACCGGCGGCAAGGTGCTGGCGACGGCGGGCGGGCTGGGCGACAAGCCGCACATCAATTCGCTGCTGGGCACGATCAAGGTGCTGTCCGACGCCTATCGCAACGGCGAGGTGGATCGCGTCTATCTGGTGTCGTCGCAGTTCGTGAACACCATGACGCAGAAGCCGACCGTGATGCAGCTGCTGCCGGTCGAGCCGGTCAAGACCGAGGGCCTGCTGAGCCACTGGGATTACCTGTACGAGCCGGACAGCGCGGAGCTGATGGACACCGTGCTGCAGCGTTACGTCGAGTCGCAGGTCTACCAGGGCGTGATCGAGAACGTGGCCTGCGAAATGTCGGCGCGCATGGTGGCCATGAAGGCCGCCACCGACAACGCCGGCAAGATCATCAACAACCTGCAGCTCGCCTACAACAAGGCGCGCCAGGCCAACATCACCAAAGAGCTGTCGGAAATCGTCGGCGGCGCCGCAGCGGTTTAATTATTTTTAATACGGGGTCGCGAGGCCCCGTTTGAAAGTTAGAGTACAAACAGAGAAAACTATGAGCACTGGCAAGATTGTTCAGGTCATCGGCGCGGTGGTGGACGTCGAATTTCCGCGCGACGCCATTCCCAAGATCTACGACGCGCTGACCGTCGACGGCACCAGCCTGACGCTGGAAGTGCAGCAGCAGCTTGGCGACGGCACCGTGCGCGCCATCGCGCTGGGCTCCTCCGAAGGTCTGAAGCGCGGCCTGACCGCCAAGAACACCGGCGCGCCGATCTCGGTGCCGGTCGGTCCGGCCACGCTGGGCCGCATCATGAATGTGCTCGGCGAGCCGATCGACGAAGTCGGTCCGGTCAACGCCAAGGAAAACTGGGCGATCCACCGCGCGGCGCCGACCTATGAAGACCAGGCCGGTTCGACCGAGCTCCTGGAAACCGGCATCAAGGTCATCGACCTGCTGTGCCCGTTCGCCAAGGGCGGCAAGGTCGGCCTGTTCGGCGGCGCCGGCGTCGGCAAGACCGTCAACATGATGGAACTGATCAACAACATCGCCAAGGCGCACTCGGGTCTGTCGGTGTTCGCCGGCGTCGGTGAGCGTACCCGTGAGGGCAACGACTTCTATCACGAAATGATGGAATCGGGCGTCGTCAACGCCAAGAACCTGGGCGAGTCCAAGGTGGCGATGGTGTACGGCCAGATGAACGAGCCGCCGGGCAACCGTCTGCGCGTGGCGCTGACCGGCCTGACCATGGCCGAGTACTTCCGTGACGAAGGTCGTGACGTGCTGTTCTTCGTCGACAACATCTACCGCTACACCCTGGCCGGTACCGAAGTGTCGGCGCTGCTCGGCCGTATGCCGTCGGCGGTGGGCTACCAGCCGACCCTGGCCGAGGAAATGGGCGTGCTGCAGGAGCGCATCACCTCGACCAAGAAGGGCTCGATCACCTCGATCCAGGCCGTGTACGTGCCGGCGGACGACTTGACCGACCCTTCGCCGGCCACCACCTTCGCGCACCTCGACTCCACCGTCGTGCTATCGCGTGACATCGCCTCGCTCGGCATCTACCCGGCCGTGGACCCGCTGGACTCCACCAGCCGCCAGCTCGACCCGAACGTGATCGGCGATGCGCACTACTCCACGGCCCGTGACGTGCAGGGCGTGCTGCAGCGCTACAAGGAACTCAAGGACATCATCGCGATCCTGGGCATGGACGAACTGTCGGAAGACGACAAGCGCGTCGTCGCCCGTGCGCGCAAGATCCAGCGCTTCCTGTCGCAGCCCTTCCACGTCGCCGAAATCTTCACCGGCTCGCCCGGCAAGTACGTGTCGCTGAAGGAAACCATCCGCGGCTTCCGCGGCATCGTCGACGGCCAGTACGACCACCTGCCGGAGCAGGCGTTCTACATGGTCGGCACCATCGACGAAGCCGTCGAGAAGGCCAAGAAGCTCTAAAACGCCATGTCCGCCATCCACGTCGACATCGTCAGCGCCGAAGGGCACATCCACTCGGGCGAGGCGAGCATGGTGTTCGCGCCGGCCCGCATGGGCGAGGTCGGCATCGCGCCGCGTCACGCGCCGCTGCTGACCACCCTCAAGCCGGGCGCGCTGCGCGTGCAGCAGCCCAACGGCGAGGAACTGTCGTTCTTCGTCGGTGGCGGCATCCTTGAAGTGCAGCCGCATCTGGTCACGGTGCTGGCCGATACCGCGCTGCGCGCCAAGGACGCCGACGAGGACGCCGCGCTGGCCGCCAAGAAAGCCGCCGAAGAGAAGCTCGGCAAGGCGCAGGGGCCGATCGACGTCGCCAAGGCCCAGGCCGAACTGGTCGAGGCCGCGGCACGCTACGAGTTCGTGCAGCACATCAAGAAGACCAGCACGCGCTGAGCTTTTGCCTTGAGGCACAATAGGGCCGTTCGTGTTCGCACGAACGGCCTTTTCGTTTGAGGAACCGCCGATGACCGTCTCCATCCACACCGTCATACTCGCCGCGGGCCAGGGCACGCGCATGAAGAGCGCGCTGCCCAAGGTGCTGCACACGGTGGGCGGCAAGCCGATGCTGGCGCACGTGCTCGAGACGGCGCGCGCGGCCGGTGCGGCGGCCTTCCACGTCGTGCATGGCCACGGCGCCGAGCAGGTCCAGGCGGCGTTCGCGCAGGTGGAAGGACTGCACTGGACCCTGCAGGCGCAACAGCTCGGCACCGGTCACGCCGTGCAGCAGTCCGCGCCGGACGTGCCCGACGATGCCTTGCTGCTGGTGCTCTACGGCGATGTGCCGCTGATCTCCGTCGATACGCTCAAGGCGCTGACGGCGGCGGCCACGGATACGCTGGCGATCGTCACGGTCGAACTGGCGCAGCCCAGGGGCTACGGCCGCATCCTGCGCGACGAGCGGCAGCGCGTGACGGGCATCGTCGAGGAGAAGGACGCCAGCGACAGCCAGCGGCGCATCACCGAGGTGAATTCCGGGCTGATGGCGGCGCCGGCGAAACTGCTCAAGCGCTGGCTGGGTGAAATCAAGAACCACAACGCCAACGGCGAGTACTACCTCACCGATGTCGTCGGTCTCGCGGTGCGCGATGGCCTGACTGTCAACACCGTCAAGGCCGCCAAACCCGAAGAGGTGGAAGGCGTCAACGACCGTGCCCAGCTTGCGCGCGCGGAGCGCGTCTACCAGCGCACGCAGGCGGAGCGCCTGATGCGCGAGGGCGTGAACATCGTCGATCCGGCGCGCTTCGACCTGCGCGGCATGCTGCTCGCCGGCAAGGACGTGAAGCTGGACGTCGGCGTGATCATCGAGGGCGTCTGCGAGTTCGGCGACAACGTGCGCATCGGGCCCTACTGCGTGATCAAGAACGCCAAGCTGGGTGACAACACCGAAGTCGAGGCGCATAGCGTGCTCGATGGTGTGAACGGCGGTGCCGGTCTGCACATCGGCCCGTTCGCGCGCCTGCGTCCCGGCACCGAGCTGGCCGATGGCGCCAAGGTCGGCAACTTCGTCGAGACCAAGAAAACCAGGGTCGGCAAGGGCAGCAAGATCAACCATCTCAGCTACGTCGGCGACGCCGTGCTGGGCGAGGACGTCAACGTCGGCGCCGGCACCATCACCTGCAACTACGACGGCGTCAACAAACACGAGACGCGCATCGGCGACCGCGCCTTCATCGGCTCCAACAGCGCGCTGGTGGCGCCGGTGAGCATCGGCGCGGGCGCCACCATCGGCGCCGGTTCGGTCATCGGCAAGGATGCGCCCGACGGGGCGCTGACCGTCGCGCGCGCCAAGCAGGTCACGGTTCCCGGCTGGAAGCGGCCGACGAAGAAGGCCTGAACGGGCTAAAATTACGCCACCCGCTGTCCCGGTTTGGCGTGCGAAATCTGTTATAAAATATCAATTGAATAAAAATTCATTTGATAAAAAATAACCGCTTTCTGCGTGACATCAACCACAGCGGGTGACCTGCCAGACGCCGTTCCGGGCGCTCTCGGCACCCCATCTTCAAGGTGAGCAGCCATGTGCGGAATCGTCGGCGCCGTCGCGCAGCGTGAGGTCACTCCCATCCTGGTCGAGGGCCTGCGGCGCCTGGAATACCGCGGCTACGACTCGGCCGGCGTGGCGGTGATCGATGCCGCCCGCAAGCTGCAGCTCACGCGCGCGGTCGGCAAGGTATCGCAGCTGGCCGAGGCGCTGGCGACGCAGCCGCGCGGCGGTCACACCGGCATCGCGCACACCCGCTGGGCCACGCACGGCGTGCCGGCGGAGCGCAACTCGCATCCGCACGTTTCCCGCGATGTGGCGGTGGTGCACAACGGCATCATCGAGAACCACGAGGAGCTGCGCGCCGAGCTGGTTGCGGCCGGCTTCAAGTTCGCCTCGGAAACCGACACCGAGGTCGCCGCGCACCTGATCCAGCATTACATCGACCAGGGCCAGGACCTGCGCGCCGCCGTGCAGAACGCGGTGCGCCGCTTTCACGGCGCCTACGCGCTGGCGGTGATTTCCGCGACCGACCCCTCGCGTCTGCTGCTGGCTCGCAAGGGCAGCCCGCTGTGCATCGGCATCGGCATCGGCGAGCACTTTGCCGCTAGCGACGCCAGCGCCCTGCTGCCGGTGACCAACCGTTTTGTCTATCTCGAAGAAGGCGATCTCGCCGAGATCCGCACCGACGGCTATCAGGTGTTCGATGGCCAAGGCCAGCCGCAGCGGCGTGCCGTCCGCGTTTCCGCGCTGAGCGCCGATGCCGTGGATCGCGGCCCCTACCGTCACTTCATGCTCAAGGAAATCTTCGAGCAGCCGCTGGCGCTGGCCAATACGCTGGAAGGCCGCGTCAGCGACGGCCGCGTGCTGGAGGCGTTTCTCGGCCCGCGTGCGGCGGAACTGCTGGCGCAGGTCGAACGCGTGCACATCGCCGCCTGCGGCACCTCCGCGCACGCCGGCATGGTGGCGCGCTACTGGCTCGAGCAGATCGCGCGCGTGCCGTGCACGGTCGATCTCGCCAGCGAGTTCCGCTACCGCGATCCGGTGATCCAGCCGAACACGCTGTTCGTCACCATCTCGCAGTCCGGCGAGACCGCCGACACGCTGGAGGCGCTGCGTCACGCCAAGACCAAGAAAATCACCGCCTCCATCGTCATCTGCAACGCGCCGGAATCCTCGCTGGTGCGCGAGTCCGACATCGCCCTGATGACGCACGCCGGCCCGGAGCGCAGCGTCGCCTCGACCAAGGCCTTCACCACGCAACTGATGGCGCTGGCGTTGATCACGCTGCTGCTGGCGCGCCGCAACGGTCTCAGCGCCGCCGACGAAAAGCGCTACGTCAAGATGCTGATGTCGGCGTCCGCCAAGGTCGAGCAGGTGCTGGAGCACGACGGCAAGCTCAAGAAGCTCGCCGAGCGCCTGATCCAGAAGCAGCACGCCCTGTTCCTCGGCCGCGGCACCATGTTTCCGGTGGCGCTGGAAGGCGCGCTCAAGCTCAAGGAAATCTCCTACATCCACGCCGAGGCCTACGCCGCCGGCGAGCTCAAGCATGGGCCGCTGGCCCTGGTCGACGAGCACATGCCGGTGATCGCGGTGGCGCCGGACGATGACCTGCTGGAGAAGGTGAAATCCAACCTGCAGGAAGTGCGCGCCCGTGGCGGCGAGCTGATCGTGTTCGCCGACGAGGACGCCGGCTTCAAGGAAGGCCCCGGCGTCACCGTCATCGGCATGCCGCATGCCGACGACTTGATCGACCCGATGGTCTACACCATCCCCCTGCAACTGCTGGCCTATCACGTCGCGGTGCTCAAGGGCACCGACGTCGATCAGCCGCGCAACCTCGCCAAGTCGGTGACGGTGGAGTAACCCGCACGGCGCTTGCCCTCGGTGGCGCCGTCGAGGCGAGATGCCGGTGGTGCGTGCGGGCGAAGTCTGCACGGCATCGTTCCAAGGTCCCGGAGGCGGCGCGGCTCACGTCCACGCGCGCGATCCGTTTATCATGCCCACCCCGCGCCCGCGCATCGTTCGATCTGGTTTGATGAGACGCCCGCTGCTTACGCTCGCCGCCATGGTGCTGACCGCCTGCCATTCGCAACCGCCGCCAGCCGCCGGCCCGCGCGCGCCGGTGGACGACCGCACGGTGATCGGCGTCTACGCCGGTGTGCTGCCCTGCGCCGACTGCGAGGGCATCCGCACCCAGCTCAGCGTGCTGGCGGGCGGTCGCTACGCCATGCAGGAAACCTACCTCGGCCGCTCGACGCTGGTATTCAACGATCACGGCACCTGGACGGCCAACTGGAGCGACAGCCGGCTGGCGCTGACCTCCTCGCGCCGCACTTATCCCCGCTATTTCCGCGCGCAGTCGCCGGACGAACTGCTGGCGCTGGACCGTCAGGGCCAGGTCATCGCCGACAGCCGCGTCAATCTCTCGCTGCGGCGGGCCCACTGAGTCCGGCATGACCGCCTTCGTGCTCTTGCTGGTCTGCCTGCTGCTCGGCGTCGGCGCGGCGCGTTATGCGCAGCCACCGATCGGCCTGGCGCAGGCGATCAACTGGTGGGTGATCAATATCGCCCTGCCGGCCCTGATCCTGGAACTGATCCCGACCCTGCATTTCGACCCGCACCTGTGGCTGCTGATCGTGTCGCAGTGGCTGGTGTTCGCCGGTGCCTTCGTGCTGTTGCGGGCCATTGGCCGGCGCAGCGGCTGGAGCGACGGCCGCATCGGCGCGCTCACTCTGGTCTGCGGCCTCGGCAACACCTCCTTCCTCGGCTATCCGATGATCGCGGCGCTACGCGGTCAGGACGGCCTGGCGCTGGCGGTGGTGGCCGATCAGCTCGGCTGCTTCATCATGCTGGCGCTTGGCGGCGTGATCGTCGCCGTGATCTACGGCGGCGCCACCGCACACCCGCGCGAGATCGCGCGACGCGTGCTGCTGTTCCCGGCCTTTCTCGCGTTGCTGGCCGGCGTCGTCATCGGCCTGCTCGGCGGCTGGCCGGCGATGGCCGGCGACATCCTGCACCGCATCGGCCAGACGCTGACGCCGCTGGCGCTGTTCTCGGTCGGCCTGCGCCTGCGCCTGCACCTCACGCGCGACCAGATCGTGCCGGCGGCCATCGGCCTGTCGTGGAAGCTGCTGCTGGCGCCGCTGCTGGTGTTTGCGCTGGGCTATGTCTGCGGCGCTCAGGGCCTGCTGCTGACGGTGGCGGTGCTGCAGGCGGGCATGGCGCCGATGATCTCGGCGGCGATTCTTGCCGACCAGCACCACCTGGAGCCGCCGCTGGCCAATACCGTGCTGGGCCTGGGCATCCTGCTGTCGCTGGCGACGGTGCCGCTGACCAACCTGCTGCTCTGAAGCCTCAGAACAGTTCGATGGCGCTGTCGCGCTTGCGGCGGATCAGCGCGCCGGAGGCGATGAGATCCTCGTAGCAATGCACCTGGTTGCGGCCGTGCGCCTTGGCGTAATACAGCGCCTGGTCGGCGTGTCCGACGGCGCCGGCCGGCAGGGCGTAGCGGTCGAAGCGCACCACGCCGGTGCTGACGGTAACGCGCCCCACCTGCGGAAAGGCGTGCGCCGCGATGTTCTGGCGGAAGCGCTCGAAGATCTGCAGCGCCTGCGTCTTGCTGGTCGGCGACAGCACCACCACGAACTCCTCGCCACCGTAGCGGAACAGCAGGTCCTCGGCGCGAAAGCTGCGCTGCATGATCTGCGCCACCAGCAGCAGCACCTCGTCGCCGTAGAGGTGTCCGAAGCCGTCGTTGATGCGCTTGAAGTAATCGATGTCGATCACGCCCAGGAAATAGTCGCCGGCCGAGGTGCGGCGGTCGCCGCGGATTCCCGCCGCGCCGCGCGCGCGGTTGCGCAGATTGCTCTCGAGGATGCGCCGGATGCTGGTCTCCAGCGTCTTGCGGTTGAGCAGGCCGGTGAGCGCGTCGCGCTCGCCGTCGCTGATCAGCGCCAGGAAATTGCGGTAGAGCTGGGCAAAGCCGAGCACCAGGCGCGAGTCGCCGGCGTCGCCGCCGCGGAAATAGAGCAGCTCCGGCGGCCGGCGCTCGACGATCACCGGGATGCAGTGCACACGCTCGTCGCTGACCGCATCCAGCACCTCGACGTGGCGGTTGCCGCGCAGCGCGAGCTGCAGGCTGTCCTCGACGGCGTACCAGCGCAGGCTCTCGCCATCGGCGTAGTGCCAGGCGCCGCCGGGCTCGCGGCGCGCGCCCAGGTCTTGCAGCAGGGTGTCGCCGCTCGGCGTCGGCAGACTGCGCAGGAAGGCGATCTCCTGCGTCTGCAGCAGCGCCATCAGGGTTTCGATCAGGCAGGACCGGAAATCCTCGCAGTTCCGTTTGCGGGTGATGGCGATGACCGTGTCCATCAGGTCTTGCGGTGCGGGCTGCGACATGTCCTAAAGAGCGGCATGCAGGGGCGGATGCTCGGGCATCGGCAGATCGCCTCGGGACTTGAGTGCCAGCCGCCAAGCGGTAGTGCCTGCCGGAAGACGCCACCCGCTGTGGCCGCAGCCGGCCCGGGTGGCGTTATATTTTATTTATAGAATATAAATTCGTTATATTTTTATAAACAACCCGGCCTGGCTCACGGCCGAGAGCGGGTGGCGTGCTGCGGCGCCGTGGCGCTGCCGCCGGTCACTCGTCCAGCACTTCCGCGTTGAGGTCGTAGGCGTCGGCCTGGATCACTTCGGCCTTGACGATCTGTCCGACCTTGAGCGGGCGGTCGCAGGAGAGATACACCTTGCCGTCGATCTCCGGCGCGTCGGCCCAGGAGCGGCCGATCACCGCCTCGCCGCCGGTCTCGTCCACCAGCACGTCGATGGTCTGGCCGATCTTGGCCTTGAGCTTGGCGGTGCTGATCTTGGCCTGCACCTGCATGAAGCGGTCGTAGCGATCCTGCTTGATCTCGTCGGGCACCGCGCCGGGCAGATCGTTGGCGGTGGCGCCTTCCACCGGCGAGTACTGGAAGCAGCCGACGCGGTCGAGTTTCGCTTCCTGCAGCCAGCCCAGCAGCTCCTCGAAGTCTGCTTCGGTCTCGCCGGGAAAGCCGACGATGAAGGTGCTGCGCACCGTGATGTCGGGGCAGATCGCGCGCCAGGCGGCGAGGCGCTTGAGCGTGTTCTCGGCCGCGGCCGGGCGCTTCATCGCCTTCAGTACCTTGGTGCTGGCGTGCTGAAACGGCACGTCGAGATACGGCAGGATCTTGCGCTCCGCCATCAGCGGGATGATCTCGTCGACGTGCGGATACGGATAGACGTAGTGCAGGCGGGACCACACACCCAGCTCGCCGAGGCCGCGGCAGAGATCGCGCATGCGGGTTTCGTAGTCGCGGTCGCGCCACTGGGCGCTGGCGTACTTGAGATCGAGACCGTAGGCGCTGGTGTCCTGCGAGATCACCAGCAGCTCCTTGACGCCGGACTTCACCAGCCGCTCGGCCTCGCGCAGCACCTCGTCCACCGGCCGGCTACGCAGCTTGCCGCGCATCGACGGGATGATGCAGAAGCTACACTTGTGATTGCAGCCTTCGGAAATCTTGACGTAGGCGTAGTGCCGCGGCGTCAGCTTGATGCCTTGCGGTGGCAACAGATCGACGAAGGGATCGTGCTGCGGCGGCACCGCCTTGTGCAGCGCTTCCATCACCGTCTGGTAATCCTGCGGGCCGCTGATCGACAGCACGTCCGGGAACTTCTCGCGGATCATCGCGCTCTTGGCGCCGAGGCAGCCGGTGACGATGACCTTGCCGTTCTCCGCCATGGCCTCGCCGATGGCGTCCAGCGACTCGGCCACGGCGGAGTCGATGAAGCCGCAGGTATTGACCACCACCACGTCGGCGGCGTCGTAGGTCGGCACGGTCTCGTAGCCCTCGGCGCGCATCTGCGTGAGGATGCGCTCGGAGTCGACCAGCGCTTTCGGGCAGCCGAGCGAGACGAAGCCGACCTTGGGTGCGGCGCTTTGACGGGAACGGCGGGAACGGGCGGCGGGCATACGCGGTACGGCGGAAACGGTGTCATATTCTACCAGCCGGCGGGCGGGGACCCGGCGGGGAGGGCGCGACATGAACCGGATCGGGCGGGCGCTGCCGAGTCGGCAATGGCGCGCTGCAGCTTCGCCTGCGACAGCGGGCGCAACAGGCACGCGGTAGCGCCTCGCAACAGTTGCGGCGCGGCGGCTGCTTCAGGCATCTTGCGCGCGGTTTATCGCCTGCCGAGGTCTCATGCGCCACGCCCGTTCCGCCGCGATTGTTTCCGCGCTGCTGCTGTCGATCCCGTTGTCCGTCATGGCGCGCAGCCATGCCAAGGCCGCAGAGCCGGTGGCCGTGGCCGGCGTGGTGGCGGTGCCGGATCACTATGCCGGCGACTGCCCGGCGGCGCTGGAGTTCACCGCCACCGTCCGCATCGCCAAGCCGCCGGTGACGCTGGAATACGTCTGGGAGCGCAGCAACGGCAGCCGCACGCAGGTGCGTCGCATCCAGGCGCGCAGTGGCACGCAGAAGATCACCGACGAGTGGGCCATCGGCGGCGCGCCGGGCACGCTCAAGGTCTGGGAGAAACTCACTCTTCTTTCGCCGCTCAATCTCAGTTCGGGCGTCGCCAAGGCGACGGTCGAATGCCGTTGAGCGTTTTCGTCTACGCATCGTCATCAGGAGAAGCAGCATGAGCATCAGCATGTATCAGGCGTCGGTCCCGGTGCTGACCCGCGCCCTCGGCAATCTCATCACCATCCTCGAAAAGGGCGTGGCCCACGTCGAGGCCAGGAAGCTGGAGCCGGCAGCGCTGGTCGCCTTCCGCCTGTATCCCGACATGTTCCCGCTGTCGCGCCAGGTGCAGATCGCCACCGACATGAGCAAGGGCTGCGTCGCGCGCCTCGCCGGCATCGAGCCGCCGAAGTACGACGACAACGAGACCACGCTCGAGCAGCTGATCGCGCGCGTGCGCAAGACGCGCGACTATGTCGCCGGCTTCAAGCCGGAACAGATCGACGGTTCCGAAGGCCGCGACATCGTGCTCAAGAGCCCGCGTGGCGAGATGAACTTCAAGGGCCTGCCGTACCTGCAGGGTTTCGTGCTGCCGAATGTGTATTTCCACATCACCACCGCCTACAACATCCTGCGTCACAACGGCGTGGAGTTGGGCAAGATGGACTACATCGGCCAGCCGTAAGGCATGCGCCTCAACAAGTTCATCAGCGAAACCGGCATCTGCTCGCGGCGCGAGGCGGATGCCTTCATCGAGCAGGGCCGCGTCACGGTCAACGGGACGCGCGCCCAGCTCGGTACGCAGGTGAACGACGGCGACGAGGTGCGCCTCAACGGGCGCCTCGTCTCTGCCGCGCAGAAGAAGGCGCGGGTTTACATCGCGCTCAACAAGCCGCGTGGCATCACCTGCACCACCGAACGCCACATCGAGGGCAACATTGTCGATTTCGTCGGGCACCGCGAACGCATCTTCCCCATCGGCCGGCTCGACAAGGATTCCGACGGCCTGATCCTGCTGACCAGCAACGGCGACATCGTCAACGAAATCCTGCGCGCCGAGAACAATCACGAGAAGGAATATGTGGTGACGGTGGACCGGCCGGTGACCGACGAATTCGTCGCCGCCATGTCGCGCGGCGTGATGCTGCCGGAGCTGAACATGAAGACCAAGCCCTGCCGCGTGACGCGCAGTGGCACCAATGTCTTCCGCATCATCCTCACGCAGGGACTCAACCGCCAGATCCGTCGCATGTGCGAGGTGTTCGGCTACAACGTGCGCAGCCTGCGACGCGTGCGCATCATCAACGTCAAGCTCGGCGATCTGCCGGTGGGTCAGTGGCGCGACCTCACGCCGGAGGAACTGCGCGGCCTGCTGCCGCAGCGCACGCAGTGGTGAGGCCGCTGTGCGGGGCGGGAGCCTGCCACCCGCTGTCTGCGCCGGACGCTTTCAGACTGTTATTAATTATCAATTAAATATAAAAATAATAAATAATATATAACTATTTCCCCAGGAAAAACCGGGAGAGCGGGTGGCGCCGGTCCGGGTCCCGACGCAGCGCCAGCCGGCTCGTCCGCCCGGATTAGAGCGAACCGGGCACGCGCGCCGCGTCGATGACGCGCAGATTGCGCGTCGGAGCTGCGCGTAGAATTTGCGGCCCCCACTCCGGACTTCCGACCATGCGCCTCGATCACAAAGTCATCGCCGTCACCGGCGGTTTCGGCAACCTCGGTCTCGCCGTCGGCCGCGGCCTCGCCGCACAGGGCGCGCAACTGGCGCTGATCGACCGCGCGCCAGCGCCGGCCACGGGCGCGCCCGAGGGCGCGCTGCTGCTGGGCGGCGTCAATCTCTCGTCGCTGGACGAGGCGCAGAAGGCGGTGACCGCCATCGTCGAGCGCTTTGGCCGGCTCGATGGCCTGGTCAACATCGCCGGCACCTTCCGCTGGGAGCCGCTGGAGCAGGGCGGGTTGGAGACCTGGGATTTCCTGCACGCGGTCAATCTCAAGACCGCGGTGGCCGCGAGCAAGGCGGCGCTGCCGGCGCTGCTCCGGCAAGGCGGCCGCATCGTCAACATCGGCGCTGCCGCCGCCGCCAAGGCCGGCGCCGGCCTGGGGCCTTACGCGGCCTCCAAGGCGGGCGTGGCGCGTCTGACCGAGGCGCTGGCCGAGGAGGTGAAAGATCGCGGCGTCACCGTCAACGCGGTGCTGCCCAGCGTCATCGATACGCCGCAGAACCGTGCGGAGATGCCCGGCGCGGATTTCAGCCGCTGGGTCGCGCCGGAGGCCATCGCCGATGTGATCGCCTTCCTGCTGTCCGACGGCGCGCGCGCCATCACCGGCGCCGCCATCCCCGTGAACGGTCGCGTCTGAGAAATTCCAAGGAAACCGTTATGAGCTTCGAGCTGGCCCGACACGTGCTGACCATCGCCTGCGAAGCGGGCGAGCGCATCATGACCTTCTACCGCGGCGAGTTCACGGTGACGCAGAAAGAGGACGACTCGCCGCTGACACAGGCCGATCTCGCCGCGCATCGTCACATCACCGCCGCGCTGCAGGCGCTGACGCCGGACATCCCGGTGCTCTCCGAAGAGGCGGCGGACATTCCCTACGCCACGCGCCGCACCTGGCCGCGCCACTGGCTGGTGGACCCGCTCGACGGCACGCGCGAGTTCGTCAAGCGCAATGACGATTTCACCGTCAACATCGCGCTGGTGGAAAACGGCGAACCGGTGATCGGCGTGGTGCATGTGCCGGCGCTGGACGTCAGCTACTACGCCGCCCGCGGTGCCGGCGCCTACGAGCGGCGCGGCGATGCCGAGCGGCGCCTGCGCGTGCGCAGGCCGGTGCCGGCGACGCCGACCTTCGTGGTCACGCGCTCGCACCGCGACGCCACGCTGGATGCGCTGCTGGCGCGCCTGCCCGCGCACGAGGCCAAAAGCCGTGGCAGCGCGCTGAAGATCTGCCTGGTGGCGGCCGGCGAGGCGGACCTCTATCCGCGCACCGGCCCCACCTCCGAGTGGGATACCGCCGCCGGCCACTGCGTGGTGGACGAGGCGGGCGGCAAGATCCTGCGGCTGCCGGAACTGACGCCGCTGCGTTACAACCAGAAGGACAGCCTGCTCAATCCCGGCTTCGTCGTGATCGGCGACACCGACTACGGCTGGGAGCGTTATCTCGCGGCCTGAGCGCCTGCGCGGGCGCCGCGCGGCTCAGGTCGCGGGCTTGAGGATGCCGCGCGTTTCCAGCAGGTCGAGCAGGGCGGCGACTTCCGCCTCCAGCGTCATGCGGTCGCTCTTGAGCACCAGCTCGGCGGCAAGAGGCGCCTCGTAGGGATCGTCGATGCCGGTGAAATTCTTGATCTGGCCGGCGCGGGCCTTCTTGTACAGGCCCTTGGGATCGCGGCGTTCGGCCTCCGACAGATCGCAGTCGACGTAGACCTCGATGAAATCGAAGCCGCCGGCGGCGTGCAGCTGGCGCACCGTGTCGCGGTCCTCGCGGTAGGGGCTGATGAAGCTCGACAGCACGATCAGCCCGGCGTCGACGAAGAGCTTGGCGACCTCGCCGATGCGGCGGATGTTTTCCTTGCGGTCCTCGGCCGAGAAGCCGAGGTTCTTGTTGATGCCCAAGCGCACGTTGTCGCCGTCGAGCCGGTAGGCGAGATGGCCGCGCTGCAGCAGCGCCTTCTCCAGCGCCACCGCCACCGTGCTCTTGCCGCTGCCGGAGAGGCCGGTGAACCAGACCGTCGCGCCTTTCTGGCCGAGCAGGCGGCTGCGGTCCTGGCGGCTGACTTCGCCTTCGTGCCATACGACGTTGGTTGCGATCTGTTGGGTCATGGCCGGCAATCCTTCTGTAACGGTGGTTCGGCAGATTGTTTGGGGGCGCCACTTTACCCGCTGCGCCCTGTTTCGGCATGCATTTTCCCCATCCGGCGCTGGCCGGCTTCGTCCGGACTGGGGAGCAGGAGGTGCGTGGCGATCCTGCCGATGGCGCTTGCGGCGGCAAAAGATAATTGCTAGCTTAATAATTCATTACTGAACTATTTACCGTTCAACCATGGCCGTTACCTCTGCCTCGCGGACGAGCTGTCCGCTGGTGACCCGGGTCGATTCCGCCGTCACGCGTGTCGCCACGATCTTCCCGAACGCGCCCGGCGACGATATTCGCCTGGTGCGCCTGATCAGCTGCATCGCCGACGAGATGTCGTCGCGCTTCGACGGCATGCTGCGGCCGCATGGCCTCAACGAAACCGATTTCCGCACGCTGATGCAGCTGTTCTGCAACCCGGAGCGGCAGGCGTACCCCAGCGACCTGAGCGAGCTGGCCACGCAGAGCCGCACCAACATGACCCGCATCGTCGACTCCCTGGTCGCCCGCGGCTGGGTCAGCCGCACCGCCAGCGACGTCGACCGTCGCCGCGTGTTGCTGGAAATCACCGACGAGGGCGTGGCCCTGGTCAAGCGGCTATTGCCGCAGTTTCATCCCAAGCTGTCCGCCTTCCTTTCGGTGCTCACTGAGCGCGAGAAGCAGGTCATGACGCAGGGCCTGCAGAAGATCGCGGCCGTGCTGCACGCGCAGCACGCCGGGGAGCAGCCATGATCAGGTTCTTGTCCCGCTTCGCCGCGCCGCTGTGCGTCGCCCTGCTCGCCGGCTGCGCGGGCTGGCCTTCGCCACCGCCTGCGCCGGCCCTGCGCGAAGACGTGCCGCTCGCCGGCGTCGAGCGGCCTGGCCCCGGCGCGGGCAACTGGCCGGACGCCCAGTGGTGGAAGCAGTACCGCGACCCGCAGCTCGATGCCCTGATCGCGCTGTCGCTGCGCGGTGCGCCGACGCTGGTGACGGCGCAGACGCGGTTCAACAGCGCGCTGCAGAACGTGCGTGCGGCGAGTGCCGCCAGTGGTGCCCGCGTCGATGCCAGCGGTACCTGGACACGCCAGCGCATGAGCGACAGCGGCCTGATCCCGCCCAAGTTCCTGGGCTTCCACTGGTACTCGCAGGCCGACCTGGGCTTGCAGTTCAGCTACGACTTCGACTGGTGGGGCAAGCAGCGCGCCGTCGTCGAGTCGGTGGTGGACCAGGTGCACGCCGCGGAGGCCGAGAACGCCACCGCCCTGCTGACGCTCACCAGCGCCGTGGCGGATACGTACTTCGGCTGGCAGGCCGACCAGGCGCGGCTGGCGCTGGCGCGCGAGGTGGTGGATCGTCAGCTGCGCGTGCGCGACATCGACGCTCTGCGCGTGAGCAGCGGTATCGATGTACCGGACGTGCTGCAGCAGGCCGAGGGCAATCTCGCCTCGTCGCGCGAGGTGGTGGCGGCACTGGAAGGTTCCGCGCAGCTCCGGCGGGTGGTGCTGGCGGCGCTGGCAGGCGTTTCACCGCAAGCCTTGCCTGATCTCAAGCCCGCGCCGCTGCCACGCGTGGACAGCCGCCTGCCGGCCAACGCCAGCATCGACCTGATCGCGCGGCGACCCGATATCGCGGCCAGCCGCTGGCGCGTGGAGTCGGCGGCGCGCAACGTCGATGCGGCGCGCGCGGACTTTTTCCCCGATATCAGCATCAAGGCGCTGGCCGGTCTTTCGGCCATCGACATGGACAAGCTGTTCCGCGCGGGCAGCCGCGTATTCAATTTCGGGCCCGCGCTGCACCTGCCGATTTTCGACGGCGGCCTGATCCGCGCCCGTTACGGCATCAGCCAGGCCGACCTCGATGCGGCGGTGTCGGCGTACAACAGTGCCCTGGTCGATGCCGCGCGCGAGGTGGCGACGCAGGCCCTGACCGCGCAGCAGATCGACGCGCGTCGCAAGGAGCGCCGTGCGGAGGTGGATGCCGCCACGGCCTTGCGCGACAGCGCCGGCGCCCGCGAGCGTCAGGGACTCACCGATGCCCGCCCGACGCTGCTCGCCGACGCGATGCTGCTGCAGCAGCGCGATGGCGTCATCGCGCTCGACGCGCAGGCGGTCGCGACCGACATCGCCCTGAAGAAATCGCTGGGCGGCGGCTATCTCGCCGCCAAGCCAGTCAACAAGCATTGATCTCCCGGACTCCCACATGAGCGACAACGTCAATTCCCAGAACGGCGCGCCCCAGGCGGCCAACGGCAACGGTAAACGCCAGCAACTGCTGCTGATCATCGGCGGCGTGTTCCTGCTTGCGGGCCTGGTCTGGCTGCTGCTGTGGCTGTTCGTGTTCTCGCAGCGCGAGACCACGGACGACGCCTACGTCGGCGGCAATCTGGTCGCGATCTCGGCGCAGATGCCGGGCACGGTCATCGCGGTGCTGGCCGATGACACGCAACTGGTGAAGGCAGGCCAGGTGCTGGTGAAGCTGGATCCGACCGACGCCGCAGTGAATCTTGCAAAGGCCAGGAGCGCGCTGGCGCAGACCGTGCGGCAGGCACGGCAACTGGTCGAGATCGCTGCGCAGAACGACGCCGCTGTCACCAGCCGCAAGCTGGAGCTGGATCGCGCGCAGGCCGATCTTGCGCGCCGCGAGCCTTTGCTTTCAGCGCATGCCATCGCGCCGGAAGAGGTCAACCATGCGCGCGAGGCCGTCGCCACCGCGCGCGCCGCCTATGAACTGGCACAGCGCCAGGCCGCCGCGGCGCACGCCTTGGTCGATGGCGCGCCGCTCGAGGAGAATCCCGCCGTGCTGCAGGCCAAGGCGGCCTACCGCGATGCCTGGATCGGCGTGCATCGCGGCGCGATCCTGTCGCCCGTCACCGGCTATGTCGCCCAGCGCGGCGTGCAGGTCGGCCAGCATGTGCAGCCGGGCCAGGCGCTGATGAGCGTGATCCCGCTGCACGAAGTCTGGATCGACGCTAACTTCAAGGAAGTGCAACTTGCGCACATCCGCATCGGCCAGCCGGCGGAAATCGATACCGATGCTTACGGCAGCAGCGTGGTGTTTCACGGCAAGGTCGCCGGTCTCGGCGCCGGCACTGGCAGTGCGTTCGCGCTGCTGCCGCCGCAGAACGCATCCGGCAACTGGATCAAGGTGGTGCAGCGCGTGCCGGTGCGCATCGCGCTTGATGCCAAGGAACTGGACGAGCATCCGCTGCGCATTGGCCTGTCGTCCAATGTGAAAGTGGATACCACGGATCGTACCGGCGCGGTGCTGGCGACGGCGCCCAGCGAGCAGCCGGTGGCCAGCACCACGGTTTACGACCAGGACTTCGCCACGGCGGAGACCGAGGCCGATGCGGTGATCCGCGCCAACCTGCCGGCCGCGAAGCGCTGAGCCGAGCGTGAGCGCAAGCGTGCAGAAGGCATCGCAGGCCCCACTCAAGGGGTTGCCGCTGGTGCTGCTGACCGTCGGCGTGGCGTTGTCGACGTTCATGGAGGTGCTCGACACCACCATCGTCAACGTCTCGGTTCCCAACATCGCCGGCAGCCTGGCGGTGAGCCCATCCGAGGGCACCTGGGCGATCAGTTCATATTCGCTGGCGGCGGCGATCATGCAGCCGCTCACCGGCTGGCTGTCGAAGCGTTTTGGCGAGGTGCGCACCTTCTGCCTTTCGGTGCTGCTGTTCGTGGTTTTTTCCGCGTTGTGTGGTCTGGCCACCACGATGCCGATGCTGGTGCTGTTCCGTCTGATGCAGGGTTTGGTCTCGGGACCGATGGTGCCGTTGTCGCAGTCGCTGCTGATGGTGAACTACCCGCCGGAGAAGCGCGGCATCGCGCTGGGCCTCTGGGCGATGACGGTCATCGTCGCGCCGGTGTTTGGCCCGATTTTCGGCGGCTGGCTCACCGACAACCTGTCGTGGCCATGGATCTTCTACATCAATCTGCCGGTGGGGCTGTTCGCCGCGATCATCACCTGGACGCTGATGCGCAAGCGCGAGACGCCGATGATCAAGAATCCCATCGATGTCGTCGGCCTGTTTCTGCTGGTGGTCGGTGTCGGCAGCCTGCAGTTCATGCTCGACAACGGCAACGATCTCGACTGGTTCGGTTCGCCGGTGATCGTGGCATTGGGGCTGACGGCGCTGGTGGGGCTGATTTTTCTCGTCGCCTGGGAACTGACCGACCGGCATCCGATCGTGGATCTGAGTCTGTTTCGCCAGCGCAACTACCGCTTCGGCGTCATGGCGATGGGACTCGGCATCTTCGGCTTCTTCGGCATCAGCGTGATCTTTCCGCTGTGGCTGCAGACCACGGTGGGCTACACCGCCACCTGGGCGGGGCTGGCGACGGCGCCGGTCGGCATTCTGCCGCTGATCCTGGCGCCCATCGTCGGCAAGAACGTCAACCGGCTGAACCTGCGCGCGGCAACCAGCTTCGCCTTCTTCATCTTCGCCGTGTCCTCGTTCTGGGCGGCGACGCGCACGGATTCGTCCTCGTACCTCCAGTACGCGCTGCCACGCTTCTTCCAGGGTGTCGGGATCGCGTTCTTCTTCGTGCCGATCAACCAGATCATCATGTCGGGTGTACAGCCGCACGAGATCGCTTCGGCGTCGGGCCTGTCGAATTTCGTACGCACGATCGCCGGCAGTCTTTCCACCGCCATCAGCACCTGGCTGTGGCAGGATCGTTCCACCTATCACCGCACGGTTCTGGCCGAGCACGTCAACGCGCAGGCGCCGGGTTGGCAGCACTATCAGGCGCAGCTGCAGAGCACGGTGGGCGGCGACGTGAGTCACTGGCAGCCGTTGCTCGATCATGTCGTTGCCGTGCAGGCGCAGACGATGGCGGCCAATGACATGTTCCGCCTGTACGGCGTGATCTTCCTGATCATCATTCCGATCCTCTGGCTGGCGCGACCGCCCTTCGGAGCCAGAGGTATCGAGGGCATGCACTGACCGCTTGAAGACGGTCGATGATTTGCGGCGAGGCCCGCATTTTCCGTCGCGCACTTCTGTTTTACTCCCCTTGTTCCATGAGAGCCGGAGCGCCGAATACTCCTCCTTCGGCGCGACCGGACCGCTCGCGGCATCTGTGATGACCAGCCACAGATGCCGCCTTTTTTGCGCAAAATCGCCTTGATGAGCCGTTGCCGCAGCGATGCGCGGATCGCTGTCTGCGCGTGCATCTTCGGCCGGTTTTAATCACATCTCGCATCGATGTCCGAGGCGAATTTTTCCGATTTTCCCTAGGGAAAATCGATTTTTTCGAGTGCTGCGCGAAGCGTGGAAAATTTTGCTGCAGCCTGCGGCGCAACCCGCCGCCACGCATTCTCCTAGGGGGCATGTTTGAAATTCGTGTTTAATATGGAGTAAATTCAAGTCTCCATCACAGCGGGAGTTCATCATGGTTGCGAAGAAGAAGGCAGCGAAGAAGGCGCCGGCTAAGAAGGCGGCGAAGAAGGCGGTCAAGAAGGTTGCGAAGAAGGCCGTCAAGAAAGTTGCAAAGAAGGCCGTCAAGAAGGCGGCGAAGAAGAAGTAACTTGAAGAGCGCTTGACGCCCGGGCATCCACCCGGGCGTATCTCTAAGTGGAGTAAATAGTCATGGCGAAAGTGAGCAAGAAGAAACCGGCAGCCAAGAAGGCTGCTCCGAAGAAGGCGGCCAAGAAGGTCGTCAAGAAGGCCGCGCCGAAGAAGGCGGCCAAGAAAGTCGTCAAGAAGGCCAAGCGCAAGCCGAGCGCAGCGCTGATGAAGCCGATGACGCCGAGCGCGACGCTGGCGGAAATCGTCGGTGCCAAGGCGCAGCCCCGTGGCCAGATCACCAAGGGCCTCTGGGCTTACATCAAGAAGAACGGCCTGCAGGACCAGAAGAACAAGCGCCAGATCAATGCCGACGACAAGCTGAAGAAGCTGTTCGGCGGCAAGTCCAGCGTGAACATGTTCGAGATGACCAAGCTGGTCAGCAAGCACATCAGCTGATTTTGGCGGAGCGGATGGAGCGATTGCTCCATTCAGCGGCGAGTCAGCTTGCAGGAATAGGATGATCTTCAAGGAGATCATCCCTGTCTCCGAGGAGGACTCCCTACCTCCGCTCCCAATGAACCCGCAGCGGCGACGCTGCGGGTTTTTTTTGCCCTGTCGAAAGCGGACCTCCGGCAGTATTCGTCACCACGCCATGGGCCTGCACGCAACCATTTTCACGGCTGCGTAGTAATAGCGTTTGGGAGTAGGCCATCACGGCGGGCCTGCGGCGTTGCGGACGGTCTCGCCGGCAGTTGCCACGTGAGACCGCTGGCGCTGGCGATCATGTCGTTCAAGACCACTCCAAGGGCGTCGCCGAAGAGATCAGACGTCGGGGGATAGGCTTGCCCGTTGATGCCTCTCGCGCAAAGTCATCACCATGAGCATGACGCATTATGACCATATATTGGCGCTATATGACTGTTCGCGCTTCGAGGGGCCATGAAAAATGAGAAATGATTTTGAACACAGTAGACATCAGGTCCGCCAGCGCCTGTCGAGCGACGTCCGGGTGAGTGCTCCAGGATGAAATTTCGCCAAAGCTGGAGCCCATCGCTCAAGGGAGCGTTGCCCGAAACCCGGCGATTGCTGGTGCCCCGCCAGCGGTTGCTGGCGCTGGATGCCGGGCTGCCGATTCTCGTCATCGAGGGGCCGTCCGGCTACGGCAAGACGGTTCTGGCTGAAATGTGGCTGGCTCTGCATCGCGGGGATGCCACCTGCTGCTGGATTTCTCTGGATGCATCCAGCGGCGACCCGATCATCTTTCTGAACGGTGTGCTGGAAGCCGTGGGCGCCGACGTTGTCGGCAAGGAGGAGGCGGGTATCGACGGCGAGGCAGGGCTCTCCGAGCGCTTTGCCCATCTCTGCACCCATCTGGCGAATGCCGATACGCGCTTCGTGATTGTCTTCGACGATGTGCATGCCATCGCTGACCGCCATGCCTGCGTTTATCTCGAGCGCTTGCTTACCCTCGCGTCCAGCAAGCTCTGCCTGTGTTTGACGATGCAACCCTTCGACGTCGGGCTGGGACTGGGCCGCCTCACCGCGGAGGGCAAGGTCACCTGGGTTCAGGCACCCAGCCTCGCCATGACCCGGGAGGAAGTGAGCGAGCTGTCGCAACTGCGGGGACGGCCGCTGAACGATGCACAACTCGACTGGCTCTATCAGGTGACACAGGGCTGGCCCGCCCTGACCCAGATTGCACTGGCTGCGCCCATCGATCTTGGAGACGAGGCGCTTGCACGCGATGTGACGGCTGGATCCGCGCCGCTGCGCGAATACATCTACCAGCGGTTCATACAGACGTTGTCTGAGGATGATAGGGACGTGCTGTGGACGCTCTCCTGTGTTGGCAGCGCGCCCGTGTCGCTTTTGATTGCGCTCAATCCGCCCGCTTCGAAGGTCGATATCGCCATTCTGAATTTTCGCGCGTTGGGGCTGGTTCAGAATCGTGATCTCGACGATAGCACCACGGTATCGCTGCATGCCCTGATCAGGGAGGTTGCTGCGCGCCTGCTGGCGGACGCGGCAGCCAGGACGAAGACGGAAGTCCTTCGTGAGGCGGCCGAGTGGAAATGGACGCACGGCAGGGGCGCGATAGCGGTGGGGCTCGCGCTGGATGGCGGTCCCGAACTGGCTGCGCTTGCCCGGGGGTGGATCAAGGAGTTGGGTTTCAATTTCTTGTTTCGCACCGGCCAGCATCAGACGCTGCTGGGTCTGATCGAGCGGTGGGAGAAAGTGACGCGGATTTTCGATCCTGAAATTGATTCCATCGCAGCTTGGGCCCTGATCTTCCAGCGTCAATTTGCACAGGCCGAGTCTCGACTTGCCCGGATCTCCCAGGCAGGAGAGGGTGCCCTGGCAGACGCGCTGCATCTGCAGCGCACGGTCATCGCGGCCTTGCGGGACGATTTCTCGCTTGCAGGCATCCTTTCCCAGCAATGGCTGCGAAATAACAGCGGCAAGGAGTCGTTTGCCCTGGGAATCGCTTCGACGGTCCTCGCGTTCAGCCTGAAGTTCACGGCGGATTTCGACCGCGCACAGGTGGCGGTACGCGATGCGATGTATGGATTCAATTCCGTGCAGTCCGCCTACGGCACTGTGTGGGCGCACGTCGTCAATGCACTGGTGCTGATCCAGGCGGGGCGTTATCGCGCGGCGCTGGCACAGATTGAGGCCGGCCTGACCCGCTGCCCCGGCTCTCAGGGCTTCGGCAACCTGAGAACCCTGTTGAGGGCTCAGGAAGCGTTTCTGCGCTATGAGCGCAATGAACTGGAAAAAGTCCGCGAGATTCTAGGGGAAGTGCTTTCCCTGCTGTCCGACCAGGGGGTCGTCGACGCGGTATGCCTGGGTTACGCCGCTGCCGCGCGTGCGCGTGCGGCCAATGGTGACTTCGGCACGGCGCTGGACATTCTCTCGGAGGGTGAACTCATCGCCGTGCAGCGCGATTTCCCCAGGCTGAACGCAGCGTTGCGCATTGAGCGGGCGCTCCTGCTGGTGCGCAGCGGGGCATCCAGCCAGGCCAAGCCGATTCTGCAGTCGATTCCTTCTGCCTACCGGATGAAAACGACCGCGAGGCTCCTCCAGGTGCGAATTGCGATTGCCGACGGCGAGGGCAACACCGCGCGGCAGATCGCACAGGAACTGCTGCCGCGCCTTCGGGCGCAGGGAAGGCAGAGCCGCTTGTGCGAGGCCCTGATCCTGTTCGCGCTGTCGGAGGACCTGTGCGGAAACGATCGCGGCTCGTTGGCTGCGCTGGGCGAGGCGCTCGAGATCGCCAGTGTCGAGGGTTATCTCCGCACCTTCGTGGACGAGGGCAAGGTGGTGATGGCCATGATCCGTCGCTGGTTGAGCGATGCCCGGGGTGGCTTCCGCCCCGCAATCGTGCTGGCGAAACAGCTGCTCGAGCTCATCGATTCGCCTGAGGACCCCGCGCTGAAAGACACCCCAACGACCGTATTCAACAAGCGCGAACGCCAGATTCTGGCGCTGCTGAGCGATGGTCTGAGCAATGCGCAACTGGCGCAGCGGTGTTTCATCTCGGAGGGGACGGTCAAGTGGTATCTCCATAACCTCTACGAGAAGCTGGGCGTCGGTAACCGGACAGCGCTGCTGCGCGCAGTTCGTGATCTTGGCCTGAAGCTTTGACGGGCGGATTTCCTACCGATCGATAGGTGCCCTTGACGATCGACTTTGAAAATATCCGAAATCATGGCCAAACAACTGGTAGCAATCATCGGCGCGGGGCAGGCGGCCTTTCAGGCGGCAGTGAACCTGCGGCAGGAGGGTTATGTCGGACGCATCGTCGTCACCGGCGACGAGCCGTACCTGCCCTATAACCGGCCGCCGCTTTGCAAGAACTACCTTGCCGGCTTGGTGCCCCAGGAAAGGCTGATGCTGCGGCCGCGGACGTTCTACGTCGACACCGATATCGAGGTTAGGACTGGGCTGTCGGCTTTGCGGTTGCGCCTGCCGGATCGCACGATCGATTTCTCCGATGGCTCCGCCCTGGGCTTCGATCACCTGGTGATTGCAACCGGTGGCCGGCCGCGGTTGCTCGACGTCCCGGGTGCCGACCTTCCGGGCGTTCACTATCTGAGGACGCTGCACGACGTCAACCACATCCGCAGCGGCCTGCGACCAGGTGCGCGGCTGGTACTGATCGGTGGCGGGTACATCGGCTTGGAGGTTGGCGCGGTGGCGCGCCAGATGGGACTGGACGTCACGATACTGGAAGCAGCTCCGCAGTTGCTGTCCCGCGTCACGGGCACGTTTGTCGCGGGATTCTATTCGGACCTTCACCGGCAGCACGGTGTGCACGTGCATTGCGGGACAATAGTGACCTACATAGAAGCGGACGGGCCCACGCTCCGCGCCTGTTGTCAGAACGGTTCGCAGTACCCCGCCGATCTGATCATCGTCGCTATCGGCATGCAGCCCAACATTGATATTGCCTTGAACGCAGGCATTGTCTGTAACAAGGGCATCGTGACAGACGACTATTGCCGCACTTCCGTTCCCGACATCTATGCGGCTGGCGACTGTTCCGAGCACCGCTCACGTTTTTACGACGCCCAGATGCACCTGCAATCAGTGCCCAATGCCATTGAGCAGGGACGCACGGTCGCAGCGGCGATATGCGGCAAGGCGAAGCCGTTCAAGCATGTGCCGTGGTTCTGGTCCGACCAGTACGACATCAAGCTGCAGAGTGCCGGCGTCAACAACGGCCACGACCGCATGATCGTGCGGGGTAATCCTGCTGACCATTCCTTTGCAGCGTTTTACCTGAAGGGACAGCGGCTGATTGCCATGGACGCAATCAACCGGCCCGAGGAGTTTTCCCTCTCGAGGGAATGGATCGCCGATGAAACGCCGCTCCGTCTCGAGCGCATCGATAACGACGCTGTGCCGGTCAAGCAGCTGAGCGCATAAGCAGCGTCAGCGGCGTCTCCGGTCGGGGCCTTATGCACCGGCCTCCTCATTCGTTGCCCTCGATCGGGTAACGCGCCCCGCTGACGAGCAGGCAAGAACCCGCAACCTACCTGATTTCCTATCTTTCTATAGGTGCGCTGAACCCTTGCCTCTTTATACCTTGAGTACCGTCGAAAAGACGGCTGTTGTGCACTGCGATGGCGTCTGAGCTGAGGCGCGGGTACTCCGAGTGTCCGCGCATCAATCCGCTCAAGAAAAAACGGCCACGCAGCCATCAGAGGAGATGAATCACGTTGGGAGCGGCACTGCCGGTCGTGGCCTCGGGCCATCGGCCTCGCTGCGCGCTACGGGGCTGCGATTCGAAAAGAAACTGGAAACAGGGGACGACGAATGGGTTCGACGCATCGTTTCGAGGTCATGCTGCGCGGCGGGAGTGCCTTGCTGGCGCTGGTCGCTTTTTTGGTCGCGGCGCCCGCCTATTCACTGGGGTTCAAGCTGCCCCTGTTCGATGGCGAATCCATCGACGGTGTCAGCAATACGACGCTGATTGGCGGCGTCGCGGTGCGCACGGAGCCGCAGCGGACGGGGGCGATCGGCAAAAACGATCTGAATCCGGGCGTCTGCGGACGTACCGACCCCAACGTCAGTTTCTATCAGGACTGCCAGGGCCTGTTCACCACGCAATCGTTTGCCGCCGCGCACCTTGCGGCCGCCCCGGGCTCATTCAGCACCAACTTTGACGCCGGCAATCTCAACTACAGCCAGTGGGACGTCACACAGTCGCCCCTGCGCCTGAATGAGGACGTGACGCTGACCTGGAAGGGCTGGTCGCTGTTCGTCAAGGCCATCGCCTTCTACGACCCGAGCAACTACCGTTTCAACGAGTACCATCCCAATATCATCACCCGCGGGAACTACCAGCAGGTGGGTTACGCCACGTCCTCGGCGAACACGGCGGGCGGGCTGGTCAATTCGATTCTGAGCGGCGTGCCTTCCGCCGGCTCGTTGAGCGGTGCCATCGCCAACGCGGGTGGACTGGTGTCCTCGCCGGCCCTGGGTTCGCGCGTGGATTCGACCCCCTGTCCGGCCAGCCGCAATCCCGGCGGTTTGCCCTGCGGCATTGTCTATGGCCCTGGCGGCCAGGTGTACCAGCGGCGCAGCAACGGCCAGACGCTGAAGGAAATCGGCCTCGGTCTGCAGCTGCTGGATCTGAACATCTCGGGCGTGATCCCCCTGCCTGGACTCGATGTCACCACCAGAATCGGCCGCCAGCAGGTGATCTGGGGCGAGGCGACGTTGGAGTTCTTCGACTCGCTCAACGTCATGAACGCGCCGAACCTGAACAATTTCTTCCGTATTGGCGGCAACGGTCTGGATGACTTTTATCAGCCGATCAATGCCGTGTCCTTTGCCGTGACGCCAACCGAAAAGATCAACTTCTCGGGTTGGTATGCGCTGGAGTTCCAACCGATCGAACTGCCCGCGGAAGGCGGCTTCTACTCGCCTGTGAATATCGGCACCAAGAACGATGGGCCGGACTACATCACCGTCGGCTTCGGCAACCTCACGCCCGACCCGGACGGCGTGGGCCGCAATCTCGACAACCCGTTGAGCCTGATCACCAACACCACCTCGCGGGCGCAGCGACTGCATGACGATGAACCCGCTGGTGCAGCCAAGAATTTCGGTGTGAAGCTGGCCTATACCGCCGACTGGCTCAACAACGGCACCAATCTCGGCTTCTATTTCGCCAACTACACCTCGCGCACGCCGATGGTCAGCGTGTGGTCGGCCAACGAAGCCTGCTCCAAGCATGCCACCAGCACGGCCCAGTTCCTGGCGGATTGTCCCAACATCCCCCTGCTGCACCAGCCGATAAACGATCCCGCCGGCGCCACCGACAGCGCGCTCTCGCTGGATAGCCTCAAGGTCAGGCTGGAGTATCCGCGCGACATCAAGATGTACGGGTTCAGCTTCAATACCAGCTTTGGCGATGTCTCCTTCCAGGGTGAAGCGGCGTACCGCCCGCACGATCCGCTGCAGGTGGATGTCGTCGATCTCGTGTTTGCCGGTCTGGGCCCCTCGCTCACCAATTGCCACCTGCAGTCCTCGGGCTGTACTGGCAGCACGGTCGGCCTGGGGACCAACGCCTCCGGTGCACAGCAGTCATATGGCTCGAGCAACTTCACCACGGCGTCGGGCAACAATCCTTACCCGGATACCTTCGATCTGCTGGTCGGGCATCTGCCGGGTTCAGGCCGTTCATTCCCGAATTTCATCATTCCTTACCGCGGCGGCGTGGTCGGCACCAACCCGGCCAACTCCTATATCCGCGGGTGGGAATACTTCAAGACGCTGTCGCTGGATTTTGGCGCGACCTACGTCGAGGGCAATACCGACTTCACCGCACGCACCATCGGCGCCGACCAGGTGATCTGGCTGCCGGAGATCGGCTTCCGCGGGATTCTCGATCTGCCCTCGCTCGATCGGCTGGCGTTGGCGGTGCCGGGAACCTATACCAGCCCGACGGCCGGCGCGGATGGCTCCGGTGCCAACGGCTCGCGCCAGGCCTGCTCCACCAACGTCGCCTGCCAGTACGGACCGGACGGTTTGCGCTTCAACCCGCACCAGGCGCCGCTGGGGCTCTATCCGACCAAGTGGTCGGGCGGCGCGGGCCTGGTCTGGCTCATCCGTTACGAGAACGTACTGCCGGGCCTGAGCATCAATCCCACCATCATTTTCAAGCACGACATCTTCGGCCACTCGCCGGGCTATCTCTCCAATTACGTGAAGGGACGCACTCTGTGGGATACCAATATCGAGTTCCGTTACCACGAAAGCATTTCCTTCAATCTCGGTTACCAGATGTGGTCCGGCGGCGGCGACGCCAACCTGTTCCATGACCGAGACACCCTCAAGTTCTTTGGCAAGTACTCGTTCTAACGCGCAGACAAGGAGATTCACATGAAATCACGCGTAGTGGTGCTATCCGCCTTGCTGAGCTTTGCCGTGCCGTCGCTGGTGCTGGCCAAGGTCAGCGCCGATCAGGCGGCTCATCTGGGTAAGGACCTGACGCCGGTCGGCGCCACGGCCGCGGGTAATGCTGACGGCTCGATCCCTGCGTGGACGCCGGCCCAGCAGCACGGCAAGCTCTCCGGCGAATACGCTGGCGATCCGACGATCGAGGCCGACAAGCCGCTCTACACGGTGACGTCCGCGGACCTCGCCAAGTATGGCGACAAGCTGAGCGAGGGGCACAAGTACCTGCTCAAGACGTTCAAGGACTACAAGATGACGGTCTATCCCAGCCATCGCACGGTGGCCTGGCCGGATTTCATCTACAAGTCGACGGCCGTCAACGCCACCAACTGCGCGCTCGTGGGAACCGATGACCCCGACAACTGCAAGCAGGGCTTTCCGTATCCGATTCCGCAGACCGGCGCCGAGGTGATCTGGAACCATCGCCTCAAGTGGCGTGGCAACAACGTTCGCCGCAACAACGACCAGATGATCGTGGAGCCGAGCGGCAAGTACCAGCTCGCGCAGCTCACCGAAGACGTCAACTTTCTCTACGCCAACGACAAGAATCCCGTGCCTCTGACCAACGGCAAGGGCCTGTTCCTGTACTACCTCTCCAAGATCATCTCGCCGCCGCGCACGGCCGGCACCATGATTCTGGTGAATGAATCCGGCGGCACCGGTGCGACCGGTCGCGCGGCGTGGCTGTATGCGCCCGCCCTCAAGCGCATCCGCCGCGCGCCCGCAGTGTGTTGCGACAACCCTTACGAGGGTACCGACGGTCAGCAGTTCTACGATCAGGTCGACATGTTCAACGGCGTGCTCGAGCGCTACACCTGGAAGCTCGTGGGCAAGCGCGAAATGATCGTGCCCTACGACAACTTCAAGATCGCTCGCGCCAAGTACGATGAACTGGCGCGCCCCAACCATCTGAACTCCGACCTGCCGCGCTACGAGCTGCACCGCGTCTGGGTGGTCGAGGCCACGCTCAAGCCTGGCGAGCGTCACACCTACGCCAAGCGCGTCTTCTACGTGGATGAGGATTCCTGGAGCATCCTGATGGTGGACTGCTACGACGGCAAGGGTGGCCTGTTCAATTTCCAGGAGGGCATGGGGACGCCTCAGTACAACGTGCTGACGCACTTCACCGTGCCCGAGGTGATCTATCACTTTGACTCCGGCCGCTACTTCGTCACTGCGCTGTCCGCGCAGGGCCATCCGAACGACTACAGCGTGCAGTATCCGGATGGCTTCTTCACCGATAGCGCGGTCCAGCAGCGCGCATCGAAGTAACTCCCTGGCAATGTCGCGATGGCCCGCCGCAAGGCGGGCCATCCCTTGCCCGTCTCGACAGGACATTCTCCATGCACGGTGATCCACGCGGCTGGTTCTCGACTCTCTTCGTCAGAATCACGGAGCCGCTCATCTTCTCCAAAAGGCCGATCACCTTGACGGTCGTCGGCCTGCTGACCGCGCTTCTGGCGTGGCAGGCCTCTCAACTGCGGCTCGACTCAGGCTTTGAGAAGCAGCTGCCCAAGGATCATCCGTACATCAAGATCCTCAAGGAGCACCAGGAGCAGTTCGGCGGTGGCAACACCGTGCTGCTCGCGGTCTCGCAGAAGTCACCCAACAGCAATATTTACGACGGTCCTTTCCTGGCTTCGCTCAAGACCGCAACCGATTCGGTGTTCTATCTCTCCGGCGTCGACCGGACCCGCGTCAGCTCCATCTTCACGCCCAACGTGCGCTACCTGGAGGTGGTGGAAGGTGGTTTCCAGGGCGGCAACGTCATCCCGTCCGGATTCAATCCCGATCCGGAATCGCTGGCCAAGGTTCGCGACAACGTCGCCAAGGCCAGCATCATCGGCCGCCTGGTCTCCAACGACCAGCGTTCGGCCCTCGTGGTGGCGGACCTGGTGGACGTCAATCCACGCACTCACGAGAAGCTGGACTACATCCAGACCGCGCATAACTTCGAGAATGTTCGCGGCCGACTGATCCGGCCGATGCTTTACGAGGTCAAGCTCGCACATGACGACGCCCCTCTGAAGTCCGGCACCGTCATTGCTTCGCTGTACGAGGACCCGCGCGGGCCGCTGTTCCGCTTCAGGTCGATCCACGGCAGCGCCATCGGTCCCAGCGGCGAGACGATCGAAAAGGATTTCCCGGGCTCGGCCCTGGAGGTCAGCGAATCGAAGAATCCTGATTACAACCCGAATATCGATGTCGAGATCATCGGCTTTGCCAAGGTCATCGGTGATGTCGCGGATGCCTCGCTGGAGGTCGTCAGCTTCTTTGCCGTCACCGTCTTCCTCGTCTGGCTGGTGCTGTCCTGGTACATGGGCTCCTTCGTCGTCGCCCTGTATCCGTTGAGCTGCGGTCTGCTCGCGGTGATCTGGGAACTGGGCATCCTGAAGATTGCGGGTTATGGCCTGGATCCGTTCGCGATCCTGGTGCCTTTCCTGGTGCTGGCCATCAGCGTGTCGCATGGCATCCAGATCACCAGCTTCTGGTTGCTGGAGGTGGCGGATCGAGGGCTCAATAGTTTTGACGCCTCGCGCGCCACGTATCGGCGCCTCGTGATCCCGGGCATCACGGCGCTGGTCACCAACATCATCGGTTTCGGCACGATCCTGCTGATCCCGATCGGCATCGTGCGCGAGATGGCGATCAACGCGATGTTCGGTCTTGTCGCGGTCGTGATCTGCAAAAAGATCCTGCTGCCCTGCCTGCTGTCCTACGTGAAAATCTCCAGGCCGGAGCGCTTCCGCTCCTATCAGCACCGTCGCGACCAGGCGTTCAAGCCGCTGTGGAAGGCCATGTCGGTGCTGACGACCAAGCCTGTTGCCCTGACGGTGCTGGTGATCACCGGCGTGACCTGGGGCGGCGCCTGGTGGATCGCGCGTGATCTGCAGATCGGCGAACTGCATGCCGGCGTTCCCGCCCTCAAGCCGAACTCCCGCTACAACCTCGATTCCGAGTTCATCACCAAGAACTACTCGATCGGCGTCGATGTGCTGCAGGTCTATGCCCACACCAAGACCAATGGCTGCATTGACTACGACATCATGAACCGCGTCAACCGCTTCGGCTGGTACATGCAGAACCAGCCCGGCGTGGTCTCGAGCGCGTCCCTGCCGATCATGGACAAGCTGGTGTGGGGCAAGTACAACGAGAGCAATCCTCGCTGGATGCAGCTGCCGCGCTCGCCGGACGGCCTCATTCTCGCTGGCCAGCAGTTCACGACCTCCACCGGCCTGCTGAACGAGGATTGCAGCGTGATGCCGACCTACGTCTTCACGCAGGATCACCGCGCCACGACCATCGACGGCATCATCGCCGCCATCGACCGGTTCAATGCCGATGCCAAGCCCTCGGACCCGGTGAGCTTCCATCTCGCCGGCGGCAACGTCGGCGTGCTGGCCGCCACCAACGATGTCATCAAGAAGACCGAGTACACCGTGCTGTTCTGGCTTTATCTGGCGATCATCATCTGCGTGTATGCCTCGTTCCGCGGGCTCGCGGGCATCGTCTGCATCGTCATGCCGCTCGCCGCCGTGTCGGTATTCACTTACGCCATCATGGTGGGGCTGGGCATCGGCGAGACCGTGGCGACACTGCCGGTCGCGGCCTTTGCGGCGGGTATCGGCGTGGACTACGGCATCTACATCTTCAGCGTCCTCGAAGAGAACGTGTACGTGAAGAAAATGCCGATCCGGGAGGCCTATGCCGACACGCTGCACCAGACCGGCAAGGCGGTGGTGGTGACCGGGCTGGCGCTGTCCGCCAGCGTTGCCACCTGGGTGCTGTCCGGCCTGCAGTTCCAGGTCGATATGGGCATCCTGCTGACCATCATGTTCCTGGCCAACGCCGGCGCCGCCCTGATCATGCTGCCGGCTTTCGCGCGCTTCTTCATGCGCAAGCTCCCGGCCGAGCAGGCCTCCCCACAACCCGCCACGGTGTCGTCATGACTGCCAGATTCACCCTGCGCCCGATGATCGTCCGAGTCGCCGCAACGTTGCTGCTGGCAGCCGTGGCAGCCGATGCGCTGACGGCGGAGCCCGCCTCCGGCGCGGACGCCGCTGCGGCCAAGCCCATCGCGGCCCTGCAAATCGCACACGCCGAGCGCGGCATGCTGCTGGGCATCGCGCGCGCGGGCGAGCAGATCGTTGCCGTCGGCGGTAACGGCGCCATCGTGCGCTCGGCGGACGGCAAGACCTGGCGACAGGTGCCCAGCCCGGTGGATACGGGGCTCAACGCCGTCGCCTTTGCGGATGCCCAGCATGGCTGGGCAGTGGGGCACGACGCGGTGATTCTTGGCACCGCCGACGGCGGTGCCACATGGTCGATCCAGAATTTCCAGCCGGAGCTTTACGCCCCGATCTTCTCGATCCTGCCGCTGGATGCGCAGAAGGCGATCGTGGTCGGTGCATTCGGCCTGATCAAGGCCACCGACGACGCAGGCGCCACCTGGCATGACGTCAACGCGCCGGAGCTCTCCAGCGACAAGCTGCACCTGAACGCGATTACCCGTCTTCGCAACGGCCAACTGGCGGTTGCCGGAGAACATGGCCTGGTCGGCGTCTCGGTTGATGGCAGCCAGTGGCGGCGCATACCGACGCCGTACGAGGGTTCGTTCTTCGGCGTGCTGCCGTGGGGCGAGAAGGGCGCCATTGTTTTTGGCATGCGCGGCAACGTCTATGTCAGCGACGACCCGGGTACCGCGAGCTGGAAGAAGATCGAGATCGCCGCGCCTGTGAGTTTCTTTGGCGGCGAGGCGCTGTCGGACGGACGCCTGCTGCTGACCGGTGCCGATAGCACCCTGGTCATCTTGCAGCCCGACGGCACCGTCGCTTCCACCCGCAAGCTGCGCGCCGACGGCAACGAAAGCAGTCTGACCGGCAGCCTCAAGCTGGCGGATTCGGAAATCGTCATCGGTGAATCCGGGGTCGCTGCCATTCCCGGTCATTGACCATCGTGGCGAGGGGCGCCATCTTGGAAGCCCTTCGTCGTCGATGCGAAACGCCTGGGTAAGACGACAGTTTCCAAAGTACCCAACGTCAGTGCCACGCTATTGATGGTGCTTGCGGAGAATTGAACATGGCGCAAGATCTTGCGGCGCTGAATCAGCAGGCCATCGCGGCGGCCAAGAAATACATGGGCAGTTTTGCCGGCGGAACCGTGATGCTGTCGATCGCGGTGGTCGCCGTGTTCGTGGCGAATCTCGGTCTGTACCTGCAGGGCAGCACGCCGCTTTGGGCCACCGTCCTGGTTTACGCCGTGGCGACGTATCTCTCGTATACACCCCTGCACGAGGCGGCGCATGGCAACATCCATGGCAATCGCCAGAATCTGAAATGGATCAACGATGCCTGCGGCTATAGCTGTGCGCAGATCATCATGGTGCCGTACTCGACCCACACCGTGGAGCACTTCACCCATCATCGCTTCACCAACCAGAGCGACAAAGACCCGGACTTCATAGTCCGTCGGATGGCCGACGGCCCCGTCGAATTCGCCAAAGTCCTGTTCCAGTTTCTATGGGTGCAGGTCACCTTTCTGTTTGAAGGTCACTGGCAGCAGGCACCACGCCGTGAAAAGTTCATTTACGCCACCGAGATCGGCATCGCGATCACTTGGCGCCTGCTCCTGCTGAGCCAGTTACCGTTCCTGGTCTGGATGGCGTTGATCGTCGGTGCCTATCTCCTGGGCGCTTCGTTCACGGTCTACTGGTTCGCATTCCGCCCGCATCACCCGTACACGGAATCCGCGCGCTACAAGAACACCAACAGCCTGATCATGCCAAGGTGGATGCGGCCGCTGGAGTGGTTCTGGCTGGGGCAAAACCTGCACGCCATCCACCATGCGTTCCCGCGAGTGCCGTTCTACCGATACCACGCGCTGTTCCGGGAGATCGAACCCGTCCTAAGGGCCCACGGTGCGCCGATCCTGGGCATCTTCGATGGCCGGGCCGTGCCGCCTGAGCAGGGCTCGCTAGGGCGCGGCTGAGCGGACACGCCGACACACCACTGAGGCCGCACCGGTTGCGCAGGCGCTGAACGCGTTGTGCAACGGCAGGCCGATCATCTCCCGGGAGTGGTGCGCCCGATCACGGCGCGTTTACGACACAGTCGCCGCTGCGACTGGTGGCTTAGTCTCGCTAAGACCTTGGTTTGATTGGTGGTGCACCCAGTCTCTCGTCAGACCGTCTCCGCGCCTATTCGCTGGTAACAGGGTGGACTTCCCACGGAGTCGTTTGCAGTCTGCCGCCTCAAAGTGAGGCACGTTCAAATGCCTCGGGACTGACACCGCCGATGTGGCGGCGGCGCAGTGATTCGAAACAAGAGACCTGCCCGAAGGAACGTTGGCATCGATGTGGATTCCAGAGTCATTTCAGCCTGGAAGGCGAGGGACTTGTCCGGATTGGAACTGATGTGTACAAGGGCCGAGGACTTCCTTGCCAGGAATGAGATGACCAGCAATGTGCTGATCTATTCAGATCCGCCGTACCATCCTCTCACCCGTAAGCAATCTCGGGTCTACACCTGCGATTATTCTGTTGAGGACCATGAGCGTTTGCTTTCGCTGCTCGTTACGCTGCCTTGCATGGTTATTCTTTCTGGCAGCGCAAACAGGCTCTATAGTTCAACGCTTAGAGGCTGGAATACGCGCACCTTTCAGTCGAAGACGCACACGAATTTGCGCGAGGAAACTCTTTGGTTCAATTTCGAAGCGCCACAAATTCTCTACGATAGTCGATATCTCGGCGGCGATTTCAGAGAGCGACAGGCAGCTAGGCGTAGACGCCAACGGCCGCAGGACAAGGTGGTTCGCATGGACCCCATTGAACGAGCGGCTTTTTCAGAGTGGCTAAGTGAAACGTACCCAGTTGGCAATCGGGAAGGCATGTTATGACGCAGACGGCGGCTATTTTGACTCGTACCGGCACCATTCAACTAGAACTTCCGGCGCCCGATGCCCAGCTAATGGATGGTGTTGAGTGGGGAGCCGTGGACGCGTTCCCGACCCCGGCGTACTGGCAGTGCCAAGTCATAGCTCGTCGATTAGCTGGTCAGCCAGCAGGCTATAAACTTGGACGCACACTCGCCGAAGAGGTCGGCGCGTGCTTGCTCGGAGGGCACGGCATTCCAGCTTCAATTGGTATTGCCGCTTTTGAGAAGTTGCGTGCGCTTGGAGCGTTTTCCGAAGCGTCATCTGAAAAGCAGCTTGAAACTTGGCTGGCTGAGCCGTTGAAGGTTGGTCCGCGCAGCGTCCGGTACAGATTTGCCGCGCAAAAGGCACGTTACTTGGCGGCTGCAATTCCATGCGCCCATGCCGCTCCTTCATTTGCCACTGGTAGGCAGTTACGGGATTGGTTGACGCAGTTGCGGGGAGTTGGCCTTAAAACTGCGTCGTGGATCGCTCGCAATTGGATGGACGCTGACGATGTGGCTATCTTGGATATTCACATCATTCGGGTTGGTCAGGCTATAGGTCTGTTCCCGAAAACGATGAGCGTTGAGCGACACTATCTTGAACTTGAAGAACGGTTTTTAAAATTCAGCTACGCGCTGGACGTGCGTACGTCAGAGCTTGACGCAGTTGTCTGGTACGAAATGGCTTCTTCACCAGCTGCAGTTCGCGTAGTAATGGACCAGCTTCGCGGAGAATCAAGTGATCAAGCCAAGTGGGGAGGGAACCGGTACAGCCGGCAAAGTCGCCTAACGTTGGTCTGAGTGAGATCAGCTTGCACCTAACACGGCGAGACCTACGGCCTCTAGTTCAGTAGTTGAGAGATAGTTTGTCAGATGTGGGCTCCCAGTAATTCCCAGCGGACAGAAGCTCATATCCAAAGCTTCGGCTACGACTGACATGTAGCCTAGAACAACCCCGGCATCGCGCCATACTAAGGTTTCATGATTCTCGTATTTCGCAGCTGTCTTACCGGGTTCGGCTACGAGTCCAATGAGTGTGCCATATGCGACGTTGAGAAGCCGAGCGGTTTCAGTACGGAGCGCTGTTGCACTGCCTGCTGACCCGAGTACTTCGGTTAGCGCGTGCTCCGTGGGGGAGTATCGCATCCATAAGTTTCCCTCGGAAGCTACGAGCACATGGATCGGATGTAATGCGCCTGCAGATGGATGTACACGGGATTCTTGGTCTGAGCCGTAGGGGCTTGGGCGAGAGCAGCGATTTCTGCAAGCCAGCCACAGAAATTCACCCAGTGCCGTACTTTCTATTGGTTTGGCGAATACTCGCCGCGTCTGCCGGATTTCGAGTAGCCCCGCTAAGTCTAGTTCTAGCGCCAAATCGCGGGGTTTCAGATCAATTTTTTGGCCAGCCGGCCACGCAAAAGGCGCGTATGGCTCTGCATGCTTCCGAGGTACAGGGTTATGCACCGATAGAATACTCTGGTCCCAACTCACGGAATGTAGCCAAATATTTATAGCAGCCTCGGCAGCGGCCACACGCAATGTCCGCTTTATGGCAACTGTGAGCCCATGCGAGCAGGCTAGGAGGGACGGACGCAATTTTCACTAGTTCTGCGGTAGTGTGTTCGATTGCCGGAGCGATAACCCGAAGCCCTCCTTCTTGGCTGGCGACCAGGCTATCCATCTGGCGCACGAAGTCCGTTGTGCCGTCGTGATGATTCTCTCCATCTGACTTGACCGTTCCGATATAAAGAGTCTGCACGTCACGTGAAATCGCACTCATGCAAGCCAAGGTGATGATGAGTTGGTTCCGATATGGCCACCAATCTGAAGTTGCTGCTCGACTATTTGGAGCAGTACCGGCCATGTCGCCTGAGCCCAGCAAGCTGCAGTCGACAGAAATGACGTCGTGGGCTATGCCCAGTTCCTTGCAGATTTGAATAGCCGCTGTTCTTTCTGCGAAAGCTACATTTTGACCGTAATCGATTGTCACTGCCCAATCTGGTCGTTTCCACCAGGCGATCGAAATTGAGTCCATCCCGCCGGAAAGAAGCAAGCCGGTCTTCAAATTTTGACTGCCTCCCACAAGGTTGCATATAGCGCTGTGGTGTACTCACCGCAAATGGCACATCCGGAACCTTCCATCATCTTCAGGCTTTCTCCCCTATGGCGCTCGCTGTAGACGACGACGGGTTTATTCAATGCTCGGGCATACCCAATCTCATAGATCGTGCCTGAATCAAGGCCATCAGTGATTGCCATTACCAAATCCGATTTCTGGATATGCTCAAGGTCTAAGCCGACGACATCCTCTGCACTGCCAATTCCGATGTCGTGGTATGGCGAGAACACTGTTAATCCTAGCTCCTGTAAGTCAGCGCGAGCCCGCTGCACCATCCAAACTTGGGCCAAATCAAAAAAAGGGCCTGCCAAATAGACTTGCCGACGCACACCTTTTCCGTAGCCGGCTGACAGTTGCACTGCCGGATAGTCGCGCGTCGAAATGAGATCTGCCTGGGTCGGAAAGGCCTGCATCTGGCAGTAATATGCCGTCGCCCTTGACGCAATTTCAGCAGCCTCGCCTGGTGTTTTTCCTTCGTGCATCCAAGCATTTGCAAAATGCCCTGCAAAGCAGTCCCCAGAACCAATTTTCCAAACTCGCGACGTCCTGAAAGCTGGCACCTGCGTGGTTTGACTGGCTGTCCATACAAATGCGCCTTCAGGTCCCATCTTCACTATCACGACTTCGGCGCCATGCGTTTGAGCCAGAATCGGGGCCGTCTTAGACGGGTGATCTCCTTTCATGCCCGCTAGATTCGCGGCTTCGTACGTGTTCAATACTAGTGCTAGATGTTTAGCCGTTGAGCCATTTTGGTGGAAGGAGGCTCCGTCGCGCTGCGGATCGTAGACTGCCCATTCCGCTTGCACTATTGCATCGCCTTCTAACATTCCGAATCGAAGAATCTTTTCTTCATTAAGAATCAGCGACGGGTAAGGCTGCGGAGGGATACCGTATTTCTCCGGGACAGCCATGTCATACAGATAGTTGAACCCGACAATTCTGTCGATATTCGTGGGGTTGGTGCTGAAGTTATCGAGCCATGCGCCCTTTTCATTGATGAGCTGTTGGGCGGTGTCGTTCATATAGGAATGGAGAACGACAGCGGTGCCAAGCGTGCCGATGGCTAATGCGGCACGGCCGGCAGACCCGTAAATCTGGTTCCAGCGCGGGTGAACGCAATGCTCTTGGTAGACTCCGCCGACGACATGCAGGGTCATTAAATATGCTCGACGATGACTCGGACCTGACCTCCGTTGACGATCCGAACAGTGGCTTGATAGTTGTGCCCTTGATCGATGCAATTGCGTAGTTGAGCCGCTTGAGGGCCAGTCAGCCCGCCAGCTGGTTGACCGTCCTTGAGCACTTGCACCACAAGCGTGCCTTTCAAAGTGGCTACAACAATTTGCAAGATATCGCCTACCTGGATTGTTGCCACCACGGCAGGTTGTGGGCTCGAGAGTTGTGCTTCGAACCGCAGCCTATCGCATGGTGACACTGGGGGATCAGGATCGCCACCACCTCCGCCTCCGCCTCCAGACATACTAATTCTCCATTGGAACCAACGGGCAAGCCGAGGTTACGGCACTAGCCCGCCCAGCGTCCACAAAAGTCCTTATAAAGTGGCCAATCTGACGGCGAGTCTGTGGTCTTGTGGACAGGGCGCATCGGCTACCAAGGGCTCAATTGAAGTCGGCCTCGATATTATCGTTGTAGAAGATAGTTGTTAGATCGCGGGTTGGTATATGCCCGAAGAGTTACCCGACTTTTAGTGATATTCCCTCGCGCAAGCTGACGTCTCTGCTTATCTAAAAGTCACAATTCGTCCGTTGGGCCCGGCGATGCATAGATAGAGAAACAACAAGGATGGGGCGAAGAAACTGCCGGCGGAAATTTCTCTGAGACCAAACCGTGTATGAAAAAGCCTGCAACTGCGGGCTTTTTTAGGTCGCTTCGCCTCTCTGGCAAGTGCATTTAGTAGAATTGGTGGGCCCGCTCGGACTTGAACCGAGGACCAAGGGATTATGAGTCCCCTGCTCTAACCAACTGAGCTACAGGCCCGTGAACCGGGTGCGCCGATGGGCGCGAGGGTGGCGAAGTATAGGGGAGGGCGTCGTTGCGGTCATTTTCGCGTCACCCGCTCTTGCCGTTTTCCCTGCGCAGAATGTTATTAAATATTTATCGAATTTAAATTCAATAAATAATTAATAACACCTTTCCTGGGGATTTGACCGCGAGCGGGTGGCAGGCCTTATGCTGCCGGCGCGGTTTTCAGAGGCGTGGGACGCCTTCCACTGCAGGTATCCGAGGAGAGTGCTGACATGATCCAGATTTCCAAGAAGCCGCTGTATCTCGTGCTGGGCGCGACGATGGCGGTGAGCGGCGCGGCGCAGGCTTCCGTGTTCCAGGCGACCGAGTTGGGCAGCGGTTACATGGTGGCGGCGGGTGAGGCGATGACCGGTCCGGCGCCGGCCGCCGACGTGCCGGCCGCGCCGGTGCCGAAGAAGTCGCACAAGCATCACAAGAAGGCCGACGGCAAGTGTGGCGAAGGCAAGTGCGGCGAGAAGAAGGCCGCCGGCGAGCAGAAGTGCGGTGAGAAGAAAGCGGGCGAGCAGAAGTGTGGCGAGAAGAAGGACGCCGCACCCGCCGCCGAGCCGGCAGCGCCGGCCAAGTAATCCGTCAACGATGCGGATCGCGCCCCGGCCCTGGCCGGGGCGTTTTCATTTGGCGCGCCGGAAATGTCCGGGGCCGTGGCCGTGAATGCGCTTGAAGCTGCGGCGGAAGGCGGCTTCGGTCTGGTAGCCGAATTTTTCGGCGATGGCGAGCACGGACAGCTGCGAATCCTGCAGCAGCTTGAGCGCTTCCATCATGCGCCACTGCGTCAGGTAGTGGATGGGGCTGACGCCCATCACGCCGCCGAACAGTTCCGAGAACGCCGTGCGCGACATGCAGGCTTCGGCGGCCAGCTCCGCCACCGTCCAGTCGCGACCCGGTGTGCCATGGATCGCCGCGAGCGCGCGGCGCAGCTTGGCATCGGAGAGTGCCGCCAGCAGGCCGCGACGCTGCGGCGCGGTGTTGAGGTGATGACGCACGGTCATCACGAAGAGGGAATCCGCCAGCTTGTCGAGCACCGCGCGGCTGCCGAAGCTGCCGCTAGCGGCTTCCTCGCGCATGATCTGACCGACGCGGCGGAATGCGCTGCCGGCTTCCTTTTCGCGCACGATCACGCAGTCGGGCAGCGCATCGAGCACCGGATTGTGCGGACCGGTGATGAAGTCGAACTGCCCGCAGAGCATGGTGGTGTAGCCGTCACCTTGCAGGTGATGGGCGCTGCCGTGCGGAAACACCACGAGGTCTCCCGCGACGAGGTGCTGCGGCTGCTCCAGGCAGGTGGCCTCCAGCAGGCATTCGCCTTCGCCGATCAGGTGAAAGACGCAGGTGTCGACGGCGGGCTCCGGCTCCTGCCAGCGCCCGCAATAACGGGCGTTGTCGGTGACCTTGGCGTGCAGCTGATAAGCCGCCAACGCCGAGTCGAGAATCCGGTCCTCTGTATTTTCGAGCATAAAACGCGGACGCCGGCGCGCAGTTAGGCCGACCGCATGAGCCTAGCATTCACGCCATCGGAAGAACATGACAACGGTGGCCCGACGTGAAACTCCTTCTCAAAGCCCAGGCACTGCTCGATTGCACGCGTCGCGCAGATTTCCTGGCGCCGCTGGCGCTGCGCCTGTACCTGGCGCCGATCTTCTGGACGGCGGGCATCAACAAGCTGATGAACTTCTCCGACACCGTCGACTGGTTCGGCGACATGATGTCGGGCCTCGGCCTGCCGTTTCCCACGCTGATGGCCGGCCTGGCCACGGGCACTGAGCTGGCCGGTGCCGTCGCACTGGTGTTGGGCCTGGGCCTGCGCTGGATGACGTTGCCGATGATGTTCACCATGCTGGTCGCCATCGTCACCGTGCACTGGCCCAACGGCTGGCTCGCCATCTCCGAAGGCATGGGCCCGTTCGCCACGGATCGCACCATGGGCGCCATCGAGCGGCTCAACGAGGCCAAGGACATCCTGAGGGAGCACGGCGACTATGACCATCTCACCGAGTTCGGGCCGCTGGTGATTCTCAACAACGGCATCGAGTTCGCCGCCACCTATCTGATCATGTTGCTGTCGCTGTTCTTCACCGGCGCCGGCCGCTATGTGAGCCTGGACTACTGGATCCGTCGTCGAATCCAGCCGCCTGTCCAGTGCGTACTTCAAGGCAACCGCTAACCACCAACGGCCCATCCGGGCCACTACTAGGAGTCGTCCCATGCTGAACCTCAACAACCGCAAGCCCCTCGCCATCGCGCTCGGCGCCGCCTTCGCCCTCACCGGCGCGGCCGCTCACGCCTCGGTGTTCCAGACCAACGCCCTCAACAGCGGCTACATGGTCGCCGCCGCCGACGATGCCAAGGCCGGCGAACACAGCTGTGGTGAAAAGAAGACCGGTGAACAGAAGTGTGGCGAGAAGAAGGTCGCCGAGCAGAAGTGCGGCGAGAAGGGCAGCAACTGCGAAAAGGGCGCCAAGCACGGCGAGTGCATGTGCGGCGCCAGCAAGGGCAAGAAGGCCGACGGCAAGTGCGGCGAAGGCAAGTGCGGCAACAAGAAGTAATGCACGCTGCATCGCGCACCGCACGGCGTCATAATCCGGCCATGTCCTCCATGACGACGGCGGTGCGCGGTGCGGGCCTGGGTCTGCGGCGGGCCTTGACCGGCCCGCTCGCGGACGTTGCGCCCGGCGAGATCGGCTTTCTCGAAGCCACGCCGGAAAACTGGATGGAGATCGGCGGCAGTTTCGCCAAAACCTTCCGGTCGTTCACCGAGCGTTTTCCCTTCGTCACGCACGGCCTGTCGCTGTCCATCGGCAGCCCGGCGCCGCTGGACGAGGACTTCGTGCGGCGCATCAGGAAATTTCTCGATCTGCACGGCATCCGCGATTACACCGAGCACCTCACCTACTGCTCGGACAATGGCCATCTCTATGACCTGATGCCGATTCCGTTCACGGAGGAGGCGGTGGACTATGTCGCCGCGCGCATCCGCCGTGTGCAGGACATTCTCGAACGGCGCATCGCGCTGGAGAATGCAAGCTACTACGCAGTGCTAAGCACAAGTGCCGGCGACGAAAAATCTTTTTCAAGGACGCCGGCCGCGGCGCCTGCACAGCAGATGCCCGAGATCGAATTCATCAAGGCGGTGCTGGAGCGCGCCGACTGCGATCTGCTGCTCGACGTCAACAATATCTACGTCAACAGCATCAACCATCGTTACGACCCGGTGGCCTTCCTCGATGCCATCCCGGGCAATCGTGTGCGCTACATCCACGTCGCCGGCCACTACCACGAGGCCGAAGACCTGCGCGTGGACACGCACGGCAGCGACGTGATCGACCCGGTGTGGGCGCTGCTGGAGCGCGCCTATGCCAACTTCGGCGTCATCCCGACGCTGCTGGAGCGCGACTTCAACATCCCGCCGCTGGGCGAGCTGATGGGGGAGATTCGCCACATCAATGCGTTGCAGGCGCGCCACACGCCCGCGCAGGCCGCACATGCCTGAGCTCGCCACGCTGCCCGCGTTCCAGCAGGCGCAGGTTCGCTTCGCCGCGCACTTGCGCGATCCCGCGCGCAACGCAGCGCCCGAGGGCATCGAAGACCGGCGACTGCAGATTTACCGCGAGCTGTTCTACAACAATGTCGAGGATTTTCTCGCCAACGCCTTTCCGGTGCTGCGCAAGATTTCGCCGGACAACGTCTGGCATGCGCGCGTGCGCGACTTCTATGCGCGGCACGAGTGCCACGATCCGCTGTTCCACCGCGTCGCCGAAGAGTTTCTGCGCTATCTCGAACAGGAGCGCGGCGAGCATCCGGACGATCCGCCCTTCATCCGCGAACTGTGCCACTACGAATGGGTGGAACTGGCCCTGTCGGTGTCGACGCAAACGCTGTCACCCGATCTGGCCGATCCCAATGGCGACCTGCTGGCCGGCCGGCCCTGCGTCTCGCCCTTGGCCTGGACCCTGGCCTACGATTGGCCGGTGCATCGCATCGGCCCCGACAGCCTCCCCGAAGTGCCGGGCGAGCAGCCCACCTACCTGATCGTCCATCGCGACCGGCAGGACGCAGTGCACTTCATGGAGATCAACGCGGTCACCGCGCGGCTGATGCAGCTGCTGGAGGAAGACGCCGCCGCCAGCGGGGGCGAATTGCTGGCGGCCATCGCGCGGGAGCTGCAGCACCCGCAGCCACAGGCCGTGATCGATGCCGGAGCGGCGATTCTGGCCGACCTGCGCGCGCGCGATATCGTGCTGGGCACGCGCCGTTAGGCAGCGGGGCATCGCCATCCGCGTGCGCCCGGGCTAAAGTCATGTCCATCTCTGCCGCTATCCCCAGACCATGGACCTGGTCCTCAACCAACTCGCCGACTCCGTCTCCACCGCCAACAGCCTGGAGGGATTGACGCGCCCCCTGCTGGAACTGCTGGAGTCGGTGACCGGGCTGGAGTCCACCTACCTCACCACCATTGACGAACGCGAGGGCGTGCAGAACATCCTGTTCTCGCGCAACAGCCAGCAGTTGCAGATTCCCGAGGGCCTGTCGGTGCCCTGGGGTGACACGCTGTGCAAGCGCGCCCTGACCGAGAACCGTCCCTATACGGCCGATGTCGCCGGCTGCTGGGGCGACTCCGAAGCTGCCAAGGCGCTCGGCATCAGGACTTACCTGAGCCAGCCGGTGCGCCGCTTCGATGGCCAGCTGTACGGCACCCTGTGCGCGGCCAGCGGCCGCAGCATCGAGGTGCCGGCGCCGGCGCTCAAGGTGCTCGGCCTGTTTGCGCGGCTGATCGAGCACCAGATCGAGCGCGAGCAGTTGCTCAAGAAGCTGCAGGCGGCCAATGCCGAGTTGTCGTCCAGCGCGCTGACCGATGCGCTGACCGGCGTCGCCAACCGGCGTGCGCTGATGCAGGACCTGCAGCGCCTGCTGGACCGCAGCCGGCGCGACCGCCAGCCGGTGCGGGTGGCGTTCATCGACCTCGACGGCTTCAAGCAGATCAACGACCGCCATGGGCACGAGAACGGCGATGCCTTCCTGATCGAGGTGGCGCGGCGGCTGGCCAGCGGCACCCGCCCCGGTGACGTGCTCGGCCGCTATGGCGGCGACGAGTTCGTGGTGGCGGCGGTCAATATCGGCGCTGACGTCCTGCGCCAGCGCCTGGAGCAGCTCACCGCCGGCCGCTACCAGCTGCACGGCGAGAGCCTGGACTACGCCGGCGCCAGCGTCGGCGTGGTCAGTTCCGGCGACGCCGACACCGACGCCGCCGCCCTGCTGGCCCGCGCGGACGCCGCCATGTACGAGGTCAAACGGGCGCGCCACGCCGGGGGCTGAGGGCGCCGTCAAGCGGCAAACCCGCGCAGCGGCTAAAATCGCGGCCCTTTAGAGCCGTTCCGGCCCGTTTTTCGCCATGACCGAAGCTGCAAGACAGGCGGCGCTGCGGCGCACGTTCGCCATCATCTCCCATCCCGACGCGGGCAAGACCACGCTGACGGAAAAGCTGCTGCTGTTCGGCGGCGCGATCCAGCTCGCCGGCACGGTCAAGGGCCGCAAGGCCACGCGCCACGCCACGTCGGACTGGATGGCGCTGGAGCAGCAGCGCGGTATCTCCATCACCACCTCGGTGATGCAGTTCCCGTACAACGGCAAGATCGTCAACCTGCTCGACACGCCGGGCCACGAGGATTTCTCCGAGGACACCTACCGCACGCTGACCGCCGTGGACAGCGCGCTGATGGTGATCGACGCCGCCAAGGGTGTGGAGCCGCGCACCATCAAGCTGATGGAAGTGACGCGCCTGCGCGCCACGCCGATCGTCACCTTCATCAACAAGCTGGATCGCGAGAGCCGGCCGCCGCTGGAACTGCTCGACGAGATCGAGCGCATCCTCAACATCCGCTGCGCGCCCATCACCTGGCCCATCGGCATGGGGCGTACGTTCAAGGGTGTGTATCACCTGCTGGAAGACCGCTTCTATCTCTACTCCGGCGACAAGCACCGCGTGTCCGAGATCGAGACCATCGACGGCCTGCTCTCGCCGGGCCTGGTCGAGCGCTTTGGTCAGGACTACCAGACGCTGCGCGACGAGATCGAGCTGCTGCAGATGGCTGGCGACGGCTTCAACCTCGACGACTACCGCGCGGCCAGGCTCACGCCGGTGTTCTTCGGTTCCGGCATCAACAACTTCGGCGTGCGCGAGCTGCTCAACGGCTTCACCGAGTGGGCGCCGCCGCCGCAGCCGCGCATCGCGCAGTTCAACGGCATCGACCGCGAGGTCTACCCGGATCACGAGAAATTCACCGGCTTCGTGTTCAAGATCCAGGCGAACATGGACCCGAAGCATCGCGACCGCGTGGCCTTCCTGCGCGTCTGCTCCGGCAGCTACCGCAAGGGCATGGTGCTGCACAGCGTGCGGCTCAACGGCCCGGTGCGCGTCAACAGCGCGCTCACCTTCATGGCGGCGGATCGCGAGAGCGTCGAGCAGGCCTGGCCCGGCGACATCATCGGCCTGCACAACCACGGCACCATCGCCATCGGCGACTCGTTCTCTGAAGGCGAGATGCTGCATTTCACCGGCATTCCCAACTTCGCGCCCGACCTGTTCCGCCGCGTCATCCTCAAGGACCCGCTCAAGGCCAAGCAGCTCAACAAGGGTCTCGACCAGTTGTGCGAAGAAGGCGCCACGCAGGTCTACCGCCCGCTGACCAACAACGACATCATCCTCGGCGCGGTCGGTGTGCTGCAGTTCGACGTCGTGCAGTACCGTCTCAAGGACGAGTACGGCGTGGACTGCGTGTTCGAGCCGGTCACCGTACACAACGCGCGCTGGGTGCACTGCGCCGACGCCAAGAAGCTGCGCGAGTTCATCGACAAGAACGAGACGCGCCTGGCCAAGGACCACTACGGCACCCTGGTCTACCTGGCCTCGAGCAGCGTCAATCTGTCGATGACGCAGGAGCGCCACCCGGACGTGACCTTCACCGATACGCGCGAGCAGCGCTAGCCATCCGCCGCGACCCCCGATCGGGGGTGAAAAACGCGCGGTCGGGTGATTGCCGCTGCCAGGGCGCGTCGCGATACTGACGGCCACGACGGCGCCACCAAAAGAGCGCCGCGCACTGGAGGATGTCTCTTGGCACGGTATCGGGTGGGCCCTGCGCCCTTGCGGCTCGTTCTGGCGTTGCTGGCGGCCGCCTTGTCGGCCTGTGGCGCGCGCTCCGGCGATCCCGCTGCGGGCGGCATCGACACCTCGGCCTGGCCGCAGGCCGCACTTGCTACGGCCGACGCGACGACGGTGAACGCCCAGCAATTCATCGCCGCCGGCCAGTTGCGCGACTGGGGCGCGGATCTCGACGCCCGCGGCCTGCGCGCCACCGGCTCCGACGCGCACGAGGCCTATATCGACGAGTTGTATCGCCGCCTCGCGGCCGCGGGCGTCAGGCAGCTGCGCTTCGAGTCGGTGCCGCTCACGCGCTGGACCACCGAGCAGTGGTCGCTGGACGTGGTCAGCGGCCCTGCCGCCGGCCCGGTGAAGCTTGCGTCCTACATCCCCTACAGCGGCGTCACGTCGCCGCAGGGCGTGACCGCGCCGCTGGTGTACCTGGACGCCAACACCACGCCGACGGCGGCCAACGCCGGCGGCAAGATCGTCCTGTTCGACGCGCCGCCGGCCAATCTCTTCCTGGCCGAGTTCGAGATCTTCGCCATGGGCCTCTACGATCCCGGCCACTCGACGGCGCTGCTGCCCACCAATCCGTTCACGCGGCTCTGGACCGCGGGCTTCGCGACGCTGGACAGCCTGAAGGCCGCGGGCGCCGCCGGCGGCATCGGCATCCTCCCGGCGAAGTACGCGCGGGCGCACGGGCTGTATGTCCCCTACGACCGCAAGCTGCGCGGCGTGCCGGCGCTCTACGTCGACCAGGATGTCGGCGGCCAGCTCAAGCAACTGGCCGCGAACGCACCGACGATGCGGCTGACCCTGCCCGCGCAGGTGCAGCAGGTGAACACGCGCAATCTCATCGGCATCATTCCCGGCGCCAGCGATGAGCTGACCGTGATCAACAGCCACACCGACGGCACCAACGGCCTCGAGGACAACGGCCCCAACGCCATCGTCGCGATGGCCCAGTACCTCGCGCGCCTGCCTGCGAAGAGCCTGCCGCGCACCGTCATGATCATGCTGAGCAGCGGCCACTTCGCCGGCGGCGTGGGCGTGGAAGGTTTCCTGGCGGCGCACGCCAGCGACGGCGTGCTGCCCCGCATCGCGTCGGTGACGACGCTCGAACACCTGGGCGCGCAGGAATGGCTGCCCGACGCCAACGGCGATCTCGCGCCCACCGGCAACCCCGAGATCAGCGCGCTGTTCATGCCGGAGATCCAGGCACTGGCCGATGCCTCCTGCCGCATGCTGGTGAACTCGCAGACTTACCCCGCCGTGGTCGACAAGCCCACCAATAGCAGCGGCGACGGCACTGCGGACAACGCCGTGTGGCCGGGCGAGGGCCAGTATTTCTGGGGCGAGGGGCACATCCCCACGGTCAACTTCATCACCGGGCCGGATTACCTGATCAACTGGGGCATCACCACCACCGACAAGATCGACTTCGACCGCATGCGGCGCCAGGCCATCGCCTTCACCCAGATGCAGCTCGATCTGTCGCGCGTGCCCGCCGGCACCCTGCGCCAGCAGGGCACGGTGGTGCCGAAACTCTGCGACACCGGCTTGCCGCTCTAGCCGCCCACGATCTGCGGCGGCGCCGCGCGCCGCGCGGCACGCGGATATGGGAACATGACCGCATCCGGCCGCGTGGCGCCGGACGTACGGTTCCAGACCGTGCGTGCGATGGCCGCGCGGCACCACCCGCTCGCTCCGGTTTGCCTGGGGAAATTGTTATATATTATTTATCGTTTTTAAATTCGATAAATAATTAATAACATTCTCCCCAGGCAAAATGACGTCAGCGGGTGACGTCATTCCGCTCCTGTCGATCCGAAAAAACGTGTCCTACGATCCCTACGCCGCGCTGCGCTTTCCCGAATTCCGCAACCTGATCGTCGGCAGCTTTCTCATCACCACCGCGCTGCTGATCCAGGAAGTGGTGCTGGGCTACGAGCTGTACCGCCTCACGCACGATCCGCTGGTGCTGGGCTTTCTCGGACTGGCGGAGGCGATTCCCTTCATCGGCCTCGCCCTGTTCGGCGGCTATCTCGCCGACCGCCGCGACAAGCGCACGCTGATGCAGCAGGCGCTGCTGGTGATCATCGCCGGCTCGGTGATCCTCACCTGGGCGACGCTGCCCTCGACGCAGCAGCACCTGTCGCAGACCGCGATGCTGCTGATCGCCTACGGCGTGATCGCGCTGCTGGGTTTGGCGCGCGGCATCTTCTCGCCGGCGGCGGCGTCGCTCAAACCTTTCCTGGTGCCGCGCGAGCACTACGGCAACTCCTCGACCTGGAGCAGCACCTTCTGGCAGGCCGGCGCCATCGTCGGGCCGGGCTGCGCCGGTTTTCTCTACGCCGGCGTCGGCTTCACCGGCACGCTGCTGCTGGTCATCGCCATGCTCGCGCTCAACTTCGTGCTGATCTCGCGCATCGCCAAGCGGCCGGTGCCGGCTTCGCCGACGCAGGAAAATCTCTGGGCCAGCCTGCGCGAAGGTCTGCGCTACGTGTTCAACCAGAAGATCATCCTCTACGCCATCTCGCTGGACATGTTCAGCGTGCTGTTCGGTGGCGTGGTGGCGATCCTGCCGATCTTTGCCGACGACATTCTCGGCGTCGGCGCGCAGGGCCTGGGCATCCTGCGCGCCGCGCCGGCGGTGGGCGCCATGCTCACGGTCATCTACTGCTCCTACAACCCGCCGCTGCAGAAAGCCTGGCGCAATCTGCTGCTGGCAGTGCTCGGCTTTGGCCTGGCCACGCTGGTGTTCGCGCTGTCGAAGAGCTTCTGGCTGTCGGTGGTGGCGCTGTTCTTCACCGGCGCCTGCGACAGCATCAGCGTGGTGATCCGCCAGACCGTCCTGCAGGTGATGCCGCCGGATCACCTGCGCGGCCGCGTGGTGGCGGTCAACAGCATCTTCATCAGCTCGTCCAACGAACTCGGCGCCTTCGAGTCCGGCAGCGCCGCGCGCCTGATGGGCACCGTGCCTTCGGTATTGTTTGGCGCCGGCATGACGCTGTTCACCGTCGGCTGGATCTGGCGCAAGTCGAAAGACCTGTTTGCGGTGCGGCTGAGCTAGCACCGGCAAAAAAATCTGTCATTCCGGCGGACGCCGGAATGACGAGCGCATCGAAGTTTCCCTAGAATCCCACCCAGACGACGCCGCATCCGCGAGCGTCGCAAGGCCCGGCACAGGGCCCATCCGGGGGAGTGTTCATGCGAGGGAGTCGCCGGCTGTTGCCGTTGTTGCTGCTCGTCGTCACGGTGCTGGGCTGCCAGCGCTCGTCAACGCCGTCCGCGTCGCCGGCGAGCGCCCAGGTGCGCGACGGCCATGCGCGCTTCACCGTGCTGACGCCGACGCTGATCCGCGTTGAATACGCTGACGACGATCGCTTCGAGGACGGCACCACGCAGACGGTCGTGAACCGCGACTTTGCGCCCGTGGCCTTCAGCAGCACGGTGGAAGACGGCAAGCGCGTGATCCGCACGGCCGCGATGACGCTGCGCTATCGGCAAAACTCCGGCGCGTTCACCGCCGACAATCTCAGCGTGCAGGTGCAGACCGGCGCCACGACCACCACCGGCCAGCCCGCCTGGGGCGGCGCGGCCAATCCCGGCAACCTCGGTGGCTGGCGGCGCGGGCTCGACAACGAGCAAGACCCGCAGCCGCTGCACGACGGCCTGCTGTCGCGCAACGGCTGGTTTCTGCTCGACGACTCGCAGACCGTGCTGATGCCGCCGGATGCGTCCACCTACACGCCGCGCCCCGCGCACCAGGGCGCATATCAGGACGGCTACCTGTTCGGCTACGGCCACGACTACCCGCAGGGCCTCGCCGACCTGCGCGCGCTCACCGGCCCCGCGCCACTGCTGCCGCGCAAGGCCTTCGGCGTGTGGTTCTCGCGCTACTGGGCCTACAGCGATGCCGAACTGCGCGACCTGCGCGCGCAGTTCAGTGCGCACAACGTGCCGCTCGACACGCTGTCGCTGGACACCGACTGGAAGCTGGAGCACAACGCCGCCGGCTGCGCGGTGTTCGATGTCGTCGCCGGCGCGCGCAACGGCGATCCGTGTTCGTGGAACGGCTGGGACTGGAACCGCGCGCTCTTTCCCGATCCCGCCGCCTTCGTGACCTGGGCGCACGGGCAGGGTCTGTCGCTGGCGCTCAACGTGCATCCGTCCATCGACAGCGACGACCCGGCCTTCGCCGCCACGCAGGCGGCCAGCGGCAACGCGCTGACCACCGACACCGCCACGCCGCCGTGCACGCTCTACCAGGCTGATCCGCTCGGGCAGTGCTACGTCTTCGACTGGACGCAGCCGAAGCAGCTCGCCGCCTACTTCGCCCTGCATGCGCCCATCGAAAACACCGGCATCGACTTCTGGTGGCTGGACTGGTGCTGCGACGGCGCCTCCGCCACCGCCACGGGCCTGACCGCCGACACCTGGATCAACGCGCAATACGCGCGCGACAACGCGCGGCGCGGCCAGCGCTGGCCGGCGTTCTCGCGCATCGGGGCGTCGTTTCAGGAGGGCAAGGCCGGCGTCGGCAACAACGGCGCGGGCGCGTTCGCGGAACATCGCCACACCATGCACTTCACCGGCGACACCTGCGCCACCTGGCAAATGCTGGCCTACGAGGCGCAGTTCACCGCCAGCGAGGGCAACATCGGTCTGCCCTACGTCACGCACGACATCGGCAGCTTCCTCGGCCCGCCGCAGGCCACCACCGGCTGCAACGGCACGCTGGGCCGCACGGCGCATCTGCCGGACGACTTCTACGTGCGCTGGCTGCAGTTCGGCGTGTTCCAGCCACTGGAGCGCCTGCACTCGCATCACGGTGATCGCCTGCCTTGGGATTATCCCGGCGCGGCGGAAACCGCCGCGAGCAACTTCCTGCGCCTGCGCGAACGCCTCGTGCCGTTTCTCTACACGCTGGCGCGCCAGGCCTACGACACCGGCCTGCCGATGACGCGCGCGCTCTACCTGCAATGGCCGGAGCTGGACGAGGCCTACAACCATCCGTCGGAATACACGCTGGGCGCCGACCTGCTGGTGGCCACCGTCGCGGCGGCCGGCAACCCGGCCAGCGTCAGCGTGTGGATTCCGCCGGGGCAGTGGACGGATTACTTCACCGGCGAAACCTTCACCGGCCCGCAGACCGTCACACGCAGCGTCAGCTACGACCAGTACCCGGTGTTTCTGCGCAGCGGCGCCATCCTGCCGACGCAGGCGGACCTGCCCACCAGCAGCGCCGGCTCACCGGACGCGCTCACGCTCACCGTGTGGCCCGGCGACAACGCCAGCGGCGCACTCGATCTCTACGACGACGAAGGCCAGGGCTTCGGCTACCGCGACGGCGCGTATCGCATCATGCCGATACGCATGTCATCCACGCCGGGCTGCGCGCGGCTCACTATCGGTGCAGCGCATGGAAGCTATGCGGGCGCATTGACGCAGCAGGCGTGGACGGTGCGTTTCGTTGGTGTGGCGCAGCCGCAGTCGGTGCGCGTCAACGGCAATGTGCTGGTGGTGGGGGGCTGGCAATACGAAGCAGCGACGCACACATTGGCGGTACAGGTTCCGGCAACGTCGGTGGGGATGGTATTGCGTGTTGATGCTGGGGTGGCGGGATGTGGTGCGTAGTGCGAATGGCTCCAAGCGATTGAGAGGCAGGAATTAGGCTAAAGCGATCTTTCGGAATCTTGGATGCCTGCTCGAAAGCAGACTGTCCTGCATATTGGCCAAATAGATGTGCGACAGCACTCTCCGCACGACACGACAGCCGGTATTTAGGAAAACCGATCTGAGTTCCCATTCCCCGCGTATCAGGCGAATACAGGCCGCGCAAGAGAGCTAATTTTCTACGGTGTCGGGCCCATCTTCCAACCCTAGGATCGCCACATGTTGGTTCCTAAATAATGATTTTCAATTTGCGGAGATAACCTTGATTAGCCCGGAAGAAGCCAGTCTCATTTTGCAATCCGCTGTTCCCAATGTGCGTCCAGTATTTGGCGATCGACTATCAGCACACCGTAAATATGCCTACCGGTTCGTCGTTACGCTCCCGTCCGAGCGGCACATTGCGATTCATCGTCCAGGCACCCAAGACGGCGTCACGGTTTATATCAATGCCAAATCGACACTACAGGAAGACTTTCCTGAAGACGGAATTCAGGGCGTCAAAATTGCCCGTCGCTACCCCAAGGGGATGTACGGAAAGTCTGGGGGACCCGGCATGTCAACTTCGGCAGCCAATCTACCGACCATTGACCCTCGGCGAAACGATGCCTTGAGACTGTCCGTCAGTGACCGCACGGGGTTCCGCTTACTGCTCGATTGGTACTTTTCATTGGTCGCAAAGCCCCAAAAATCTGAAATTTCAGAAGAGAAGAAAGCATGAGCTCGTACTTGCCAGCCCACGGCCAGATTGCCTGCTCACTTTGTTATCCGGGGCAGGCGGTGGAATTTGATCGCACCAGACGTGTCAATGGCAGCTGGCGCATATCCGCCAATCCCCTGGCATGGGGCAATTCTGAGCCTGAAGTTGTAGTACTTGGGTTTTCAAAGGGGCCTAACCAAGCGGGGGCGCTTGCAACAACACCTCACGATCAAATTGCATACAAAGGAGGCCGTGGAAACGTTGGCCGGATATTGGCTCACGTCGGCTTGCTCGATCCCGGACCAGTAGAGAGCCTGGCTCGAGACGTCGATCGAGCAATCGCCGACAGAAACGGACGGTTCCATTTCAGCTCACTGATACGTTGTACTGTTGAACGGCACGACGCTCGTTCCGATACATGGAAGGGATCCGGCGGAAGCATGCTCGACTCTTTTCTGAAATCAGAATTTGGCTATGGCGTGGCGACGCGGTGTGCCGCGCGTTATCTGGGAGATCTGCCAAATTCCGTGCGACTCATTGTACTTTTTGGATTGGGTACTAACCTAAATTATGTAAACGCTACATTTTCTCTATTTCAGATTGCGCGACCGGGCGCTTGGAAGCGAATCAGTGACGTCGCCTACACGGATGAGAAAATATACGTTGTTCACGTCGAGCATTTCAAATCACAAGGATCACTTATTCCTGACTGGCTCGGAGATACAGAAAAGCCAAGGGCGGTCTACGGGAGGCTCGCTCGTGAAGCGGTACAAAGGGCGTTAGAACGTATCACCTAGCAGTGGCAGGCCTCGCTGCCATGCCGCCGTGAAGATCGCCGCCTGCGGCAAGCGATAAAGCCCCATCGCAATCCAGATCGCCGTGAGGCTCATGGCGAACGCCGGGCCGAGCAGGTAGGCGGCGGGCAGGAAGATCAGCCACTGCAAACCCACCGCCACGATCATCACGAGGCGGCTGGCGCCGACGCCGAGCAGGGCTTGCATCATGATCAGGCCCAGCGCATCGAGCAGGATGTTGATACCGACCATCTGCAAGGGCAGGCGGCCGATCTGCACCAGCTCGGCGTCGCGCACGAACAGGGTCAGCACCGGGCCGGGCAGCAGCATCACTAGCGCTAGTGGCAGGAACGGGCCGTCTCGCGCAGAGGGCGAGCTTGGTCGCTCTTCTCTAACGTGCTACGCAGCGACTGAACGATCCCGGACGAATCCGCTGGGCGACTGCCCTGCATGCCGCCTGAATGCGGTGCTGAAAGTACTTGTCGATTTGTATCCGACTTTGTAGGCAATCTCCGTGATGGAGAGCTCTCCACGAAGGAGCAGCTCCTTGGCGAGCTCCATACGCCAGGAAATCACGTATTCCATCGGCGAGATGCCCACTGTGCGGGTGAAGCGCTCGAAGAAGACCGAACGGGAAAGCGCAGCGGCATGGGCGAGCTGATCGACGTTCCAGGGATGCTCTATTCGTTCGTGGATTTTCTTCAGCGCGAGCGCCAGCCGTTTGTCGCCCAACCCTCTGAGAAGTCCAGGAGGCGCACCATCGTTGGCGGTGAAGCGCATCGCTTCGATCAGCAGCAATTCAACGAGACGCGACAACATGAATTCATGTCCTGGCTTCTCATCGGCCGATTCTTCGCCCACCAGCGTCACCAGTTGTGTCAGTCGCGTTGACGCTTTGACATGCACGATCTCGGGCAAGATCGACACGATAAGTTCCGGGCTGACGCAATCGAACAAGAATGAGCCGCCTAGCGACCTCATTTCCGGCGAGCCTTCCTTATCACCGTAACGGAGTTCATTTTTGGCGCCGACATAATCCATGGGATTGCGATATACCGGTGGTGCCGGCGCAAAACTGGAAATCGTGAACGGTGGGGTTGTTGGAAGCAGAACGAAATCGCCTGCGCTGATCGTGATGGGCTCGTGTCCATCAACAGCTAAAAGTGCACTGCCTTCCAACACGATACAGAAGCTCGGCAACCCGAATTTCGAGTAACGCACGGCCCAGCCCCCTTTGCCGCTGACGATATTGGCGAAGACGGCGCGTGGATGAAGGAGCCTGACTACCTCGGAGAGCGGATCGGCCATTTCAGGACTTATTCAAAATAATTCAGGACTTTTATTGGTATTTAATCCTGAAATGCTGGCCTATCGTTCGCTCCGGGTCAATCAAACACCGGAGCTGACAAATGAAGACTGTACTGATCACTGGCTGTTCCTCGGGCTACGGCCTCGAAACCGCCCGCTACTTTCACGACAAGGGCTGGCGGGTCATCGCCACCATGCGCACGCCTCGCGAAGACGTCCTGCCCAAATCCAGGAATATCCGCATCCTGGAATTGGACGTCACTCAACCGGAGAGTGTTGAGCGCGCGGTAGAAGCCAGCGGCGATATCGACGTCCTGGTAAACAATGCAGGCATCGGTCTTTTTGGCGCGTTCGAAGCCACGCCGATGACGACGGTCCGAACCCTATTCGAGACCAACACCTTCGGCGTGATGGCGATGTGCCAAGCTGTCATTCCGCAGTTCCGCCAGAGACGATCCGGAACGATCGTGAATGTGACCTCGAGTGCGACACTGGCCCCATTTCCCCTGGTTGCGACCTACACCGCAACGAAGACGGCCATCCAGGGGTTCACGGCCTCGCTAGAGCATGAACTGAAAACCTTCGATGTGAGGGTCAAGCTGGTTGAGCCCGGGTATGGCCCGACGACAAGATTTACAGCCAATGGCCAGCAACTCATGCAGGGACTGATCCCGGAATCCTACGTCTCGTTTGCGCAGAGTATCTTCGCTGGAATGACGAATCTCTCTGCGGTGACCAAGGAGGTGGATGTGGCGGAAGCGGTTTGGCAGGCGGCCAACGATCCTTCCGAGCGACTTCACTATCCAGCAGGCGCAGATGCTATTGCGCTGATTGCATCGTGACATGACCACGCGGGGTCACTCCACAGGTTACGACGGCCACTCTGAAGGGCCGGCATCCTCGGCGAGAATGGCTGTCGGCATATGCCGACAGCCAGGCTTTACTCACTAAACTTTTATCGCCGCTATCCGCAATCAGCGTCGCTGACCGGCTCGCGCCGATGCTAAGTAACCGCTAATCGCTGCGCCCTTCCTCCTCGGCTTTTCCGTTGCGATGGCATGCAACACAGTCATCGAACTGCCGGATTCCTTCTTCGGCATGCTCGGCGCGTATCCGTTCGGGTGAATGCTCGTGACAGCCGTAACAGGTGTAGCTGCGAAAATTGTTGGCCACATGGCAGGTGGCGCACGGGGCCTGGTGTTCGCCGGTCAGCGGGAAGTAGCGGTCGTGATCGAACGTCGCCGGTTTCCAGCCGCTCTGCGAATGGCATTGCGCGCAGCTGCCGGAGATTTGTCCGTGCAAGTCGTCCTTGGGTTTGGCATGACAGGATTCGCAGCGTTGCCGGACTTCGGGCTGCAGCAGTTCGTGCGAAAAGCGATGGCTGCTCGCTAGCTTGCGCACGCCCTCGTGCTCGCCGTGGCAGGCCAGGCAGTCCTTGTCCAGCAGATACTGGTGGAACGGCACCGGGCGCTGGTCGCTCAGGGGAACGCCTTGCGTGGTCGTGATCCCGATGGCATCGGGTTTGTGGCAGGCCATGCAACGTTCGGCGGCGGCACCGGTGAAAGCCGCATGGCAGGCAAAGCAGTCGCGGTTCAGGCTGCTGTGGACTTTGCTCACGGGGCCGGGCGCCAGCATTTTTTCCGGCAACACGAAGGCCAGGGCCGCAAGCGTCGCAATGGCGGCCAGCAGAACGAGAAGAACCGAACGTTTCATCGCCAGCCCCAGAAGATGAAGATGCTCAGGATATGTCCGGCGGCGAGCGCGCCGAACAGGAAGGCGACCGGGAAATGCACGGTGCGCCACTTCATCATCACGTCGATGGCAATGGCATCCCAGAACACGGCCTGCTCGATTTCCGCCTCGGACTTGCCGCTTTGCTGCAGGCGGGTCTTGGATGCGAGCAAGCGCCGGCGCGCCCGTTGCAGCAGGTATTTTCCGGTGAGGCCGCTGGCGACGTTGACCAGCATGCCGCCGACGGCTAGCCAGGGAAGCAGTGCATTGAAGTGGATGCCAGCGTGCACGAGTATCAGCATCGATCCCAGCCAGGCCATGAACTCATGCCAGCGCAGGAAGGTGCCCGGATTGCCGGTGGTGATCAGCTTGCGCTTGCGGAGCGAGTAAACCAGCGATCCCAGAATCAGCAGCGTGCCCGGAATGCCCAGATACCGCCCGAGCCAGACGATCTGTTGCTGATGCAGGAGGTAGTCGCCGATCAGTGCCGCGCCGATGAGTGCGGTAAAGATGCCAATGAATGGAACCAGATCGCGGCGGACGACGGAGGTTGGCATGGGGAGTTACGCCGGTGCGGCTCTTGGCGGCGGACTGCCGCGTGCACAGCAGAACCGGACTGGCGGCGTGCGGCATTGACCTGGATCAACTGTCCGACATTCCTGCAGGCCGCAGGGCGGATCACCTTCGAGGGGACGTTATCCCCTACACCTTGATCATCCGCCATCCCCCACGCTGCCACGCCGCCGTGAAGATCGCCGTCTGCAGCAGTCGATAAAGCCCCATCGCAATCCAGATCGCCGTGAGGCCCATGGTGAAGACCGGGCCGAGCAGGTAGGCGGCGGGCAGGAAGATCAGCCACTGCAAACCCACCGCCACGATCATCACGAGGCGGCTGGCGCCGACGCCGAGCAGGGCTTGCATCATGATCAGGCCCAGCGCATCGAGCAGGATGTTGATACCGACCATCTGCAGCGGCAGGCGGCCGATCTGCACCAGCGCGGTGTCGCGCACGAACAGGGTCAGCACCGGGCCGGGTAGCAGCAGCATCACCAGCGCCAGCGGCACAAAGAGCCACATCCCCACGCGGTACACGTCCCAGGCCCAGCGTTGTGCGTCGGCGGCATCGCCGCGCCCGAGCGCCTGACCGCAGAGCGTGGCGGCGGCGATGCCGAAGCCCATACCGGGCAGTACGGCGGTGAGCGAGATGGTCACCAGCACGTTCGACACCGCGAGTTCCGCCGTGCCGACCTTGCCGATGATCCAGAACAGCACGGTGAAGCCGCCGGAGAACAGCAGTTGCTGAATCGCGGAGGGCACGCCGAGCTTGAGCAGGCTGCGGAACTCGTCGCCGGTGGGGCGGCGTTCCAGAAAGCCGTGGCCGCAGGCGTGCTTGCGGGCGAGGTGAAAATAAATCGCGGTGCCGATGAAGATGGCCAGCGTGGTGCCGATGCCGGCGCCCTTCACGCCCAGCGCCGGCAGGCCGAACAGACCGTGGATGAGGCTGTAGCTGAAGATCACATTGAGCACGTGCATGTCGATGAGCGTGATCATGTAGAGGCGCGTCATCTTCATCGCGCTCCAGTAACCGCGGAACGAGAAGTTCATGCCGATGGCGGCAATCGCCACCAGTCGCCATTGCAGGTAGTCGCTGCCCTGGCGCACCACATCGGGGTCGTGATTGAGCGCGGCGAAGATGCGCGGCGCAAGCAGGATCAGGATCGCCGACAGCGGCACGCCGATCAGCAGCGACAGCAGCAGGCCGCCGTTGAGCGGCACGGCGGTTTCGTTGAGTCGGCCCTCGCCGACGCGGCGCGCGGCGATGGCCTGCACGGCCGGCGAGATGCCGGTGATGCCGGCCACCGCGACGAAGTTGAGGAAGTTGGCGAGGCCCGTCGCCGCCAGCGCCGATGGCCCGAGGCCGCCGACCATCCAGGCATCGGCAAGGTTGAGCAGGTTCTGCGACACCATGCCGCCGATGATCGGCAGCGCCAGTTTCAGCACCTCGCGGGAACGGTCGGCAGTCATCGGTCGCACGAGGGCGGTTATATGGTTAGCGCGGAAAATTCGTTCGTGATCTTCGCATGGCCGCCTAGACTCCGGCGAGTGCCCAAGAGCCGAGGGGAAATACCATGCGTGGTTGCAACGTGGCGCTGGCGGTAGTCGGCGCGATCTGGAGCGCGAGTGCGCTGTCGTCGCCGGTGCTGCTGTCGCCGGACTGGGCGACGCAGGCCTGCCAGGTCTGGAACACCGACCCGGTGCTGACACAGAAGCTGGTGGAATCCAAGTGGGTGAGCAACGACAAGGGCCGCGGCTACAAGGTGGTGCAGATTTATCGCGGCGATTGCGAGCACAGCGACTGGGTCGAACTGCGCATCGCGCAGCAGGACAACAAGGCGCAGTGCATCTACGGCGGCGCGCGCAAGACCGCCACGCCGGATTCGTCCATCGACTACGTGATGCACGCCGACACCGGCCGCTGGGTGGAGATGGGCCACGGCGACTACGGCCCGATGAAGGCGATGGCCCTCGGCCGCCTGCAGTTCAGCGGCCCGATGTGGGAGGCGATGAACAACATGGCCCCGTTCGAAAACTTCCTGCTGCTGGTCGGCAAGGTGCCGGCCGACACCAGCGCCTGCCCCGCCGATCCGCATGCCGCCGTCCTGCCGGGGCTTGGCGGACACTGAAAACGGCGCTGAAAACCGCCACCCGCTCTCTGCAAATACCGCAGACAGATCGTTATATTTTATTTATCGAATTTGTTTCGATAAATAATTAATCACGTTCTCCCTAGGGAGAAGTGCCAGAGCGGGTGGCGTCGCTGGGCATGGCTACCGGCGGCTTAGTCTAAGTCCGTTCAGGGAATTCGATGTGCGAAAATTCCAAGCATGGGGCGCCCCAGTTCTTTTAACTGATTGCCGTGCTCGCAAAGCCCTTTCAACGTGAGCGGTTGGAACTCGATCAAGCCATTTTCAAGGTAGTGCGGGTTGAAGAGATCGCGCGCCCGGTGTTTCAGTGCCTCCGCGGCCGGGTTGATGAAGACGATTTTCCTCAACGACAGATTGTCCTTCAGCCCTGCCGCCATCAGGTATTTGAAATGTAGGTCGGTCGGCGGGATCGAGAAGCCGATCACGATGATGCGCGTGGCATTGCGCAGAGCCTGTACGGACGCATCCCAGACCTGTGCGAGCTGATCCTGGAACACTTTCTTCCAAGTGGGTGGGATCAGTTCCGGTGCGGCGCCGTCGTTGCGTAGATCGGCGTAGCTACCGTATTGGGTGAGGCGGCGAGTGCGTTTGCCGCGGCGGCCCCAGTTGATCGAGCCGTGCAGTTTCAGCACTTCCACCTGGTATTCGCCGCGCTGTGCCTGGGCAGAGACATCTGAGGTGGCGGCCCCTTTGTGCAAACCATAGCCAAACGTAATGCCGAGGTCGCTCAGGGAATCCTCAAGCAGTGTGTCGTAGTTGAAGCTGATGAAAGTATTTTCGCCTTGCGCGTGTCCGTCATTCAGCATGCCGAGCAGCTGCGCGATGTAGTAGCTATACAACCGGACGGCGTATGGATTTCTAATTGTGTCCCGGATCGCCTGTGGGGCCGGCGAGGTCCATGGCGCTTTGGCGAGCCAATCGTATTCGTGATCACTCGAAGAGAGGTAGATAGGCGGATTGCCGCCGGTGGCCGTGAAGGCATAGTCCAGCGTTGCCGCGATCGCGGTCTGAATGTGCTGGCTCAGATTGCCGCTGGTCGATGAGGCAAGGCTGAACAATTCCTCGATGTTCTCCAGGTCCAGCTTGGTCCAGTAAGCGGCGGATGCGGCATCGAGCCGGTACTGCAGCACCTTGGCGACAGACTCGGCCTCTTCGAGCCGGCCCTCTTTCTGTAGCCAGGGATGGCTGTCGCGGAGCCGGATCAGAAAGTCGCTCACCAATGGCAGGCCAGCCTCGCGTGAGAAGCCGGCGCCCAGTATGTAAACGTTGCTGTCGTTGTGAAGGTTGAGCGACATAACGAGCTCCGATGACGTGGGCCGATGATGCCGTGAATCTACGGTGCTGTCGTCCTGCGCTGGCCCGCGCAAATTGGCAGTGGAATTCGCCACCCGCTCTCTGCAAATACCGCAGACAGATCGTTATATTTTATTTATCTAATTTATTTTAGATAAATAATTAATCACGTTCTCCCTAGGGAGAAGGGCCAGAGCGGGTGGCGTCGCCGGGCGCGGCGGAGGCGGTGGTGTCGGCATCCCAGATGCCGCCGAGCGCCTTGATCAGGCCGACGCTGGCGGCGAGGCGCGTGTTGAGCACGGACAGCGCGCTGCGCTGCGCCGCGAGTGCGGCGTTCTGCGCGCTGACCACATTGAGGTAGCTCACGGTGCCGGCCTTGTACTGATTGGTGGCCAGCTGCAGCGACTCCTGCGCCAGCGCCACCGCCTGCGTCTGCACCTGCGACTCCTGCTCCAGCACGCGCAGCTGCGCGAGGTTGTCCTCCACCTCCTGGAAAGCCGTCAGCACGGTCTGGCGATAGGCGGCGACGGTGCCGTCGTACGCGGCCTGCGCCTGCGCGGTCTGCGCGCGGCGCGCGCCGCCGTCGAACAGCGTCAGCGCCAGTTGCGGGCCGAGCGACCACACGCGGTTGGGCAGGGTGAACCAGTCGGCAGTGCTGCTGTTCTGGAAGCCGCCGGAGGCGGACAGCGTCAGCGTCGGGAAGTAGGCCGTCTCGGCAACGCCGATCTGCGCGTTGGCGGCGGCGACGCGGCGCTCGGCGGCGGCGATGTCCGGCCGGCGCTGCAGCAGTGTCGAGGGCACGCCAGCCGGCGCGGCGGGCGGCACGGCGTTGTCCGGCAGCGGCTGCGGGGCCAGCGAGAATTCCGCCGGCGTCTTGCCCACCAGCACGGCGAGCGCATGCTCCAGCTGCGCGCGCTGCGACTGCACGTCCAGCGCTTGTGCCTGCGCGGTGGCGAGCTGCGTCTGCGCCTGCACCACGTCGGCCTTGGCGGCGACGCCGACGGCGTGCTGGTTCTGCGTGAGCTGCAACGCGCGCTGATTGGCGGCGACGGTGTCGTCGTAAAGCCGGCGCTGTTCGTCGGTGACGCGCAACTGGAAATAGGTCTGCGCCAGTTGTGCCTGCAGGCTCAGGCGCGCGGATTCGAGATCGGCGGCGCTGGCCTCGGCGTTGGCGCGCTGCGCTTCCACCGTGCGGCGCACGCGACCCCAGAGGTCCAGCTCCCAAGAGGCGTTGAGCCCGGCGGAGAACTGATTGACGGTGCGGCCGGCCGCGCCGGTCTGCGTATTGGCGGCGCCGTGCGAGCGCGACGCGGAGGCATCGGCGCCCAGCGTCGGCACCAGGCCCGCGCGCGCGATCTGCAACTGCGCCTGCGCCTGGCGGTACTGCGCCTCGGCCTGTGCCAGCGTCAGGCTCGCGGTCGCCGCCTGCTGCTCCAGCGCATCGAGCGTGGCGTCGCCGAACACCGTCCACCAGGCGCCGCGCGGCGCGGCGTCCTGCGGCTGCGCGTGCTGCCAGCCCTGGTCTTCCTTGTAAGCCTGCGGCAGCGGCGCATCCGGCCGGTGGTAGTCGGGGCCGATGGCGCAGGCCGCCAGCAGCGGCAGGGCCGTCGCGGCGATCAGCGTGAGAGGGAGGCGCGTCGTGTTCATGCGGAGGCGTCCGTGATCGGGTGCGGCGGCGTTCCGCCGAAATGCTGCGCCCAGCGGCGCGCGCACCACTGGCGGAAGCGGTCGAGATAGAGATACACCACCGGCGTGGTGTAGAGCGTCAGCGCCTGGCTCACCAGCAGGCCGCCGACGATGGAGATGCCCAGCGGCCGGCAGATTTCCGCGCCGTTGCCGGTGCCCAGGGCCAACGGCAGCGCGCCGAGCAGCGCCGCCGCCGTGGTCATCATGATCGGGCGGAAGCGCTTGAGGCAGGCGGCGAAGATCGCCTGCTCCGGCGACAGGCCCTGCGCGCGCTGCGCGTCCAGCGCGAAGTCGATCATCATGATCGCGTTCTTCTTGACGATGCCGATCAGCAGAATCACGCCGATCAGGGCGATGATGTTGAACTCGTTGTTGCAGGCCAGCAGCGCCAGGATGGCGCCAACGCCGGCCGAGGGCAGGGTCGAGAGAATCGTCAGCGGATGCACGTAGCTCTCGTAGAGCATGCCGAGCACGATGTAGATGGCGATGAAGGCGGCGAGAATCAGCAGCGGCTGGCTGGCCAGCGATTCCTGGAACACCTTGGCCGTGCCCTGGAAGCTGCCGTGCACCGAGGCGGGAACGCCGATGCGGTCCATGGTCTGGCGGATGTCATCCACCGCGGCGCTGAGCGACTTGTCGGCCTGCAGGTTGAACGACAGCGTGGTGGCGGCAAACTCGCCCTGGTGGTTGACCGCCAGCGGCCCGGTGGCCGGGCCGATGCTGCTGAAGGCGGTGAGCGGCACCATCGCGCCGCTGCTGCTGCGCACGTAGACGCTCTTGAGCGTCTCCGGGCTCTGCCAGAAGTCCGGCGCCACTTCCATGACCACGTGGTACTGGTTGAGCGCGTTGTAGATGGTCGAGACCTGGCGCTGGCCGAAGGCGTCGTTGAGCGCGCTGTCGATGGCCTGCGGCGTGATGCCGAGTCGCGCCGCCGCGTCGCGGTCGATGCTGACGAAGGTTTCGAGGCCGCCGTCCTGCTGGTCGCTGTCCACGTCGGCCACCACCTTGGAGGTGCGCAGCGCCTCGGTCAGCTTCGGTGTCCAGGTGCGCAGCTCGTTGAGATCATCGCTCTGCAGCGTGTACTGGTACTGCGCATTGCCGGCGCGGCCGCCGACGCGGATGTCCTGCGCTGCCTGCAGGAACAGCGAGGCGCCGGGCACCTTCGCCAGCTTGGGCCGCAGTCGCGCAATCACCTGATCGGCTGTCACGCGGCGCTGCGGATAGGGCTTGAGCGCGACGAAGATATTGCCGCCGTTACGCTGGCCGCCGCCGGTGAATCCGACCACGTTGTCCACATCGGGGTCGGCGCGCACGATGCGCACGAACTCCGTCATCTTGTCGCGCATCGCCTGGAAGGAGATGCTCTGGTCGGCGCGCACGCCGCCCTGCAGTCGGCCGGTATCCTGCTGCGGGAAGAAGCCCTTGGGCACGATGGCGTAGAGATAGACATTGAAGGCGATGGTGCCGAGCAGGAGCAGCATCATCAGCCGGCCGTGGCGCAGCGCCCAGCGCAGCGTGTCCTCGTAGAACGAGAGCAAGGCGTTGAACACGCGCTCGCTCGCCCGGTACAGGCGGCCGTGGCGCGCGGGCGGGTGCTCGCGCAGCAGGTGCGCGCACATCATCGGCGTGGTGGTGAGCGCCACCAGCAGCGACACGAGAATGGCGACGGAGAGGGTGACGGCAAACTCGCGGAACAGGCGCCCGACGATGCCGCCCATCAGCAGGATGGGAATGAACACCGCGACCAGCGACAGGCTCATCGACAGCACGGTGAAGCCGACTTCGCGCGCGCCCTGCAGCGCCGCCTGCCGTCGCGGCATGCCGGCCTCCATGTGACGCGAGACGTTCTCCAGGACCACGATGGCATCGTCGACGACGAAGCCGGTGGCCACGGTCAGCGCCATCAGCGACAGGTTATCGAGACTGTAGCCGCACAGGTACATGACGCCGAAGGTGCCGATCAGCGACACCGGCACGGCGATGGTGGGGATCAGCGTGGCGCGTGCGTCGCGCAGGAACACGAACACGACCAGGATCACCAGCAGCACCGAGATCACCAGGGTGCGCTCGACATCGTGCAGCGAGCCGCGGATGGTGGCGGTGCGCTCCAGCGCCACCTTGAGGTCGATGGCGGCCGGAATCGAGGCGCGCAGCTCGGGCAGCAGGGCGTTGATGCGGTCGATGGTCTCGAGGATGTTGGCGCCCGGCTGCTGCGTGATGATCAGCAGCACCGAGGGCTTGCCGTCGGCGAGGCCGAGGTTGCGCAGGTCTTCCACCGAATCGCTGACCTCGCCGACGTCGGCGATGCGCACGATGGTGCCGTTGTCGGTCTTGATCACCAGCGGCCGGTAGTCGTCGGCCGTTCGCGCCTGGTCGTTGGTGTAGAGCTGCCAGTGGCGCGTGTCGTCGGACAGGCTGCCCTTGGGACGATTGGCATTGGTGGCGGCGATGACGTTGCGCACCTGGTCGAGACCGATGCCGTAGTGGTTCAGCGCGTTGGGATTGAGTTCCACCCGTACCGCCGGCAGAGAACTGCCGCCGACCTGCACCTGGCCGACGCCTTTCACCTGCGAAATCTTCTGCGCCAGGATGGTGGAGGCCGCGTCGTACATCTGGCCGCGGCTGAGCGTCGCCGAGGTCAGCGTGAGGATCATGACCGGCGCCGCGGCGGGGTTGACCTTGCGATAGGTCGGATTGCCCGGCATGCCGCTCGGCAACTGGTTGCGCGCGGCGTTGATCGCCGCCTGCACGTCTCGCGCGGCGCCGTCGATGTCGCGGTCGAGATCGAACTGCAGGGTGATGCGCGTCGAATTCTGCGAGCTCGACGAGGTCATCTCGGTGACGCCGGCGATGCGGCCGAGCTGCCGCTCCAGCGGCGTGGCAACGGCGCTGGCCATGGTCTCCGGGCTGGCGCCGGGCAGGGTGGCCTGCACCGAGACCGTGGGAAAATCGACCTGCGGCAGCGGCGCCACCGGCAGCAGGCGGAACGCCATCACCCCCGACAGCACGATGCCCAGCGTCAGCAGCGTCGTGGCCACCGGCCGCCGGATGAAGGGCGCGGAGAGGTTCACGCCGGCGCCTCGTCCGCCTTCGGCGCGCCGCGCAGGCGCTGCGCCAGGCGGTCGAACATCAGGTAGATGACCGGCGTGGTGAACAGGGTCAGCACCTGGCTGACGATCAGGCCGCCGACGATGCTGATGCCCAGCGGATGACGCAGCTCGGAGCCGACGCCAGTGCCCAGCATCAGCGGCAGCGCGCCGAGCAGGGCCGCCATCGTCGTCATCAGGATCGGGCGGAAGCGCAGCAGGCAAGCTTGATAGATGGCCTCACGCGGCGTCTTGCCTTCGTTGCGTTCGGCGTCCAGTGCGAAGTCGATCATCATGATCGCGTTCTTCTTGACGATGCCGATCAGCAGGATGATGCCGATGATGGCGACGATGCCCAGATCCGCGCGGAACAGCATCAGGGCCAGCAGGGCACCGACGCCGGCGGAGGGCAGCGTCGAGAGAATCGTCACCGGGTGGATGTAACTCTCGTAGAGCACGCCGAGCACGATGTACATGGTGACCACGGCGGCGAGAATCAGCAGCAGCGTGTTGCTCAGCGAGGACTGGAAAGCCAGCGCCGCGCCCTGGAAGCTGGTCTGCACGCTGACTGGCAGGCCGATCTCGCTTTCGGCATCGCGGATCGCCTGCACCGCCGCGCCCAGCGAGGCGCCGTTGCCGAGGTTGAAGGAGATGGTCGCAGCGGGAAACTGCCCGAGGTGATTGATCACCAGCGGCGCCGCCTGTTCGGTCACCCGTGTCAGCGCGCTCAAAGGCACCTGCTGACCGCTGGCCGAGGGCACGTAGAGATGCTGCAGGGCCTCCGGCGTCTCACGGAAACCGGCCGCGGCCTCCAGCACCACGCGATACTGGTTGGCCTGCGTGAAGATGGTCGAGACCAGGCGCTGACCGAAAGCGTTGTACAGCGCGTTGTCGATGGTCGCGGTGGTGATGCCGAGGCGGCCGGCGGTGTCGCGGTCGATGGTGATGTAGGCGGCGAGGCCGTCCTGCTGCAGGTCGCTGGCGACATCGGCGAGCTGCGGCAGCTGCGACAGCCGCTCCACCAGCTTCGGCACCCACTGCGCGAGTTCAGCGGGATCGGCGTCCTCGACGGTGAACTGGTACTGCGTGCGGCTGACGCGGTCCTCGATGGTGAGGTCCTGCACCGGCTGCAGGTAGAGCCGGATGCCGGGCACTTCTGCGACGCGTTGCTGCAGGCGGCGGATGATGTCAGCGGCGCCGTCGCGCTGGTCGTGCGGCTTGAGATTGATCAGCAGGCGGCCGCTGTTGAGCGTGGTGTTGGTGCCATCGACGCCGATGAACGACGACAGGCTGTCGATGTCCGGGTCGTCCAGGATCGCCTGCGCCAGTTGTTGCTGACGCTGCGCCATGGCGCCGAAGGAAACCGAGGCCGGCGCTTCCGAGATGCCCTGGATCAGGCCGGTGTCCTGCTCCGGGAAGAAGCCCTTGGGAATCGCCACGTAGAGCAGCGCGGTGAGGGCGAGCGTGGCCAGCGCCACCCACAGCGTCGCCGTCTGGCGGTCCAGCACCCAGGTGAGTGCGCGGCCGTAGCGCTCGATCATGCCGTCGATGAAGGCGCCGGCGGCGCGGTAGAAGCGGCCCTGCTGCGCCTCGGGCGTGTGGCGCAGCAGGCGCGCGCACAGCATCGGCACCAGCGTCAGCGAGACGATGGCGGAGATGACGATGGTGACGGCCAGCGTGATCGCGAACTCGCGGAACAGGCGGCCGACGACATCGCCCATGAACAGCAGCGGGATCAGCACCGCGATCAGCGACACCGTCAGCGAGACGATGGTGAAGCCGATCTGGCCGGCGCCCTTGAGTGCGGCCTGCAGCGGTGGCTCGCCCTCCTCGATATAGCGTGCGATGTTCTCGATCATCACGATGGCGTCGTCGACGACGAAGCCGGTGGCGATGGTCAGCGCCATCAGGGTGAGGTTGTTGAGCGAGAAGCCGGCGAGATACATGACGCCGAAGGTGCCGACCAGCGACAGCGGCACCGACAGGCTCGGGATGATCGTCGCCGGCACATTGCGCAGGAACACGAAGATCACCGCCACCACCAGGGCCACCGCCAGCGCCAGTTCGACCTGCACGTCGTGCACCGAGGCGCGGATGGTGGTGGTGCGGTCGGTGAGCAGGGCCACGTCCACCGCGCCCGGCAGGTTGTCGTGCAGCGTCGGCAGCAGGGCCTTGATGCGGTCCACCACCTCGATGACGTTGGCGCCGGGCTGGCGCTGGATGTTGAGAATCACCGCCGGCGTGCGATTCATCCAGGCGGCCAGCTTGGCGTTCTCGGGGCCCGCGACAACCTGCGCGACGTCGCGCAGGCGGATCGGCGCGCCGTTCCTGTAGGCGATGACGATGGCGTTGTAGTCGTCGGCGGACTTGAGCTGGTCGTTGGCGTCGATCACGTAGGCGCGCGTCGGGCCGTCGAAGCTGCCCTTGGCGCCGTTGACATTGGCGCTGCCGATGGCGGTGCGCAGGTCGTCGAGGCTCAGGCCGTAAGCGGCCAGCGCCTTGGGATTGGCTTGCACGCGGAAGGCCGGCCGCTGGCCGCCGCTGAGCGTGACCAGGCCGACGCCGGTGAGCTGCGAGATCTTCTGCGCGAGGCGCGTGTCGGCGAGGTCCTCCACCTGCGTCAGTGGCAGCGTCTTGGAACTCAGCGCCAGCGTCAGCACCGGCGCGTCGGCGGGATTGACCTTGCTGTAGATCGGCGGCGTCGGCAGGTCGCTGGGCAGGAAGGTGCCGGAGGCATTGATGGCCGCCTGCACTTCCTGCTCGGCGACATCGAGGCTCAACGCCAGGCTGAACTGCAGGGTGATGACCGAGGCGCCGGCCGAGCTGGTCGACGACATCTGGTTGAGGCCCGGCATCTGGCCGAACTGGCGCTCCAGCGGCGCGGTGACCGAGGAAGTCATCACGTCCGGGCTGGCGCCGGGGTAAAGCGTCGTCACCTGGATGGTCGGGTAATCGACTTCCGGCAGCGCCGACAGCGGCAGCAGCCGATAGGCCAGCGCACCGGCGATCAGGATCGCCGCCATCAGCAGCGAGGTCGCCACCGGCCGCAGGATGAAGGGGCGGGAGGGATTCATGCCCAAAGCGCGTCGTGGCAGGTCCGCCGGCGCGGCCGGCTCACTGCGGTGTTTTCCGCGGGTGGTCTTTCGCGGGATCGCCGCTCGCCCGCGCCGGTGCGTCCGGGGTCTTCGCCGACGTGCCGGGGCCCGTAGCGGCTGCGGCACCGGCGACGGTCACGCTGGCGCCATCGCGCAGCTTGTCGACGCCGTCGGTCACCACCTGCTCGCCCGCCTGCAGGCCGCTGTCGATGGCGGTGGTCTCGCCCTCGCTGACGCCCGGCTGCACCTTGCGCACGCTGACCGTGGAATCGGCGTTGAGCACGTAGACATAAGGGCCGCCAGTGCCCTGCAACAGGGCCGCGCTGGGAATCAGGATGACGCCGTGCTCAACCTTGAGCAGCATGCGCACATTGACGAACTGGTTCGGAAACAGCACCTCGTTGTCGTTGGCGAAACTGGCACGCAGCTTGACCGCGCCGGTGGTGGTGTCGATCTGGTTGTCGATGGTGCTGAGCGTGCCGCTGGCGAGCTTGATCTTCTGCGCACGGTCGTAAACATCCACCGCGAGTTTGCCGGCGGCGGATTGCGCCAGCACGTCGGGCAGATTGTCCTCCGGCAGCGAGAACAGCACGGTGATCGGCTTCATCTGCGTGATCACGGCCACGCCGGTGGTCGCGCTGCTGCTGACGATGTTGCCGACATCCACCTGGCGCAGGCCGATGCGGCCGCTGACCGGCGCGGTGACGCGCGCGTAGGTCAGGTTGAGGCGGGCGCTGTCGAGTGCTGCCTGGTCGGATTTGACCGCCGCCTCGTACTGTTTGACCAGCGAGGCTTGCTGGTCGACCTGCTGCTTGGCGATGGAGTCCTGCTCGAACAGCGTGCGGTAGCGGTCGAGATCGATGCGCGCGGTGTCGAGCTGCGCCTGGTCGCGCGCCAGCTGCCCTTCCGCCTGCTGGCGCTGCACCTCGAAGGGTCGTGGATCGATCTGCGCCAGCACCGCGCCGGCGGCCACGGTCTGGCCCTCGCGGAAGTCCAGGCTCATCAACTGGCCGTCGACGCGCGGCCGCACCGTCACCGTCGCCAGCGGCGTGACGGTGCCAAGCGCATTGAGATAGACGTTGATGTCGCCGCTGCGCGCCGCCGCCACACCGACGGTGGAGCCGTTCTTGCCGAAGGCGCCGCGGCGGTCGCCGCCCGTCGCCGAGCGGTGCTGCGCCGACCACACGATCCAGGCCGCGGCCACGACGACGGCCAGCGGCAGCAGCAGCCAGACGCGGCTGCGTCCGCCGGTGAATTGCCGTCGCGCACGCGGCGCCATCTGCTGCGGGGTCTCGGCCATCGTCGATTCTCGTGAAGGGTTGCGGCTAGGACCATCGATTATTCAATGTGTCGCCGCATCCCGGCATGATCGCCGGGTTAAGTTTTGTTGCAGCCCGCCCGCTGCGGCGCGGCTACTTCTCCTGCACCGTGTTGATGACCGTGCCCGCCATCTGGAACGGCTTGTCGCCCAGCAGCGAGGCGAGGCGCGAGGGCAGATGGCTTTTGTCCATTTGCACGATGGAGACCTGCGCGAAGCCGCCGGGCGCCTCGCCGGCCCAGGACTCCGCCACCGGGCCGCCGTCCTTGCTGCGCGCCGGACGAATGCCGAGCGCGGTGAGCTTGTCGCTCTGCGGCACCAGCGCGTGGGCGCCGTCGTCGAGCGAGGCGGTGGAGGCCTGCAGGTCGATCCAGGTGTTGAAGTCGTGCTTGAGCAGCGGCTGCGCCAGGAAACCGACCACCGGATTGGCCAGCGCGCGCTGCGCCAGCGCGGTGGTGCGCTCGGTCAGCCGCAGCACGGCACCGCCGCGAGCGCCGTGTGGCAGGGCCCGCGCGGGGGCGGCCGGTGCGGTCAGGGCCGGACGCAGCGCCGCGAAATTGGTCTGCAAGTGCGCGCGCAGGCGCAGGCGTTCGCCATCGCCGTGCGGTTCGCTGACCAGCTGCACGTTCATGCGCCACAGCGGCGCGTCGGCGCCAGCTATCGGCACCTCGGCGGAGAACGAGAGCTCCTCCGGTCCCTGCGCGTCCTGCCGCGGCGCGCCTGCGCCCAGCGCCTCGAGGCCCTTGCGGATGCGGTTTAAGATGCCCATAGCCCAGCCAGTCCATCAATCCTGAATCATGTCCGACGGATGTTACCGCTTTATCGTCAACGGCCGGGTGCAGGGCGTGTACTTCCGCCAGTCCGCTGCCGACACGGCGCGGCCGCTCGGCCTGCGTGGCTGGGTGCGCAATCTCGCCGACGGGCGCGTCGAGGGCATGGTCTCCGGCCCGTCCGCGGCGCTGGAAACCTTCAAGGCCTGGCTGCGCCACGGCCCGCCGGCGGCGCGCGTCGAGGGCCTGCAATGGATCGTCAGCGACGCCCGCATCGACGGCGAGGGCTTCGAGGTGCGTCGCTGAGGGGCTGAATGCCGCCACCCGCTGTCGGGTTTCGGGCCTGCGAGGTTGTTATATAAAATATAACGATAATTAAATCGATAGATATTATAGAACAACTCCGCCACCGCACGAGGCGTGAGCGGGTGGCGCGAAAAAACCGCTGCAGGCCGCCGCCGAGCGAGCAGACGCTCAGATTTCGATGCTGCGCCGGTAGATGAAGTCGAAGCCGAAGGCGCGCCGGACGGTCTTGGCATCGGCGTAGTCGGCCAGGCGCGCGAGACGCGCCGGCAGCTTCATCAGCTTGTCCTGCGCCTGGCGGCCGAGATCGGACAGGCCGGTGAGACCGCCGATGTTCCAGAACTCCAGCAGTTCCTCGACGATCTTCTGGTACTGGCGCGTGCCGAAGATGTTGGCGCGACGCAGGACTTCGCTCATGTCCTCGAAGCCGCTGATCGCATGGCCGGGCATGGCGAAGCCGGTGGCGACCTTGAGCAGCGATTGCAGCGCGCGGTTGACGTCGATCTTGAGGATGCCGGCGAAGCTGGCGCGGTAGAAGGCGTAGTGGCGCGACTCGTCGGCCGAGATGTGCGCCAGGATGCGCTGGATGCGCGGCTCGTAGGTGCCGCAGATGCGGCCGGTGTTGGAGTGTGACACCTGCGTCGCCTTCTCCTGCAGCGAGGTGTAGGCCAGCAGGCGGTAGGGATCGCGCTCCCACTCGGGCTCGAAACCGGCGTTGATGTACTGGAACTGCAGGCGCTCCAGCGCGCCCATGTCGAAGATGCGGGCGTCGCGCACGTAGTCGCGCATGGCGCAGCCGTGGCGGTCTTCCTCGGCCGTCCAGAGGTTGTTCCAGGTGCTCCAGGGACTGTCGTTGCCCAGGTAGGTGGCGATCAGGCGATGGAAGTGCGGCAGACCTTCCTCGGTCATCAGGTTCAGGGCCAGGGCCACGCGGACGGTGTCCGGCAGGCCGCGCGCGGCCTCGCGGGTGCGGGCGAGGTCGGCTTCCTGCTCGTCACCGCCTTCGGCGTCGGCCGGCAGCAAGTCGTTGGGAAACCACAGCTTGCGGCCGCCCTTGTGGAGTTCGATCTGTTCGCGGACCAGCGGTTCCAGGGTGACCAGCACTTCGATCTGGTCGGGGGTGCCGAAACGGCCGGGGGACATCACTGCAGACATGGACACGAGACCTCTGACGACGGTGGCGCGCCGCTGGCGGCGCTACCCGAGGTACGAAATATACACTTGTGCAGATGCACGCGGTATGACAGTCCGTCGCCCCGCCGGGCGGTCGCTGCGCCCTACTGGTGGATCAGGTTGAGGAATTCCTGCCGCGTGCGCTGATCCTCGCGGAAGCGGCCCAGCATCATCGAGGTGACCATGTCGGAATTCTGCTTGCCGACGCCGCGCATCATCGCGCACAGATGCTTGGCCTCGATCACCACCGCCACGCCCTTGGCGCCGGTGACGCTCTGGATGGATTCGCCGATCTGCTTGGTCAGGTTTTCCTGGATCTGCAGGCGGCGCGCGAACATGTCGACGATGCGCGGGATCTTGGACAGGCCGATGACCTTGCCGTCGGGCAGGTAGGCGACATGGGCCTTGCCGATGAACGGCAGCAGGTGATGCTCGCACAGCGAATACAACTCGATATTGCGCACGATCACCATCTCGTCGTTGCCGGACTCGAAGATGGCGCCGTTGACGATCTCGCCGATGTCCTGCTCGTAGCCCTGGGTCAGGAACTGCATGGCCTTGGCGGCACGATGCGGCGTGCGCAGCAGGCCCTCGCGCTCGGGATTTTCGCCTACGGCTTCAATGATGGCTCTAAACTGTGCTTCCATGACGGCGTCCGTCTTCCGATTTCGTCGCGGATTGTCCCATATCCCCGCCGCACAGAGTTCATGCAGAAGAAGCATCCCCCCAGCACCATCAAGGAAGTGCCGATCGACCTGATCCGCCCCGGCTCGCAGCAGGCGCGGCGCTACTTCGATCCCGAGGCGCTGCGCGATCTTGCCGAGTCGATCCGCGAGTCCGGCGTGGTGCAGCCGATCGTGCTGCGCACCCAGGTCTGGGGCTACGAGCTGCTGGCCGGCGAGCGCCGCTGGCGCGCCGCGCAGCAGGCCGGCCTGCACGAGATTCCGGCGGTGATCCGCGACGATCTCTCGGATACCGAGGCCTTCGTCGTCGGCCTGATCGAAAACCTGCAGCGCGAATCGCTGACGCCGATGGAAACCGCCGCCGGGCTCAAGCGCCTGGCCGAGATTTTCCAGCTGACCCACGAGCAGGTCGGCGAGCGCGTCGGCAAGTCGCGCGAGTACGTCAGCAACTACCTGCGGCTGGTCAACCTGGCGCCGCCGGTGCAGGCGCTGGTCAACGAGGGCCATATCCTGCTCGGCCACGCCAAGGTGCTGGCCGGCCTGCCGCTGGACGAGCAGATCCGCTGGGCCGACGAGGCCATCCGCCACAAGCTGACGGTGCGCGCGCTGGAGAAGCGCGTCGCCGTCGCGCGCGACCGCAAGATCGTCTTTCGTCCCGGCAAACCCGGCGACTGGCAGGCCCTGGAGCGCGAGCTGTCCGACCTGCTGGGCTGCGTCGCCAGCGTCAGCGCCGACAAGCAGGGCAAAGGTGAACTGCGCATCAAGTTCCACTCCCTGGACGAACTCGACGGCGTGCTGGCGCGCATCGGCTATTCCGCCCGCTGAGGCGAGGCGGGTCCCGCCACTTGCAGCGGGCGCCCGGCGCGAAACAACTAAAGTATTGGGCTCGGGGGCTGATATGCCCGTGGCTTGCCACGGGCGTCACGGGTGAAAGAAAAATATTGGCCGGAGGGCCGATATTTTTTATCTACAGGCGAGTGGGATAAAGCTGTGGATAAGCTTTGATGTTCAGCGCAGCAATGCTGATAGTTGCTGGCTTGGCTCCGGTGGTGACGATTTTTTTACCGGCGTGTGAAGGCGGGCGTCGCAGCGGCCGGCGACCTGGCGAAGGTCGTTTGCATCGATAGGCTGATTGTCCTTAATGGTAGTATTTTGAAACAACGCTGAAGCTGCCGGACGGCAGTGCGGGTGCCGCTTGGAAACGCAGAAACTCCAGTTCGATCTGTTTGACGACCGCTATGAAGTGATCGAGCGGGTCAGCGCCAAGGCGCGCAACATCCGCATCGAAATCCGCTCCCCGCGCGAGGTGGTGCTGGTGATGCCCCGGTATGCCGCCAAATCCGCCGCGCGTGCCTTTCTGGCGGAGCGGGAATCCTGGGTGCGGCAGAAGATTGCCGAACTGCGTCAGCGCCACGCCGACATGCCTCTGGACCCGCAGCGTCTGCACTGGAACAACCGTGACCGGCTGCCCCTGCGCGGCGCGGAGCTGCCGCTGCGGCTGGTCGGCGCCAGCCTGCGCCAGATCAGCGTGCGCGTCGAAGCCGATGCGATCAGCGTGTTCAGCCCGCCGGCGCTGCTGGGCGAGCGGGCGCGGCTGGAGCGTGCCCTGCGTCAGGAGTTGCAGCATCAGGCGCGGCAGGATGCGCGTCGCCTGCTCGACGAAGAATCGGCAAGACTCGGCGTGCGGCCGGGAGAACTGCGCATCGGCGACCCGAAATCCCTGTGGGGCAGTTGCGCGGCCAACGGCAACATCAGCCTGTCGTGGCGGCTGGTGATGGCGCCGCCGGCGGTGTTCCGCTACGTGGTGGTCCACGAGCTGTGCCACATCCGCCACCACGACCACTCGGACGACTTCTGGGCCCTGGTCGAGCGCCAGATGCCCGGTTACGAGGTGCAGTACCGCTGGCTGCGCGAGCAGGGTGCGCGCCTGCACCTGTATCTGCCGCCGCGGGCGGCATGACGGGCACAAAAAAGGCGGGCCGAAGCCCGCCTTCTTGATCCGCAGCAGCGGCTTACTTGCTGGTGCCGGCGTTGACGTTGACGCTGGCATTGGCCTTGGCGCCCTCGGCGTCGAGCTTGGCCGTGGCGGCGTTCTCGGCGTCGATCTTCACCTTCTTGGCGTGGTGCTTGGCGTGGTGCTTGGCCTCGGCGGCATCGGACTTGGCGGCGTCAGCTTCGGCAGCGGCATCGGCCTTGGCGCTGTCGGCGGTGGCGGTCGCCGTGTCCTTGGCGCCGGCGACGGCGGCCTTGGCGGAGTCCTTGGTCTGCTTGGCAGCCGACTTGGTGGCGTTGACCGCGCCCTTGGCGGTGTCCTTGGTGGTGTCGACGGTCTGCTGGACCGCGTCGGTGACGCCCGAGGTGTCGACGCCCACCGAGGCGCCGAGGTTGGCGGCGAACAGCGGGGCGGACAGGGTCATGGCGGCGGCAACAAAGGCAATCTTCTTCATGGGGTCATCCTCTTGAGTTGTAGATACAGCATCAGGGTGGGTGTACTGCGGACGCCATATTACGGCGTCTTTCTGAACCGGTGATGAACTGCGCCGCAGCGGGCCGGCTGCGACCGGCGCGGTCAGGCGCTCCGGCGCAAGCGACCGGTCTTGCGCAGATGCACCAGCAGCAGCGACACCGCCGCCGGGGTGACGCCGGAGATGCGCGCGGCCTGGGCCACGGTCTGCGGCCGGTGCTGGGCCAGCTTGGCGCGCACCTCGTTGGACAGGCCGCTGACCGCGGCGTAGTCGAGGTCGACCGGCAGCGGCGCCTCCTCGTAGCGACGGCTGCGCTCGATCTCGAGCTGCTGGCGGTCGATGTAGCCGGCGTACTTGGCCTGGATCTCGACCTGCTCGGCGACCTGCGGGTCGAGATCGGCCGGTGACAGGCCCAGCCGCGCCAGCGTGGCGTAGTCGCCCTCCGGCCGGCGCAGCAGGTCCAGCGCCGAGGCGCCGCTGTGCGTCGGGGCGGGGCCGAACACCGCCGCGACTTCCGGCGCGGCGAGTTGCGCCGGCTTGAGCCACAGCGCGTCGAGGCGCGCGCGCTCGGCGTCGATGGCGTCGCGCTTGCGCGAGAACGCCTGCCAGCGCGTGTCGTCCACCAGCCCTATGCGGCGGCCCAGTGGCGTCAGGCGCAGGTCGGCGTTGTCTTCGCGTAGTAGCAGCCGATGCTCGGCACGCGAGGTGAACATGCGGTAGGGCTCGGTGGTGCCGCGGGTGATGAGGTCGTCCACCAGCACGCCGATGTAGGCCTCGTGGCGCTGCGGCGTCCACGGCGCTTCGTTCTTCACGCGCAGCGCCGCATTGATGCCGGCGAGCAGGCCCTGCGCAGCCGCTTCCTCGTAGCCGGTGGTGCCGTTGATCTGGCCGGCGAGGAACAGGCCGGCGAGGTGCTTGCTCTCCAGCGAGTTCTGCAGGTCGCGTGGATCGAAGTAGTCGTACTCGATGGCGTAGCCCGGCCGCACGATGCGCGCGTGCTCCAGGCCCCTGATCGAGCGCACGAAGCGCTCCTGCACGTCGTAGGGCAGGGAGGTGGAGATGCCGTTGGGATAGATCTCGGTGGTCGAGAGGCCCTCCGGCTCCAGGAAGATCTGGTGCGCGGTCTTGCCGGCGAAGCGGTTGACCTTGTCTTCCACGCTCGGGCAATAGCGCGGGCCGACGCCCTCGATCACGCCGGTGAACATCGGCGAGCGGTCGAAGCCGCCGCGGATGATCTCGTGCGTCTGCTCGTTGGTGTGGGTGATATGGCAGTCCACCTGCCGCGGGTGCTGCTCGCGCGTGCCCATGAACGAGAACACGGGTGTCGGCGTGTCGCCGGGCTGCGGCGTCAGCACGCTCCAGTCGATCGTGCGGCCGTCGAGACGCGGCGGCGTGCCGGTCTTGAGGCGGCCGGTGCGCGGCAGCGCCTCGCGCAGGCGCACCGACAGCGCGTTGCTGGGCGCATCGCCGGCGCGGCCGCCGGGCATGTTCTCGAGACCGATGTGGATGCGGCCGGCGAGGAAAGTGCCGACGGTGAGCACCACCGCCGGCGCGTGAAATTTGAGGCCCATCGCGGTGACCACGCCGGTGACGCGGGCGCCTTCGAGGATCAGGTCATCGACCGGCTGCTGGAACAGCGTCAGGTTTGGCGTGTTCTCCAGCTCGCGACGCACGAAGGCCTTGTACAGGGCGCGGTCGGCCTGGGCGCGGGTGGCGCGCACCGCCGGGCCCTTGCTGGCGTTGAGCATGCGAAACTGGATGCCGGCGTGATCGGCGCCGCGCGCCATCAGGCCGCCGAGCGCGTCGATCTCCTTGACCAGGTGGCCCTTGCCGATGCCGCCGATCGCCGGGTTGCAGGACATCTGGCCCAGCGTCTCGATGTTGTGCGTGAGCAGCAGCGTGCGCAGGCCCATGCGCGCCGACGCCAGGGCCGCTTCCGTGCCGGCGTGACCGCCGCCGACGACGATGACATCAAATGACTGCAGGTCTGACATAAGGGCGCGGATTGTACGCCGATGGTCAAAATGTGCCCAGCCGTTTCGCCGTGATAGCGTTGCGTCAAAAAGGGGGTGGCCATGCGCGAGGGGGCGAGGACCTTCCACGAGTATTTCGTGGCGGAATTGCGGCGCGAAGGCTTTACTGCGGCGCAGATGCGGCAATGGCTGTGGCAACCGTACCGGGTCGAGGATCTGCGGATCACGGGACCGGATCGCGATCCCGACCTGACCCGGCTGGAACTGGACGCCGCCGAACTCGATGCCTTGCTGGCGCGCGTGGCGCCGTCGCCGGTGGACCGCGAGTTCTACCGCCGGCAGAAGCTGGTGCTGTTGCTGGTGCCGGGCTTTACCCATGAGACCCTGCGCAACCTGTCCTGGCACGAGCAGATCGAGCGCCGGGATTCGCCGCATCACGTGGTGATGCTCAGACCGGGCTGGAACGGCGAGCCGCCGCAGGAGGACACCTATGCGCAAGGCGATGGGCTGAAGCTGCTGTACGTGCGCTATCCGCGCTCGAACGCGGCCTCGCAACACATCCATCAGCCAATGTTCGACATGTTGCACCGAAGCGCGACGCTGCGACGGTGGGTGCTGGAGGAAGGCCGCAAACTGTTCTTCGTCGGTTATTCCTACGGCTCGCCGCTGTCACTGGAGCTGCTGGCGGGGCTGAACGCCGGGCGCTTCGCCGACGATTACATTCTCGACAATACGGTGGGCTTTCTCGGCTTGTGCGGCGATATCGGCGGCTCGTACCTTGCGGACGAGGTGATGAAGCCGGACTCGCGCTTTCTCAGCATTCCCCGGCTGGTGGCGTTCTGCCGCCGTCACCCCTGGATCGGCAGGCTGGTGGGGCTGGGCACGCCACAGCTGCTGGACGACATGGAAGACGGTGTGCGCTCCCTGGGTCACGAGGAGCGGCAGGCGCGGATGCGTCTCTACACGCCGCGGCTGCCGGCTCAGCTCCGGTATTTTTCCGTCAGTGCCGTGCTGCCGCTGGCCGACTACCGCCGTCACTGGTGGCAGTTCAACCTCGACGACTATGCGATGTGGCGTCAGGCCCGGATTTCGGCGCCGGTGACGGTCTACAACGACGGGCAGGTGACGCTGGACGATAACCTGGTGCCGCCGGGCCCGCCGCAGCATACGCACCTGGGCGCCGTGCGCACGCACCACTGGGGCGTCAGCTACCGGACCTTCAATTTCGGCATCAACCGCTTTCCACGCCCCGCGTTTTACCGGGCGCTGCTGCGCACCATCGTCGAGAGGTTGGAGGAGGGCTAGAAGCGGATCTTGCCGGTGAGGATATCCTTGTACATCACGAAGTCGCCGGTGAGGCTGTAGAACGGGTGCTTGAAGGTGGCCGGCCGGTTGTGCTCGAAGTAGAAATGGCCGACCCAGGCGAAGCCGTAGCCGAGCAGCGGCATCAGCCACAACGCGCCCCAGCGGCCGCTGAAAACCGCGTACAGTGCCGTCAGGATCACCAGCGTGGTGCCGACGAAATGCAGGCGCCGGCAGGTGCGGTTGGCGTGCTCTTCCAGGTAGTAGGGATAGAACTCGGCGAAACTGGCGAAACTCGTCTGGGCGCGGTCCATGGCACTCTTCCGGCAGGGCGATACGGCATTATAGTTCGCGCCGGGGCGGCCACCGCAGGCAAAATCACCCCACCCGCTGTCGTGGTCCGGGCGGTCTGGGATGTTATTAAAAATCGATATAATTTAAATTTAACATATAAAATATAACAATGCCGCCCTGCCCAATCGCCATAGCGGGTGACCGTTCGTGAAGCGCGGCAAGGCCACTGCAGTGCTGCTGCCGCTGCTGGGCTGGCGGGAGTGGGCGAGCCTGCCGGAACTGGGCATCGACCGCATCAAGGCCAAGGTGGATACCGGCGCGCGCACCTCGGCGATCCACGCCTTCCTGATCGAGCGCCCGACGCCGGGCCGGGTGCGATTCGGGGTGCACCCGCTGCAGAAGTCCGCGACCGAGATCTGGTGCGAGGCCGATATGATCGACGAGCGCTGGGTTTCCGACTCCGGCGGGCACCGCGAGCTGCGCCCGGTGATCTGCACGCTGCTGCAACTGGGCGAGCAGCGCTGGGAGATCGAAGTCACACTGACGGCCCGCGAAAACATGATGTTCCGGATGCTGCTGGGCCGCACGGCGCTGGAAAACCGCTACCGGGTGGACCCGGCCGCGTCTTATCTGATGGGGAGGCGCAAATGAAGATTGCGATCCTGTCGCGCAACCGCAAGCTGTACTCGACCCGGCGCCTGATCGAAGCCGCCGAGGCGCGCGGGCACGAGGTGCAGACCATCGACGTGCTGCGCTGCTACATGAATATCGCCCCGCACGACCCGCAGGTGCACTACCGCGGCCGCCAGCTGCCGGCATTCGATGCGGTGATTCCGCGCATCGGGGCCTCGGTGACCTTCTATGGCACGGCCGTGGTGCGCCAGTTCGAGATGATGGGGGTGTACTGCCTCAACGAGTCGGTCGCCATCACCCGCGCCCGCGACAAGTTGCGGGCGCTGCAGTTGCTGGCGCGCAAGGGCGTGGGCCTGCCGGTGACCGGCTTTGCCCATTCGCCCGACGACACCCAGGACCTGATCGGCCTGGTCGGTGGCGCACCGATGGTGGTGAAGCTGACCGAGGGCACGCAGGGCGTGGGCGTGGTGCTGTGCGAGACCGACAAGGCGGCGGAGTCGGTGATCGAGGCCTTCCGCAATCTCGATGCCTACTTCCTCGTGCAGCAGTTCATCGAGGAAGCGCAGGGCGCCGACATCCGCTGCTTCGTGATCGGCGGCAAGGTGGTGGCGGCGATGAAGCGCCAGGCCAAGCCCGGCGAGTTCCGCTCCAACCTGCACCGCGGCGGCAGTGCCGCCGAGGTGCAGATCACCGCCAAGGAGCGCAGCACGGCGATCCGCGCCGCCAAGATCATGGGGCTCAATGTTGCCGGCGTCGATCTGCTGCGCACCGAGCACGGGCCGCTGGTGATGGAGGTGAACTCTTCGCCGGGGCTGGAAGGCATCGAGGCGGCCAGCGGCATCGATATCGCCGACCAGGTGATTGGCTTCATCGAGAAGAACGCGGCACCCGGCAAGACCCGCACCAAGGGCAAGGGGTGAAGCGTCGTACCTTGCGAATCCGGTCTGCGGCGACGCCCAATCACCCGCCGGGAGCGGCAGGGGCGGGTTTTCAAACGGGCATGCGCATGTGCCCGGACGGTCGCGGAGGGCTCATGGATCGGGGCGCGGCGGCGAGCGCGGCTCGCGTCGACTTGGCGTGTCTGGCCGTAGAGGTGGCCGATGGAAGCTGACAAGCTGGACCAGGACGTCTTTGAGATCGCAGGCCAGAGCATCGCGCGGGGTGAGAACCGCATGGTGCATGTGCCCGTCGCCAACCTCTACACCAACACGCCGGTGACCCTGCCGGTGCGGGTGGTGCGCGGCATCAAGCCGGGGCCGGTGATGTTCGTCAGTGCTGCCTTGCACGGCGACGAGATCATCGGTGTCGAGATCATCCGCCGGCTGCTGCGCCTGCGCGAGCTGCGCGACCGCGGCACGCTGTGCGGCACCCTGCTGGCGGTGCCGGTGGTCAACATGCCGGCCTTCCTGCAGCAGTCGCGCTACCTGCCGGACCGGCGCGATCTCAACCGCAGCTTCCCCGGCAGCGAATCCGGCTCGCTGGCGGCGCGGCTCGCCAACCTGTTCTTGAAAGAGGTGGTCGGCAAGAGCGGGTTCGGCATCGACCTGCATACCGGCGCCATCCACCGGCCCAACCTGCCGCAGATCCGTGCCGACCTGGCCAATCCCGACACCCTGCGGCTGGCGCGCGCCTTCGGTGTGCCGTTGCTCCTGAACTCGGCGCCGACCAGCGGCACGCTGCGGGAATACACCACGCGCAAGGGCATTCCGGTGCTGCTGTACGAGTCCAGCGAGGCGCTGCGGTTCGATGAGCAGTGCATCCGCATTGGCGTGCGCGGCGTTGTCAATGTCATGGCCGAACTGGGCATGGTGCCGACCCAGCCGACGCAGAAGGTCGAGCCGGTGGCGGCGCGGTCCAGCACCTGGGTGCGGTCGCCGGCCAGCGGCATCCTGCGCGCCCAGGCGGCGCTCGGCGACCTGGTCAAGAGCGGCCAGGTGCTGGGCATGGTCGGCGATCCGTTCGGCGAGGTGGAGGCCCCGGTGGTTTGCGGCACCGATGGCGTGGTCATCGGCCGCCTCAAGCTGCCCCTGGTCAACGAGGGCGATGCGCTGTTCCACGTCGCGCGCTTCGAGGCGCCAGAGGCTGCGGCACGCGCGGTCAACCTGCTGCGTGCGGAAACGCGGGGCTGGCGGGTCGAGGAGCCACCCATCGTGTGACCGACCCGTCTCTCATGCACCTGGTGGAGGTAAATAAAGAATCAACCGGATAGCTGACCGGCCGTCTGTTTCGTTAAACTATGCCAATAGCCAAAAGGAGACGCTCCCGTGGGGGACGCGCTGAATCTCTTTAGCCTCGCCTTCTATGTGGTCTGCGTCTTCGGGATTTGCGGCCTGATGCTGGGCCTGTCCTGGCTGCTGGGCGGCCGCGAATGGGGCCGGGCCAAGAACGAACCCTTCGAATCCGGCGTCGTCAGCGTCGGCAGCGCGCGCATGCGTCTGTCCGCGAAGTTCTACATGGTGGCGATGTTCTTCGTGATTTTCGACGTGGAAGCGCTGTTCCTGTACGCCTGGGCGGTTTCGGTCAAGGAGGCCGGCTGGGCCGGCTACATCGAAGCCGTGGTTTTCATCGCCGTGCTGGCCATCAGCCTGGTCTATCTGTGGCGCATCGGTGCGCTGGAATGGGCGCCCGAGTCGCGCAAGCGCCTCAAGCAGGCGGGGACGAAATAATTCTCATGGAATACACCCTTACCCGCATCGACCCCAACGCGCCGCGCTATCCGCAGCAGCAGCGCACCGCCGTGCCGGACCCGCTGGGCGAGCAGGTTCACCGCAACATTTTCCTCGGCAAGCTCGAGGACATGCTGCAGGGCACGGTCAACTGGGGGCGCAAGAACTCGATCTGGCCCTACAACTTCGGGTTGTCCTGCTGTTATGTCGAGATGGCGACCGCCTTCACGCCGACGCATGACCTGGCACGCTTCGGCTCCGAAGTGATCCGCGCATCTCCGCGCCAGGCCGATCTGATCGTGATCGCCGGCACCTGCTTCATGAAGATGGCGCCGGTGGTGCAGCGCCTGTATGAGCAGATGCTGGAGCCCAAGTGGGTGATCAGCATGGGCTCCTGCGCCAACTCCGGCGGCATGTACGACATTTACTCGGTGGTGCAGGGCGTCGACAAGTTCCTGCCGGTGGATGTCTATATCCCCGGCTGCCCGCCGCGTCCCGAGGCGTTTCTGCAGGCGCTGATGCTGCTGCAGGACGCCATCGGCAAGGAGCGCCGCCCGCTGTCCTGGGTGGTGGGCGATCAGGGTATCTACAAGGCCAATATGCCGGCCCAGCGCCTGCTGCACCGCGAGGAACGCATGGCCGCCACCAAGCTGCGCACGCCGGACCAGGTATGAGCGCAGACGGCCTCGCATCCAAGTCCGACAAGGGCGCGCAGCACGAGGTGGTGCGCGAACTCTATGCCCGTTTCGGCGAAAGTCCCTTCACCTTCCAGCCGACGGTCGACAAGCTGCCGACGCTGTGGGTCGACCAGTCGCGCCTCGGGGACGTGCTGCGCTACCTGCGCAACACCATCGCGCGTCCCTACAAGATGCTGTACGACCTCACGGCGGTCGACGAGCGCCTGCGCAAGAACCGCCAGGGTTTGCCGCCTGCGGATTTCACCGTGGTCTACCAGCTGCTCTCGATCGAGCGCAACAGCGATCTGCGCCTGAAAGTGGCGCTGACCGGCGACTACCCCTCGTTGCCCAGCATTGTCGGCATCTATGCCAACGCCAACTGGTACGAGCGAGAGGTCTGGGATCTGTTCGGCATCACCTTCAACGGTCATCCCAATCTGCAGCGCATCATGCTGCCGCGCACCTGGCAGGGGCATCCGCTGCGCAAGGAATACCCGGCGCGTGCGACGGAGTTCGATCCCTACGCGCTGACCGTGGCCAAGCAGGACATGGAGCAGGAAGCGCTGCGCTTCAACCCCGAGGAATGGGGCATGAAGCGGGGGACCTCGGAAGAGGATTTCATGTTCCTCAACCTCGGCCCCAACCATCCTTCCGCGCATGGCGCGTTCCGCATCGTGCTGCAGCTCGATGGCGAGGAGATCGTCGACTGCGTGCCGGATATCGGCTATCACCATCGCGGCGCCGAGAAGATGGGCGAGCGCCAGTCCTGGCACACCTTCATCCCTTACACCGACCGTATCGATTACCTCGGCGGCGTGATGAACAACCTGCCCTACGTGCTGGCGGTGGAGAAGCTCGCCGGCATCGAGGTGCCGGACCGCGTCAAGACCATCCGCGTGATGATGGCGGAGTTCTTCCGCATCTGTTCGCACCTCCTGTACTACGGCACCTATTGCCAGGACGTCGGCGCGATGTCGCCGGTGTTTTTCATGTTCGTCGACCGCAAGAAGGCCTACGACGTGATCGAGGCGATCACCGGTTTCCGCATGCACCCGGCGTGGTACCGCATCGGCGGCGTGGCGCACGACTTGCCGCAGGGCTGGGACCGGCTGGTGCGCGAGTTCGTTGAGTATCTGCCGAAGCGGCTGGACGAGTACCAGAAGGCGGCGCTGGAAAACAGCATCCTGAAAATGCGCTCGCGCGACGTCGCGGCCTACAACACCGAACAGGCCCTGGACTGGGGCGTCACCGGCGCCGGGCTTCGCGCCACCGGGCTGGGCTACGACCTACGCAAGGCGCGGCCGTATTCCGGCTACGAGAATTTTGATTTCGAGGTGCCGGTGGCGCATCACGGTGACGTGTATGACCGCTGCCTGGTGCGTGTCGAGGAGATGCGCCAGAGCGTGCGTATCATCAAGCAGTGCCTCGAGAACATGCCGGCCGGACCCTACAAGGCCGATCACCCGCTGACCTGCCCGCCGCCGAAGGAGCGTACGCTGCAGGATATCGAGACCCTGATCACGCACTTCCTGGGCGTGTCCTGGGGCCCGGTGATCCCCGCCGGCGAGTCCTGTCAGATGATCGAGGCGACCAAGGGCATCAACAGTTATTACCTGACCAGCGATGGCAGCACCATGAGCTATCGCACGCGCATCCGCACGCCGTCGTTTGCGCACCTGCAGCAGATTCCGTCGGTGATCCGCGGCGCCATGGTGCCGGACCTGATCGCCTATATCGCCAGCATTGACTTTGTGATGGCCGATGTCGACCGCTAACATCATCAAACTGGCAGACCTGCCCAAGGCCCAGCCCTTCGTGCTCTCCGATGTGGAGCGGCACGAGATCGAGCATGAGCTCACGCATTACCCGGACAGCCGCGCCGCCAGCATCGGCGCGCTCAAGATCGTGCAGCAGCATCGCGGCTGGGTGCCGGACGAGGCGATCCCGCTGATCGCCGAGATGATCGGCATGTCCGCTGCCGAACTCGATGGCGTCGCCACCTTCTACAGCCTGATTTACCGCCGTCCGGTGGGCCGTCACGTGATCAAGGTCTGCGACAGCATTTCCTGTTTCCTGACCGGTTACGACGCAGTGCGGCAGGGCCTGGAGCAGAAGCTGGGCATTCAATACGGCCAGACCACGGCCGACGGACGCTTCACCCTGCTGCCGATCTGCTGCCTCGGGGCTTGTGACCGAGGCGCCACACTGATGATCGACGATGACCTGCATGGCAATGTCACGCCGCAGGGGCTGGACCGAATTCTGGAGGCGTACAAGTGACGAGCGCCGAAACCAAGCCGCTGACCAAGAACATTGATCCGGCACGTGGCCCACTGGATCTCAAGGGCTATGAGGCCGCAGGCGGGTATGCCGCCGTGCGCAAATCGATTAAGCAGCTGACCCCGGCGGGCGTCGCCACCGCGGTCAAGGATGCCAACCTCCGCGGCCGCGGCGGCGCGGGCTTCCCCACCGGCGTGAAATGGAGCCTGGTGCCGATGGGCGCGGACGCGCCCAAGCAGAAGTACCTGGTCTGCAACGCCGACGAAATGGAGCCGGGCACCTTCAAGGACCGCCTGCTCATGGAGCAGGATCCGCACCAGTTGATCGAGGCGATGATCGTCGCCGGTTTCGCCATCCAGGCCTCTGCGGGCTACATTTTTCTGCGCGGCGAATACGTTGTTGCTGCGGAACGTCTGAACGCCGCGGTCGCGCAGGCACGCGCGGCGGGCTATCTCGGCCGAGACATCCTCGGCAGCGGATGGGACTACGACGTCTACGTTCACACCGGTGCCGGCCGCTACATCTGCGGTGAAGAGACGGCGCTGATCAATTCGTTGGAAGGCCGTCGCGCCAATCCACGCGCCAAGCCGCCGTTTCCCCAGATCAGCGGCGCCTGGGGCAAACCGACGGTGGTCAACAACGTCGAGACGCTGTGCAACGTGCCGCACATCGTCAATTTCGGCGCAGAGTGGTTCAAGGGCCTGAGCCAGGGCAAGTCGAAGGACGGCGGCACCAAGCTTTACGGCGTCTCCGGCCGCGCGAAGAGGCCGGGCTTGTGGGAGTTGCCGATCGGCACTTCCGCGCGTGAAATCCTCGAGGTCCATGCGGGCGGCATGCAGGACGGCCTCAAGCTCAAGGCGTGGCTGCCGGGCGGTGCCTCCACCGACTTCCTGATCGAGGAGCATCTCGATCTGGCGATGGATTACGACACCATCGGCCGTGCCGGTTCGCGTATGGGCACCGGCCTGCTGACGGTGGTGGACGACCGGCAGAGCATGGTGTCGGTGGTGCGCAATCTCGAAGAATTTTTTGCGCGCGAATCCTGCGGCTGGTGCACGCCCTGCCGCGACGGGTTGCCGTGGTCGGTGAAGATCCTGCGCTCGCTGGAGCGCGGTGAGGGTCGCTCCGAAGACATCGAGCAGTTGCAGCGGCTGACGCGACAACTGGGCCCCGGCAAGGCCTTCTGCGCCCACGCGCCCGGCGCGATGGAGCCGCTGCAGTCGGCGTTGAAATTCTTCCGTTCCGAATTCGAGGCCGGGCTGGCCAAGCCACCGGCGGCCGCGCAGCAGGCGGCGGCATAACAGGGCAGGACATGGCGACGATACACGTAGACGGCAAGCAGTACGAGGTCGACGGAGCGGACAACCTGCTCCAGGCCTGCCTGTCGCTGGGCCTCGACATCCCCTATTTCTGCTGGCATCCGGCTTTGGGCTCGGTCGGCGCTTGCCGCCAGTGCGCGGTCAAGCAGTACAAGGACGAGAACGACAAGCAGGGGCGCATCGTCATGTCCTGCATGACGCCGGCCGCCAACGGCACCTACATCTCCATCGGCGATGACGAGGCCAAGCAGTTCCGCGAAGCCATCGTCGAGTTCCTGATGACCAACCATCCGCATGACTGCCCGGTCTGCGAGGAAGGCGGTCACTGCCATCTGCAGGACATGACCGTGATGACCGGTCATCACAGCCGTCATTACAGTTATCAGAAGCGCACGCACAACAACCAGGACCTCGGGCCATTCATCGGTCATGAGATGAACCGCTGCATTTCCTGCTACCGCTGCGTCCGCTATTACAAGGACTATGCCGGCGGCTCTGATCTGGGCGTGTTCGGCGCCGCCGCCAACGTCTACTTCGGGCGCGCGGAAGACGGTCCTCTGGAGAGCGAGTTCTCCGGCAATCTCACCGAGGTCTGTCCGACCGGCGTGTTCACCGACAAGACCCACTCCGAGCGCTATACGCGCAAGTGGGACATGCAGTTCGCGCCCAGTATCTGCGCCGGCTGCGCGGTGGGTTGCAATGTGTCGCCGGGCGAGCGTTACGGCGAAATCCGTCGCGTCGAGAACCGCTACAACGGCGAAGTGAACGGTTACTTCCTCTGCGACCGCGGCCGCTTCGGCTATGGCTACGTCAATCGCAAGGACCGTCCGCGCCGCGCGCTGCTGCGTCACGATGGCCGCCAGATTGCGATCGAGGCGGGTGAGGCCATTGCGCAGGCTTCGAGCATGCTTAAGCGCGCCAAGAAGGTGCTGGGCATTGGCTCGCCGCGTGCGTCGCTGGAATCGAATTTCGCCCTGCGCGAGCTGGTGGGCGCCGAGAATTTCTACAGCGGCATGTCGACGACCGAACATGCGCTGGTCGCGCGCGCCGTCGACATCCTGCGTAATGGCGCGGTCAAGGCCGCCTCCCTCGCCAGCATGGAGCAGGCGGACGCCGTACTGGTGCTGGGTGAGGACGTGACCAGCACCGCGCCGCGCGTGGCGTTGGCGCTGCGCCAGGCCGCTCGCGGGAAAATGCAGGAGCTGGGCGCCAAGAAGAGCGTGCCGGACTGGCAGGTGATCGCGCTGGCCGATCTGGTGCAGAAGGAGCGCAACCCGGTGTTTGTTGTTGCGCCGGAGACGACACGGCTGGACGATATCGCGCTGGCGACGCTGCAGGCACAGCCCCAGGACATCGCGCGCCTTGGCTTCGCCATTGCGCAGCTGTTGGATGCCAAGGCGCCGGTCGCCGGCGATCTGCCGGAACCGATGCAGGCGCTTGCCGGACGGATTGCCGGCATTCTCAGGCAGGCCAAGCGTCCGCTGATCGTGTCCGGCACGGGCGCGCTGTCGGTCGCGGTGATGGATGCGGCCATGAACATCGCGCAGGCGCTCAAGGCCGCTGGCGCCGCCGTGGAAATCGCGTTGGCGGTGCCTGAGGTGAACAGTGTCGGCGTTTCGATGATGCAGGCCGGATCGATGGACACGGCACTGGCGCGCATCGACAGCGGCGAGGTCGATACGCTGGTGGTGCTGGAGAACGACCTGTTCCGCCGCGTGCCGCAGGCGCGTGCCGAGCGCGCGATCAAGGGCCTGAAATCGCTGCTGGTGGTCGATCACCAAATGACGCCGACGGCGGAGCGCGCCCAAATCGTGCTGCCCGCCGCCAGCGTGTTTGAGGGCGACGGCAGCTTCGTCAGCATGGAGGGCCGCGCGCAGCGGCATTTCCAGGTCTTTGATCCGGTGTACTACAACAAGGACATTGGCACGGTCGAGGCCTGGCGCTGGCTGGCGCAGCTCAAGAACGAGCCGTGGAAAGTGGTGGACGATGTCACGGCCGCCTGCGCCGGCGCGCTGCCGGACCTGGCCAAGATTACCGAGGCGGCGCCCAGCGCCAAGTTCCGCGTCAATGGCATGAAGCTGGCGCGTGAGCCGCACCGTTACAGCGGGCGGACCGCCATGCGCGCCAATATCAGCGTGCACGAGCCGCGCCAGCCGCAGGATGCAGACACGGCGCTGAATTTCTCGATGGAAGGCTACAACGGCATCGGCCGGCCGGATCGCCCAGCGGCGCTGATGCCCTATGCCTGGGCGCCGGGCTGGAATTCGCCCTCGGCGTGGAACAAGTTCCAGGCCGAGATCGGCGGTCATCTGCGTGGCGGCGACGCCGGCGTGCGCGTCTTCGAGTCGGGTACTGGCGCGATCCGCTACGCAGCGGTTGGCGCAAGCCAGCCAGTGGCGGAAGGGTTGCGCGCCCTGCCGCTTCGCCGCCACTTCGGCGAGGAGGAGCTGTCGGCTCGTGCCCAGCCGATCGTCGCGCGGATGGCCCCGGCCTGCGCGGTGCTCAATCCCAAAGATGCGGCGCGCCTCGGCGTCAACGGCACGGTGCGCGTTACGGTCGAAGGCGAGACTTTCGAACTGCCGGCGCAGGCGAGCGCTACCTTCCCTGAGGGTGCCATCGGCCTCCCGGCCGGACATGCGGCGGTGCCGCCGCTGACCGCGGACAGCGTCGCCGTGATCGGCAAGGGGGATTGAGGGCATGGTCGATCACTTGCTCACCGCTGCCTTGGCCTGGTTCAACGTCTGGAAGCCGTACATCTTTACCGCGGTAACCACGCTGATCATCCTGCTGGGGCTCGTGATCGTCGCTGCCTGGATGATCTGGCTGGAGCGTCGCCTGCTGGGCCTCTGGCAGGACCGCTACGGTCCCAATCGGGTCGGCCCCCTGGGGCTGGGGCAGGTCATTGCCGACATGATCAAGATTTTCTTCAAGGAAGACTGGCTGCCGCCGTTTGTCGACAAGCCCACCTTCGTGCTGGCGCCGGCCATCGCCATGAGCATGATGCTGCTGGGCTTCGCTGTGATTCCGCTGAGCGCCACCCTGGGTGTCGCGGACCTGAATATCGGCCTGCTGTTCTTTTTGGCCATCGCCGGGCTGTCGGTCTACGCGGTCATGCTGGGTGGCTGGTCGAGCAATAGCAAGTATTCGCTGCTCGGCGGCGTGCGCTCGACCGCGCAGACCATCAGCTACGAAGTGTTCATGGGCATCGCGCTGATGGGCGTGGTGATGCAGACCGGGTCGTTCAGCCTGCGCGACATCGTCAATGCACAGCAGGGCAGTTCTTTCGGCTTCATTCCCCACTGGAACATGTTCTCCCAGGTGCTCGGCCTCATCGTCTGGGTGCCGGCGGCGCTGGCGGTGACGCACCGCACGCCGTTCGATCTGCCGGAGGCCGAGTCGGAACTGGTGCAGGGCTATCACACCGAATACTCGGGCATGAAGTTCGGCATGTTCATGGTCAGCGAGTACGTTGGCATCGTCATGGTCTCGGCGTTGACGACGACGTTGTTCTTTGGCGGCTGGCTCGGCCCTTTCGTTGATCGCCTGCCTTGGCTGGGCTTTTTCTGGTTCGCCGGCAAGACCTTCCTGTTCATGGCCAGCTACATCCTCGTGCGTGCCTCCTTGCCCCGACCGCGTTACGACCAGATCATGGCGGCGGGCTGGAAATTCTGTCTGCCGGTGGCGCTGCTGAACATGGTCGTAACCGGCGCGCTGGTGCTTTGGAAGGCGGGAGTTTGATCGTGGGAATCTTGCACGGCGTTTGGACGCAGCTCAGAAGCATCGGCATGATCTTCAGCCACAGCTGGCGCAAGCGCGACGTCATTCCGTATCCGGAAGTAAAGCCCTACGTGCCGCCCCGCTACCGTGGCCGCATCGTGCTCACCCGTGACCCCGATGGTGAGGAACGCTGCGTCGCCTGCAATCTCTGCGCGGTCGCCTGTCCGGTCGGCTGCATCTCGCTGCAGAAGGCAGAGAAGGAGGACGGGCGTTGGTACCCGGAGTTCTTCCGCATCAACTTCTCGCGCTGCATTTTCTGCGGCCTCTGCGAGGAAGCCTGCCCGACCACGGCCATCCAGCTGACGCCCGACTACGAGCTGTGCGAGTACAACCGCCAGAATCTCGTTTACGAGAAAGAGGACCTGCTGATCAGCGGTCCCGGGAAGTACCACGACTACAATTTCTACCGCGTGGCCGGCATGGCCATCGCGGGCAAGCCCAAGGGCGCTGCGCAGAAGGAAGCGCCGCCGGTCGACATCAAGTCGCTGCTGCCCTAGGGACGGGACCGACATGGACATCTGCTTCTACATCGCCGCGGGCGTCGCCCTGATCTCCACCCTGCTGGTGATCACGGGGACCAACCCGGTGCATGCGCTGCTCAACCTTGTGGTCTCGCTGCTGGCCGTCGCCATGATTTTCTTCACCCTTGGCGCGCCCTTCGCCGGCATGCTGGAGATCATCGTCTACGCCGGCGCCATCATGGTGCTGTTCATTTTCGTGGTGATGATGCTCAACCTGGGCGAGGCCGTGATCCGCCAGGAGAAGCAGTGGCTGACGCCGCGCGCCTGGATCGGCCCCATGCTGCTGAGCCTGCTACTGCTGGGCGAACTGGTCAGCGTGCTGGCCGGCGTCGGCAGCCATGCTGCCGGCATTGGCGAGATCGGCCCCAAGCAGGTCGGCGCCGCCTTGTACGGCCCCTATCTGCTGGCCGTGGAACTGGCATCAATGCTGCTGCTGGGCGCGCTGGTTGCCGCCTATCACCTCGGCAAGCACGAATAGGGAAGGCCGAAGAATGACGGGGATGACCGCCACGATACCCATGGAGCACGGCCTGCTGGTGGCCTCGGCGCTGTTTGCGCTGGGCCTGGCCGGCGTGATGATCCGCCGCAACATCATCTTTATGCTGATGTCGCTGGAAGTGATGATGAATAGCGCCGCGCTGGCCTTCGTCATTGCCGGCAGCCGCTGGCAGCAGCCGGACGGGCAGATCATGTTCATCCTGATCCTGACCCTGGCCGCCGCCGAAGCCAGCGTCGGGCTGGCCTTGCTGCTGCAGCTGCACCGCCGCTTCCAGACCCTCGATGTCGATGCCGCCTCGGAGATGAAGGGATGAGCCTGAATCTCCTGTTTCTGGTTTTCACCTTCCCGCTGGCCGGGTTCCTGACGCTGGCGTTTGCCCGTGGCCGCCTGCCGGAGAATGCCGCGGCGGTCGTCGGTGTCGGCTCGGTCGGTTTGTCGGCGCTGCTGACGGCGGCGCTGGGTGTCGAGTTTCTCAGCCATCCGCCGGCGGGTGGTGCTTACACCGAGCTGTTGTGGAACTGGATGAGCGTCGGGGGCTTCACGCCGCAGTTCGCGCTGCGCCTCGATGGTTTGTCGTTGGTCATGATGAGCGTGATCACCGGCGTCGGGTTCTTCATCCACCTGTTCGCCTCGTGGTACATGCGTGGCGACGAGGGCTATGACCGCTTCTTCTCCTACATGAACCTGTTCGTCGCCAGCATGCTGTTCCTGGTGCTGGGCGACAATCTGCTGTTTCTGTACTTTGGCTGGGAGGGCGTCGGCCTGTCCAGCTACCTGCTGATCGGTTTCTGGTACAAGGACGCCGCCAATGGCGCCGCCGCCCGCAAGGCTTTCGTCGTGACCCGCGTCGGCGATACCTTCATGGCCATCGGCCTGTTCATCCTGTTCCGCGAGCTGGGCACGCTCAATATCCAGGACCTGATGCAGCGGGCGCCGGTGGTCTGGCCGCAGGGCTCGCCAACCCTGACCATCGCCGCGCTGTTGCTGCTCGGCGGTGCCGTTGGCAAATCGGCGCAGCTGCCCTTGCAGACCTGGTTGCCGGATGCCATGGCCGGCCCCACGCCGGTGTCGGCGCTGATCCACGCGGCGACGATGGTGACCGCTGGCGTGTACCTGATCGCGCGCACGCACGTGCTGTTCGATCTCTCCCCGTTTGCGCTGCAATGCGTCGGCGTCGTCGGAGCACTGACGCTGGTGATGGCCGGGTTCATCGCGCTGATGCAGACCGACATCAAGAAAATTCTCGCCTACTCGACCATGAGCCAGATCGGCTACATGTTCCTGGCGCTGGGCGTTGGCGCCTACCAGCCGGCGGTGTTCCACCTGATGACGCACGCTTTCTTCAAGGCGCTGCTGTTCCTCTCGTCCGGTTCGGTGATCCTGGCGATGCACCACGAGCAGGACATTTTCAGGATGGGCGGCCTGCGTAAACATATCCCGCTGGTGTTCTGGTGCATGCTGATCGGCACCGCGGCGCTGACGGCGCTGCCGTTCACCTCCGGGTTCTACTCCAAGGATGAAATCCTGCACGAGGTCTACCTGACGGGGCACACCGACCTGTGGCTGGCGGGCGTGTTCGGTGCCTTCCTCACTGCCGTGTACAGCTTCCGCCTGATCTTCGTCACTTTCTTCGGGCCGGAGCGGTGGCGCGCGCAGGCGCATGGCGATGCGCATCATGGTCTCGCCGCCGACGAGAATCCGCACGGCGCCAAGACGCTGGACCACCACATTCCGCTGCTGGTGCTGCTGGCCTTCGCGGTGCTCGGGGGCTTCATCCACCAGCCACTGGACGGCGTATTGCCGCATGCGGCCATTGCCGATCCCGAGAAGGGCGGTGCGTTGATCGAGTTCATGCCGCTGATCGTCACCGTGATCGGCATTGCGCTGAGCGGGTACCTGTTCCTGGTCAATCCGGCGCTGCCGGCACGTCTGAGCAGCGGCGGGATGACCCGGTACATCGGCCGTTTCTGGAAGAGCGCCTTCGGCTTCGACTGGCTCTACGACCTGCTGTTCGTGCGGCCCTACCTTTGGCTGGTGCACATCAACCGCAATGACGTGGTCGATGTTGCCGTCAGCCGTGTCCCGGGCCTGTTCCGCGGCGCGCACGGCTACTTTGCCGGTACCCAGAGCGGCCGCCTACGCCGCTACGCCGCGGCGCTGGCCGTTGGCGCCTGTTTAGTGATCGCCGTGGTGGTCTACCTATGATTCTGGTCTGGCTGATCCTGCTTCCCTTCATCGGCGGCCTGCTGTGCTGGCTGGGCGAGCGCGTCATGGGCGTGGGCTTCCCGCGCTGGATCGCGCTGGCCACGATGATCCTGTCGCTGGGCCTGTCGTTCGGCCTATGGGCCGAGGGCGGCTTCTCGCTGGCCCAGGTCGGCACCGCGCATCCGCAGTGGACGGTGGAATTCCGCGCCGACTGGATTCCGCGCCTGGGCATTTCCTTTCACCTGGCGATCGACGGCCTGTCGCTGCTGCTGGTGGTGCTCACCAATATCCTCGGCGTGATGGCGGTAGGCTGCTCGTGGAAGGAAATCCAGCAGAACGTCGGCTTCTTCCATCTCAACCTGCTGTGGAACCTGGGCGGCGTGGTTGGCGTGTTCCTGACGCTGGACCTGTTCCTGTTCTTCTTCCTCTGGGAAATGATGCTGGTGCCGATGTATTTCCTGATCGCGCTGTGGGGGCACAACGCGCCCGGCGGCAAGGGACGCATCTACGCGGCCAACAAGTTCTTCATCTTCACGCAGGCTTCGGGCCTGTTGATGCTGGTCGCCATCCTCGGCCTGGTGTTCGCCAACTATCAGAACACCGGCGTACTGACCTTCGACTACGAGGACCTGCTCAAGGCCAAGCTGTCGCCGCACGTCGAGTACCTGTTGATGCTCGGCTTCTTTGTCGCCTTCGCGGTGAAGATGCCGGTGATCCCGGTGCACAGCTGGTTACCGGACGCGCACTCGCAGGCGCCCACCGCCGGCTCGGTCGATCTCGCCGGCATCCTGCTCAAGACCGCCGCCTACGGCCTGCTGCGCTTCGGCCTGCCGCTGTTCCCGCACGCCTCGGCGGACTTCGCACCCATCGCCATGTGGCTGGGCGTGGTCGGCATCATCTATGCCGCGCTCATGGCCTTTGCGCAGACCGACATCAAGCGCCTGATCGCCTATACCTCGATCTCGCACATGGGCTTCGTGCTGATCGGCATTTACGCCGGCACCACCCAGGCCCTGCAAGGCGTGGTTGTGCAGATGATCGCCCACGGCATCTCGGCCGGCGCGCTGTTCATCCTCTGTGGTGAAATCTACGAGCGCCTGCACACGCGCGACCTGAGGAAGATGGGCGGCCTGTGGGCGCGCTTCCCCTATCTGCCGCCGATCGCGCTGTTCTTCAGTGTCGCCTCGCTCGGCCTGCCGGGGCTGGGCAACTTCGTCGGCGAGTTCCTGATCCTGCTGGGCACCTTCAAGATCAACATCGCGGTGACGCTGTTCGCCGCCAGCGGCCTGGTACTGGCGGCGGTGTACTCGCTGATCCTGGTGCAGCGCGCTTTTCACGGCGCGCCGAAGGAGGATCAGCACAAGCTGGACGATCTTTCGCGCCGCGAGCTGGCGCTGATGCTGTCGCTGATGGCGGCGCTGCTGTGGCTGGGCCTGTTCCCGCAGACGGTGCTGGATACTTCGCTGGCGTCGATGCAATCGGTGCAGCAGGTCTATCAGAGTGCGCAGCAGGCCCTCGGAGTCGCCGTCCCATGATGTTTACAACCGCCCAATGGATCGCGTTGCTGCCGATCCTGCTGACCGGCGCCACCTCGATCGCGGTGATGACCGGCATCGCCGTCAAGCGCGACCATTGGTGGAACGCCACCATCAGCGTCGCCGGCCTCAACGCGGCGCTGCTGGCCAGCTCGGTACTGTTCTTCGGCCCACGGCTGTTCCCAGACGTGGTGCCGCATTACCTGCCGCAGCAGGTCACGCCGCTGTTGATGATCGACGACTACTCGATCTTCTACGTCGGCTTGATCCTGTCGGCGACGCTGGCGACGGCGACGCTGCTGCATGCCTACATGGAAGGCTATCAGGGCAACAAGGAGGAGATTTACCTCCTGCTGACCATCTCCGCGTTGGGCGCCGTGGTGCTGGCCTGCGCCAATCATCTGGCCGGACTGTTCATCGGCGTGGAACTGCTATCGGTGCCGCTGTACGCGATGGTCGCCTACCCGGTGAAGTTGCGCGGCGCGCTGGAGGGGGGCCTCAAGTACCTGGTGCTGTCGGCCGCGGCGTCGGCGTTCCTGCTGTTTGGCATGGCGCTGATCTACGCGCAGACCGGCACGCTGTCGTTCGCGGGTATCGCCGCGTGGACGCAGGCCACCGGCGGCGCCGGGTTCATGGTGCTCACCGGCGTCTCGTTGATGCTGGTTGGCGCCGGCTTCAAGCTGTCGATGGTGCCCTTCCACCTGTGGACGCCGGACGTTTACGAAGGCGCGCCGGCTCCGGTCACCGGGTTCCTCGCCACGGCGTCCAAGACCGCGATGTTTGCGGTGCTGCTGCGCTTCTTCATCGAGACCGGCCTCTATCGCGCCGCCAGCCTGCTCGACGTGCTGACGGCGATGGCGGTGGCCTCGATCCTCGTCGGCAACGTGCTGGCGCTGTTCCAGAACAATCTCAAGCGCATGCTGGCCTATTCGTCGGTCGCGCACTTCGGCTATCTGGTGGTGGCGCTAATCGCGGCCGGCCCGCTGGCGGTGGAAGCGGTCGGCGTCTACCTGCTGACCTACGTGGTCACCACGCTCAGCGCCTTCGGCGTGGTCACCCTGATGTCGAGCCCCTTCGGCGAGCGCGACGCGACGCAGATCTACGACTACCGCGGTCTGTTCTGGCGCCGCCCGTTCCTGACCTCGATCCTGACGGTGGCGATGCTGTCGCTGGCCGGCATTCCGCTCACCGCCGGCTTCATCGGCAAGTTCTACGTGATCGCAGCCGGCGTTGACCAGCATCTCTGGATCCTGCTCGCCGCTGTGGTGATCGGCAGCGCCATCGGCCTCTACTACTACCTGCGCGTGATGATCACGCTGTTCCTGCTCGACCCCGAGCGGCGCCGCTTCTCCGCACCGCTGGACTGGGCGCAGCAGGCCGGTGGCTACATGGTGCTGGGGCTGATGCTGCTGATGCTGCTGCTGGGCATCTACCCGCAGCCTTTCATCGAGTTCATCCACTCGGCAGGCCTGATCGCGGGTTGAAACATGCCACCCGCTCTCCCAGGGCGGGGTGTGAAATTTGTTTTATATCATTAAATAAATTTAAAATAATTAAATAAAAATAAACACACGCCCCTCGCGTAACCGGTACAGCGGGTGGCGTTTTTTTTACCTCGAGGTTGACCCTGCCGGAGTGTCGCGGCATGGTGTGTCATCGGCGCCGCGCGGCGCCGGACCCCGGCAACCGCAGGCGACCGACCCGGCCAGCAAGCTCTGGCCATGGCCGGCCGCAACATTGTTCTCGTGGCGGCGGGTTCCGGCCTCGCGATGGCGCCCTCCATCTTGCTAGCAAGGAGTGCCCATGACACGACGTACACTCGCCGCCGCTTTTGCTCTGCTGACGCTGGCGGCCTGCGGAAAATCCGAAGCGCCGCCGCCCGAGGCGGCCAAGGCGGACCGGCCGACGGCCGCCGATGCCGACAAGTTCATCGCCGGGATCAACGACGATTTCCGCAAGAAGCTGCCGTTCCTCAATTCCGCGCAGTGGGTGCAGGACACCTACATCACCGACGACACGCAGACGCTGTCGTCCAGCGCCAACGAGCAGTGGCTCGGGTATCTCAGCGGCAAGATCGAGGAGTCCAAGAAATTCAACGGCGTCGAAATGTCGCCGGAGACGGCGCGCGGCATGCTGCTGCTCAAGCTGCAGAGCGCGATGCCGGCGCCCAGCGATCCGGCCAAGCGCGAGGAACTGGCCAAGATCGCGGCGCGTATGGAGGCCAACTACGGCGCCGGCAAATGGTGCCGCGAGACCGGCGGCAAACAGGACTGCCTCAACCTCGACCAGATCGAGAAGATCGTCAACGATCCCAAGCAGACGCCACAGGCGCGTGCCGAGGCCTGGGCCGGCTGGCATGAGACGGCGCGGCCGATCCGCAAGGACTACCAGCGCTTCGTCGAGCTGACCAACCAGGGCGCCAAGGAAATGGGCTACGCCGACACCGGCGAGCTGTGGCGCGCCGGTTACGACATGAGCCCGGCCGACTTCGAGAAGGAGACCGACCGCCTGTGGGCGCAGGTGCAGCCGCTGTATGAGCAACTGCATTGCTACGTGCGCGGCAAGCTCAACGCCAAGTACGGCGACGCGGTGGTGCCCAAGGACGGCCTGATCCCGGCGCAGCTGCTCGGCAACATGTGGGCGCAGCAGTGGAGCAACATCTACGACCAGGTGGAGCCGTATCCGGGCGTGCGCAGCGTCGACGTGACGCCGGCGCTGAAGAAGCAGCGCGAGGAGGAGCTGAAAAAGCTGCTCGCCGCCTTCAAGGGCACGCCGACCGCGGTGCAGCGCGCGGAGCTGGAGCACCAGGCCGACGCCGCCGAGGCCAAGCGCATCACCAAGATCGCCGAAGACTTTTACACCTCGGTCGGCTTCCCGCCGCTGCCGGGCTCGTTCTACGAGAAGTCCATGCTGCTGCGCCCGCGCGACCGCGACGTGGTCTGCCACGCCAGCGCCTGGGACATGAACATGCAGGGCGATGTGCGCGTGAAGATGTGCATGGAGCCGGATGCCGAGACGCTGGAGACCATCCATCACGAGATGGGCCACATCTACTACGACCTGATGTACAACCCGCTGCCGCCGCTGTTCCAGAACGCCGCGCATGACGGTTTCCACGAAGCCATCGGCGACACCATCACGCTGTCGCTCAATCCCGCGCACCTGGCGAAGATCGGCCTGGTCCCGGCGCAGAAGGAGGATCCCAAGGCCACCATCAACGCGCAGATGCGGCTGGCGCTGGACAAGATCGCCTTCCTGCCGTTCGGCAAGCTGATCGACCAATGGCGCTGGAAGGTGTTCTCCGGCGCGATCCCGGCGGACCAGTACAACGCCGGCTGGTGGAAGCTGCGCGCGCAGTACCAGGGCATCGCGCCGCCGCTGGCGCGCAGCGAGGAGGATTTCGACCCCGGCGCCAAGTACCACGTGCCGGGCAACACGCCGTACACGCGCTACTTCCTCAGTTTCATCATCCAGTTCCAGTTCCAGAAGGCGCTGTGCGATGCCGCCGGCTTCAAGGGGCCGCTGTACGAATGCGACATCTACGGCAACAAGGACGCCGGCAAGAAGTACATGGAGATGCTCAGCGCCGGCGCTTCCAAGCCCTGGCAGGACACGCTGGAGAAACTCACCGGTACGCGCCAGATGGACGCCGCCGCCATCACCGAATACTTCGCGCCGCTGATGGCGTATCTTAAGCAGCAGAATCAGGGGCAGAGTTGCGGCTGGGCGACGCAACCCGCCACCACCGCGCCGGCCGCGCCGGCGACGCCATAACGGGGGAGGGAGGCTGGCCGGAAGGGCAGGGGCGGCGCACCACGGTGCGCCGCTTTTTTATTGCCGAAACCCGCCGGCAGCCCCGAAAAATCGCCACCCGCTGCGCGGTCGCGAAGCGGCGGCATTGTTTATTATTATATATCAATTTTATAATATAATAATAAAATATAACATTTCCCCCAGCGAATTGCCGTAGAGCGGGTGGCGCTTCCGCGGTGCCGTCAGAGCGGCGCCATCCGCTAGACTCGCAGCTCCAGATCCTGAACCCGCATGGACTTCATCGCTCTCCTTTCGCGCTGCACGCTGTTCGCCGGGCTCGACGAAGCGGCGCTGACGGCGGTGGCGCGTCATGCCCGGCTGCGCGAGATCAAGAGCGGCGGCACGCTGTTCCGCGAGGGCGAGACCTCCGACTGCATGTACGTGGTGGCCACCGGCCGCCTGCGCGTGACGCTGTCCACCGGCGTCATCGCCGCCGACATCGGCCGCTACGAACCCATCGGCGAGATCGGCCTGCTCGCCGAGGAGCGCCGCACGGCCAGCGTCCACGCGGTGCGCGATTCCATCGTCGTCGTGCTCGGACGCGAGGACCTGATGGCCTGCCTCTACGCGCATCCGCAGGCGCTGGTGGCGATGACGCGCGTCATCATCGGCCGCCTGCGGCGCAACCAGCGTGCGCAGGCGCTGGAGGGCGCGCGCAGCGCCCACACCTTCGCGGTGGTGCCGGCCGGCGGCAGCGTCGATGCGCACGCCTTTGCCGAAACCCTGTGCGCGACGCTGGCCACGCACGATAGCGTCAAGCTGATCGACGACGTCTTCGTCGATGCGCAGCTCGGTGCCGGCACCGCGTTCAAACCTTTCCAGGAAGGCGAGACCAACGAGCGCCTGATGACGCTGCTGGGCGAGGTCGAGAGTCAGTACCGCTACCTCGTCTACGCCGCCGGTGGCGAGGCCGACCCCTGGGCGCGGCGCTGCACCCGCCAGGCCGACCGCGTGATCGTGATCGCCGATGCTGCGGCTGCGCCGGCGATGACGCCGATGCTGGAGCGCCTGCGCAGCGGCAACAACGCGCGGGTGCCGGTGGACCTGGTGCTGCTGGGCGCCGAGGGTCTGACCACCGACGTGCTCGGCTGGCGCGAGTGCACGCGGGCCGGCGCGCATTACTTCGCGCGGCCCGGCCACGCCGGCGACGTGGCGGCGATTGCGCGCCAGATGACCGGCCGCGGCATCGGCCTGGTGCTGGGCGGCGGCGGCGCGCGCGGCTTTGCCCACATCGGCCTGATGCGCGCGCTGCACGAACTGAAGCTGCCGGTGGATGTGCTCGGCGGCGCCAGCATGGGCGCCTTCTTTGCGGCGCTGATGGCTTGCGGCAAGGACTACGTCGAGATCACCGAGATCGCGCGCAGCAGCTTCGTCGAGCACAACTACCTCAACGATTACATGTTTCCGACGGTGGCGCTGATCCGCGGCCGCAAGTTCGTGCGCCACCTGCACGAGGTGTTCGGCGACCGCCAGATCGAACGGCTGCGCACGCCGTTCTTCTGCGTCTCCACCAACCTGACCCGCGGCACGCCGGTGGTGCACGATCGCGGCGAGTTGGCCACCTGGCTGGCCTGCAGCATGTGCGTGCCCGGCGTGGCGCCGCCGGTGGCCTACAAGGGCGAACTGCTGGTGGACGGCGCGGTCATCAACAGCCTGCCGACGGATGTGATGCAGGGCCTGCAGCGCGGGCCGATCATCGCCTCCGACGTCAGCACCGAGGGCGACCTGCGCGCGCCCGGCATCGAGGGCCCAGACCCGGAAGGCCTGTTGCGCTGGAACGCGCCGTCGAAACGGCCGGGCCTGTTCAGCATCATTTTCCGCACCGCGACGTTGACCAGCGAGAGCGGCGTCGCCAACCGCGCGGCCAAGGCGGATGTCTATATCCGCATGCCGGTCTCCGGCGTCGCGCTGTTCGACTGGAAGAAGATGGACGAGGTGATCGAGCGCGGCTACCGACACGCGCTGGAAAAGCTGGGGCCGGTGCGCGACAGCCTGATCAGGTAGCGGGCGCGGGATCAGTGGCCGGCGTGCGCAGGCTGATCACCGGCCAGCCGCGGCGTTCGGCCTCGGCTTGCAGCACCTCGTCGGGATCCACCGCCACCGGCGCGTCGGCCTGCAACAGCAGCGGCAGATCGTTGCGGGAATCGCTGTAGAACGCCGTGTGGGCATAGCGCTGCGACTGCCCGGCGCGCCAGAGATTCAGGCGCTGCACCTTGCCGTCCTGGAAATTCGGGATGCCGTCGATGCGGCCGGTATAGCGGCCGTCGACCATCTCCGGATCGGTGGCGATGAGATCGTCCACGCCCAGCAGCGCCGCGATCGGCTCGGTGATGAAGCGGTTGGTCGCGGTCATGATCAGCAGGCGGTCGCCCTGGGCGCGGTGGCGTTCCAGCAGCGCCGGTGTGCCGGCGGCGACAATGGGTTCGATCTTGTCGCGCACGAATTGCCGGCGCCAGGCGTGGAGCTGTTCAGGCGGATGCTGCGTCAGCGGTTGCATGCTGAACGCGCAGAACTCGTGGATATCGAGCGTGCCGGCCTTGTACTGCTCGTAGTAGCGGCGGTTTTCGCGCTCATACCAGGGGCCGTCGACCAGCCCCTGCTCGACCAGGAACTGGCCCCAGAGATAGTCGCTGTCCCCGGCGAGCAGGGTGTTGTCGAGGTCGAAGATGGCGAGGCGCATGCGGGATTTCGGACGGAATTTCTCAGGCCGTTGACCGGCCGGCGTCGCGGACGGGGCGTCCGGAGCCGCAAGTTTGCCGCGTCGCGTGCGCTTGTGGAAGAATCGAAACAAACATTCTTACCCTGCAAGCAAGTGATTGACCGGGATGGTTACCGCCCGAACGTGGGCATCATCCTCGTGAGCGGCGGCGGTCAGGTGCTCTGGGCCAAACGCATCGGCCAAGAGGCCTGGCAGTTTCCCCAGGGCGGCATCAAGCGCGGCGAAACGCCCGAGGATGCGCTGTTCCGCGAGCTCAACGAGGAACTGGGACTGGGGCGCGAACACGTCGAGATCATCGGCGTGACGCGGCGCTGGCTGCGTTATCAACTGCCCGAGCGCTATATCCGCCGGCGTCGCGGGCGCGTGTGCATCGGCCAGAAGCAGAAATGGTTCGCGCTACGCCTGGTCGCGGCGGAATCGCTGGTGCGCTTCGACGCCACCGCCGACCCGGAATTCGACGGCTGGCGCTGGGTGGACTACTGGCACCCGCTGCGCGAGGTGGTTGAATTCAAGCGCGAGGTCTACGACCTTGCGCTCGATGAACTGGCGCCGCTAATCGGCGCGGAACCACGTTCGCCGTCAGCCCTCTAAGCGCGCATGAGTGTCCGGCATGTCTGGGCATGCCTCTGGGTGACGATGCTGGCCGGCTGCGCCACGCTTTCCGAACAGCAGTGCCGCAAGGCCGACTGGGACGGCATCGGTCTGCAGGACGGTCGCCGTGGCTATCCGCCGGCGCGGATCGTCGAACACCAGAAGGCCTGCGCCCCTTACCAAATCGAGCCCGACTGGGCGGCCTACGAGAGCGCGCGGGCCCGCGGCGTCACGCGCTACTGCCGCGCCAGCGTCGGTTTCGAGGAGGGACGACGCGGACGCGGCTACTGGAACGTCTGTCCCTTCGGCAGCGGCGAGCGGTTCCTGTCGGGATACCGCCGCGGCTACGATCTTTACCGCGTACGCAACGATCTCGACGAGGCCGATCGCCGCATCTTCAACATTGAGCGGCTGGCGGTGGCCCCCTACCTGGACGCTGACCAGCGCTCGGCTTACCAGTCGCAACTGCTGGCGCTCTACGTCTTGCGCGCATCGATGGAAGATCTGGCCTGGCGCATGGAAAGCGCCTGGGACCAGGGCAAGCCGGCACCGGATTACTCGGCGCCCAGTTTTCCCTGACGCGCCAAGAAAAAGGCCCCGCACGCGGGGTCTTTTTGCACGGAAGCGGGCCCGAGCCAGAGGCTCGGGCGTTCGTCGGGCAAGGCGTGCGATTGACGCACGCCTTGAACTCCCCGACTCACTCGTCGAGGAACGAGCGCAGGTAGTTGGCGCGGCTCGGGTGACGCAGCTTGCGCAGCGCCTTGGCCTCGATTTGGCGGATGCGTTCGCGGGTGACGTCGAACTGCTTGCCGACCTCTTCCAGCGTGTGGTCGCTATACAAATGTGCACATGTCGATGCCGAAGCGCATGCGCAGCGCCTCGATCAGCAGAGAGCGCCTCTCACTCGTCGAGGAAGCTGCGCAGGTAGTTGGCGCGACTCGGATGGCGCAGCTTGCGCAGTGCCTTGGCCTCGATTTGGCGGATGCGTTCGCGGGTGACGTCGAACTGCTTGCCGACCTCTTCCAGCGTGTGGTCGCTATACAAATGTGCACATGTCGATGCCGAAGCGCATGCGCAGCGCCTCGATCAGCAG
>SSEB01000005.1 GCA_008012115.1 Nevskiaceae bacterium
GTACGGCAGCAGCGCCAGGAAGCGCGCGCGCTTGATGGCGACGGCGAGCTGACGCTGGTAGCGCGACTTGGTGCCGGTGATGCGGCTCGGCACGATCTTGCCGTTCTCGACGATGTACTGCTTGAGGGTGGCCAGATCTTTGTAGTCGATCTCGGCAGCGCCCTCGGAGCTGAACTTGCAGGTCTTCTTGCGACGGAAATAGGCGGACATGATCAGGCTCCTGCGGCTTCGGCCGACGCGTCGGCGGCTTCATCGGAAGCCGGCGCTTCGTTGCGGGCGCGGTACTCGCCCTTCGGCTTCTCGTCTTCGGGGTTCTTGAACAGCGGCGACTGCGCGGTGACGGCGTCGTCCTTGCGCACCACCAGCTTGCGGATCACGGCGTCGTTGAAGCGGAAGGCGTTCTCCAGTTCCGCCAGCGCCTTGTCGCTGCACTCGACGTTCATCAGAACGTAGTGCGCCTTGTGCGCCTTGGCGATGGGATAGGCCAGCTGACGACGGCCCCAGTCCTCGAGGCGGTGAACCTTGCCGCCGTCGGTCTGGATCATGTTCTTGTAACGCTCGATCATGGCGGGGACCTGTTCACTCTGGTCCGGATGCACCATGACGACAATCTCGTAATGTCTCATGCGATTTCCTTGTGGATATGCCTTGCGGCATAGCTCCCCTCGCGGGTGGAGCAAGTCAATAAAAAGCCCTTTCGGCAGGCGAAGGGGCGCGAATAGTAAGGGAATCAGGCCCTTGTTGCAATCCGGCCGTTATCTGCGCGCACCGGCGGCCGGCGCCGGATGGCGCTGACGGTAGGCCTCGTACAGGCACACCGCGGCGGCGACCGACACGTTGAGGCTCTCGGTCTTGCCCTCCATCGGGATGCGCACCAGGCGGTCGCAGGCCTCGCGGGTCAGGCGCCGCAGACCCTCGCCCTCGGCCCCCATCACCAGCACCAGCGGACCGGTGAGATCGGCTTCGAACAGGGTCTGTTCGCCCTCGCCGGCCAGTCCGGTCAGCCAGTAGCCGAGTTCCTTGAGGCGTTCCAGGGTACGGGCCAGGTTGGTCACCGCGATCACCGGCACGCGCTCCGCCGCACCGGCGGCGGCCTTGCGCGTCACCGCGGTCAGCGTCGCCGAGCGGTCCCGCGGAATGATCACCGCATCGACGCCCGCAGCCTCCGCCGTGCGCAGACAGGCGCCGAGATTGTGCGGGTCCTGCACGCCATCCAATGCCAGCAGCAGGCGTTGGGGCGTCGCCGGCAGTTCCAGCGCATCCTCGCCCTGGAATTTGCGCTCCGGCAGCATCGCCAGCACACCCTGGTGGCGCAGCTCCGGCGCGCGCAGGTCGAGATCCGACCGTGGCCGCTGCGATACCGGAATCTCCCGCTCCCGCGCCAGCGCCATCACACGTCGCGCGCGTTCGTCGTTGCGGCTGTCGGACAGCCAGATTTCGAAGGGCTGGTCGCTGCCGTCTTCCAGCACCGCCAGCACGGCATGAAAGCCGCCGATGATCGTGTATTGAGCCACGGAATGCGTCACCCGCTGATGAATGGAGCGCTGCGGAGTTGGTTATATTTTATTTATTGAATTTTAATTCGTTAAATAATTAATAACAAACTGATGGCCTATCCTGCTGAGAGCGGGTGGCGGTCGCAGCCTGCTGTACCGCCTTATTTTAGACCGCCAGGCTCCCGCGAGGCGGCCGGCGCCGGCGGCATCCAGGCCTGCGCTTCCGCACCCGCGACCACCGGGCGGATGGTCAGCATCACCACGCCCGTCTCGGGGCCAGCGCTACCCGCATGACGCAGGTGCGCGCCGTCGAGGCCCAGTTCGTCGAGGTACGCCGCCAGCGACGCGGCACGGCGTTCACCCAGGCTCGAATCCGCCGCCTCGCCGGGATCGCCGTCGACGACGATTTGCAGCACGACAGCACCGGAACCGCGCAGGGCCTGTGCGATGCCGTCGAAACACTCGAGTGCGTCGGCACGCAATTGCGCACTGCCGGCTGCAAACACCCGGGCCATGGGCAGGATCAGTTGCAGTGCATCGCCCGGCTGCGCGGACCAGTGCACATCGGCTCGCGGAATCGCACCCGTCGCTGCCTGCTCCAGTCGGCGGCGCAGAGCGGCCATTTCGGCAGACGCTTCCGACGGCGCCAGCACACGCGCGCTGGCGACGACTGGCGTGGTGCGCGACACGGGCGCCACACAGGCCGCCAGCATCAGGCACAGCGCGGCGGCGGCGATCCGCTTCACCGGCGACGCCTCTTCTTGCGCGGCGCGCCGCCTTCGTCACCGGTCGCGGGCCTGGAAGACGCCGTGGCGCCCTTCTCGACCAGTTCGAGATCGATCTTGCGTTCGTCGAGATTGACGCGCACCACGCGCACGCGCACTCGGTCACCGAGTGCGTAGACGCGCCCGTTGCGCCCGCCGACCAGGCGGTGGTGCTTGGCGTCGTGCTGGTAGTAGTCGTTCTTCAGCGAGGACACGTGCACCAGCCCGTCGATGTAGAGACCTTCCAGTTCCACAAACAATCCGAAATTCGGCACTGCCGTGACCAGCCCGTCAAACTCCTCGCCGACGCGGTCCCGCATGAACTCGCACTTGAGCCAGACCGACACATCGCGCGTCGCTTCGTCGGCGCGTCGCTCGGTCATCGAGCAGTGCGCACCGAGCGCACCCATCTGCTCCGGCGTGTACAGGAACGGCTCGCTCTTGCGCCGGAAGATGCCGGCGGTCCTGCGCTGGGCGTTGATCGCGTGCTTGATCGCGCGATGCAGCAACAGGTCGGGATAGCGGCGGATCGGCGAGGTGAAGTGCGCGTAATGCGTCAGCGCCAGGCCGAAATGGCCGGTGTTCTCCGGCTTGTATTGCGCCTGCATCAGCGAGCGCAGCAGCACCGTCTGGATCAGGCCGGCATCCGGCCGCTTGCGCGCGATCGCCAGGGTCTTGGCGTAGTCCATGGCCTTGGGCTTGTCGCCGCCGCCCAGGCGCAGACCGCGGCCGGCGAGGAACTCGCGCAGCGCCAGCACCTTGGCCGGATCCGGATCGTCGTGGATGCGGTAAAGGTTCGGCAGCTTGGCCTTCTCGACAAACTTCGCCGATTCGACGTTGGCCGCGATCATGCATTCCTCGATCAGGCGGTGCGCGCGGTTGCGCTGCACCGGCACGATCTTGTCGATCTTGCGGTCGCTGCCGAACACGATGCGCGTCTCGGTGCTTTCGAAGTCGATGGCGCCGCGTGCCTCGCGCGCCGCGAACAGCGCGCCGAACACCGCATCGAGCGCCTGCAGGTGCGGAATCAGCACTGCGCGCTTTTGCGCCAGCTCGCCCTGCGGCTGCGCCAGCATCGTCGCCACATCCTCGTAAATCAGCCGCGCCTGCGAGCGCATCACGCCCTCATAGAAGCGCGACTTGTCGATCTCGCCGCTGGGCAGCACGCGCATCTCGCAGACCATGCACAGGCGATCGACCTCGGGATTGAGCGAGCAGAGACCGTTGGACAGCTTCTCCGGCAGCATCGGGATCACACGCTGCGGGAAATACACCGAGTTGCCGCGCCGCGCCGCCTCGGTATCCAGCGGCGTGCCCGGCATCACATAGGCCGAGACATCGGCAATGGCCACCCACAAGGTCCAGCCCTTCTTCTCAGGCCGGCAATAGACCGCGTCGTCGAAGTCGCGCGCATCGGCACCGTCGATGGTCACCAGCGGCAGGTGGCGGATGTCCTCGCGACCCTTGATCTGGGCCGGCTGCACCGTATCGGGTATCGCCGCGGCCTCCTGCTCCACCGCCACCGGCCACTCGAAGGGCAGATTGTGCGTGCGGATCGCCGCCTCGATCTCCATGCCCGGCGCCATGTGTTCGCCGAGAATCTCGACGACGCGCCCCAGTGGCAGCGTGCGCGTACCCGGCGGCTCGGTAATTTCGGCGACCACCATCTGGCCGCGCTTGGCATTCATGCGCTGGTCCGGCGGGATCAGCACGTCCTGCTGCACGCGCGGATTGTCCGGAATCACATAGCTGATGCCCTGATCGAGGTGGAAGCGCCCCACCACCGTGCGCAGGCCGCGCTCCAGCACCTCGGCCACCGAGCCCTCGGGCCGTCCCTTGAAATCGGTGCCGGAAATGCGCACCAGCACGCGGTCGCCGTTCATCAGCGAGCGCATCTGGCGCGGCGGCAGGAAGATGTCCTGGCCGCCTTCGTCCGGAATCAGGAATCCGAACCCGTCGCGGTGCGCCTGCACCACGCCGGCCACCAGGTTCATGCGCGTCACCACCCCCCATGCACCCTTGCGGTTCTGCACGGTCTGCCCCTCGCGCTGCATCGCCACCAGCCGGCGCGACAAGGCCTCCTGCTGCGTCAGTTTCTGCAAACCGAAATGCCCGATGAGTTCATCGAGCGTCAGCGGCTCGCCTTTTTCGGTCAGCGTCTGAAGGATCAGCGCGCGGCTCGGGATCGGATCTTCGTAGCGCCCCTGCTCGCTCTGGAACTCGGGGTCCTGCTTGCGCCAGTCGCTCTTGGACGGCGTCGGATGATTCTTGCTGTTGCGGATTTTTTTCATTGACAAAGGTTCAGGCAGTGGACAAAATGCGCGCCCATTGCCGAGATGGCGGAATTGGTAGACGCACCAGTTTCAGGTACTGGCGGGTAACACCGTGGAGGTTCGAGTCCTCTTCTCGGCACCAAACAAAACGGCCCAGCTTTGCTGGGCTTTTTTGTTTGGTGCCCGTAACGCCGGATAGTCTCTCACATCCCCCGCGTTGCCGCCGACGATCCCCAGTGGGAATCGTCACGGCGGTAAACGCGCAGGCAGCCGGCACGGCTCAATCGAAGGGGTTGTGCAGGACCATCGTGTGGTCGCGGTCGGGGCCGGTCGAGATGATCGCCACTTCGGCACCGGTGACTTCCTCGATGCGCTTCAGATAGCGCCGCGCGTTCTCCGGCAGATCCTCGTAGCGGCTGATCCCGAAGGTATTGCACTTCCAGCCCGGCAGCTCTTCGTAGATCGGCTCGATGCGCGTGAAGCCTTCGGCGCCGATCGGCGGCACTTCGACCGGCTTGCCATCGACCTTGTAGCCGACGCAGATGCGGATCACGTCGAGTTCATCGAGCACGTCGAGCTTGGTCACGCACAGGCCGGTGACGCTGTTGTTGAAAATCGAGCGACGCGCGGCAACGGCATCGAACCAGCCGCAGCGGCGCGGGCGCTTGGTCACCGTGCCGTACTCCGCGCCCTTGTCGCGGATGTGCTGGCCGATCTCGTTCTCCTGCTCGGTCGGGAACGGACCGCTGCCGACGCGCGTCGCGTAGGCCTTGACGATGCCCAGGACGTAGTCGAGCTCGCGCGGACCAACGCCGGTGCCGGTGGCCGCACCGCCGGCCGTGGTATTGCTGGACGTCACGTAAGGATAGGTGCCGTGATCGACGTCGAGCAGCGCGCCCTGCGCGCCTTCGAACAGCACGTTGTCACCCTTGCGCAGGTGTACGCGCAGCAATTCGGTGACGTCCGCAACCATCGGCCGCACCACTTCGGCATAGCCGAGCAGGGCATCCAGGGTCTCCTGGAAATCGACCGGCGTTTCCTTGTAATAGTTCTGCAGCACGAAGTTGTGGTAGCCCAGCAGCTCACCCAGCTTGGCAGCCAGTTGCTCGCGATGGAACAGGTCGCCAACCCGCACCGCGCGGCGCGCCACCTTGTCTTCGTAGGCCGGGCCGATGCCCTTGCCGGTGGTGCCGATCTTGGCGGCACCGCGCGCGTGCTCACGCGCCTGATCGAGCTTGACGTGCACCGGCAGCACCAGCGGTGTGGCCTCGGAAATCCGCAGGCGGTCGCGCACGGATGCGCCGGTGGCTTCGACTTTCTCGATTTCCTTGATGAGGTCCGGCAGCGACAGCACGACGCCGTTACCGATCAGGCAGACCACGCCCGGGCGCATGATGCCCGAGGGAATCAGGTTGAGCGCCGTCTTGACGCCATTGATCACCAGCGTGTGGCCGGCATTGTGGCCGCCCTGGAAACGCACCACCGCCTGGGCACGGTCGGTCAACAGATCGACCACCTTGCCTTTGCCTTCGTCGCCCCATTGAGCGCCGATCACCACCACCGTCTTACCCATGACTCATTCTTCCCTTGGATGCGCCGGAAGACCTCCGGCGCCTTGAAATTCCGATGCTCTCACGCTGCCCGACGGTTGCCGCCGAGGCGTAGCAGCTCGTTGATGTCGGCAGAAAATCCCGTCGCCGGGCGTGCCGCACCGAACTCGTGACCAACGCCGTCGTAACGTCCGCCACGTGCCAGCTCGCGGCCGTGTCCCGGTACGAAGGCGGCGAACACCATGCCGGTCTGGTAGCGATAACCGCGCAGCTCGGCCAGATCGATATGGATCGGCAGCTTGGGATATTCGCGTTGCAGTTCAGTGGCGGTGCGCTCCACCGCCGCCAATGCCGTAACGATCTCCTCGCCGGCCGATGACAGGGCCTCGCGTGCGCGCGCAAACACCGTCAGGTCACCGTTCAGCTCCATCAACTGCGACAGCAGGCGCGTCGAAGGCAGCGGCAATCGCCGCGCCAGCGCGAAGTCCTGCAGGTCCGGCTGCGACTTGCGCTGCAGGATGTCGAACAGCCCGGCCTCGTCGTCGGCGTGCAGGCCAAGCTGCGCCGCAATCGTCCGGTAGACACCGACATGGCCCAGGTCGAGATGCACATCCGCGACCCCGGCCAGCTCCAGCGTCTTGAGCATCATGCGCAGGATTTCCAGGTCGGCTGCAAGGCCAGCATCCCCGAAAATCTCGCAGCCGACCTGGCGCGGCGAACGCGGGCCGCCCAGGCTGTCCGGCCGGGTGCGCAGCACGGTTCCGAGGTAGCAGAGTCGCACCAGCGGCACGTCGGCGTAGCGGCGGGCGGCGATGCGCGCGGCCTGCGGCGTCATATCGGCGCGCAGTCCCAGCAAGCGGCCGCTGGCCGGGTCGGTCAGCTTGAAGGTTTGCTGTTCGAGGTCCTGCGCGGTGCCGGTCAGCAAGGCATCGAGGTGCTCCAGCAAGGGCGGCAGGATCAGCTCGTAACCCGTGGCGCGATAGTGATCGAGCAACTTCCGGCGCAGGTCTTCGAGCTGCCAGGAGAACGGCGGCAGGGCCTCTTCCATGCCATCGGGCAGCATCCAGCGTTTGATCGACATATCAATCCAGGAATTTCAGTGCGGCGAGACCGCTCAGCATGCCGAGCAGGCCGACGACGCGGAGCGCGCGATCATCCATGACAGAGAGCCTCAGCATGGCGCTGCGCCAGCGGGCGGGCGCCAGGAACGGCATGATGCTCTCGATGACCATGAACAATGCCAGTGCGCGTGCAAGTTCGTTCCAATCCAAGCTTACTTCCCGGCGCCCTTGAAGTAGCGGAAGAATTCACCCTTCGGTTCCATCACCAGAACATCCTGCTTGGTGCTGAAGGCGTCGCGGTAAACATTCAGGCTGCGGTAGAAGCTGTAGAACTCCGGATCCTCGCCATAAGCCTTGGCGTATATTTCCGCCGCCCTGGCGTCGCCCTGACCGCGGATTTTTTCGGCATCCCGGTAGGCATCGGCCATCGTCGTCTCGGCATTGCGGTCTGCCTCCGCGCGCAGCTTCTCGGCCTCCTCGGCACCGCGAGCGCGCAGGTCTGAAGCCACGCGGGTGCGCTCGGCGCGCATGCGCTCGTAGACTGACTCGCTGACTTCCTTGGGAAGGTCGATACGCTTGACGCGCACGTCGACGATTTCGATGCCCAGTTCGCGCACCTTGTCCGCAGCCGATTTCTGCAGCGCCCGCATGATGTCGTCACGCTCACCGGACACCGCTTGCTGGATCGTGCGTGCACCGAACTCGTCGCGCAGTCCGCGGTTGACGATCGCCGACAGGCGATCCATCGCCACCAGGTCCTGTCCGCCGGTCGCACGGTAGTAAGCGGTGGTGTCGGCGATGCGCCACTTGACGTAGAAATCCACCTCGACGTTCTTTTTCTCGACCGTGAGAAAATTCTCGACTTGGTTGTCGAGAGTCAGCAGGCGTCCGTCGAACTTCTGCACCGTCTGCACGAAGGGAATCTTGAGGTGCAGCCCGGGTGGCAGATCCGTTGCGCGGATTTCGCCCAGCTGGAACATGGCGACACGCTCGCGCTGATCGACGACGAAGAACGCGCTGTTGACGGTCAGACCGGCTACGACCACCAGCACCAGCCAGAAAAATGGACTGTTCTTCATTAGCGTCCCCTGTCTCGCGAACGAGGCGCGTCGGCACCCGGCACCGGGTTGCCGCCCGCCTTCGGCGCCACCGCCGACGGTGTCTGCGCAGACGGCAGGTCGCTGGCGTTGCCCGCGTCCGGCAGGCGCGGCTGGTTCTTCATGACCTGGTCCAGCGGCAGGTAGATCATCGAGCCGTTCTTGTCGACGTCGACCAGCACCTTGCTGGTGTTGGACAGGACGCTGCTCATGCTGTCGAGATAGAGGCGCTCGCGGGTCACTTTCGGCGCCTTGTGGTATTCCGCCACCAGCTGGCCGAAGCGCGCCGCATCGCCCTGGGCCTTGGCCACGACCTGGGCCTGATAGGCGGAGGCTTCCTCCAGCGCACGGGCCGCGGCGCCGCGCGCGCGCGGCAGACGGTCGTTGGCGTAAGCCTCGGCCTCGTTCTTGAGTCGCTGCTGGTCCTCGCGCGCCTTGATCGCATCGGCAAACGCCGCCTGCACCGGCTCCGGCGGCTGCGCCTGCTGGAGGTTGATCTCGGTCACGGTGAGCCCCGACTTGTAATCATTGAGGCGGTCCTGCAACAAGCGCTTGGTGCGCTCGGCCACTTCCTCGCGTCCATCGGTGAGGATGAAATCCATGGTGCTCTGGCCCACGACTTCGCGCACCGCTGACTTGGTGGCTTGGCGCAGCGTCATGTCCGGATCATCGACATTGAACAGGTAGGCCTCGGCCGAGGACACCCGGTACTGCACGGAGAGCTCGATGTCGACGATGTTTTCGTCCTTGGTCAGGATCACCGCCTCGTCCTTCACCGAACGCACGCCCGTGACATTGACGATCTCCTCGCGCTCGATCGGCCACGGCAGATGCCACTGCAGTCCCGGGTCGGCGGTGCCGACATACTTGCCCAGGCGCAGCACCACGCCGCGCTCCTGCTCATCGACCACGTAAAAACCCGAGGCGATCCACAGCAGCCCCAGAAGCGCGGCCAGCAGGCCGATCATGCGTCCGGGCAGCGGCAGCCCGCCTTTACCGCCCGGCGCAGCACCGCCGAAGCGCTGCTTGAAGCGCTTGAGCATTTCGTCGAGGTCGGGTGCGCCCTCACCCCGCTTGGGCCCCTGGTTCCACGGGTCGCGGCCGGGGCCGGGCTCATTCCAAGCCATCATTTACTCCAGATAACTGCGTTTTTTGATCCAAGACCAGCGGCCAGGTTTACCGGAGACTCGCCGCCGGCAGGAGGCAGGCGGAGGGCAGAACGGATCAGTCAGAGGCGGAATTCTAGGGGGATACTTCCCATTCCTCAATGACATGCGGTGGTGCCGGCGGTTCCACACCGGCAGCGGCGCAGAGGCCACGGAGACGTTCGTGCGGCATCGCCACGCGCAGGTGGAAATTGCCGTCCGGGTCCAGGGTTTCGCTACGGATCGCATGGTGGGCAAACAACTGTGCCCGCAGGCGCGCAGCCGAGGGAGGCAGCACCAGTTCGTGCTCGGACAATCCGGGCCGCAGGATTTCCGCCACCGCCTCCCGCAGCAGATCGAGCCCCTGGCCATCACGTGCCGACAGGAACACGCGCACGGCGCGCCCCAGTTCGTCGCGTTCGATCCGCGCCACCTCGCCTTCCCGCAGATCGATCTTGTTGAACACCTGCAGCATCGGCACACCCTCGACGCCGATCTGGCGCAATACATCCTCGACCTGGACGATACGCGACATGCGCTCGGGATCGGCGCTGTCGATGACATGCAGCAGCAGCGACGCCTCGCGCGCTTCTTCCAGCGTCGCACGGAAGGCGGCCACCAGATCGTGCGGCAGGTCGCGGATGAATCCGACGGTGTCAGCGAGCAGTGCCGGCTCGCCGCTGGGCAGGTCCAGCTTGCGGACGGTGGTGTCGAGCGTGGCGAAGAGCTGGCTGGATGCGAAGCTGCGGTCGCCGGTCAGGGCGTTGAACAGCGTGGACTTGCCGGCATTCGTGTAACCCACCAGCGACACCGTCGGGATGTTGGACCGGGAACGCGCCTGACGATTCTGGGCACGGCGCGAACGAACCGTTTCCAGGTGGCGCTTGAGCGTGGCGATGCGGCCGCGGATCAGGCGGCGATCCATTTCCAGCTGCGTTTCACCCGGACCGCGCAGGCCGATGCCGCCGCCGCGCTGACGCTCAAGATGCGTCCAGCCCCGCACCAGGCGGGTGGCGATATGCTGCAGTTGCGCCAACTCCACCTGCAATTTGCCCTCGTGCGAACGTGCGCGCTGCGCAAAGATGTCGAGGATCAGGCCCGCACGATCCAGCACGCGCGCCTTGACCAGCTTTTCGAGGTTGCGCTCCTGGCTCGGCGACAGGTCGTGATTGAAGATCACCAGCTCCGCGCCGCTGGACGCTACGGTCGCCGCCAGTTCTTCGGCCTTGCCGCTGCCGATGAACAGGCCAGCATCCGGCCGCTGCCGGGAGCCGCCAAGGACGCCGAGAACGTCGGCACCAGCGGAACGCGCCAGTTCTTCGAACTCGCGACGATCGCTTTCGAAATCGCTACCGGGGAATTCCAGGTGAACCAGAACCGCCTTCTGGCCGGCTTGAGGCCGTTCAAACATCGGCGACAGACACGACCTTGCGCCCCGTCTCGCCGACGGGGCGCGCGACAGAAGCGGTCAAATCAGTTGCCAGCCGCAGGAGGCGTTTCGGCGTGAGCATCGTCCCCGCCATGATCGCCGGCGTCGCCGTCATAGACGCGCACAGCGCGGGCCGGGACGACCGTGGAAATCGCATGCTTGTAAACCATTTGGCTTACGCTGTTCTTGAGCAGAACCACAAAAGAATCAAAGGATTCGATCTGACCCTGGAGCTTGATGCCATTGACCAGGTAGATCGAAACGGGGATTCGTTCCTTGCGCAATGCATTGAGGAAGGGCTCTTGTAATGTGTGACCTTTTGACATTGGCGTCATCCTTTTTTTGCTTGTCGCGGGCAAATGCCGCGGTGATCCCCGAGAGGAAAGTGTAGCAGCCGCTTGATATGGCTGTCATTTCAGCAGATTCAAGGCTTGTTCGAGCAGATCTTGAGATGCCGGGTCCAGCCAGTGGACGGAAACTTCCGAGCGCAGCCAGGTGATCTGCCGCTTGGCGAACTGCCGGGTGGCAGCAATTCCACGTTCGATCGCATCCTCCAGGCTGTCGCGCCCCTCCAGGTGTTCCCAGAGCTGGCGATAACCGACTGCGCGGATGGATGGAAGTTCCGCCCGCAGATCGCCACGGGCGTGCAGACGGCGCACCTCGTCAAGGAAACCATCGCGCATCATCTGGCGGAAGCGGCGCTCGATCCGCTCGTGCAGTTGCGCACGGGTTGGCGGGCTCAGGGCCAGCTTGATGACGCGCCCCGACAGCCCCGCCGACGGTGCCCTGGCATGGAAAGCTGACGGCGCCATGCCGGTCAGTTCGACAATCTCCAGCGCGCGCTGGATTCGCTGCTGGTCATTGGGATGCAGACGCGCAGCGGTCACGGGGTCCTTCTGGGCCAGCCGGGCATGCAAGGCCGGCCAGCCTTCTCGTGCGGCCTGCCCTTCGAGCCTTTGACGCAGCGCCGGATCGGCCGCCGGCAGATCGCTCAGGCCGTATTGCAAGGCACGGTAGTACAGCATGGTGCCGCCCACCAGCAGGGGCATGCGGCCACGGGCACGGATCTCATCGATCAGGCGCAAAGCATCGTCGCGGAAACGCGCCGCCGAATACGCCTCGCTCGGATCGAGGATATCGAGCAGATGATGGGGCACGGCGCCGCGCTCGACGGCATCGGGCTTGGCGGTCCCGATGTCCATGCCGCGGTACACCTGGGCCGAATCGACGGTCACGATTTCCACCGGCAGCTGCTGCGCGAGACGCAGGGACAGCCCGGTCTTGCCTGAAGCCGTGGGGCCCATCAGCAGAACGACGGGCAATGGCTGGAGATCGCTCATTGCGCAGAGGCCACGCGACGGCCTGCCGGGTGCAGGGCGACGAGGGACCCGATGGCCACGCTGCGCCGTCCCGCTTCAGCGCCCACGCAGAAACAGCCGGTCGAGTTCATCCATGCCGATTTGCACCCAGGTCGGTCGGCCATGGTTGCATTGGCCGGACAGCTCGGTGCGCTCCATGTCGCGCAGCAGGGCATCCATCTCCGGCAGGCTGAGGCGCCGGTTGGCCTTGATCGCGGCCTTGCAGGCCATGTCGGCCATGACGCGATGCTGGGCGTCGAGCACCTCGCCCAGGTGGTTGGCCGTCGCCGTCAACTGGTCGGCGCCCGCCAGTTCGCGCAACAAGTTGGCGATGTCCTGCCGCGCCAGCAGCGGCGGGACCGCGCGCACCACCAGAGTTCCAGGCCCGAGTCGGTCGAGCGCCAGCCCATAACGCCGGAGTTCATCGCTGCGCGCTTCCAGCGCGTCAGCCTCGTCCTCGTGCAGCGCAACCCGTTCCGGCACCAGCAACGCCTGGGAGGCGATTTGGCCATCAGCCAGTTGGCGCTTGAATTGTTCGTAAATGACCCGCTCGTGCGCGGCGTGCGCGTCCACCAGCAGCAGGCCCCGGCGGTTCTGCGCCAGGATGTAGATGCCGTGAAGTTGGGCCAGCGCGTGGCCCAGCGGATATTCCTCTTCGCTGACCGTGGTCACTGGCGCGGGTTGGGGCGACGCCGCGACGGACTCCGGCCGCAACGCGGCCCAGGTGTTCTCCAGGCGCACCGGCGGCTCCCTCGCGTCCAGCGCCAGAGACGGTGACGGCGCTGTGGCATAACGCATCGGCTGCTGTTGTGGCGGCGGCGAGGCTTCGGCGAAACGCGCCTGGTGATGCTGCTCCGGCTCCGGTCGCAAGCGCCGCAGCAGCTGGTGCACGGCACCGAACAGGAAATCGTGCACACGCGAGGATTCGCGGAAACGCACCTCGGTCTTCTGCGGATGAACGTTGACATCCACCAGCGCGGGATCGAGCTCCAGATAGAGCACGAAGGCCGGGTGATGCGTCGAGTGCATGACGTCGGCGAAGGCGCGACGCAGGGCATGCGCCAGCAGCTTGTCGCGCACCGCGCGGCCGTTGACGTAGAGAAACTGCAGGTCGGTCTGGGTGCGCGCGAAGCTGGGCAGCCCGACCCAGCCGCTCAGCCTCATACCCATGCGCTGTTCGTCGATCGCCACCGCGTTCGCGAGAAAATCTTCGCCGCAGACCTGCGCGATGCGGGCTTCGCGCTCGGCCTGCGACAGCGCCGGCGCCAGATCGAGCGTCCGCCGCTGGTTGTGTCGCAAGGTGAAGCCAGCCTGGAAATGCGCCAGCGCGATACGTCCGACAAACTGGCTGATGTTGCGGAACTCGGTGCTTTCCGCCTTCATGAATTTGCGCCGCGCCGGTGTGTTGAAAAACAGATCGCGCACTTCGACACTGGTGCCGGGCGCATGCGCCGCGGGCTGTGGCGCCTCTTGGTCCAGCGTTCCCGCACCGCCGACTTGCCAGCCATGCGCGGCCTCTGCGGTCCGCGAGGTCAGCGAGAAGCGTGATACCGACAGGATGCTGGGCAGCGCTTCGCCGCGGAAGCCGAGGCTGGCCACGCGCTCCAAGTCGTCGAGTTGCGCGATCTTGCTGGTGGCATGCCGCTGCAGGGCCAGCGGCAACTCGTCTTTCGCGATGCCGCCGCCGTTGTCGCGGATGCGGATGAGCCCGAGCCCGCCCTGCTCCACCTCGATCTCGACGCGCGTCGCCCCCGCGTCCAGGCTGTTCTCGACCAGCTCCTTGACCACTGCGGCGGGGCGCTCGACGACCTCGCCGGCTTTGATCTGGTTGACCAGTTGATCGGGAAGAATGCGGATCGGCATGAACGGCGCTCTGAAGAGGCCGCAAAGCATAAGCGAGCGCGTCGAAAACGCCACCCGCTGTCGGCGAACGGCGCCCGCAGGTTGTTATAAAAGATTATTTGAATTTAACTTCGGTTAATAAATTAAAACAGCCCGGATGGCGCCAAACGCCAGAGCGGGTGGCGTCGCTCAGCGGGCCAAGCCTGCCGTCGGATCCTTGGCGCCGCCGCGTTTACGCTCCAGGCTGACCTGCACAGCCCTTGCCGGATCGTCGCTGCGGTCACCGCCGTTGTTGTCCACCACTTGCTGCTGCGGCCGGTAGTTCTGGAAATAGCCCTTGATGCCGGTGAGCATGGAGGTGGCCATCTTGTCCTGATAGCCGTCGTCGGCCAGCATGCGCTCTTCGCGCGGATTGGTGATGAACGCCGTCTCCACCAGCACGGACGGGATATCCGGCGCCTTCAGCACCACGAACCCCGCCTGCTGAACGTGCGGCTTCTGCAGGGTGTTCACCCTGCCCAGCGAGTCGAGCATGCGGTTGCCCAGATCGAAGCTGGCTTCCATCGTCGCACTTTGCGAAAGATCGATGAGCACGGCCGCGAGCTCGTGATCCTTGTCCTGGATATCGATGCCGCCGACCATGTCGGCCGCGTTTTCCTGGTTGGCCAGCCAGCGCGCGTGCTCATTGGTCGCACCGCGCGTCGACAGCACGTAGACCGCGGTGCCATGCATCTCGCGGCGCGTCAGCGCATTGCAGTGGATGGACACGAAGAGATCGGCCTGCGCCTTGCGCGCCTTCTGCACGCGCTCACGCAGCCCGACGTAGTAGTCGCCATCGCGCGTCAGTACCGCCCGCATGCCCGGCTGCTCGTTGATCTTGCCTGCGAGCCGCTTGGCGATGGCCAGCGCAACATCCTTCTCCAGCAGGCCGGAATTGCCGCGCGCACCCGGATCCTCGCCACCGTGTCCCGCATCCACCGCGACCACGATCGGCTTGTCGGCAAGACGCACGGCCGGTCCTGCCGGCGGGGGAGCAGCCTTGGCCGCAGGCGGCGCGATTTTCGGCAGAGACGACGACGCGACAGCCGGCGGCGGTGCTGCAGGTGGTGTGGCGGCAACGGTGACCACCGGCACGGCGGGCGGCGTCGCCGCTGGCGCCGTCGCGCCGGACGCCGGCACCGCGTCCGTGACGGACGATGCGGTCGCCTTGTCATACAGGTCCAGCACCAGTCGGTAGCCATAACCGCTGTTGGGCTGGATATCGAAAGCCTTGGGATCGACCTCGTGCGCAACCTCCAGCACGACACGCAGGGAGCCATCCTCCTTAGGTGCCGAGCGCAGCTTCTGCACCAGGCCCTTGCCTCCGACGCGATTCACCAGGGCTGCCGCGGCCTTCTGGCCGGCGCCGGCGATATCGACGACGACGCGATCAGGATTGCTCAGGGTGAAGACTTTATGTTCCGGCGCGCCATTGAGATCGAAGACGATGCGCGTGCTGTCAGGTCCGTCCCAAAGGCGCAGGTCGCGCAACTCCGCCGCCCCCGCCGCGGGAGCGATGCCGAGCATGGCGGTGATCAGGAAAACTCTGCGCATGAGCGTCGCTGTGGAACCCGTAGGCCGAAGATTAGCGTGACAATTTATGCAAAGCAAGCACTTTCTACTATACAAACCATACAGATACGCGACATATCTCAGGCAATTTACACAAAACATCACGCAAGCTTGGCAACGAGTGCCGCTGTCTCGTGCTCGGTAAGGCCCGTCAGTTCGACGTTCCGGCCCTTTCCGTCGGCGCGCATCGCAATAGAAATATCTGCTGGCGGCAATACCCCCGCCCCACGCTGCGGCCATTCCACCAGCCAGACGGTGCGCTCGGGGGGATAATCGACCAGACCCAGTTGATGAAGTTCCTCGGGGTCGCGCAGGCGGTACAAATCCATGTGCAGCAGCTCGCGCCCGGCAACGGAATATGGCTCCAGCAGCGTGTAGGTCGGACTGCGGATGGCGCCTCCAACCCCGCAGCCGCGCAGCAAGCCACGGGCCAGGGTGGTCTTGCCCGCGCCCAGATCGCCGTACAGGTAGACCACGGCACCAGGGCGGGCGGCCAGCACCGACGCCAGGGCCGCTCCGAAAGCCGCCGTGTCGGCCTCGTCGTCGAGATGACGGATCATGGATTGACGATCTCCCGCAACGACGCCAGCAGGTCGCTGGGCAGAAGGCCACGCTGCCCCGCCACCGCCGCCGCATCGCCTGCCAGCGCATGGGCGAGCACCCCGGCGCGCGCTGCCGCCTCGCACGGCAGACCCTGGGCAGCCATGGCGGCGATGACGCCCGTGAGCACATCGCCCATGCCGCCGACCGCCATGCCGGGGTTGCCGGCGCTGCAGAGCGCCAGGCGCTCGCCCTGCACCAGCGTACCCGCACCCTTGAGCACGACCACACCGCCATAGCGCTCTCGCAGCCGCGCGACGGCAGCAGGGCGGTCATCCTGGATGGCGCGCGTACTGACGTGCAGCAGTCGGGCCGCCTCACCGGGGTGCGGCGTCAATACCCAGTCGTCGCGGCGCAAGGGCTCTTCGGCCAGCAGGTTCAGGGCATCGGCGTCCACCACCAGGGGCCCTCGGGATTCCCAGATTCCCGACAACAACGGGCGCGCCCATGGCCCTTGCCCCAGCCCGGGACCCGCAGCGATCACTGTCGCGCGTTCCAGCAAGGGCGCGAGATCCCGCGGAGACGACACACCGTGACACATCAGTTCCGGCTGCGCCGCGGTGAGGGTGGCCGCATGTGCCGGATGCGTGGCCAAGCTGACCAGGCCGGCACCGGCGCGTAGCGCCGCGCGCCCCGCCAGCAGTGCCGCGCCGGCCATGCCGACATCGCCGCCGAGAATCAGCACATGCCCGTTGCGCCCCTTGTGCGTATCACGGGCACGCGGCGGCAGCCACGCCGCGAGATTTTCCCTGGAGAGCAAATCGGCTCTGTCCTCACCCACGTGCTGCGGCAGCCCGAGGTCGTCAAACACCACCTGACCCGCACAATCGACACCGGCGCCGGTATACAGCCCCAGCTTGCGGCCGATAAAGGTCACCGTCACCTCGGCCTGCACTGCTTCGCCGCGGATGCGTCCGGTGTCGCTATCGAGTCCCGACGGGACGTCTACCGCCAGCACCCAGGCGCCGCGCCGGCGTGCCGCGTTGATGCTGTTTACCGCCTCCAGTGCCGCGCCAGACAGATCGCGGGCGAGCCCGATGCCGAACAGCGCATCCACCACCGTTTTCGCGCCCTCGAGGCTATCGGCCCGCAGTGCCGCGGTGATGCCGCCATCGTCCCGCCATGCACGCCATGCCGTGTGCGCATCACCACGGACTGGCGTGGCGCCAACATGCCAGACCCTGACTTCGTGGCCCGCACGGCGCGCGATCCGGGCGATTTCGTAGCCGTCGCCACCGTTGTTGCCCTCACCACACACCACGTCGATGCGCCGGCTCGGAGGCCGCTGTTGCAGCGCCTGCCAGGAGGCCTGGGCAGCGCGCTGCATCAGGACATAGCCTGCGAGGCCACCCGCTATCGCAAGGCGATCCATCTCGCGCACCTGCGCCGCGGAATACAATTTGCGGAACTCCATCGTCATGCCATCAGTATAGGGCTGTGCCCGCCTTGATTCCGTCCGCGCCATCTCTCGAAGCCCTCCCGCAACTCATCAAAGCCTGGGCGCTCGAACTCGGTTTTGCCGATGCCGGCATCGCCTCATTGCAGCTCGGCGAGGATCTGGACCATCTCCGGCGCTGGCTCGATGAGGGCATGCACGGCGGCATGGCGTTCATGCGCCGCGACCTGCACCTGCGCGAACACCCTGCGCAGCTGCGCCCCGGCACGCTCAGCGTGATCTGTGCGCGCCTCGATTACCGGCCGCACGCGGAAAGTGCTTTGCGAGTGCTGGAACAGCCGGACCGCGCCTACATCTCACGCTACGCGCTCGGCCGCGACTACCACCGTCTCATGCGCGCGCGCCTGCTCAAGCTCGGCAAGCGCATCGAAGAGGCGATCGGGCCACACGGGTATCGCGTACTCACCGACAGCGCGCCCGCGCTGGAAAAGGCACTGGCGCGCAACGCGCACCTGGGGTGGATCGGCAAGAACACGCTGCTGCTCAACCGCCATGCCGGCTCGTGGTTTTTCCTCGGCGAGATCTACACCGATCTCGCGCTACCCCCCGATCCAGAACCCGCAGTCGAAAACCGCTGCGGCAGCTGCGTGGCCTGTATCAAGATCTGCCCGACACAGGCAATCGTCGGCCCTTACCGCCTCGATGCGCGGCGCTGCATCTCCTACCTGACCATCGAGCATCACGGCAGCATCCCGGAAGAACTCCGGCCGATGATCGGCAACCGCATTTTTGGTTGCGACGACTGCCAACTGGTCTGCCCCTGGAACCGCTATGCCGGCCTCACCCAGGAACCCGACTTCGCGCCGCGACATCGCCTGGACAGCGCGAAACTCATCGAGCTCTTTGCCTGGGACGAAACCGAATGGCTGGCCAAAACCGAGGGCATGGCGCTGCGCCGCGCCGGCTATCTGCGCTGGCTGCGCAATCTTGCGGTCGCGCTGGGAAATAGCCCCTCGAGTCCCGAGACCATCGCCGCACTGCAAGCCCGCGCCCATCACACGGATGACACCGTGCGCGAGCACGTGCAATGGGCGTTGCGGCGCCTAGTCCAGACGCCGTAGCAGGCGGCGCGTCGATGGATCCAGCGCAACGGCATCGCCACCGGCCATCGCCCGCAGCACGCGTTGCGCCAGTTGCTTGCCCAACTCCACACCCCATTGATCAAAGGGATTGATGTTCCAGATCACGCTCAGTACGAAAGTGCGGTGCTCGTAGAGCGCCAGCAGCGCACCAAGGTGATAAGGATCGATCGTCGGCAGCGTCACGGTGTTACTGGGACGATTGCCATGGAAAACGCGATGCGGGATCGCTGCTTCCAGCACCTCGCCCGCATAGCCCTTGGCGACCAACTCCTCGCGGACTTCTGCAGCGGACTTCCCCGTCATCAAGGCTGCGCTCTGCGCCAGGCAGTTCGCCACCAGCATGGCGTGCTGATCGCGCAGTTCGTGTTCGGACTGCAGCGGCAGGATGAAATCGATCGCGTGAATCGCCGGCCCCTGGTGCAGCATCTGGAAAAATGCATGCTGCCCGTTGGTGCCGACATCGCCCCACAGCACCGGCGTCGTCGCATAGTCCACGGGATTGCCGGCGCGGTCGACGCCTTTGCCGTTGGACTCCATCTCCAGTTGCTGCAGCCAGGCGGTGAAGCGTTCCAGACGCTGCGAATACGGAGCCATGCAATGGCTGGCGCAGCCCAGGAAATTGTTGTTCCAGATCGCCAGCAGAGCCATGAGGATCGGCAGATTGCGCTCCGGCGATGCGGTGCGGAAATGCACATCCATGGCGTGCGCACCGGCCAGCAATTCGCGAAAGCGCAGCGGGCCGATCGCCAGGATGATCGGCAGGCCCACCGCCGACCATAGCGAATACCGGCCGCCGACCCAGTCCCAGAAGCCGAACATGTTGTCCGTCGAGATCCCGAACTCGCGTACCGCGGCCTGATGAGTGGAGACGGCAACAAAATGCCGCGCGATGGCGGACTCGGGTGCATCCTGCAGAAACCAGCGACGCGCCGCATGGGCGTTGGCCATGGTTTCCTGGGTGGTGAAGGTCTTTGACGTGACGATCCAGAGCGTCGTTTCCGGCCGCACCTCGCCGAACAGCGCACTGATCTGCGCGCCATCGACATTCGACACGAAGTGCAGCCGTGGACCATCGGCATAAGCCGCCAGCGCGGAGCAGGCCATGCGCGGTCCCAGGTCGGAGCCGCCGATGCCGATATTGATGACATCGGTGATGCGCTCGCCGGTATAGCCCGTCCATGCGCCACTGCGAACCTGCGAGGCAAAGGCCTCGAGCCGGTCCAGCACGCCATGCACCAACGGCGCAACATCCTGTCCGCAGACCGGCGCCTTTGCCTCGCGCGGCGCGCGCAGCGCCACGTGTGCGGCGGCGCGGTGCTCCGTGTCGTTGATCGGCTCGCCGCCGAAGAGGCGCTCCCGCCATTTCTCCAGACCCTGCTGTCGCGCCAGGGCCTGCAGCAAATCCAGCGTTTCCGGCGTGATCCGCTGCTTGGAATAGTCCAGGGAGATGCCGGCGCCTTCTGCGGAGAAACGCTCGGCGCGCCGCGGGTCCGCCGAGAAAAGGTCGGTGGTGCGCGTCGATTGCAGGTTGCGCGCGTGCTCCTGCAGGGCGCGCCAGGCAGCGCTTTGGGTCAACTCGGACATGGGCTGGTTTTTATTCTGTCTGCGGCAAGCTTAAACGCAAGCCGGCATGCCACGCGATAGCAAAAATCCGACCGTTATTGCGTCCAGTGATAGTTGAAGCTGATGCTGACGCGTTCGCGCGCCGTCTGGCTCATCGACACCTCGTGGCGCAGCCAGCTTTCAAACAGAATCACCTTGCCCTGTTCCGCGGGATACGTGATGTGCGCCTGTTGCGCTTGGCGCGCCTGCGCCCTGCGAGGCGGCGCCGCCATGAGGCGGGAAAGCCGCGGGTCCTCGAACTTCAGCCCCGGACATCCACGCGGTGTTTGCACGTAGTAGGTGCCGCTGATCACGGACTGCGGATGCAGGTGGAAGCTGTGCACCGCGCCGCGCGGCATGATGTTGATCCAGCAGTCGCTCATTTCGAGCCGGCCGCCCAGCAGATCCCAGTCCAGCGCCCGGGCATAGCGACGCACGTGACGGTCGAGATGCTGCCGCAGGGCGTCGAAGGTCGAGGAAAACCGGTGCAGCCGGTCCATCGAGCCATAGCTGGTGTAGCCGCCGGGGTAGTTGCGCTGCGACCAGCGGCGGCCGGCGCGATCATAGTCGCGAATCTGCTGGCATTCGCGCAGCAACTCGGCATTGAACGCCTGCCCGCCCCGGGCGAGCAGGCGCTCGGCATAGATCAGCGTGGGAAACCACGCCTGGATTTTCTTCACGCCGCGAATCGGTGGATCAGGCCGCCTGCACCGCGATGGTGTTGGCGGAACGGACCACGCGATTGCTGGCGTCGAGATAAACCAGTCGCGGCTTGTGCAGCTTGATCTCGGCGGCCTCGAAGTTGGCGTAAGCGCAAATGATCACGCGATCACCGACTCGCGCCTTGTGCGCCGCAGCGCCGTTGACCGAAATGATGCCGGAACCCGGCTCGGCCACAATCGCGTAGGTGGTGAATCGCTCACCGTTGGTGATGTTGTAAATCTGGATCTGCTCGAATTCCTGGATACCCGACAGTTCGAGCAGGCGCGCATCGATTGCGCAGGAGCCGTCGTAATCGAGCTCGGCGTGGGTCACGCGCGCCTGATGGAGCTTGCACTTCAACATGTTGAGCTGCATGGCTTATTCCCGGTTGGGTGAACGGGGGCGGCCCACCAAGACATACGCCCAGCATTCAGGGTTCTTTGAGAAGCGGGCGGCCCAATAAGACATACGCCCGTCGCCAACCACCGCTGCCGGCTGGCGAAGAGTTATAAGTTTAGTCGATTTTGCCCGATCATTAAACTGTCACAGTGATATTGGCGAGAGAAGCGACACGCCTGCCGAGTAAATGCCACACGCGCGGCACTACACCGCAATACGAACCGTGACGTTGTCGATCAGGCGCGTCTTGCCCAGGTAGGCCGCGGCAAGAATCACGAACTCGGCATCCTCGCGACCCGGTGCGCCGAGATCGGGAGCGCGCACTTCGAGGTATTGGGGGCGGAACTGGCTGGCCTCCAGGCGCTTGATGCCGGCATAGCACAGGGCCGGAAAATCCCGCCGCCCCGCCCTGAGCTTGTCGGCCACTTCGCATAGCGTCGCGTACATCTCCGGCGCCAGGCGCCGCTCGTCGGCGCTTAGATACTGGTTGCGCGAAGATAACGCCAACCCGTCCGGCTCGCGCTCGGTGGCCACGCCAATGATCTCGATCGGCATGTGCAGATCGGCGACGATCCGCCGGATGATCAGCAGCTGCTGATAGTCCTTCTCGCCGAACAGCGCCACATCCGGCTGCACCAGGTTGAACAGGATGCTGACCACGGTGGCCACGCCGTCAAAATGGCCAGGGCGGAAATGGCCGCAGAGACTGGTGGACACGCCGGGCACGCCGACACGGGTCAGGCCCTCCATGCCGCGCGGGTAGACCTCCTGCGCAGTCGGTGCGAACAGTAAATCCGCCCCGACCTCGGCCAGCGCAGCCTGATCCTGCGGCAAGGTTCGCGGATACCGGTTGAAGTCTTCGTTGGGACCAAACTGCAGCGGATTGACGAACACGCTGGCAACGACGCGATCGGCCACAGCGCGGCCGCGGCGCACCAGTTCCAGATGACCGCGATGAAGATTGCCCATCGTCGGCACAAACGCGATGCGCTGCCCCTCCCTGCGCCAGGCCGCAAGCGTGGCGCGCAATTCCGCAATCGCGTGAATCGTCTGCATGGGCACGTCGGCTACTTGCGCCGCTGCGGCGCAGCCGCCGCTCCGGCCACGGCAGGAATTGCGGCCGCCGTCTCCGGCTTGGGCAGCGCGGCATCGCCAAAGCTGTGTTCCGCCGCCGGGTAAACGCCAGACTTCACTTCCCGCACATAGGCGGCCACGGCGCCTTCGATATCGACGCCGCCGGTCATGAAGTTCTTGACGAAGCGCGGCTTGCGGCCCAGCGTCACCATCGGCGAGATATTGAGAATGTCCTGCAGCACCAGGATCTGGCCGTGGGTATCCGGCCCGGCGCCGATGCCGATCACCGGCACCTTCGAGACTTCGGAAATGCGGCGACCGAGATCCGACGGAATACATTCCACGACCAACAGATCGGCACCCGCTTCGGTGAGCACCTTGGCGTCATGCAGCATTGCTTCGGCGGCCGCATCATCGCGTCCCTGCACCTTGAATGCGCCGACCTTGTGAATGAACTGCGGCTGCAGGCCGAGGTGCGCGCACACCGGCACGCCGCGCACCGCCAGGTATTCGACAATGCTGGCCTGTTCGCGGCCGCCCTCCAGCTTGACCATCTTGGCGCCGCCTTCCTGCATCATGCGCTGCGAGGCATCGAGCGCGCGCTCCAGCGTCGCAAACGACAGGAACGGCAGGTCGGCCACGAGGAAGGCGCGCTTGAGATGCGGCGCCACGCAGCGCGAGTGATAGACGACATGGTCGACGGTGACCGGCGTGGTCGTGGTGCCGCCCTGCATCACCATGCCCAGCGAGTCGCCGACCAGGATCACGTCAACGCCAGCGCGATCCTCCAGCAGCGCGAAGCTGGCGTCGTAGCAGGTCAACGCGGCGATCTTCTCGCCGGCCTCGCGCATGCGGCGCAGTTCGGCGACGTTGACAGGCTTGATCGGTTCCATGCGCACTCGGCTCTTTCAAAGGCGGCGCGACTATAACAAAAGGCCGCGCTGCGGTTGCACCGCGACGTGCAGCGCGATCCACGCGCCGGCAGCGCCCTCATCCGCGGCGCTCAGGATGTCCACGGTGCCAGCCCGTCGCGGCCGATGTCTCGTGCCAGTTCATCGACACGCCCCAGTCCGGGAATCTCCAGTGCTGGTGCGATATCCGCCAGCGGCACCAGCACGAAGTTGCGGCGAGCGATCTCGGGATGCGGCAGCTTGAGCCACAGCGTCTCACGCTTCACGCCCTCGACATGCAGCAGGTCGAGGTCCAGCAGGCGCGGACCCCAGCGATCGCCATTGCGCACCCGGCCCGCCAGCCGCTCCTGCGCCAGCAACTCGGCCAGCAGCGCTTCCGGCGTCAGCACGGTCTCCACCGCACAGACTGCGTTGCAGTAGTCCGGCTGATCCGCCGGCCCGAGCGGGGCGCTGCGATACAAGGGTGAGCAGGACTGCAGCCCGATGCCCTCGGTTTGCGACAGGCGCTCGAGGGCATCCCGCACTTGCTGATCCGGTCGCCCGAGATTGGCGCCGAGGGCGATGTAAGCAGTGGCCATGGCAGCACTATAAGACGGTCGTGCCGGTGAGAACGGCGTTTCGGATGCCACCCGCTCTCCATTCTCGGCACTCCGAGTTTGTTTTAAATTATTATACGTTTAGTATTTTTATAAATACTATAAAACAATTTCCCGACGCAATCCCAGGACAGCGGGTGCGGCAAGAAAACGCCGCGCGGTCACTCCGAGGCTGAACTGCCCCCGCCGCCGGGCTTGCGATTGCGGCGACCGCCGCGGCGCCGGCGCTTGCGCGGCGCCGACGCGCCCTCCGCGCCCTCGTCGTCGCCCTCCGCCGGCGGCGCGGTGTCACGCACCGGTGGCAGCTCCGCGCCGGTTTGCGCCTGCGTCCACCACTCGGCCAGCTCCTGCGGCGCCTCGCCTGCCTGGGCGCGCAGCAGCAGAAAATCGTAGGCCGCGCGGAAACGCGGATGCGTCAGCAGGCGACGCGCCCGACCGCCCTTGCGCATCTCGAAGCGCGGCTGCAACTGCCAGATCTCGCGCATCGGCAGCGAGAAGCGCTTGGGAATGGCAATGCGCGACAAGGCCTGCGCCAGCACTTCCTCGCAGGCCTGCACGCTGGCGACATTGGGGTGATGCCCCTGCCGCGCGATCAGGTCGCGCATGCGGGCCACCACTGGCGGCCACAGCAACGCGGCGTAGAGAAACGCCGGATTCACCGGCGCATCGCGCTTGATGCGCTCCGCAGTGTTGAGCAGGGCACCCGCCACGAAATTGTAGGAGCGTGCATCCGCCTCGATGGCCGCATCGGTCTGCGGGAACAACTGCTCGAACAAGCCCAGCTCGCGCAGCTTGAGGAAGCTGGCGACCGCGTCCTTGCTCATCAGGACCTTGATCACCTCGTCGAACAGGCGTGCCGCCGGGATTTCGCCCAGCAGCGGCGCCAGACGGGGAATCGGCTTCGCCGTCTCCGCAGCCAGCTTGAAGCCCAGCTTGTTGGCGATGCGCACGGCGCGCAGCATCCGCACCGGATCCTCGCGGTAGCGCAGTTCGGGATCACCGATCAGGCGGATCACGCCACGCTGCAAGTCGGCGAGACCGTTGGCGAAATCGACGATGGAATAGTCGCGGATATCGTAATAGAGCGCGTTGACGGTGAAATCGCGCCGGAAGGCATCCTGCTCCAGCGTGCCGTATTCGTTGTCGCTGAGGATGCGGCCGGTCTCGTCACGCTCGTGACTGTCGGTGATCGGGCCGCGGAAGGTCGTCACCTCGGTGATCTCATCGCCGAAGCGGACGTGACAGATGACGAAGCGACGACCCACCAGGCGACAGGAGCGGAACAGCGCCTTGACCTGCTCCGGGTGCGCGTTGGTGGCGATGTCGAAGTCTTTCGGTTCCAGCCCCGCAAGCAGGTCGCGCACGCCACCACCGACCATGTAGGCCTCGTAGCCGGCGTCCTTGAGGGTATAGAGCACCTTGAGCGTGCCCGGGGAAATCTGCGAGCGCGAGATGCAATGCTCCGCGCGTGGAATGCGTGTTGGCTCGGTAATGACTGGATTCCTGATGCTTTTTTGTTGTGTCCGCCTTGTCGGCGGCGCGACGGTGCGTATAATACGCGCCGCTTTGCCCTCTCGCACGCTCCTATCGTCTAGAGGCCTAGGACGGAGCCCTCTCAAGGCTTAAACCCGGGTTCGAATCCCGGTAGGAGCGCCATCTCGTTCAGCCGGGCATCCGGCTCACCGGATGCCATGACGCCCGACGCAATCCCCGCCCCGCTCTGGCGCCGGCTCGCCGCTGCGGTTTACGACGCTCTGCTGCTGCTCGGTCTGTGGCTGTCGTCCACCTTCATCGCCTGGATCGTGGCCCACCTGTTCGGCCACGATGTGCTGCCGCCGACGTTCATGCGCGCCTACCTGTTCGTCATCACCTTCGGCTTCTTCGGCTGGTTCTGGACCCACGGCGGCCAGACCCTGGGCATGCGCGCCTGGCGCCTGCAATTGCGGCGCACGGATGGCACGGCGCTGAACTGGCCCATCGCGATGCTGCGTTTCGCCGCCGCCATACCGGCCTGGCTGTTCCTGCTGGGCATCCTGTGGAGCCTGCTGGATCATCGCCGCCGCTGCTGGCACGACCTCGCCGCGGGCACCGAAGTCCTGCAAATGCCGAAAACCGCCGCTTAACGCGCGCGCGACAGTCGGTAAAGCCCGCCGCTGGCCAGTACGAAGGTCGGCACCGCCGCCGCCAGGAAAGGCGGCCAGCGATACAGCTGACCGAGGTTGGACGAGACCTCGTTGATCACGTAGAACCCGACACCGATCAGGATGCCGATCAGCAGCCGTTGGCCCGCACCACTGTTGCGCATCGAGCCCAGCACGAACGGGATCGCGAACAGCATCATCGCCATCACCGTGAACGGCGCCATCAGCTTGCGCCAGAACTCCAGGCGATATTCGGCGGAATCGAGCCGGTTGCTGTCCAGGTAGCGGATCAGACGCATCAAGCCAGGCATGGTGAGACTGTCGGCCTCCAGCACGAACAGGCGCAGCACTTCGGGCGACAGCGAACCCTGCCAGTCCAGCGTGGGTGACTGCGACACGGTCGTCGCGCCGGGGGACAAGGCCGTCTGGCTGATGCCGCTGAAATGCCAGACGCCATCTAGGTAGCGGCCTTCCTGAGCGCGCAGTACCGCGGCAAGGCTCATGTCCGGCGCGAGACGGAAAATCTCGATATCGGCGACATGATCCTCCGACAGCAAGCGCTGGATGTGGAAGATGCTGTCGCCGTCGCGCAGCCACACCGCATGGTTGCCAAGGCCTGGCGCGATCCCCGTGCGGGCTTTGGTCTTGTATGCCTCGGCCGATTCCGAACCGGCCGGCGCGAGCCAGTCGCCCAGCACGAGCCCGAAAATGCCCAGGGCCACGCCGGCCAGCAGGGTGGCGCGTCCGATACGCAACAGGGAGACGCCGGCGGCGCGCATCGCGATCAACTCGCTCTGTCCGGCCAGGGCACCGAGGCCCATCAGCGTGCCGAGCATGGCGATGATCGGCAGCAGCGTGTAGAGACCGGCCGGCATCTGCATCAGGGTGTAGATCATCAACTCGAGCACGCCGAATTTGCCCTGGCCGGTGCTGTCGATCCCGGTGACGAACCCGACGAAGGAGTAGATCGCCAGCAGCGCCAGCCCGACAACCGCGGTGAAGCCGAAGATATGGGCGATGATGTAACGGTCGATGGTTCTCATGAGCGCCCCAGACCGCCGGCGCGCTTGGCGACCAGCCACAGGGCCAAACCCAGCATCAGCGCATGCGCCCACCACAGCCCTACCGCCGGCGGGATCACGCCCTTCGCGATCCAGGCCTGCCCGACGGCGATCAACTGCGAGTAGACCAGGTAGGCCAGGATGCCGAGCACGACCTTGCTGTAGCGTCCCTGCCGCGGCCGGATGTGCGACAGTGGCACCGCCATCAACGCCAAAATCAAAACCGAGAACGGCGCGGCGAGGCGCCATTGCAGCTCGGCGCGGTCTTCCAGATCGTTGGAGCGCCAGAGATCGGCGGTACGGTAGAGACGGCGTTTGTCGCTGACGAACACGAACTCCGGCGGCTGGATGAAGGTTTTGAACTCATCGAAACGCATCACATCGAACTGCGCCAGGCCCGCTTCGCCGCGATAGCGATAACCGTCGCTGAGGGTGACTTCGCGTTCGCCGGTCAGCGGGTTGGCGTCCTGGTGTCCGCGCTGGGCGATCACGATGGCATCGCCATCTTTTTCGTGGACACGGGCAAATACCGTGGTCAGCTCGCGCCCCTGCGCATCCATTTCCCCGGTATAGACCACCGCCCGCCCGCCAGCGACTTCCTTGAAACGTCCGGCCTCGAAGGGGTTGTACTGGACAAAGCGAGCGGCGTCCTTGGAGATGTACTCGGCGGTACGCCCTGCCCAGGGACCGATATAGAAGGACAGCGCGAACGCCAGCAACGTCAGTGCGGCCCCCAGCCCCAGAAAGGGCCGGTAGAGCTTGGCCATGCCCACGCCGCAACCGCTCATGGCGGCGATCTCGTTGTCCCTGTAAAGACGCCCCATCGCCAACATGATCGCCAGCAACAGCGACACCGGGATCAGGATGACCAGGTACTGCAGACTGGACAGCGCCACGACCTCGAACAGCAGCTCGCGCGGCAGGATGCCGGTGGCGGCTTCACCGAGAAACCGCGCGAATCGCGTGGCCAGCATGATCGACAGCAGGACCAAGGTAACCGCCAGCCACGCGCCACCCGCTTCGCGCAGGAGATATCGATCCAGGATTCCGAGCTTCATGCCGTCGCCGCTGCTTTTTGGTGGATTATGCCCGGTTTTCGGCTGGGCAGTGCCTCAGACACCCAAATGCAAGTTATATATGATTTAACGAACAATTTAGTTATTATTATAATAAAACATATCACGGCTACAAGCTTGCCCCGGCGGGTCGTCGCCTCAGTGCCTTGATATAAAAATTAAGTAAAAATCGACCTGGCAACGGGCGGATCCTCGGCATATTGTGAATCTCAAAAAAAATTAACCTAACCGCCGCATTTTTTCGCGAAGAGACTGGCAAAGTGCCGCCCGTGCCTTAAAATGTGCTTTTCATCACAAAGAAGTCGCATCCGCCTGATGTCTAGCCGGAAATTGCCCCGCCAGGCTTGGCCACGGGCGGCCGGATATGCTGCAGCGTGAGCTTGCCGACTCAAAAAAACGAGGTTGTCATGGAATATTTCGTCAAGAGTGGGAATCCCGAAAAACAACGCGTGGCCTGCGTGATTGTCGGCATCTTTGATCGCCGCGCTCCTACGGAAGCCGCCGAAACCATCGATAAGGTCAGCGACGGCGCCATCGCCGCCGTGATGCGTCGTGGCGACGTGGACGGCAAGCTGGGCAGCACCCTCGTTCTTCACAATGTTCCGGGCACTTTTGCCGACCGCGTCATGCTGGTTGGCTTGGGCAAAGAGCGTAATTTCGACGAAAACGCCTATCGCAAGGCGATGACCGCATCTGCCCGGGCCCTGCGTCAGACCGGCGCGATCGACGCCGTCAACTATCTCACCCACTTGGCGCTCAAGGGCCGCGACTTCCAGTGGAATGTGCAGCAAGCGGTGCTGGCGACCGAGGAAACCTACTATCGTTTCGACGAATGCCGAGGCGAAAAAGCCCGTGAAGAGCTGCCCAGCTACAAGTTCGAGCGCTATACCTTCGACGTGCCGCGCCGCTCCGACCTGCCGGCCGGCGAGCGCGGCCTGGCCGAGGCCCTGGCCATCGCCAAGGGCATGAACCTGGCCAAGAACCTCGGCAATCTTCCGGGCAACCTCTGCACGCCCACCTACCTCGCCGAGCAGGCGCTCAAGCTCGCCGAGCAGTACCCGATCAAGACCAAGATCCTCGAAGAAGCCGACATGGAGAAGCTCGGCATGGGCTCGCTGCTGTCGGTCGCCAAGGGCAGCCGCCAGCCGGCCAAGCTGATTGTCATGGAGTACCTGCGCGGCCCCAAGGACGAGAAGCCGGTGGCGCTGGTCGGCAAGGGCCTGACTTTTGACGCCGGCGGCATCAGCATCAAGCCCGCCGCCAAGATGGACGAGATGAAGTTCGACATGTGCGGCGGCGCCAGCGTGTTCGGCACCCTCGTCGCCATCGCCGAACTGAAGCTGCCGATCAATGTCGTCGGCATCGTGCCCTCCACCGAGAATCTCATCAACGGCCAGGCCAGCAAGCCCGGCGACGTCGTCACCAGCATGGCCGGCATCACCATCGAGGTGCTCAACACCGACGCCGAGGGCCGCCTGATCCTGGCCGACGCCCTCACCTACGCCGAGAAGTTCTACGAGCCGGCGCAGTGCATCGACATGGCGACGCTCACCGGCGCCTGCGTCGTGGCGCTGGGCGCGCATGCCTCCGGCCTGTTCGCCAACCAGTCGGGCCTCGCCCGCAGCCTGCTCGCCGCCGGCGAGCAGATCGGCGACCGCGCCTGGGAACTGCCGATCTGGCCGGAATACGACGAGCAGATCCGCAGCGAGTGCGCGGACATCGCCAACATCGCCACCGTTGGCGCGGGCGAGGCAGGTGCCATCATCGGCGCCGTGTTCCTGCACCGCTTCACCCGCAAGATGAAGTGGGCGCACCTGGACATCGCCGGCACCGCCTGGAAGGGCAAGAAATCCACCGGCCGCCCGGTGCCGCTGCTAACCCAGTACCTGCTGAACTACACGGCCAAGAAAGGCGACGAGTAAGCGCGGCAACAGGCCCCTCGCCGGCAACGGCGGGGGGCTTCGTTTGTTTACAATCCCCGCATGACCCGCATCGACTTTTACATCCTGCCCGACGGCGCAGGCCCGGCAGAAGGCGCCGTCATGGCCACCTGCAAACTCTGCGACAAAGCCACATCGGCCGGACACCGGGTTTACGTGCACGCACCCGATGCCGCCCAGGCGGAGGAGCTGGACGGCGCGCTGTGGAGTTTCCGCCAGGGCAGCTTCATCTCGCACGAGCGCCACCATGGCCAGCGCATCGAAGAGCCGTCGCCCATGGTGCTGATCGGGACCAGCGAACCACCGGATAGCCATCACGGCATCCTGATCAACCTGGGCCTCGAGGTGCCGGTCAGCTTCAGCCGTTTCGAACGCGTGCTGGAGATCGTCGAGGGCGACGCCGCGCGCCGCGCCAAATCCCGCGAACGCTACAAGTTTTACAAAGACCGCGGTTACGAGTTGAACACCTACGAGCAGGCGCCCGAAGGCAGCTGGGTGCAGCGGAAAAAGACGTAATGCCATGAATGGCATGACGTCCCGCTGCACGCCCGGCCAGGGACGGCCGGGCCGGGGCCGGTTCGGCCAAAACCCGGTCGCGCCATGGATGGCGAGGGCGATTCTGCTCTACCACGTCGGCTTGGCTTAAAATCGCGCTCTTTTTCCACCGCCCCGCTCCGGGGCCATCCGGTTGGTTCATGGACAAGACTTTCGAAGCGCGCACCGTCGAAGCCCGCTGGCGCGAAACCTGGGAACAGAGCGGCTGCTTCGCCGCGGGCGCTGGTCGCAGCGAGGGCGCAGCGCCCTACTCCATCATGATCCCGCCGCCGAACGTCACCGGCTCGTTGCATATGGGCCACGCCTTCCAGCACACGGTGATGGATGCGCTGACGCGCTATCACCGCATGTCGGGCGCCGACACGCTGTGGCAGCCGGGCACCGATCATGCCGGCATCGCCACGCAGATGGTGGTCGAGCGCAATCTCAAGCTGGCTGGCGAGCCGACGCGCGCCGAACTCGGCCGCGAAAAATTCCTCGAGAAAGTCTGGGAATGGAAGAAGTTCTCCGGCGACACCATCGAGAACCAGATCCGCCGCATGGGCAGCAGCGTGGACTGGTCGCGCAAGGCGTTCACGATGGACCCGTCCTACTCCACCGCCGTGATCGAGCACTTCGTGCGCCTGCACGACGAGGGCCTGATCTACCGCGGCAAGCGCCTCGTCAACTGGGACCCGGTGCTGCAAACCGCGATCTCCGATCTCGAAGTGGTGCAGGAAGAGGAGAACGGCAAGCTCTGGCACATCCGCTACCCGCTCGCCGACGGCAGCGGTCATCTGGTCGTCGCCACCACGCGACCGGAGACGATGCTGGGCGACGCCGCCGTCGCCGTGCATCCCGAGGACGAGCGCTACCAGAAGCTGATCGGCAAGACCGTGAAGCTGCCGCTGTGTGACCGCGAGATTCCGATCATCGGCGACGACTACGTCGACCGCGAGTTCGGCACCGGCTGCGTCAAGATCACGCCAGCGCACGACTTCAACGACTACCAGGTCGGTCAGCGTCACCAACTGCCGCTGATCAACATCTTCACCAAGACCGCCTTCATCAATGACGACGCGCCTGCCGCCTATCGCGGCCTGGATCGCATCGTCGCGCGCAAGAAGATCGTCGCCGATCTCGAAGCCGCGGGCCTGATGGAGAAGATCGAGGACCACAAGCTCAAGGTGCCGCGCGGCGACCGCACCGGCGTAGTGCTGGAGCCCTATCTCACCGATCAGTGGTTCGTCGATCTCACGCGCGACACGCGCCACGACGGCCAGCCCGGTCCGGGCGGGCGCAAGGCCATCACCGAACCCGCGATCCGCGCCGTCGAGGATGGCCGCATCAGGTTCGTGCCGGAAAACTGGAGCAACACCTACTTCCACTGGCTGCGCAACATCCAGGACTGGTGCATCTCGCGCCAGCTCTGGTGGGGTCACCGCATCCCGGCGTGGTATGACGCCGACGGCAAGGTCTATGTCGCGCGCAGCGAGGCGGAAGCGCGCAGCAAGTACCGACTCGACGCGAGTGTCGCGCTCAAGCAAGACGAGGACGTGTTCGACACCTGGTTCTCGTCGGACATCTGGCCGTTCGCCACGCTCGGCTGGCCCCAGCAGACGCCGGAGCTGAAGAAGTACTACCCGACCAGCGTGCTGGTGACCGGCTTCGACATCATCTTCTTCTGGGTCGCGCGCATGGTGATGATGGGCATGAAGCTCGTCGGCGACGTCCCGTTCCGCGAGGTCTACGTGCACGGCCTGATCCGCGATCCGGAAGGCCAGAAGATGAGCAAGTCCAAGGGCAACGTGCTCGACCCGCTCGACCTGGTGGACGGCATCGCGCTCGAAGACCTGGTCAAGAAGCGCACCACCGGCCTGATGAAGCCGGAGACGGCGCCGAAGATCGAGAAGGCCACGCGCAAGGATTATCCCAACGGCATCGCCGCCGTCGGCGTGGACGCGCTGCGCTTCACCTTCGCCGCGCTGGCCTCGCCGGGCCGCGACATCCGCTTCGACGCCGGCCGCGCCGAGGGCTATCGCAACTTCTGCAACAAGATCTGGAACGCGGCGCGCTATGTGCTGATGAACTGCGAAGGCAAGGATGTCGGCCTCGACGCCAACGCCGCCGTCACCCTGTCCGCCGCCGATCACTGGATCATCTCGCGTCTGCAGAAAGTCGAGGCCGAAGCGGCTGAACATTTCAAAACGTATCGTTTCGACCTGCTGGCGAAGACGCTCTACGAGTTCATCTGGAACGAATACTGCGACTGGTACCTGGAGCTGACCAAGCCGGCGCTGGCGCAGGGCGACGAGGCCACCCAGCGCGGCACCCGCCGCACGCTGCTGCGCGTGCTGGAAGCCTGGCTGCGCTTGCTGCACCCGCTGATGCCCTTCATCACCGAGGAAGTGTGGCAGCGCATCGCGCCGCTGGCGGGCGTCAACGGCCCCACGATCATGCTGCAGCGCTACCCCGTCGCACAGCCCGGCAAAATCAACGAGGCGGCCGAAGCCGACATCGAATGGCTCAAGGGCTTCATCCTCGGCCTGCGCCAGATTCGCGGCGAGATGGACATCTCGCCAGGCAAGCCGCTGCCGCTGCTGTTGCAAAACGCGAGCCCTGCAGACCGTGAGCGCATCGCCAGGTTCGAGAGCAGCATCCGCTTCCTCGCGCGCATCGAATCGCTGCGGATTCTCGTCGACGGCGAAACGCCGCCGCAGTGCGCCACCGCCCTGCTGGGCCAGATGAACCTGCTGGTGCCGATGGCCGGACTGATCGACAAGGACGCCGAACTGGCGCGCCTCGGCAAGGCCGCGGCCAAGCTCGAAGGCGACATGGCCAAGACCGAGGCGCGCGTCGGCAATCCCAACTTCGGCAAGGCGCCGGAGGCGGTGCAGCAGCAGACGCGCGACCTTCTGGCCAAGCAGCAGCAGGATCTCGCCGCCCTTCGCGCGCAGATGGCCCGCATCCAGTCGCTCTGAGCCCGTAAACACGCCACCCGCTCTCTGCCGTCCGCGCACCAAGACTGTTATTAATTATCTATCGATTTTATTTTCGATATATATTTAATAACCATCTTCGCACGGCGAAACCCGGGAGCGGGTGACGGGTTCAGAACGCCGATGCCAACAAAAAAAGCCGCTGTCGCGACCTTTTTTGCGAACGGGCTTCGCCCTCAGCGCTGCGTGCGCTGGCGCACCACGCGCAGGCCCGGCTTCTTGGGCATGTCGAGCACTTTCTCGCTCTGGTGGTCGCGCTCGAGACGATCGACGCATTGATCCAGCGTCTGGCTGATCATGGTCTGCGTGCGGATCATCTCCAGGCGCGGCCAGGTGGCGCGTTCGCCTTCGAGGATGAAGCGCTTCACCCCATCCATGTCCGGGTTGCGCGTGACGTTGGCGTAGCGCCACAGGCTCACTTCCGGGTAGATGTTGATGTTGCCGCGATAGTCCTGGTCGAGAATGCTGGCGGCGGTGTCCAGCGGCTTGTTGAGATCGCCCAGCGGCACCGCGGCGCGGGCCAGGTTGATCAGGCTCTTGGCCTGGTGGCGCACGGTGGTGAAGGCGTAGTCGCGCGCCGAGTTCGCCAGCCCCTTGCTGCCGGGCTCGCGCCTGGAGACGAACGGCAGGACGTGCGGATTGGTCTGGCTGACCACGAAATGATTGACGTTGTGCAGGCGGCGCAGGCGCAGCGTCGGCAGATCGGACTTGAGCGAGCCGTCGTTCCACTTCAGCAGCGGCATGTAGGGCACGCGCTCGCCGTGCTCGTCGCGCGTCATCAGCATCACCGGCGGGAACAGCACCGGCACCGCGCAGGACGCCAGCACCGCCTCGCGCGCGTAGAGGTACGGGAAGGTCAGGTAGTTGAGCAGGCGCGGCGGCTGGTTCACGCCCGCCGGCGACACCGTGATGTTGATGACCTTGCCGGAGAGCTTGTAGGCCTCCTCGAAGGTCAGGTCCTTGATGTTCTCGGCGATGGCGCGACGCAGCTGATCCTGGTCCATGATCGCGCGCCGGCGCAGCATCTGCGATGGCGGCAGCACGCGCCAGAAGTGGTAGTAGGCGTTCTTCGGATCGAGCAGGTCCTCCAGCTCGTCGTTGGCGCGCGTGCCGACGGTGGCGGCGACCACCGAGCCGGCGCTGGAACCGGACAGCACGGTCGGCAGAATGCCTTCGCGGAACAGCGCCTTGACCACGCCGACGTGGAACAGGCCCAGCGTCGCGCCGCCCGAGAGCATCAGCGCCGAGCGGCCGAAGCTCAACGCCACCTCGTGGAAGAAGCGCAGCTTGTCACCGTTGGGGAACACGCTGCGGTCGAGCTGGCTCAACTCCTGCAGCGCGGCGCAGACCTCGCTGACGTACTCGTTGATCAGGTGCTTGGTGCCGACACGGGTACGGAGGTAGAGCTGCGGGTTGCCGATGTTGCCGAGGTTCCAGTGCAGACCCTGGCGCAGGTGGTAGATCAGCCGCGGCACATTGCTCTCGTCGCGGCACTGGCGGATCTGGCGCAGGCGCGAGCGGATCAGGCGCCAGTCGTAATCGTCCGAGGTCTCGTCCTGCTTCCACTCGTCGAGCCCCTGGCGGCGGTCGAGTTCCTCCGCCGCCTCGCGCCAGGTCGCATAGTCGACAGCATTGCGCATCTGCGCGGCGCATTCACGGGAAGTTCGATCCACGCGGTGACTCCGGGAAATAATGACGCTATGTTCACACCTTACCCGGGCCGGCCGCAATCGCGGCACCCGGTAAAAACATACCGTTCATCACGGATCGCCATTAGACTTCTGCCGTTCAGGCACCTACAACAACTTTTCATCCCTGGGACATTTCGATGACTCTCGCCATCCAGCAGGCGCTGCAGGGCCTCAACCAGATCGTGCTCGGCAAACCGCAGCAGCTGAAACTCACCCTCGCCTGTCTGATCGCGCGCGGCCACCTGCTGATCGAGGACATTCCCGGCGTCGGCAAAACCACGCTGGCGCTGGCACTGGCCAAGGTGCTGGGCCTGAAGTTCCAGCGCGTGCAGTTCACCAGCGACCTGCTGCCGGCCGACATCCTCGGCGTGTCGATCTACGAGCAGGCCAGCGGCGCTTTCCGCTTTCATCCCGGCCCGATCTTCGCGCAGCTGGTGCTGGCCGACGAGGTCAACCGCGCCAGCCCCAAGACGCAGTCCGCGCTGCTGGAGGCGATGGAAGAGCGTCAGGTCACCGCCGAGGGCGAGACGCGCGTGCTGCCGGAGCCGTTCTTCGTCATCGCCACGCAGAACCCTTCGCACCAGATCGGCACCTTCCCGCTGCCGGAATCGCAGCTCGACCGTTTCCTGATGCGCATCTCGCTGGGCTACCCGTCCGCGGAGGCCGAGCGCGCCCTGCTGATGGAGCGCGAGCGCCGCGACCTGCTGGCCGAAACCGTGCCCGCGCTGACGCCGGCACAGTTGCTGGATCTGCAGGAGCAGGCCAAGGCCGTGCGCACCTCGCCGGCTCTGCTCGACTATCTGGTCGCGCTGATCCAGAGCACCCGCAACCACCAGGGCTTGCGCCAGGGCCTGTCGCCGCGTGCCGGCCTGTCGCTGCGCCGCGCGGCCCAGGCCTGGGCGCTGATCGAAGGTCGCAGCGGCGTAATCCCGGAGGACGTGCAGGCCGTGTTCGCCGCCGTGGTCAATCATCGCCTGGTCGCCGCTTCCGAACGGGAAGCCGGCGCGCCGACCGCCGAGGACATCCTCGCGCGTGTCGCGATTCCGTGAGCGCGGCGCTGCATTCGCAGGGGCGAAGGTCCACCGGACATTCCCCTTAACCCTGCTCACCCATGCGCTTCTGGCTGATCTTCAAGATCCTGCTGCACCCGCTGCGTTACGCGCAGGAGCGCATCGACGCCTGGGTGCTGGCGCGCGTCAAGCGCCAGCCCGGCCCCATCGAGATCACCCGCCGCCGCGTCTACATCGTGCCGACCCGCTTCGGCTACGGCTTCGCCGCGCTGGCCTTCGTGATGCTGATGGGCGCGATGAACTACAGCAACAGCATGGCCTTCGCGCTGACCTTCCTGCTGGCCGGCCTGGGCCTGGTGTGCATGCACCAGACCCACGGCAACATGGTCAACCTGCGCATCCATGCCGGCCGCGCCGAGCCGGTGTTCGCCGGCGAGACGGCGCACTTCGACATCCATGTCGAGAACCCTGCCGCGCAGTCGCGCTATGCCATCGCGCTGGCCTGGCCCAAGACGGAAGCCGAGGCGGCGCAGGGCGACATCGAGGCGCGCGGCGCCACCCACCTGCGCCTGAGTCGGCCAGCGCCACAGCGCGGCTGGCTGCGCAGCGGCATCTTCAGCCTGTTCACCGAGTTTCCGCTCGGGCTGTTCCACGCCTGGACCTGGGCGGAACTGGACACCGCCTGCCTGGTGTACCCGCGGCCGGCCGCGCCGGGACGTCCGCCGCCCGCCACCGCCGGCGTCGGCGGACACGCCAGCGGCGGCCGCAGCGGCCAGGACGAATTCGCCGGCCTGCGCAATTACCAGCGCGGCGACACCGCGCGCTCGATCCACTGGAAGAGCCTGCCGAAACTGCAGACGCCGATGGTCAAGCAGTTCACCGAGACCGTGGACCGCGAGCTGTGGCTGGACTGGAACGCGCTGCCGGAACTTGATACCGAGGCGCGGCTGTCGCAGCTCACGCGCTGGGTGCTCGATGTCGAAGCCGAAGGCCTGGCCTATGGCCTGCGCCTGCCCGGCACGGTGCTGGCGCCCGCGCGCGGCGACGTGCACCAGCACCAGTGCCTGAAACTGCTGGCGTTGTACGAGGCGCCGTGAGCGACTACCTCACGCAAACCACCCTGCTGCGCCTGCTGGCCGTCCTGCTGCTGGTGCTGGGTCCGCATCTGACGCGGCTGCCCGCCTGGGAGAGCCTGCTGCTGCTCACCGTGATCGGCTGGCGTGCCCTCATCGCCCTGCGCCAGTGGCGCCTGCCCGCCCCCTGGCTGCGCTCGCTGATCGCCCTGGCCTGCTTCGCCGCGGTCTATGCCAATTTCCGCAGCATCTCCGGCATGACCGCCGGCACCGCGCTGCTCAGCGTGATGGCGGTGCTCAAGCTGCTGGAGATGCGTGCGCGCCGCGACGTGATGGTCGTGGTGCTGCTGATGTACTTCATCCTGGTCACGCACTTCCTGTTCTCGCAGGAACTGTGGACCGTGCTCTACCTGCTCGGCAGCGCCATCGCCATCACCGCCCTGCTGATGGACTGCAACCACGCCGGCGAAGCGCTGCCGCTGCGGATGCTGCTACGCGCCGGTGGAGTGATGGTGCTGCGCGCGTTGCCGCTGATGCTGGTGTTCTTCGTGCTGTTCCCGCGCATCCCCGGTCCGCTGTGGAGCCTGCCGACCGATGCCGGCGGCGGCCGCACCGGCCTGTCGGAGAACATGTCGCCTGGCGACATCGCCAGCCTGATGGAGTCCGATGAGGTCGCCTTCCGCGTGCGCTTCCTCGACCGCGTGCCGGCGCCCGGCGAGCGCTACTGGCGCGGCCCGGTGTTCGACCGCTTCGATGGCCGCGGCTGGAAGCCTTCGGGCCTGACCGTGCCGCGTCCGCCGGTGATCGAAGGCAGCGGCGCACCGCTGCACTATGAACTGACGCTGGAGCCGCAGGGCACGCGCTGGCTGCTGGCGCTGGACATGCCGGACCCCACCGCGCTGCCGCCGGACAGCGCCCTGGTCGGCGACGGCCTGCTGATCGCACCGCGTCCCATCGAGCAGCGCCGCATCGTGCAGGCATCGGCCTACACCCGCTACGTGCTGTCGCCGACGCTCGGCGGCCGCGAGCTGGCGCAGGCGCTGCAGCTGCCGCCGGGCTACAACCCGCGCACGCGCGAACTGGCGGCCCAGTGGCGCGCACAGGGCCTGGACGATGCCGCCATCGTGCAGAAGGCGCTGCAGATGTTCCGGCGCGAGAATTTCAGCTACACCCTGCAGCCGCCGCGCCTCGCGCGCGACAGCGTCGACGATTTCCTGTTCAACACCCGCGCCGGCTTCTGCGAGCACTACGCCGGCAGCTTCACCTTCCTGATGCGCGCCGCCAACATCCCGGCGCGCGTGGTCACCGGCTACCAGGGCGGCGAGAAGAACGAGGTCGGTGACTATTACGTGGTGCGCCAGTACGACGCCCACGCCTGGAGCGAGGTCTGGCTGCAGGGACGCGGCTGGGTGCGGATCGACCCCACCGCCGCGGTGGCGCCGGAGCGCGTCGAGCACGGCGTGGCTTCGGCACTGACGCTCGCCACCGGCCTGCCCGGCTTCTTCGCGCACCGCAACGGCGCGCGCCTGTCGCTGACCATGCGATGGGACTGGGTGAACGCCAAGTGGAACGCCTGGGTGCTGGCCTACGGGCCGGAGTTGCAGGCAGATTTCCTGCGCAACTTCGGCATCGAGGACGTCGGCACCATGATCGCGGTGATGACCGTGCTGATCACCCTCGCCACCGGCGTCGTCAGCCTGCTGATGCTGCGCCAGTTCATGTCGGTGCAGCCGCACGATCCGGCGCTGCGGCTGTGGCGCCGCGCGCTGCGCCGGCTGCAGAAACTCGGGCTGGAGCAGCAGCCGCCGGAAGGGCCTCGCGATTTCGCCGAGCGCGTGACCCGCGAGCGGCCCGAGCTCGGCTCCGCCATGCAGCGCCTGCTGTCCGCCTATTTGCGCCTGCGCTATCTCGACGGCGGGCACGCGCCCGAAGCGGAACGCGAGATGCTCGCCGCGACGCGCGCGCTGCGCCGCTAGGCCAACATCGGCCACTTAAAGCCCGTCGCCAGCCTCCGCACGGGCCACCCGCTGTTGCCGTTTTCCCCAGGCAATTTGTTATTAATTAATATATGAATTATATTTCGATATATATTTAATAACAATGTGGATGACCCTCGCCGCCAGAGCGGGTGGCATTGCGGGAGTGCGAAATGGTGCCGTCGACACAGTTGCCGCAATGGGGCAACGCCTGCACGCAGGTGCTGGGACGCACCGTGCTGCGCGCCTTCGGCTGGCGCCTGGAGGTGCGCTTGCCGGACGTGCCCAAGCTCGTGGTGATCGCCGCGCCGCATACCTCCAACTGGGATTTCGTGTTCGCGCTGGCGGCGATCCTGGCGCTGCGCGTGCGCGTGCACTGGTTCGGCAAGCACACGCTGTTCCGCTGGCCCTTCCGGCGCATCTTGACCGCGCTGGGCGGCATTGCCATCGACCGCAGCGCGGCCATCGGCGTGGTGCGACAGACCACGCAGCAGTTCGCCGCGCACGAGCGCCTGCTGATCGGCCTGGCACCGGAGGGCACCCGCTCGCTCGCGCCTCATTGGAAAAGCGGCTTCTACCAGATCGCGCTCGCCGCCGGCGTACCCATCGTGCCGGCCTATCTCGACTACCGCACGCGCACCATCGGCCTGGGGCCCACGCTTCATCCCAGCGGCGACTACGCCGCGGACCTCGAGACGCTGCAGTCGTTCTACCGTGGCGTGACAGCGCGGCACCCGCAGAATTTTGCCGCCGAGGGCTAGCGCACGACCGGCCGCAGCGCGCGCCGCCGCTCCCTCGTGCGCTCAGTGCGCCGTTTGGGGGCGCACCCGCGACAGCAGCAGGCCACCGATCAGGAAGAACGGCAGCATGGTGACGGCGGCTCCGATCACCGTCATCAGCAGCTGGAAGCGCTTCTTGTAACCCTTGCGATCAGCGACGCCACCCAGCAGCGGCGCCAGCACCAGCACCATCACCACCAGACTGGCGATGGAGCCGCCTCAGCCCAGCTACCAGGTGCGCTCGGCGTCGGGCAGCGCGGCGGCCCAGTACTTGGCGAAAAAAATCGGAAAGAACCCGGCCAGCACCATGGTGGCAAAAGCCGAATCGGCCCAGTTGTACATCGCCCAGGCGAGCTGGCTGCGACGTTCGACGCGCATCGCTACACCAGTTCCAGGCTCAGCACGATGGCGTCTTCGCGCCCGTCCAGCGCCGGGTAGTAGCCCTTGCGCAGACCGATGCGCTCGAAGCCGCGGGTCTCGTAGAGGCGGAACGCCGCCTTGTTGGATTTGCGCACTTCCAGCAGCACCTGGGTGCAGTGCGCCGCCCGCGCCAGCGTGATGAGATGATCGAGCAGCTGCCGCCCCAGGCCGCTGCGCTGCCGCTGCGGATCGACGCAGAGATTGAGCACATGCGCCTCGCCCACCGCCATGCTCATCAGCGCGTAGGCCTGCACCTCGCCCAGCGTATTGGTCAGCACCCACGCGCTGTAGCCGGTCTTGAGACAGTCGCGGAAGATGCCTTCGGTCCAGGGAAACGCGTAGGCGCGGCGCTCGATCTCCAGGACCTGCGGCAGATGCGCCGGATGCATCGGCAGCAACCGCCACGGCGAGGACTGGAGCTGTGCGCTCAAGCGTGCTCCAGCAGGTAGCGATGGACTTTCTTGAGATCGTCCCAGCTCTTGGCCTTCTCGCGCGGGCTGCGTAGCAGGTAGGCCGGGTGGTAGGTGATGAACAGCGGCGTGCGCTCCGGCCCGTACTGGTGCAGCGGACCTCGCAGGCGTGCCAGCGGTTCGTCGGTCTGCAGCAGTCGCTGCGCGGCAATGCGCCCCAGGGCGACGATCAGCCTGGGCTTGACCAGCTGGATCTGCCGTTCGAGAAACGGCCGGCAGGCCTCGGCCTCGTCCGGCTCGGGATCACGGTTGCCGGGCGGGCGGCATTTCACGACGTTGGCGATGAACACGTTGTCCCGGCGCGAGCGGCCGATGCTCCTGAGCATCTCGTCCAACAGCTTGCCGGCACGACCGACGAAAGGTTCGCCCTGCGCATCCTCATCCGCGCCCGGTCCCTCGCCCACCACCATCAAGGGCGCGTTCTCGACGCCGACGCCAAACACCGTCTGTGTACGCGTCGGGCACAGCTTGCAGCGGTTGCAGTCCTTCACCGCGGCGCGCAGGCCGTCCCAGTCTGCCGGCGCCACGTAGTCGCTGCGCGGCACGACCACCATCTTCGGCGCGGACACTGGCGGCGCCATCGCGGGCGCGCTGCCCGGCAGCGGGTGAATGCGCGGGCGGCCGCGCCCCCGCTTTTCCGGCATGACGGCCACCGCCGATGCCGGCTCGTCCGGCGTGGCGTCGGGCGATGCCAACGGCGCCGCCTCGACGTGGGTCTCGGCGTCGCGCCGCACCCAGGTGTCGACGTCCAGGGCCTTGAGGACTTGTTTGCGCTTGGTGGGAGTCATGGCGTCATTCTGTCAAAAAAGAGCCCGTCCGCGACACGGGGCTTTCGCGCAGCGAAACGGGCGCGGGAGCGGACGGAGGGGCGCCGATCCAATCTCAACAGTCGCGGACCCGGGTCGCCTCCCGCACCCGCTGCTACGCAGACACCGTGTCGGCGCCCGTCCGCGACACAGGGCTTTCGCGCAGCGAAACGGGCGCGGGAGCGGACGGAGGGGCGCCGATCCGGCTTCGATCGTCGCCGCCCCGTCACCGCTGGAACCCGGCGCCCGAAGGACGCAGACGCGGCGCCCGCAATGCGGGCTCTTCAGGCAACGTCTGCATCATCAGGCGGCAGCCGCCTTCGGCGATGCCAGGCGCAGCGCGCGATTGAGGCCGCACAGCACCGCCTTGAGCGAGGCGGTGACGATGTTGGAGTCCATGCCGACGCCGTAGATCGGCTTGCCGCCATCGACCCGCAACTCGATGTAGGTGATGGCCTTGGCATCCGCACCGGCGCCAATGGCGTGCTCGTGATAGTCCATCACCGTGATCTTCTGGTGGCTCAGCTTCTGCAGCGCCGCCACGAAGGCGTCAATCGGACCGTTGCCGCGACCGGCGAGCCGCTGCTTGGCCGCACCGTCCTGCACCTCGGTGACCAGTTCCACCTCATCGCGCGTGGAGTCTTCGACCAGATGGTGCGAGGCGTAGCTGTACGGCGCCGTCGCCTGCAGGTACTCGCGCTCGAAGATCGCCCACAGGTCGTCCGCAGTCACTTCCTTGCCGCTGGCGTCGGTGACTTCCTGCACCACGCCGGAGAACTCGATCTGCAGGCGGCGCGGCAGCACTGCACCGTGCTCGGCCTCCATCAGGTAGGCGATGCCGCCCTTGCCCGACTGCGAGTTGACGCGGATCACCGCCTCGTAGCTGCGGCCCAGGTCCATGGGATCGAGCGGCAGGTAAGGCATTTCCCAGATATCGCCCTCCTGGCGGGCGGCGAAGGCCTTCTTGATCGCATCCTGATGCGAACCGGAGAAGCTGGTGTAGACCAGGTCGCCGGCATAGGGATGGCGCGGATGCACCGGCAGCTGCGTGCAGTACTCGGCGGTCGCGCGGATGGCGTCGATGTCCGAGAAATCCAGCCCCGGGTTGACGCCCTGCGAGTACAGGTTGAGCGCCATGTTGACGACATCGACGTTGCCGGTACGCTCGCCGCTGCCGAACAGGCAACCCTCGATGCGATCGGCACCGGCCATCAGCGCGAATTCGCCTGCGGCCGTGCCGGTGCCGCGGTCGTTATGCGGATGGATCGACAGGATGATGGCGTCGCGTCGCGCCAGGTTGCGGTGCATCCACTCGACCATGTCGGCGAAAATGTTGGGCGTGGAGTGCTCGACCGTCGATGGCAGGTTGATGATGACGGGCTTTTCCTTGGTCGCGCCGATGGCATCGACCACCGCGTCGACCACGCGCTTGGAGAACGCCAGTTCGGTGCCCGAGAACATTTCCGGGGAGTACTCGAAGCGCCAGTCGGTTTCCGGCTGCTGCGCCGCCAGTTCGCGCACCAGCTTCGCGTGCTTCACCGCCAGCTCGTTCAGCACTTCGTCCTGGCTCATGTTGAAGACCACGCGGCGCATCACCGGCGCGGTGGCGTTGTAGTAGTGCACGATGGCGCGCTTGGCGCCCTTCAGCGCCTCGAAGGTGCGGCGGATCAGGGGCTCGCGCGCCGGCGTCAGCACCTGCACGGTGACGTCGTCCGGGATCAGGTGGTTGTCGATCAGGTGCCGCAGAAAGTCGAACTCGGTCTGCGAGGCGCTGGGGAAACCGACCTCGATCTCCTTGAAGCCGATCTTCACCAGCTGCTCGAACATGCGCAGCTTGCGTGCGCGGTTCATCGGCTCGATCAGCGCCTGGTTCCCGTCGCGCAGGTCCGTGGAAAGCCAGATCGGCGCCTTGGTGATGACGGCATCGGGCCAGGTGCGGTCACGCAGGTGCACGGGCGCAAACGGACGGTATTTCTTCGAGGGATCGGTCAACATCGGCATGGGAAACTCCAAATCTGCCAAATCGGGGTGGCCAGCCGCGGCAATTGCGGCGGTCTGGCGGAGGGTTCTGTCGGTTTACACGGTTTCGGCCCCGTGCCGGGCGCGGCGCGATGGTCTGCCTTACGGCAGAAGCGCGAGGGTAAGCAGCAGGGCCAGCGGACGCAGCGCGACGCCGCGAGCGTGCGCGGTGGCGTCGAATTCATGGCTGCTTGGCATCAACATGGCTTGTAGAATATAGACCAAGTCCCGGCGCTCAGTCCAATTGGCGCAGGGCCTGCGCCGCAACACCGTCCCCAGGGTCCAGGCGCAGCGCGGTGCGGTAGGCCTCGCGCGCGGCCTCCGGCCGGTCGCCGCGGGCCGACAGACGGCCGAGCAACCGGTAAGCCAGCGCCAGCGACGGGTCATCGTCCGTCCGCGGGCCGCGGGCCAGATAGATGTTGAGAGCCGTCAGGCCGGCTTCCAGCCGCTGGCCCGACTGCGCAGCCACCTCTGCCATCGCGTAGTAGACGGCGGTTTCCCCGGGCAACGCCTGCTGCAGCGCGCGGTAGGTGGCGAGCGCCGCGTCATAGTGCCCCTGCGCGAGCTGCACCCGGCCCAGTTCGTAACGCGCCAACGGACGGTCGGGCGCGGCTTCGATGGCAGCGCGAAATTCGCGCTCGGCCTCACCATAGTGGCGGTCATGCGCCGCGATCACGCCATGGGCGACGTGACCGCGCACCGGATCCAGGGCGGCGATGCGCGCGGCTTCGTCCTCCGCCTGGTCATGGCCGCCGCCGATGATGAGGGGCGCATCGAGGTAGAACTTCATCAGCCCGTCGTGAAGATCCACCACGCTGGGATCGGCGGCGACGCCGGCCAGCAGGTTGCGGTGGATTTCGCGCGCCAGCGTCAGCTTGCGGTAGAACGGCACCTCGTCGATGTAGGCGCCCAGCGCCTCGCAAAGATTGATGCGGTACTCGGCAATGTCCGGCGCCAGCGCGACGGCACGGCGCAGCAGATCGACCGCCTGGCGGCGGTGGTAGGCGCGCAATTGCAGGCGACCGAGGTAGTGCAGCACCACAGGATCGTCCGGCGCCTGCGTCCGCAACTGCTCGAACTGGCGCTGCGCCTCTTCGTTGTGCATCGCGCGGAATTCGGCACGGGCCGTATCCAGCGTGATGTCCGCCCAGGCGCTGGCGGCTCCGCACAGCAGCGCCAGCGCAACGAAGACCCGTCGGATCACGCCTGCACGGCGGGAGCCTTGCGGTAACGCCGCCAGAGGGACAGCACGGGACCCGACAAGGCGTACCCGAAGAACACCAGGAAGAAGATGTGCGGCGGGTCCATCGCGAACAGCGCCAGCAGGCCGACCATCGAGACGATATAGCGGAACGGCACACGTCCTTCGATCTTGACCTGCTTGAAGCTGGCAAAGCGGATATTGCTCACCATCAGGATGCCGGCCGCACCGGTGGTCAGCGCCGCCAGCAGCATCACCGCCCAGTTGTCACCCGGCAGGCCCGACTCGCTCGCCGCCCAGACGAAACCCGTGACCACCGCGGCGGCGGCCGGTGACGGCAGGCCGAAGAAATCGCCCTTGGCGCCGCCGCGCGAGGCCAGCACGTTGAAGCGCGCCAGACGCAGCGCCGCGCAGGCCGCGTAAAGGAAGGCGATGGCCCAGCCGAGCTTGCCGCCGAGCCAGTGCACCTGCGCGAAATAATGAAGGCTGAAGGCATACATCACGATGCTGGCGGCAAAACCGAACGCGCCCATGTCGCAGAGGCTGTCGTATTCCTTGCCGAAGTCGCTGGAGGTATTGGTCAGGCGCGCGATGCGGCCGTCGAGGCCATCGGCGATCATCGCCGCGAGAATGCCGGCGCAGGCGGCGGAAAACTGGCCGTCCATCGCCGAAATGATCGCGTAGAAGCCGCCGAACAGCGTGCCCGTGGTGAACAGGTTGGGCAGCAGATAAATCCCCCTGCGCCGCTTCTTGCCGGTGACCGGTTCGTCCATGCTCAGCTTCCCTCGATGTTTCGCCGCATCTTACGGTTGCGGCCCGCAAAAGATAAGGGGCGCCGGAGCGCCCCTGATCGGTGTCACCGCGATGAAACTCAGTTCTTCGACTTGTCGACCAGCTTGTTCTTGCCGATCCACGGCATCATCGCGCGCAGCTTGGCGCCGGTCTGTTCGATCGGATGCGCGGCGTTGAGGCGGCGCATCGCGGTCATTTCCGGATAGCCCAGCTTGCCTTCGGAGACGAAGGCCTTGGCGTACTTGCCGGTCTGGATGTCGAGCAGGGCCTGCTTCATGGCCTTGCGCGACTCGGCGTTGATGACCTTCGGACCGGTCACGTACTCGCCGTACTCGGCGTTGTTCGAGATCGAGTAGTTCATCGTCGCGATACCGCCTTCGTACATCAGGTCGACGATCAGCTTCAGCTCGTGCAGGCACTCGAAGTAGGCCATTTCCGGCTCGTAGCCGGCATCGACCAGCGTTTCGAAGCCGGCCTTGACCAGCTCGACGGCGCCACCGCAGAGCACGGCCTGCTCGCCGAAGAGGTCGGTTTCGCACTCGTCCTTGAAGGTGGTCTCGATGATGCCGGAACGGCCGCCGCCGATGGCCGAGGCATACGACAGCGCCAGCTTCTTGGCGTTGCCGCTGGTGTCCTGATAGACGGCGATGAGGTCGGGAATGCCGCCGCCCTTGGTGTATTCGTTACGCACCGTATGCCCCGGGGCCTTCGGCGCGATCATGATCACGTCGAGGTCGGCGCGCGGCACCACCTGATTGAAGTGGATCGCGAAGCCATGGGCGAAGGCCAGCGTCGAGCCCTTCTTGATGTTCGGCTCGATCTCGTTCTTGTACAGCTCGGACTGGAACTCGTCCGGCGTCAGGATCATGACGAGGTCGGCCCAGGCGCAGGCTTCCTTCACGTTCATGACCTTGAGGCCGCCGGCCTCGACCTTCTTGGCGGTGGCCGAGCCTGGACGCAGCGCCACGACAACATCGACGCCGCTGTCCTTGAGGTTCAGCGCATGGGCGTGGCCCTGCGAACCATAGCCGACGATGGCGACCTTCTTGGACTGGATCAGGGAAAGGTCGGCGTCCTTGTCGTAATAGACGTTAATGCTCACAGCGTGCTCCGTGGGAACGGGTTGGAATGGAATCGCGAATCGGCAGAGAACTATTGCGGGACCGCCAGCACCTGGTGGCCGCGGGCCATGGCGGCGACACCGCTGCGGACCATCTCCAGGGTCTTGGCGATGCTCGACAGCTCGGCGACGAAGGCGTCGATCTCGGCGCCGGTGCCGGCGAGTTGCAGCATGCGGGTGTTGTCGGAGCCGTCGAGCACGGCGGCGCGGTGGCGGCGCACGCAATCGATCACGTGCGGCGCGGCCTCGGCGCTCATCTCGACCTTGATCATCAGCAGCTCGCACTCGATGTGGTCGGCGCTGGACAGGTCAACGATCTCCACCACGTCGATCAGCTTGCGGGTCTGCTTGATGATCTGGTCGATGACCGCGTCGGAGCCCTGCGTCACCAGCGTCAGCCGCGACACCAGGGCATCGTGGGTCGGGGCCACCGACAGCGACTCGATGTTGTAGCCGCGCGCGGAAAACATACCGGCCACGCGAGCCAGCGCGCCCGCTTCGTTCTGCAGCAGGATGGAGATGATATGACGCATAGGGCGCGCACCTTAGCCATGTTTGTGCTGCGGCGCAATAGCGTTGCGCCGACGCGTGCTGGCGGCGCGCGCGGGCCCGGCGAAGCCCCTCCGCGCGAGTCCGGATCACGTCCTGCACCGCCACCCGCTGGGCCGGCGCGGCAAGATGATATTGTTAATAAATATTTATCGTTTTTTATTTTGATATATTATTTATAACAATCTGCCCATGGTCAAGGGCAACAGCGGGTGACGCGTTCAAGGCCCGGATACTGCTCCGAAAACTGCCGGAAAGCAGCCTCTCGTGCTATAAAGCACACCCTTTTTTATTAGCCGCCTCGCCTTCCATGAACGCCGCACCGAAAACCCCGACGCATCCCCTCGCTGGCAAGACCCTGTCCGGCGCGGAAATCGTCGTGCAGGTGCTGGCGGATGAGGGCGTCACGGCGATCTTCGGCTACAGCGGCGGCGCCATCCTGCCGACCTACGATGCCGTGTTCCGTTACAACGCCGAGCATCGCAACGCCGACGGCAGCGAGTCGATGCCGCTGATCGTGCCCGCCAACGAGCAGGCGGCCGGCTTCATGGCTGCCGGCTACGCCCGCGCCTCCGGCAAGGTCGGTGTGGCACTGGTGACCTCCGGCCCCGGCGCCACCAACACGGTGACGCCGGTGCGCGACTGCATGGCGGACTCCATCCCCATCGTCGTGATCTGCGGCCAGGTGCCGACCGCCGCCATCGGCTCCGACGGCTTCCAGGAAGCGCCGATCAGCAACATCATGTCGGCCTGCGCCAAGCACGTGTTCCTGGTCACCGACGCCAAGAAGCTCGAGGCGACCATGCGCACCGCCTTCGAGATCGCCCGCAGCGGCCGCCCCGGCCCGGTCGTGGTCGATATCCCCAAGGATGTCCAGAACTGGACCGGCACCTTCCGCGGCGAAGGCGTGCTGCCCGTGCCCGGTTACCGCGCCCGCCTCAAGGCCGTGGCCGACAGCACGCTCGATGAGGCGGCCTGCGCCCGCTTCCACGACATGCTGTCGCAGTCGAAGCGTCCGCTGATCTATGCCGGCGGCGGCGTCATCAACGGCGAAGCCTCGCAGGCGCTGCGCGATTTCGCCCATACCTTCGGTATCCCGGTCACCACCACGTTGATGGGCATCGGCGCCTACGACACCACCGAGCCGCTGGCCCTGCACATGCTGGGCATGCACGGCACCGCCTTTGCCAACTACGCCACCGACGACTGCGATTTCCTGATTGCCGTCGGCGCCCGCTTCGACGACCGCGTCGCCGGCGTGCCAGCGCGCTTCGCCCGCAGCGCCAAGTGGATCGCGCACCTCGACATCGACGTGGCCGAGATCAACAAGGTCAAGCGCGTGCACTGGCATCACGTCGGCGAACTGAACCCGGCGCTGAAGGCGCTGCTGGCTTACGCGCAGGACCGCGGCTTCAAGCCCGACTACAGCGAATGGCACCGCCACATCGCCGAGCTGAAGCACCAGCACGCCCTCAACTACGACCGCAGCAGCGAGGCCATCCAGCCGCACGCGGTGATCGAGGAGATCAACAAGGCCACGCGCGGCGAGGCCATCGTCGCCACCGGCGTCGGCCAGCACCAGATGTGGGCCGCGCAGTATTTCGACTTCAAGCAGCCGCGCCTGTGGCTCACCTCCGGTTCGATGGGCACCATGGGGTTCGGCCTGCCGGCCGCCATCGGCGCCGCCTTCGCGCAGCCCGGCAAGATCGTCATCGACATCGATGGCGATGCCAGCATCCGCATGAATCTCGGCGAGCTGGAAACCGCGACCACCTACAATCTGCCGGTCAAGGTGGTGGTGCTGAACAACAACGGCGACGGCATGGTCAAGCAGTGGCAGCGCCTGTTCTTCGAGAGCCGCTACGCCGGCAGCGACAAGTCGCTGCACCGCAAGGACTTCATCAAGGCCGCGCAGGCCGACGGCTACGAGTTCGCCGAGCGCGTCACGCGCAAGGAAGACCTGGCCCGCGTGGTCCGCGACTTCATCGCCTTCAAGGGACCGGCCTTCCTCGAGGTGATCATCGACCCGGTGGCCTCGGTCTACCCGATGGTCGGCCCCGGCATGTCCTACGACCAGATGATCACCGGCGACTGGATCCCGGCCCGCGCCGCGCCGGCGGCCACCAAGAGCGACAAGGCCGACCTGTTCTGATCCCCTCGCCCCGGTCCGCCGGGGCGAGCGCCATACGGCATCCGTTATCCCGATTACCCACCCCGCTGGAGCGAGGCATGTCACAGGTTCTCATCGAAAAAGACGGCGGCGTGATGACGCTACGCTTCCATCGTCCCGACAAGAAGAATGCGCTGACCGCGGTGATGTATCAGGCTGCCGCCGACGCGCTGACCCAGGCCGCCGCCGATCCCACCGTCCGCGTTGCACTGATCACCGGCACCAAGGACTGCTTCTCCAGCGGCAACGATCTGCAGGACTTCCTGCAGAACCCGCCGGTGGCGCCGGACGCGCCGGTGGCGCAGTTCATGCGCGCCGTCGCCACTTTCCCCAAGCCGCTGGTGGCCGCGGTCAACGGCTTCGCCATCGGCGTCGGCACCACCCTGCTGCTGCACTGCGATCTGGTTTACGCCGGCCAGGGTGCACGCTTCCAGCTGCCCTTCGTCAACATCGGCATCTGCCCGGAGCTGGCCTCCAGCTACCTGATGCCGCGCAGCATGGGTTACGCCCGTGCCGCCGAGCTGGTGCTGCTGGGCGAACCGTTCACTGCCGAAAAGGCGCTGGCTTACGGCATCGTCAACGAAGTGCTGCCGGACGCCGAATGCGAGGCCCGAGCACGCAATCGAGCCGAGCGCCTGGCCGCACAGCCGCCCGAAGCGATGCGCACCGCCAAGATGCTGCTGCGCCGCTGGGATCAGCAGACCGTGCTCGACGCCATCGCCTACGAGGCCAGCTATTTCATGCCAATGCTGGGCAAGCCCGAGGCGCGCGAGGCGATGACCGCGTTCATGGAAAAGCGCAAGCCGGATTTCTCCCGCTTCAGCTGAGGCACTGATGCCATACAAGAGAGGCCGCCCCAGGGCGGCCTCTTGCGTTTCCGTACCTGCCCGTATCGGCGCGAAAGGGGCATAATCGCGGCCATGAAGAAAACCGCCAGCAAGCGCGAACAAAACAAGTTGGCCAACCGCGCGGCGATCCTCGAAGCTGCCCAGCAGTCGTTCATCGAGCAGGGCTATGACGCAGTGACGGTGCGCGACATCATCCGCAAGACCGGGCTGGCCGCCGGCACCTTCTACAACTATTTCGAGGACAAGGCCGAGCTGCTGCATGCGCTGATTGAACAGCATATCGGCAGCCTCACCACCCGCCTCTCCGCGACCCGGCGTGCGGCGACCAGCATCGAGCAGTTCCTCCACGATGCCTATCTCGCGGTTTTCGAGGAGATCGTGGAATACCCCGGCTTCTACGCGATGATGTTCCGCAACGAGCCGGTGATCCGCGCCTTCTACGACGACAACGTCATCGGCCACACCATGCTGGCGCTCAAGCAGGATCTGCGGCTGGCGATGGCACGCGGCGTGTTTCCCGAAATGGATGCCGACTATCTCACGGCGATTCTCGGTGGCGCCGGTTACGAACTGGCGCGGATGATGGTCGAGCGCAAGGGCAAGAAACCCGAGCAGGCCGCCGCCTTCGCCACGCGGCTGTTCCTTTCCGGCGTGCAGGGTTTTTCTGCCACCCAGGGCGGCGGCGCCCTGATCCGCCGCGGCTCCCTGAAAATCGGGGACGCCGCACGCTAGCGTCTTCGCTGACAACAAAAAAAGGCCGGAGCATGCTCCGGCCTTTTTTCTTGCCGCGACGGCTGAGCGCTTAGGCCACGCGCTCCAGCACGGTGGCGACACCCTGGCCCATGCCGATGCACATGGTGGCCAGACCAAACTTGCCGCCGTTCTCGTTCAGCACATGCGCCAGCGCGCCGGTGATGCGCGCACCCGAGCAACCCAGCGGATGGCCGAGGGCGATGGCACCGCCCTTAAGGTTGATGCGGTCCATGCGATCGCCGATCTTGAGATCCTTGATCACCGCCAGGCTCTGCGCGGCGAAGGCTTCGTTCAGTTCGAAGTAGTCGATCTGCCCGATCTCCATGCCCGCGGCCTTCAATGCCTTCTGCGAGGCCGGCACCGGACCGATGCCCATGATCGACGGCTGGCAGCCGGCGGCGGCGACGGAAACGATCTTCGCCATCGGCTTGAGGCCCAGCGACTTGGCCTTGTCGGCGCTCATCACCAGCACGCAGGCGGCGCCGTCCGAGATGGCCGACGAGCTGCCGGCGGTGACGCTGCCCTTCGGGTTGAAGGCCGGCTTGAGCTTGGCCAGATCGGCCAGGCTGGCGTTGGTGCGGACGACTTCGTCTTCCGTGGCCATGAACGGCATGCCATCGGCATCGTGCGCCGGGGTCGGGATCACTTCGTTCTTAGTCTTGCCTTCCTGCATGGCACGGGTGGCCTTCTGGTGGCTGGCCAGCGCAAATTCGTCCTGCGCCTCGCGGCTGATCTGGTGCGTCTGGGTCAGCATCTCGGCCGTCAGGCCCATCATGGCGTCGGCCTTGGCGGTGTTCAGGCTCATCGCCGGCGCGCCGTCAAAGTTGTAGTTCATCGGCACATGGCCCATGTGCTCGACGCCACCGCAGATGTAAACCTCACCCAGGCCGGCCTTGACGTTGGCGAAGGCGGCGTGGATCGCCGTCATCGACGAACCGCAGAGGCGGTTGACGGTCTGGCCGGGAACGGTCTGCGGCAGGCCCGCCATCAGCGCGACGTTGCGCGCAATGTTGAAGCCCTGCTCCAGCGTCTGCTGCACGCAGCCCCAGATGACGTCCTCGACATCGGCCGGCTTGAGCGCGGCGTTGCGGGCCATGATCGCCTTGATCAGGTGCGCGGACAGTTCTTCCGCGCGGATGTTGCGGAACATGCCGCCCTTGCTGCGACCCATGGGGGTGCGGACGGCATCGACGATAACCACTTCGATATTGGACATGTTATTTCCTTTCTCAAGGCGGACGGCGCCGGGCGCCGTCCGCGTCAAAGATGAGCGTGTGGATTACTTGGGGTAGTAGAGCTTGCCTTCGGCCGCCATCTTCTTCATCGACTCGGTCGGCTCGTACAGCTTGCCGAGCGAGGCGTACTTGGCGCACTTCTCGAGGATGGTCTTCATGCCGATGGAGTCAGCGTACTTGAGCGCGCCGCCACGGAACGGCGGGAAGCCGATACCCATGATCAGGCCCATGTCGGCCTCGGTCGCGGTCTCGACGATGCCTTCGTCGAGGCAACGCACCGTTTCGATGATCATCGGCAGCATCATGCGGTCGACAATCTCCTCTTCGCTGAAATCCTTGGTGCCGTTGGGCTGGACCTGCGCGATCAGCTCGAGCGTATCCGGCGTCACTTCCTTCTTCGGCTTGCCCTTGGGATCGGTGGTGTACTTGTAGAAGCCGATGCCGTTCTTCTGGCCGAAACGCTTGGCGTCGTACATCACGTCCATCACGGTGCGGAAGGTCTTGCCCATGCGGTCGGGATAGCCCTCGGCCAGCACGTCGCTGACGTGGTGGCTGGTGTCGATGCCGACCACGTCCTGCAGGTAGGCCGGGCCCATCGGCCAGCCGAAGTTTTCCATCACCTTGTCCATCTTCAGGTAGTCGGCGCCGTCGCGCAGCAGCGCGATCCAGCCGCCGAAATACGGGAACAGGATGCGGTTGACCAGAAAGCCCGGGCAGTTCTTGACCACGATAGCGGTCTTGCCCATGGAGGTGGCATAGGCCACGGTGGTGGCGATGGCTTCCTTCGAGGTCTTACTGGCGTAGATCACCTCGACCAGCGGCATCTTGTGTACGGGGTTGAAGAAGTGCATGCCGAGGAAGTTCTCGGGATGCGCCAGCGCCGTGGACAACTCCTCGATGGAGATCGACGAGGTGTTCGAGGCGATGATGGTGCCCGGCTTGACGACTTTTTCGACGTCGGCCAGCACGCTCTTCTTGACCTTGGGGTTCTCGACCACGGCTTCGACGACGATGTCGACGTTGCCGAAATCGCCGTAGTTCAGGGTCGGGCGGATTTCGCTCAGCACCTCACCGGCCTTGATCGGCGTCATCTTCTTGCGGTCGACCATCGTCGACAGCAGCTTGTTGGCCTCGCCCATGCCGATGTCCAGCGCCTTGTCGGCGATGTCCTTCATGATGATCGGCGTGCCCTTGCTGGCGCTCTGGTAGGCGATGCCGCCACCCATGATGCCGGCGCCGAGCACGGCCGCCTGCTTCACCGGCCGGGCGATCTTGCCCGCAGCCTTGGCCTTCTTCTTGAGGAACTGGTCATTGAGGAACAATCCGATCAGCGCGTCCGCAACGGTGGTCTTGGCCAGCTTGGCGAAGGTGGCGGACTCGATTTTCAGCGCCTCGTCACGCGTCTTGCCGGCGGCCTTTTCGATGGCCGAAACCACGGCGACCGGCGCCGGATAGTTCTTGCCCGCCTTGCCGGCGATGAAGCCCTTGGCAGTGGAGAAGGCCATCATCATTTCAAGCTGGTTCATGCCGAGCTTGGCCTTCTTCTGCTCGCGGCGCGCCTTGTAATCGAACTGCCCGTCGATGGCCGACTGCAGGAACTTCAGCGCGGCCGGCTTGAGCTTGTCGGCGGCAACCACGCCGTCGACCGCGTGCACCTTCAGCGCCGCAGCGGGCTTCTGGGCTTCGCCGCCGGCGATCCACTCGATGGCATTGTCGGCGCCGATCAGGCGCGGCAGGCGCACGGTGCCGCCAAAGCCGGGGATGATGCCCAGCTTGGTCTCCGGCAGGCCGATCGACGCCTTCTCGCTCATGATGCGGAAGTCGGTCGCCAGCGCCATTTCAAAACCGCCGCCCAGGGCGACGCCGTTGATGGCGGTCACCGTCGGGAACGGCAGGTCTTCCACCGCGTTGAAGATGAAATTGGCCTCGTAGGCCCACTTGGCGATCTCTTCTTCCGGCTTCTGGAAGGTGGCGCCGAACTCGGTGATGTCGGCGCCGACGATGAACACGTCCTTGCCCGAGGTCACCAGCAGGCCCTTCACGCCGCCATCCGCCTGGATCGCCTTGGTCGCCTCGGACAGCTCGGTGACGGTGCGCAGGTCGAACTTGTTGACGGAATCGGTCTGGTTGTTGAAGCAGAGTTCGGCGATGCCGCCGTCCAGCTTCGTGACCTGAATGGATTGGCCTTGATACATAAGTGCTTCACCTCGTTAGATTATGAAACCTGGCGCGTCCGCGCGGCGGGCGACTGAAAAATGAGGCGGCAATCATAGCGACCGGTCGATAGCGCGTAAACCGACGCCGAACGGCAAAAAAATCGCGTTTGACAAGCACTTAGCCCATCCATAAACTGCGTTCACTTTTCGGGGGAAAAGTCAATAGGGGACGAAAAATGGCTGCCTACGAGCGGCTTGCCCGGTTTGATGGCGCATTGAGCGAATTGCTCCGCTCGACTGCAGTGCGTGCGCGCCCGATTTCCCCCACAGATTCCGTCTTCTTTCATGCGGCGCCGCAGGTCTTGCCGCCGCATGCAGCCGACTTCCGCGTCATAGCCTATGCACGCGATTCCCGGCCTTACCGGCCGCAACACGTATGGAGCTCGTGAATCTCATGAAGAAGTCCGTAAAGGGCGGCAAGGCCGCAAAGCCCGCCAGCCGGTTGGCCAGCAAGCTGAAATCCTCGGCCAAGAAGGCGGTGGCGCGCGTCAAGGCCTCGGCACAGAAGGCCCGGGGCAAGGTCAAGGCGGCTGAGAGCAAGGTGGTCACGCGCGCCAAGGCCACCGAGAAAAAACTGGTCGGCAAGGTCAAGGCGGCAGAGAGCAAGGTCGCCAAGCGCGTGAAAGCAGCCGAAAAGAAAGTGGTCGCCAAGGCCAAGGCCGTCGAGCGCAAGGCCAAGGCGGCGGTGAAGAATCCGGTCGCCAAGGCCAAGGCCGTCGAGAAGAAAGTGGTGGCGAAAGCCAAGGCGGTTGAGCAGCAGGTGGTGACCAAGGCCAAGACCGTGACCCAGAAGCCGGTCGCCGAGGTCAAGGCGGCCGTCAAGAAGGCCGCGGACTCGGCGCAGAAAACGGCGACTCAGGCTCGCGAGAAAGTCGCGACCTTCGTGCAGCCGGTGGTGACGGCCGTCGCCCCGGTGATCCCGTCGCCGATGTCGCGCGCCTTCCTCGCCACCAGCAAGGGCAAGAAGGAAGCTGCCGATCACCCGGCGCCCGCCGCCGAACCGGCAGCCGCGCCCGCGGCGGAGCCCGCGCCGGCGCCGGTCGGCGACTCGCTGCCCTGAGCCCGACGGCGTGAATGCCACCCGCCAGCGAACGCTGGCGGGTTTTTTCATGTCCATCGCCTCCAGGCGTGCCAGAATGCCCATCCGCTGTGCCGCGGCACGGGACTCGTGTTGTTATATTTTGACTTATAAATATAAAATCAATAAATGATTAGTAACACTTTCGACGCGATTTCGCGCTAGAGCGGGTCCGCCCTTCATGCACCTTTCGCTCGAGCAAAGTACGCAGCTGTGCAGCCTGCTGGCCGACGAGAGCCGGCTGCGCCTGCTGCTGCTGCTGGAAGCGCACGAACTGTCGGTGGCCGAACTGACCGAAATCACCGGTCTGGCGCAGAGCCGCGTGTCGACGCACCTGTCGCGACTCAAGCGCGCGGCACTGGTGCAGGACAAGCGTGTCGGCGCGGCAGCGTTGTACTCCGCCAGCGCCAACGGCGGCGACGCCCAGGCGCTGTGGGCGCTGCTGCGCGGCCAGATCGACGACCGCCAGGCCCGGCTGGACCGCGAGCGTGCCGAGGAAGTGATCCGCGCCCGCAAGCACGGCCAGACCTGGGCAGAGTCGGTGGCCGGCCGCATGGAGCTGCACTACTCCCCCGGCCGGACCTGGGAGGCCACCGCGCGCGCGGTGATCGGCCTGCACGAGTTCGGCGACGCGCTGGATCTCGCCTGCGGCGACGGCGTACTGGCCGAGCTGATCGCCGGGCACGCCCGCAGCGTCACCTGCGTCGACATCAGCGCCACCGTGATCGACGCCGCGCAGAAGCGCCTTGCCGCCTACGCCAACGTGCGCTTCTGCCAGGCCGATATGCACGCGCTGCCGCTGGCCGACGCCGGCTTCGATCACATCTTTGCCATGCATGCCCTGTCCTACTCGCGCCAGCCGCAGAAGATGCTGGCCGAAGCGGCGCGCCTGCTGCGTCCGGGCGGCCGCCTGGTCGTAGCCACGCTCAACGCGCATCGCCATGAAGAGGCGATGCGTGCCTACGACCATGTCAATCTCGGCCTGGCGCCCGACAAGCTGCGCAAGCTGCTGAGCGCCGCCGGCCTTCAGGTCGAGCAATGCGGCGTCACCTCGCGGGAGCCGCGGCCGCCCTATTTCGAAGTCGTGACCGCGCTGGCGCGCCGTCCCTGAAACCATGAGCCGCAAGACCCTCAGGCGCTGGCTGCCGCTGCTGCTGTTCGCGCTGGCGCTGACCGCCAGCCTGGCCGTGGCACATGCGCAGGGCGTCACCGTCGCCTCGGCGCTGCGCTGGCTCTACGTCACGCTGCGCGACGCGCCCTGGCTGGTGCTGGTGCTGTTCACGCTGCGGCCACCCTTCGTGCTGCCGATCAGCTGGCTGGTGCTGCTCTGCGGCATGCTCTGGGGGCTGCTGCTCGGCGGCGCCTGCGCGGTCGTCGGCATGCTGCTGTCGGCGGCCAGCAGCTACGCGGCGGCGCGTTTCCTGCTGCCACCGCAATCCGCCGACGGCGCCGCCAGCGGCAAGCTCGGTGCCTGGCTGGCGCGCCTGCGGCGCGAAGGATTCATGTCGGTGACGCTGATGCGGCTGATGCTGCTGCCCTTCGACCTGGTCAACTTCGCCGCCGCCGGCCTGCGCGTCGACTTTCGCAGCTTCCTTCTCGCCACCGCGCTGGGCAACACCGTGGCGACCGCAATCTACGCCAGTGTCGGCGCTTCGATCCACGTCGAAGCGTTTCTCGACAGCGGCCACCTGCCGGCGCTGCGCGAGGTGCTGGATACCCGCCAGTTGCTCCTGACGCTGGCAGCGCTGGCGGCCAGCCTGCTGCTGGCCCACTGGTTCAAGCGCCGCAACGGCAGCGCTTGAAGTCGCGGCTCAGGCGCCCAGTTCGCCGTCCCAGAGCAACTTGCCGGCCTTCTTCTTGATGCCTTCGAGCCGCGCCAGGTGCGCGGCGCGCTCCGCCTCGCCGGCGCGCGGCACCGGGAGCGTTTCGTAGCGCGGTGGCAGCAGCTCGTCGAGGCGCGAGGTCCGCGCCGCACCCGGACCGCTGTCGGCATCGAGCGTCAGGCGCGACTGCCCGCCGGTCATGGCCAGATAGACGTCGCCCAGCAGGCGCGCGTCGATCAACGCTCCGTGCAGATCGCGGTAGGAGTTGTCGACGTTGTAGCGTTTGCACAGCGCATCGAGGTTCACCTTCTGCCCCGGGTGCAGACGCCGCGCCATCACCACGGTGTCGGTGATGGTGCAGATCTCGTGCAGCTTCTGCGTGAAGCCGGCGATCTCGAACTCGCGGTTGAGAAAACCGACATCGAAGGGCGCGTTGTGGATGATCAGCTCGGCGCCCTTGAGATAGTCCCAGAGCTCGCGCGCAATGGCGTCGAAGCGTGGCTTGTCGGCAAGAAACTCGCTGCTGATGCCGTGCACCTGCTGCGCACCGGGATCGATCGTCCGCTGCGGATTGACGTAGCGATGGAAGTTGTTGCCGGTGGGCCGGCGGTTCTTGAATTCGACGCAGCCGACCTCGATCAGGCGATGGCCCAGTTCCACTTCCAGGCCGGTGGTTTCGGTGTCGAGAATGATCTGTCGCTGCATCAGCTGTTTCCCACGGCCGCGGAGGGCCGCATTGCTTCCTCGATGGCCTCATTGGCCAGCTGGTCCGCCCGCTCGTTGCCCGGATCGCCGGCGTGGCCCTTGACCCAGCGCCAGTCGATGCGATGGCGCTGCACGGCGGCATCGAGGCGCTGCCAGAGATCCTGGTTTTTCACCGGCTTCTTGTCGGCGGTGCGCCAGCCGCGCGCCTTCCAGTTCGGCAGCCACTGGGTGAGGCCGTCCATGACGTACTTGGAGTCAGTGTGCAGCAAGACCTCGCAGGGCTCGCGCAACGACTCCAGCGCACTGATCGCCGCCATCAGCTCCATGCGGTTGTTGGTGGTCGCGGGTTCGCCACCCTTGAGCGTCTTGCTGCGGCCGTTGTAGCTCAGCAGCGCGCCCCAGCCCCCGGGCCCCGGGTTTCCCTTGCAGGCGCCGTCGGTGTAGATGACGATCTTCTTCACGCTTCGTTGGGCTTGAATGTCGCGGAGGTGGAGCGCGCCTCGGAGGCCGGCACGCCGATGAGGGGGCGGATCTGCGCGCGCTGTACGCGCCCGCGCAGCGTCATCGGCAGCACGCGCTTGCGCGCCACCACCAGATAAGCCTCGGCAAACGGCTGCGCCAGCGAACCCAGGTGCAGCGGCTCGCCGTCGGAATGCGGATTCAGCCAGGGCATGCCCGCGCCGTAGCGCCGCACTTCGACGACCTCGAAGTCGAGCAGCTCCAGCCAGTCACACAGGCGGCCGGCGGAATGAAAATGCGCGCCGGGCGGAAACGCGCGGTGGCGCAGGCCCACCGCCTGGCGCAGGCCCCAGCCGCTCCAGGGATTGAAGCCCAGCGCCAGCAGCCGGCCGCGGTCGGTGAGGACGCGATCGACCTCGCGCAGCACCGCCTTGGGGGTGCGCGCGAACTCCAGCGTGTGCGGCAGCAGCACGGCATCGACGCTCTTGGACATCACCGGCAATTGTTCCGGAGCGGCCAGGGCCTGCGCGCCCATGCCGCCGACGCTGCCGATCACCGCGCTGTGCAGGGTTTCGCTGGAAGCGATCAACTGACCGCCGCGGCCCCAGCTGCCGACCTGCAGCAGGTGGCGGCCAAACACGTCCGGCAGCACGCGGCGCACCTCGCGCTCCTCGAGCTCCAGCAGGCGCCCGCCGCGCGGCGACTGCAGCCACTGCTCGAGGGCGACGCGGCTGAACGGCCGCCCGCCACGCCGTCCGCGCGACGCGCTCATGGGCGATTGACCGGATGCCTGTTCATGGCCACCATTCTTCATCATGTGGACCCTCTCCGCCATCCCCGCGTTCACCGACAACTACCTGTGGCTGCTCAGCCGCGACGGCGACGCCGTGATCGTCGATCCGGGCGACGCCGCGCCGGTGCAGCGCGCGCTCGACGACCGCGGCCTGCGCCTGCGCGCCATCCTGGTCACGCACTGGCACCCGGACCATATCGGCGGCATCCCCACGCTGCGCGCGCGCCATGACGTGCCGGTCTACGGTCCGCGCGCGGAAGCGGCGAAGATCAAGACGCTGACGCAGCCGCTCGACGACGGCGACCGCGTCGCCCTGCCCGGCCTCGACCTGCAGGTGCTGGCGGTGCCCGGCCACACGCTGGGCCACATCGCCTATTACGCGCCCGGCCTGCTGCTCTGCGGCGATACGCTGTTCAGCGCCGGCTGCGGCCGCCTGTTCGAGGGCACGCCGGCGCAGATGCACGCCTCGCTGGCGCGCCTAGCGGCGCTGCCGCCGGAGACGCCGGTGTACTGCACGCACGAATACACCGAGGCCAACCTCGCCTTCGCCCTTGCAGTGGAGCCAGACAACCTCGCGCTGCGCGACCATGCCTCGGCCGTGCGCGCGCTGCGCGCGCGTGGCGAGCCGAGTCTGCCGACGACGCTGGCGCTGGAGCGCGCGATCAATCCCTTCCTGCGCTGCGACGTCGCCGCGGTGCGCAACGCCGTCGCGGCGCAGGCCGCCCAGGCGCTGCCGGACGAGGTCACCGTGTTCGCCGCGCTGCGCCGCTGGAAGGATGGTTTTCGTCCGCACTGAACCCGCCGGCAGGCCACCCGCTGTGGCGCCATGGCGCTGCCGGGTTGTTATTTTTGATATAGCGAATTTAATTTCGATAAACAATTGATAACATCGCGACCGGCGATAAAACGAACAGCGGGTGCGCCGCTGCTGGCACTTCCGACGCAACCCGCAGTCCTATGCCGACAGATCGGCGGGCCGAAACCGCGCACCATGCGCCGCTCGTCGCATCGATCACCACCTTGAATAAGGTCTCAACGTTCCGGCATTTCGTTTTGTTAAACTCGACCCGACCTTTTCGATCCCACATGCTGATGCTCGCCAATCCGCGCCGTAAGGCCGTGAGAGTCCTTGTCGTCGCGGCCGCCTGCGCTGTCGGCACGCTGCAGGCCGCCGCACCGCCGGCCCCGGACGCCAACGCCCTCCAGATCGACCAGAACATCCAGAGCCTCAAGGACGAGGTGCTGCAGTTCAACCGCGACGCGGTGACCCTCGAGCAGGACACGCTGTACCCGCCGTACTCGCGCACCAGCGTCTATCTCGGCGTGCGCATCGGCGGCCTGCTGGTCAAGGATTTCAGCATCGCCTTCGACGACGGCACGCCGCAGACCTTCAATTTCACCGACGACGAAGGCCGCGCCTTCCTGCTGCACAACGGCCTGCGCCGCATGCTGCGCGCCAATCTGGCGCCGGGTCCTCACCGCATCCGTGCCGACTTCAGCGCGCAATACGCCGACGCCAAGCCCAGCGACGCGCCGGTGACCAACCACTTCGAAGCCATTTTCGACAAGGGCTACAGCCAGACCGATCTGGAACTGACCCTCGGCCGCAGCACCCGCGTGGCCAAGCCGGGCCTGACGCTCAAGCAATGGAGCACGACGCGATGAAGCGCACGCTCGCCCTCGCCGCGGCGCTCTTCGCTTCCGCTGCCGCCAGTGCCGCCGACCGTTACCTGCCGGGCGGCAACGACGATCCGAACCTGCGCGCCGCGCAGTACCAGAACGACGAGAATCGCTACTTCTCCGCCCTGACCGAACTGCTGGCGGTGCCACGCAGCAACGACAAGGCCGCCGATCGCTACCAGTGGCTGCTGGCGGAAAACTACCTGTCGTTCGGCATGGGGCAGCGCGCCGAACCGATCTACCGCGAGCTGGCCATCTCCGCCACCGATCACCTGCTGCTCGGCCAGGCGCGTCTGAGGCTGGCGCGCTTCGACTATGAGCGCGGCTACTACGAACAGGCGCGCAGCGCCCTGCTGAAGATGCAGGAGCATCTGCCCAAGCCGCTGGTCGACGAATGGCAGGATCTCTCGGCCCGCGTGCTGATGGCCCAGGGCCGCTACAACGAAGCGGTGGCGGTGCTGACCAGCACCGACAACGCCAGCCAGCAATCGCCGTACACGCGCTACAACCTCGGCGTGGCGCTGATCAACGACGGCCGCGTGCCGCAGGGCCGCGACGTGCTCGACCGCATCGGCCGCATGCGCGTGGAGACGCTCGACGATCTGGCGCTGCGCGACAAGGCCAATCTGACGCTAGGCTGGCACTTCCTGCACAACCAGCTGGGCGGCAGCGCCAAGCCCATTTTCGGGCGCGTGCGCTCGCAGGGCCCCTACTCCAACCGCGCGCTGCTCGGCCTGGGCTGGGCGGAACTGTCGCCGCAAGGCACCAAGCAGGCCCGCGCCACGCTGGCCGACGAAGAGCTGCAGGGTTCGCCGTTCACCACCTTCTCGACGCTGGGCGTGCTGCTGCGCCCGGGCTTCCTCGACCGCGACATTTTCAAGCGCGCCGGCATGCGCGACTTCAAGCTGGACAAGCTGGCCAAGGGCGAGCAGGACGCGCTCAAGCGCGCGCTCGCCGCCTGGGTGGAACTGATCAACCGCGATCCCATGGACCCGGCGGTGCAGGAAGGCTGGCTGGCGATTCCCTACTCGCTGGACAAGCTCGGCGCCCACGCGCAGGCCCTGCAGTTCTACGAGAAGGCGGTCGACAACCTGGAGAACAACCGCAAGCGCGCCGATGCGGCGATGACCTCGATCCGCGAGGGGCGTATGGTCGAGACCATCGTGCGCCGCGACATCGACGCGGAGTCCGGCTGGGAATGGAAACTGAAGGACCTGCCGGACGCGCCGGAAACCTACTACCTGCAGAACCTGCTGGCCGAGCATCGCTTCCAGGAAGCGCTGAAGAATTATCGCGACGTGCGCATGATGCAGCGCAATCTCGACAGCTGGAAAGCGCGTCTCGACACCATGGAGACCGCCTACAAGCAGCCGCGCCCCGACGTCGCCCCGGAGATCCTGTTCCGCCGCGCCACCGAGGACTGGACACCGTCCTGGACCGAGCCGGCGATGACCCTGCGCGCGGACACCGCGCTGGCCGCGCCCGGCAGCTACGACGCCAAGGCCGCGCCAGCGTCGCCGCCGGCGATCGAGCTGGCGACCGGCATGCCCAAGCGCTTCGATGGCGACTGGGAGAAAATCCAGTCGCTCAAGGCGCGCCAGGCCTCGCTGCACGCGCTGCTGGAAACCGCAGCCAACGATCAGGGCAAGGTCCTGCAGACCATGGCGATCAACGAACTGACCGGCCAGAAGAAGCAGATCGAAAAATACCTGGTGGAAGCGCGTTTCGCGCTGGCACGCCTCTACGACCGCCAGCTCAAGGGCGAACTCGATGACCAGCATTAAGCGCCTGCCCCTCGCCCTGAGCCTGGTTCTCGCCGCCTGCACGCCGGCGGTGATCAAGAACGCCGCGCCGCCAATCCAGGATATCGAGCGCAAGGCCCCGGACGACAAGGTCCTGCCGATCATCCCCTCGCAGCCCATTGCCGCCGATCCGCAGAAGGCGCTGGACAACTACCGCAAGCTGCTGGAGCTGTCGCCCGATCCCGAGACCAAGGCCGAATCGATGCGTCGCCTCGCCGACCTGCAGGTGCAGATCGAGGACGCCAAGGGCAACGACGATGCCGGCAGCGGCAAGACGCTGCAGGAATCGATCAAGCTCTACAACGACCTGCTCTACGCGCACCCGGAAGACAAGCACAACGACCGCATCTTCTACCAGATGGCGCGCGCGCAGCAGAATTCGGGCGAGGTCGATGCCGCCATCGACACGCTGCAACGCCTGACACAGCGGCATCCCGACTCCAACCTTGCCGGCGACGCCCATTTCCGCCGCGCCGAACTGCTGTTCAGCCGCCGCCGCTACGCCGAGGCCGAGCCCGAGTACAAGACGGTGATGGACCTCGGCGACAAGACGCCGTTCTTCGAGAACGCCCAGTACAAGTACGGCTGGTCGCGCTACAAGCAGCAGAACTACGATGGCGCGCTCGACGTGTTCATCGCCCTGCTCGACCGTGACCTGCCGCAGGGCGAGTTCTACGGCACCGAGGACGCGCTCAAGGGCGTGGCCAAGGCGCGCAGCGACATGGTGCGCGATTCGCTGCGCGTCATCAGCCTGTCGCTGACCGCCGAGGGTGGCGGCAAGGCCGCCAACGATTACCTGGCGAAGAAGGGCGATCCTCGCTTCTTCCCGCTGATCTACACCGCGCTCGGCGAGTCGCTGCTCGACAAGCAGCGCTACAGCGACGCCGCCGATGCCTACGCGGCGTTCATCGAGCGCCATCCAACGCATGTCCGCGCGCCCGATTTCCAGGAGCGCGTGATCAACGCCTACGCCGACGGCGGCTTCAACGACCTGGTGGTGCGCGAGAAGGAACGCTACGCCAGCACCTACGATCCGGCCGCGCCCTACTGGGCCGGCAAGTCGCCGACGCCGGAAGTGCTCACCGCCCTGCGCAAGCACATGGGCGACCTGGCCAAGTACTACCAGGCGCGCGGCCAGCAGGACAAGGACAAGAACAAGGACGACTTCCTCACCGCCGCCAAGTGGTACCGGCGCACGATGGAAGTGTTTCCCAAGGATCCCGAGATCACCGATCTCAACTTCATGCTCGGCGATGCCCTGCTCGACGGCGGCAAGACGCTGGAGGCGGCGCAGGAATACAGCAAGACGGCCTACGACTATCCGCTGCATCCAAAGGCGGCCGACGCCGGCTACGCCGCGGTGCTCGCCTACGAGAAGGTCGCCAAGGATGTGCCGGCCGAGCAGCGCCCGGCGGCGCTGCGCCAGGCCATCGACGCCGGCGTGAAGTTCGCCGACAAGTTCCCCGGCCACCCAGAGCTGATGCCCGTCATCACGCGCATGGCCGAGGACCTGTACGAGCTCAAGGCCTACGACGAGGCGATCAAGGTCGCCAGCCGCGTGCTGAAATCGCCGCGCGCCGTGGCCTACCAGCTGCGCCGCTCCGCCTGGGGCGTGACCGCGGATTCGCAGTTCGCGCTGCAGCACTACCCCGAGGCCGAAACCGCCTACACCGAGGAACTCAAGCTCACCGCCAAGGACAGCGCCTCGCGGCCCGAGATCATCGAGCAGATCGCGGCGTCGGTGTACAAGCAGGGCGAGGCCGCGCGCAGCGCCGGCAACCTGCGCGCCGCCGCCCAGCAGTTCCTGCGCGTGGCGCAGGCGGCGCCGGGTTCCAAGATCGTGCCCACCGCGCAGTACGACGGCGCCGCGGCGCTGATCCAGCTCGAGGACTGGCCGGCCGCCGAGCAGGTGCTGGAATCGTTCCGCACCAGCTACCCGGCGCACGCGATGCTGGCCGACGTCGACAAGAAGCTGGCGGTGGCTTACCAGAAGGACAACAAGCCGCTGCAGTCGGCGCAGGCCTATCAGCGCATCGCCGCGCGCCTGAGCGAGACGCCGGACACGCGCCGCGAGGCCGCCTGGCTGGCCGCCACGCTCTACGATCAGGCCAAGGCGCCGCAGACCGCGCAGGCCTACGAGGACTACGTCAACAACTTCCCGCGGCCGCTAGCGCGGGCGATGGAGGCACGCGCCCGCCTGGTCGACTTCAGCCGCGAGCGCGGCGACATCGGCAAGCAGACCTACTGGCTGCGGCAGATCGTCGCGGCCGACGACAACGCCGGCGCCGAACGCACCGACAAGACCCACCTGCAGGCCGCGCGCGCCGCACTCGACCTGGCGCGTTTCGCCGCCGCCGACGCGCGGCAGCTGCGCCTGACCCTGCCGCTGGACAGGAGCGTGGCGCGCAAGAAGGCGGCGATGCAGACCGCGATCGACGCGGTCAACAAGGCCGCCAGCTACGGCTACGGCGAAGTCACCACCGCCGCCACCTACGAGCTCGGCGCGCTGTATCAGGACTTCGGCAAGGCCATGCTCGACTCGGATCGCCCGGCCAAGCTGTCGGCGCTGGAGCTGGAGCAATACAACCTGCTGCTGGAGGAGCAGGCCGAGCCGTTCGAGGAAAAGGCCATCGACACCTACGAGACCAACCTCAAGCGCATCCGCCAGAACGTGTACGACGACTGGGTGGCCAAGAGTTATGCCGAGCTGCTGAAACTGGCGCCGGCCAAGTACGGCAAGACCGAGAAGGGCGAGACGATCTATGAAACGCTCCAGTAACCGCCTCCTCGTCCTGCTGGCCGCCGGCCTGCTCGGCGGTTGCGCCGCCTTCAGCGGCAAACCGGCTCCGACGACCGCGCCCGCCGCCGGCCTGCCCGGCGCCGCCGCGGCCAAGCCCGCGCCCAAGCCCATCGACAAGGGCGATCCCGACGCCCGTTTCAAGGCGGCGCTGGACCTGATGAAGCAGAACCAGCCGCAGGACGCGGAAGCCGCGCTCACCGACCTGGTCAAGGATTTCCCGCAGTACTCCGGGCCGCTCACCGATCTCGGCATTCTCTACGCCAAGTCCAAGCGTCTCGACCTCGCCGCCTCGGCGTTCGCCAAGGCCGTGGCCGACAATCCGCAGAACGCGGTGGCGCTCAACTGGCAGGGCATGCTGTACCGCGAAGGCCGCGACTATGCGCGCGCCGAGCAGGCCTACAAGAAAGCGCTGGACATCAACCCGGACTACGGCGCGGCGCACCTGAATCTCGGCATCCTCTACGACGCCTATCTCAAGCGCCCGGCCGACGCGCTGCCGCACTACCAGGCCTACCAGCGCCTTGGTGGCGCCGACGACCTGCGCGTGCTGGTGTGGATCGCCGACATCCAGAAAATGCAGGCCGCCGCCACGCCGCCACCCGCACCCACCGCGGCACCCGCGCCATCCGCCCCCGCACCCAAACCGGCGGTCAAGCCCAAGGCCAAGGAGAAGAAGTCATGAGACCTTTCCTTTTGCTGGCGGTTTTGGCATTGTCGGCGCCCGTTGCCGTCCTGGCGGCGCCGGCCGCAAAAGGCGCAGCGGCCGACGACGAGCAACCGGCGCTGGATACCGGCGGCAAGCACGGCAAGTCGGCGGGCACGACCATCATCGGCGAGGACGAATCGCCGATCGGTCTCTACATCATGCCCTGGCGCGAATCGCGCCCCGAGAAGGACGTCGACCGCCCGGCGCGCCTGCTGCAGGAGGAAATGCTGCCGATCGACAAAGACGTCTTCGAGCGCCAGGTGGAGTATTACGACGCGCTGAGCAAGGCCGCGGAGCGCAAGGGCGGCACGAAATGAGCCCGGCAACCGCCACCCGCTGCCGGGCGAGGACGAAGGAAAGTGGTTTGTTTTTATTTAATGAATTTTTAATCGGCTAATATTTTAGAACATCGCGACACCGCCGGACCCGGACAGCGGGTGACCGTCTCCGGTGCCGCGACGACGCATCGAACAGTCAACACGGAACACCACAGAGGACCGCAGCAATGGACTTCATCTCGCACATCCTTGGCTTCTTCCAGAAGGGCGGCGCCTTCATGTATCCCATCGCCCTGGTGCTGGTCCTGGGCCTGGCGATCGCCGTCGAGCGCCTGCTGCTGCTGCGCCGCGCCGAGCGCGAGAACCGCGAGCTGTGGGAGCAGTTGCAGCCGATGATCGGTCAGCAGGACTACGACAGCGCCGAGAAGCTGGCCAAGGGTTCCGACAGCGCCGTCGGACGCGTGCTGGGCGCCGCGCTGGAGCACGCCCGCACCCACGGCGATTCGCGCGCCGAACTGGAGCTGGCGGTCGAGGAAAGCCTGATGGAAGTGACGCCGATCATCGAGAAGCGCACCCACTACCTCGCCACCCTGTCCAACATGTCGACGCTGCTGGGCCTGCTCGGCACCGTCATCGGCCTGATCGGCGCCTTCGCGGCGCTGGCCAAGGCCGACGCCGTCGAGAAGGCCGACCTGCTCTCCGCCGGCATCTCCGAGGCCATGAACTGCACCGCCTTCGGCCTGATGGTGGCCATCCCCTTCCTGCTGATCCACGCCTTCCTGCAGACCCGCACCAACGATCTCGTCGACAGCCTCGAGATGGCCTGCATGAAGCTGGTCAACGCACGCAGCGCCGCCAGCCGCGGCAAGCGTTAAGGCCGGACCCGCCATCCAGGATCGCACCCGGATGAAATCGCCCCGCCACATCCGCCGCATGCAGCGTCACAACCGCATGCGCGCGCGCGCCGTGCACCTGAACATCGTCTCGATGATCGACGTGTTCGCGGTGCTGGTGTTCTTCCTGCTGCTGTCCGCGTCGCTGGCCGCCGACCGCCTCAACGCGCTGGGCCTCGACCTGCCCTCGCCCGACCAGGCGCCGCAGCAGCGGCAACCGCAGAAAGTGCTGACCGTGGTGATCCGCAGGGACCGGCTGGAGCTGGCCGACCGCAACGGCGCGGTCAAGCTGATCCCCAATACCGCCGAAGGCCACGACTTCCGCACGCTGGCCAACGACCTCGCCGCGATCAAGCAGGCGCAGCCGGCCAGCGAGGACATCACCCTGCTGCTGGAAGCGGATGTCGCCTATGACGTGCTGGTGCAGACCATGGACGCCGCGCGCACGCTGCCGTACGGCATGCAGATCGGCGAGAGCCATTCGCGCGACATGTTCCCGCTGATCTCCATCGGCGACGCGCCGGCCGCGGCCGGAGGCACGCCATGAAGTCCTCGCACAAGATTCGCCGCATCGAGCGACAGTACGCCCAGGGCGGACGCACCGTGCCGATCAACATCGTGTCGATGATCGACATCTTCGCGATCCTGGTGTTCTACCTCCTGGTCAGCATCGCCGCGGTCGAGATGCGCCCGAACCCGGAAAACCTGCAACTGCCCAAGTCCACCTCCACGGACCGCCCGCGCGAGGCGACGCAGCTGCTGGTGACGCAGAAGGACATCCTGATCAACAACGCCTTCGTCATGCACACCGCCGACGCGGAGGCCGCGACCGGCGACGTGCTGCCCGACCTCAAGACCGTGTTCGAGCAGAAGGTGGAATTGCTGCCGGATGCCATCACCGGCCAGGTAAACCGCGGCGAGATCAACATCCTCGCCGACAAGAACATCCCGTATTCGCTGCTCAAGAAGGTGATGACCACCAGCGGCCAGGCGCGCTTCTCGCGCACCTCGCTGGCGGTGACGCAGCGCAAGGGAGAAGCCAAATGACCGGCTTCGTGCTCGCCCACTGGGATTACGCCGAGCGCGCCGAGCGCCGCTACAAGCGCATCATTGGCGCGCTGGTGGCGCTCTACCTCGTGTTCGGCGTGATCATCCCGTTCATCAAGCTGGTCGGCCAGGAAAAGGGCGGCGGCGACGCCGGCAAGACCCGCTATGCGCAGATGGTGCAGCGCCAGGCGCCGGTAGCCAAGAAGGAAGAGGAACCCAAGCCACAGCCGGAACCGACCAAGGACACCGAGCCGCCGAAACCGCAGAAGCAGACCAAGCCGACGCCGGAGCCGCCGACGCAGCAGCAACAGGTGCAGCAGGCGCGCGCGGTGGCGCAGCGCTCCGGCCTGCTGGCCATGGCCAAGGACCTCGCCGATCTGCGCAACAGCACGCTGACGCAACTCGACAGCTCGCACGCGCTGAAGTCCAGCGAAGCCGCCGCCGGCGGCGCCGACAACGGCAGCGATGCCTCGGCCGCGTTCTCGGCCAGCGCCGGCAGCGGCAGTGGCGGCATCACCACCAGCACGCCCGGCAACGGCCAGCGCAATCCCAACGGCACCAGGCTGGACGCGCGCAAGACCACCACGGTGAAGAGCCCGGTGGGCTTCGGCCAGGATCCCTCACGACCCGGCCAGGGTGGCGACAAGCTGCTGGCCGGCCGCACGCTGGAGGAAATCCAGCTGACGTTCGACCGCAGCAAGGCGGCGTTCTACGCCATCTTCAACCGCGCGCAGCGCGAGAACGCCGGCATGGGCGCGGGCAAGATCGTGGTCAGCATCACCATCGCGCCGGACGGCTCGGTGACCGAGTGCAAGCTGGTGTCCAGTTCCTTCGGCAACCCGGAGCTGGAGAACAAGATCGTGCAGCGCGTGAAGCTGCTGAACTTCGGCGCCAAGGACGTGCCGCCGTTCACCTACCCCAACTACCCCATCAACTACCTGCCCTCGTAAGCGCCGGCGGCCCTCGCGGCCGCCTGCTCCGATTGCGGGTAGGCGCCTGACCGGCGCCTGCGCTAGGCTGCGCCGGTCGTCCATTTTCAAGGAAGCATGCTCATGGGTTTTCTCACCGGCAAGAAAGCATTGATCACCGGCGTCGCCAGCGACCGCTCGATCGCCACCGGCATCGCCGAGGCGATGAAACGCGAGGGCGCGGAACTGGCCTTCACCTACCAGGGCGAGCGCCTCAAGGGCCGCGTCGAGGATTTCGCCGCCGAGTGTGGCAGCAAGATCGTGCTGCCGCTGGATGTCACCGTCGATGCCGAAATCGACGCCGTCTTTGCCGAGCTCAAGCAGCAATGGGGCGCGCTCGACGTGCTGATCCATTCCATCGGCTTCGCACCGCGCGAGCAGTTGCAGGGCAAGTACCTCGATGCGGTGACGCGCGAGGGCTACCGCATCTCGCATGACATCTCGGCCTACTCCTTCGCCGCGCTGGGCAAGGCCGCCAAGCCGCTGATGACCGGCCGCAATAGCGCCATGCTCACCCTCACCTATCTGGGCGCGGTGCGCGCCGTGCCGATGTACAACGTCATGGGCCCGGCCAAGGCCAGCCTCGAAGCCAACGTCCGCTTCATGGCGGCGGAGCTGGGCGAGGAGAAGATCCGCGTCAACGGCATCTCCGCCGGCCCGATCAAGACCCTGGCCGCCGCCGGCATCACCGGCTTCCGCAGCATGCTGTCGAAGGCGGAGAAGGCCTCGGCGCTCAAGCGCAACGTCACCATCGAAGAAGTCGGCAATGCCGCCGCCTTCCTGTGTTCGGACCTCGCCTCCGGCATCACCGGCGAGATCGTCTACGTCGATGCCGGCTACAACATGATGGGCATGAGCTTCGACGCCGACGCCTGAGCCTCGGCATTAAAATAAAAGCCGCCGGCACCGGCGGCTTTTTTGTGGACCGCGGTTACAGCGCAGCGCGAGCCGCATCGACGATCAGCGCAATCAGCACCAGCGACGACAGCGAGAACACGGCGAAGCGCACCTCGATCTTGTTCCAGGTGGCCTGCACGAAACTGTGCACCACGCGCAGCGCGACATAGGTCCAGGCCAGCGCCAGGTTCGCGCCGCCGCCCTGCTCGAGCAGCGCCAGCGTCAGCGCCACCGCGTAGAACAGCGTCGGTTGCTCCATCAGGTGGTTGTAGTTGTCGGCCTTCCAGCGCACCGTCGCCGGCAGCGTGTTCATCTGCTCGCCGCGCGGCGCATGGGGATCGAGCCGCATCCGCGCACGGCTGATCGCGGGAATGCGCGTGGCATACATCCACGCCCACATGATCATCGACCAGGCGGTCAGCGCCACCACGGGCGCAAGAATCGGACTGTGCATATTGTTCTCCCTGAGTGTGTGGCGCCGGTGTCGGATATTCGAGATCGCGCCGGCATGGGAGTCTAGGTCGCCGCCGGCACCGCCACCAATCGGCGGCGTATGGCGCCGCCGGGTCTGCGCAAGCGTCGCAAAACCCGCCACCCGCTGTTCCCCGCCAGCCGCCACAGATTGTTAATAATGATTGATCAATTAGTTATTCGATCAATTATTTATAACAACTTCCCCAGGGCAATCGCATCGAGCGGGTGGCGCTTGAAAAGGCCTGCGCCAGCGAGGCTCAGGCCTTCAGCACATCCTCGCCTTCCAGCCGCGCCACCACCACGGCGCCGCAGGAATCGCCGAATACGTTGACGGCCGTGCGGCACATGTCGAGGATGCGGTCCACCGCGAGGATCACGCCGAGGCCTTCCAGCGGCAGGCCGATGGCGCCGAGAATCACGCTGATCGCCACCAGGCTGGCCGAGGGAATCCCGGCCACGCCCATCGACGTCACCAGCGCCATCAGCACGATCAGGAACTGCGTGGTCAGGCTCAGGTCCAGCCCGTAGGCCTGCGCCATAAACATCGCCACCGCGCACTCGTAGAGCGCGCTGCCATCGAGATTGATCGCGGCGCCCAGCGGCAGCACGAAGCTGGTCACGCGCGGCGACACGCCGGCGCGGTTCTGGATGCAGTCCAGCGTCACCGGCAACGTCGCCGCCGAGGAGCTGCTGGAGAACGCGGTCAGCAGTGCCGGCGTCATCGCCTTGAAATGCCGCCACGGCGACACGCCGCCGATCAGGCGCAGCGTCAGCGGCAGGATCACGAACAGGTGAGTCGCCAGGCCCGCCAGCACGGCGATGAAGAACAGCGCCAGCGGGCGGATGGCGTCGAGGCCGGTCAGCGCGACGGTCTTGGCCACCAGGCCGAACACGCCATAGGGCGCGAATTTCATCACCAGCCCGGTGATGCCCAGCATCACCTGCTGAAAGCCGCGCCAGAAATCGCGCTGCGCCGAGGCCAGCGGCTCCGGCAGGCGCGTGCAGAAATAACCGAAGGCCAGCGAGAACAGGATCAGGCCGAGGATGTCGCCCTTGGCGGCGGACTCGATCAGGTTGGGCGGCACCATGCGCGTGAACACGCCGACGATGTCGCCGGCATCGTGATGGCCGATCTTTTCCATCACCTCGCCGGCCGCGGAGGTCAGGCCGAGCCGCGCGCCCGCCGGCACGCCGTCGATGATGCCGGGACGGATCAGGTTGATGGCCAGCAGTCCCGTGACCACGGCCAGCAGGCAGGTGACGGTGTAGTAGCCGATGGCCTTGAGGCCCATGCGCGACAGCGCGCTGGGATCGCTGAGGCCGAACAGGGCCTGGATCAGCGACGACACGATCAACGGCACCACCAGCATCTTCAGTGCGTTGAGAAACAGCGTGCCGGCGAAGGCGCCGGCACGGATCAGGGCGCTGTCCGGCGTGGACAGCGCCCCGGCGGCAGCCGCTAGCGCCAGGGCGATAGCGATCTGCCAGTGCAGTTTCATGCCGGCCTCAGGACTCGGGCGTCGGCGCCGCGTCGCTCACCGGCGGATTGACCACCTTGACCTTGACGCGCTGCTCGATGGACTTGCGGTAGCCGGCAAATTCGCCGCCGGCGACGACGTCGCGCAACTGCGTCTTCTGGCGGTCGACGTCGGGCGCAACGCCGGCCGGCAGTTCCGTATCCTTGACCTGGGCCAGCACCACCACCGCGACGCTGCCATTGGGCAGCGCGATGTCGGCGGCGCTGACATCGCCGGTTTTGGGCCGCGGCAGGCGGAACAGCTCGGCCAGCACGGTCTTGTCCTCGGTGGCATTGTCGCGGCGGACGAGGCCGGCGGCCTTGAGCGTGACGCCGCGGGCGGCGGCCAGCTCGGCCAGCGGACGCCCGGCGCGGGCGGCGGCGGCCATCTGCTGCGCCTCGGTCTGCGCCTTGGCGCGGGCGGCATCGGCCTTGAGGTCGGCGCGCACCTGCTCGATCACCTCGTTGAGCGCCTTCTGGCGCGGCGCTTCGTACTCGGCCTTGCGGATCACCACCACCTTGTCGGCAGCCAGCGCGATCGGCTTGCTGTTGTCGCCGTCGCCCACCACTTCCTTGGAGAACGCCGCCTGCTTGACCGCGTCATTGGCGCCAATGCCGGGGCCACCGGCGCGGGTCAGCCAGTCGGTGGTCTGCACCGGCAGGTTCAGCGCCTTGGTCACCGCCTCCAGCGAGGCCGGATTTTCAAAGGCGAGCTGCTCCAGCTTCTCCGAAGCCTCCTGGAAGCGCTTCTGGTTTTCGCGATTGCGGTAAAGCTCGGTCAGCTCGGCCTGCACGTCGGCATCCTCGAAGGCACGGACCTTGACCGGCTTCAGCTCGTCGAGGCGGATCAGGTGCCAGCCGAACTCGGTCTCGACCGGCCCGGCGATCTCGCCGGCCTTGGCCAGGCCGAACAGCGGCTTCTCGAACTTCTCCGGCATCTGGCCGCGCTTGAGCCAGCCCAGGTCGCCGCCCTGCGCCTTGGAGCCGGTGTCGTCGGACTCGGTCTTGGCCAGGGCCGCGAAATCGGCGCCGCCCTTGAGCTTGGCCAGCAGGTCCTCGGCCTTCTTGCGCGAGGCGGCCTTGTCGGCGCCGAAATTGATCAGGATGTGGCGCGCCTTGCGCTCCTCGGCAGTGGTGAAGCGCGCGTCCTTCTCGGCGTTGTAGATGACCTGCAGCACGTCCTTGGACGGCGCTTCGGCCTTGGGCAGGCTGTCGGCCGACAGCTCGACGTAGGCCAGCTTGATGCGCTCCGGCGCCATGTACTTGGATTTGTCGGTCTCGTAGCGCGACTTGACCTGCTCGTCGGTGATCTCCACCTGCGCGGCGTAGCGGGCCGGATCGAACACCGCGTAGCTCAGCTCGCGCTGCTGGTTGTCGAGGCGATAGGCCAGCGCCACATCGGGCTGCGTCACGAACGCGCTGTCGATCACCGCTTCGCGGATCTGGTCGATCTCCAGCGAGTCACGCAGCTGCGCCTCGAAGCGCTCGGGCGTCAGGCCCTTGCTGGCCAGCGCCGCCTTGTAGGCGTCGGCCGAGAACTGCCCCTTCTCCTGGAAGGCGGGAATGCCGCTGATCGCCTTGAACAGCACCGCGTCGTTGGCGCGGTAGCCGGACTTGCGCACGAACTGGCGCAGCATCGCCTCCTGCGTCATGTCGTCCAGCACCGCCTGGCGGAAGCGGTTCTGGTCGAACTGGTCGGCGCGGAAGCGCTCACCCATCATCGCCTGGAACTGCTGGTAGCGCTGTTCGTAGGCGTTGCGGAACTGCGACTGGGTGATTTCCTGGTCGCCGACCTTGACCACCACCGGATCGCCGCCGCCGGTGCGGAACGACTCGATCCCCCAGAACGCGAAGGGAATGACGATCAGGCCCACCACGAACCACACGATCCAGCCAGTCAGTTTGTCGCGTATCGATTGCAGCATGCGTTCCTCGCAGAACCCTTGAACATCGGAATGTCGGTAATAAAAAAACCCGGTTGGACCGGGTGCTCGCCTAGGCGGCGTAAGGCTTCGGCAAGCGCCTTACGCCCGGATCGCGCGATTATAGCGGTTCGGCGGCGCGTGAAGACATGGGCGAAACCACTCGCGGACGCCACGCCGTTAGGTATGATTCCCGCATGATCTCTCCGTCCCAGCTCGGCACCGACGTCGAGCGCCTGATGGCACATCTCGGCGACGTCACGATGCCGTATACCGATATCCAGGGCCGCGAGGCCGGGAGGCTGGCCTTGCTGCAATGGCCCCTGCTGGCGCGGCTGAGAATGCACGAGACCGGGGAGCGCGACGCCCCTGCACCGGAGAACGGCGCGTGAAGCCGCGGCAGCGCGTGCCCCGCTACGGCCTCGGCATCGCCGGTCTCGCCGCCTCGGCCCGCGACATGCTGCCCGGCCGTCTCTACGCCATGGTGGCGCCCAGCGCGCGCGCCGACGGCGAGGACGGCAGCGACGGCATGCTCGGCATCCCGCTGGCCTGCCTCGCCGCCACGGTCGCCGGCGCCCTGCGTGGCGATGGCCGCGTGGCCGCGGTGCTGCATTCCGCACCCGCCGATTTTCTCGCCCGCCTGGGCAGCCACGGCATCGACGCCGGCCGTTGCCTGGCCGATGGCCGCCTGGTCGTCCTGCGCCAGACCGGCGATTACGCTGCCCACCTCGCGCATCACGGCGCGCAGCGCTTTCTCGACGAACTCGACTATCTCGGCGTCCGCCGCCACAGCCTGGTGGTGGTCGAGCGCGCCGAACGCCTGTTCAGCGCCGGCGACGGTCGTGAGGCCGTCGAGCAGGCGCAGCGCTACCAGCACTGGTTTGCCGAAGCGGGCGCGACCGGCCTGCTGCTGTTCCAGCCCTCGCCTCGTGGCGGCGCGGCGCTGCGCGCGCTGGACGACTGCTGCGCCGGTCTGGCCTCCTTCCGCGCCGAAGGCCCGCGCTTCCTCTGGCAGGTGCGCTACTGGCTGTCGCCTCTGGGCAGCATCAGCCAGCGCGAATACGGGCTGGGCTTTGACACCCATGGCACGCCGCTGATCGCCGACGGGTCCGAAATCGAGAGCCTGCAGGCGCACATCCAGCAGGCGCCGGACCAGGATCGCGTCATCGCCACCCGCGCGGTGGTCGACGGCGAACAGGGCGTGCCGGCGCACTGGCGCATCGTCGACGATCTGGGCGGCCTGCTCGAATCCGCCGAAGGCGCCATCGCCGCCACCTGCGTGATCGACTTTCACGGCGGCGACCAGCTGCGCGTGCTGGCGCGCGCCGTGCACTACCTGCGCCGCAGTTGCGGCCGCGGTCTGCGCATCGTCGTGCGCGAGCGCCGCCTGCGCCTTCGTTACAACGACGAACTGCTGCTGCTGCGCCTGGGCGCCAACAGCGTGGTCTACGCCGAGGTCGGCTTCTCGCGCTTCCTGTCGCTGGTCGAGGCCCTGCACGGACAGGCCTACAGCGGCAGCGTACCGGACGATTTCGAGAGCGCGGTACAGGCGGCGCTGCCGCCGCCGCACAGCGGCTACCTGACGCCGATCGCCTTCTGCGAGATGGTGCGCGAGTGCATGGCGCAGAGCGCGCATATCGGCGTCGAGAGCACCCTGGTCTGCCTCTACCTGACATCGGAAACCGCGCATCTCGATGCGCTGCGCGCCTGCCGCGTCAAGCGGCCGGGCGACCTGTTCACCGCCGACGGCCGCAGTGTCTGGCTGTTCCTCTACGCCTGCCGCGAGCCGGATGCCGACACCACGCTGGATCGCGTGTTCGGCGATGCGCTGGTGCAGATGTTCGAGGGTCACACGCGCTTTTTCGCGCCCATCGACATCCTCGGCGCCATCGACGGACTCGAACGCAGCCTCTACGACGCGCCGGCGGCCGACTACAGCGCCCAGCTTGCCGAGGCCACCGACGCGCGTGCGACCGCCCCGATAGCCACCGAACCGGCACCGGCGCATGCGGCACCGACGCTGGCGCTGATCCGGCATCCGCTGGACGCGACGCCCGCTCACGAAATCCGGGCGTCGCGACAGCCGCTGCCGCTGACGTCGGAGCACGCGCGATGAGCCAGGTCCTGCTCAGTCTCAGCGCCATCCTGCCGCTGCTCGCCGGCCTGGTGCTGTCACTGCCGCTGTTCCTGCTGTTGCGGCGGCTGTGGCGCACCCGCAGCCTGCGCATCCGCCTGCGTCGCATCGGCCTGCTGAACCGCCACTGGCAGCCGGTATTCCTAGAACGCTACGACCCCAGGGACGGTCACTGACCATGTTCAAGGTAGCGCTCATCTCGGCCAACGGCGGCGTCGGCAAAACCGCGATCACCGCGCACCTCGCCTGCACGCTGGCGCGCCGCGACCATGCCGTGCTGGCGGTCGATTTCGATCCCAACAACCTGCTCGGCCTGCATCTCGGGCTGGCGCCGCGAGAGCGCGACGGCCTCGCGCTGCGCACGGTGAGCAACGACCACTGGCAGGACGCGGCGTTCAGCAGCGACGACGGCGTGCACTTCCTGCCCTTCGGGGATCTGGACGAGGCGCAGCGCGCCGACTTCGGCGCACGCCTCGGCAGAAATCCGGACTGGCTGCTACAGCATCTCGATGACATTGCGCTGCCGTCGCCGGCCATTGCGCTGATCGACACGCCGCGCCTGCCGTCGCTGTATTCGCAGCAGGCGGTGCGCGCGGCGGACCTGGTCATCGTCGTGGTCGCCGCCGACGCCAGCTGCTACGCCAAGTTGCCGGCGGCGCGCAACAAGGTGACGCTGGCCGGCAAAGCCGACGCGACCTATTACGTCGTCAACTTCGCCGATGCGGCGCGGCGCCTGCACAACGACATCATCGCGGTGATGCGCCTGGACCTGGGCAACCGCCTGCTGCCGTACTACATCCACCATGACGAGGCGGTGCCGGAATCGCTGGCCAGCAACCGCAGCCTCGCCGGCTATGCGCCGCACAGCCAGGCCGCGCACGATCTGCAGGGACTGGCGACATGGCTGCTGGCGCGAGCCGCGGAGCACCCGGCATGAGCCTGCCGCTCCTGCTGGCCTGGCTGGCGCGCGAACTGGGCGTGGAAAATCCGCGCAGGCTGCGGCTGTGGCTGCTGCGCCTGTTCGTGTTGCCGCCGGCCCAGGCGCGGCCGTGGCCGGCATGGATGCAGCGCCTGGCGCGGCGTTACCTGCCTTGGCTCGCCGTGCAACTGGGCGTCATCCATCCGGAGAGTCCCGGCGAATGGCTACTGCGCCTGTTCGTGCTGCCGCCGGCGAATGCGCAACCGGCCTCGCGCAACTGGCTGACGCGCCTGCTGCGGACCGTGCTCGGGCGCGCCTATGGCCCTACCCGCGCCGCTGCACGATGGCTGGGCACGCCCCTGCGCCTTGCCTACGCTCGCTACCAGCGCATCGATTTCCAGCACGCCGGGCGCCGCCTGGAGACCGTGGCAATACGCAGCTTCGACGTGCCGCCACTGCTGCGAGCGGCGATCATCGCGGCCGCAGCAGTGTCGTTCTGGCTGGCGGCGACGACACCACTCAACTGGGGCGAGCAGTTCGCGTTCATGCTGCTGATGTGGCTCACCGCCCTGATCATCCGGCGCATGCCCGGCAACCTGCCGACCCTGGTGCTGACCACCCTGTCGCTGGTGGCCACCGCGCGCTACGGCTGGTGGCGCGTGACCCAGACCATGAACCTCGAGACCCCGGTCGAATACGTCTTCGGCTTCGGCCTGCTGGCGGCCGAAGCCTACACCTGGCTGATCATGCTGCTGGGTTATTTCCAGAATGCCTGGCCGCTGCGTCGCAAGCCGGTGCCGCTACCCGACGATCCCGCACTGTGGCCGACGGTGGACATTTACATCCCCACCTACAACGAGCCGCTGAAAGTCGTGAAGGCCACGGTCTTCGCGGCACGCGGTCTCGACTGGCCGCAGGAAAAACTCAACGTCTACCTGCTCGACGATGGCCGCCGCGAGGAATTCCGCAATTTCGCCGCCGAGGCCGGCGTGCAATACGTCACGCGCAGCAACAACGCCCACGCCAAGGCCGGCAACCTCAATCACGCCCTCAAGGTCACGCGCGGCGAGTTCATCGCCATCTTCGATTGCGACCACATCCCGGTGCGCTCCTTCCTGCAGACCAACATGGGATGGTTCCTGCGCGATCCGAAGTGCGCGATGCTGCAGACGCCGCATCACTTCTTCTCGCCCGACCCCTTCGAGCGCAACCTCGGCACCTTCCGCCGCGTGCCCAACGAGGGCAAGCTGTTCTACGGCCTGGTGCAGGACGGCAACGACCTGTGGAACGCGACTTTCTTCTGCGGCTCCTGCGCCATCATCAAGCGTGCGCCGCTGGAGCAAATCGGCGGCATCGCCGTCGAAACCGTGACCGAGGACGCGCACACCGCGCTGAAGCTGCATCGTCTGGGCTACAACACGGCCTACATCAACGTGATCCAGGCGGCGGGACTCGCGACGGAAAGCCTGTCCGGCCACATCGGGCAGCGCATCCGCTGGGCACGCGGCATGGTGCAGATTTTCCGCAGCGACAATCCGCTGTTCGGCAAGGGCCTGAAGCTGTACCAGCGCCTGTGCTACAGCAACGCCATGCTGCATTTTCTCAACGGCTTGCCGCGCCTGGCCTTCCTCACCGCGCCGCTGACCTATCTGTATTTCCAGCTGCACATCATCAATGCCGGCGCCTGGATGCTGGGCATTTACGTGCTGCCGCACCTGATCCACTCGACGCTGGCCAACTCGCGCATGCAGGGCCGCTACCGGCACTCCTTCTGGGCCGAGGTCTACGAATCGGTCCTGGCCTGGTACATCACGCTGCCGACCACCATCGCCCTGATCAATCCGCGGCTCGGCAAATTCAACGTCACCGCCAAGGGCGGCCTGATCCAGCGGGAATACTTCGACTGGTACATCTCCAAGCCCTACATGGCCCTGGTGCTGCTCAACTTCGGCGGCCTCGCCATCGGCATCATGCGGCTGTTCTACTGGAACACCTTCGAGCAGGCCACCGTGATGATGAACCTGCTGTGGACCTTCAATAATCTGGTGATGCTCGGCACGGCGATGGCGGTGGCTTCGGAGGCGCGGCAGACGCGTGTGTCTCACCGCGTGCCGATGCGCATGCCGGCGACGCTGTACCTGTCCGATGGCAGAACCCTGCACTGCATCACGCGCAACTACTCGACCGGCGGCCTCGATCTGCGCATCGGCCGGCAGGATGCCTTGCCGGACGACAATCGCGTGCACGTTTCCCTGAGCCGGGGCGACCGCAGCTTCAGCTTCGCGGCGCGCATCGTCAGCCGGCGCAGCAATGGCCTGGGCATCCGCTTCGAAAACCTGAGCCTGGAGGACGAGATGCGGCTGATCCAGTGCACCTTCGGTCGCGCCGATGCCTGGCTGGAGTGGGACGACGACTCGGCGCGCGACCGCCCGCTGCGCAGCCTCGTCGAGGTCCTGGCCTATGGCTTCCGCGGCTACGCGCGCATGTTCGGCAACCTCGCCGACGCCGTGGCGGCACGCATGGTCGAGCAACGCGGGCTGCAGCGCAGCCCCGGCAACTGAGCAGCGACGATATGGGTATCTGGAGCTTCTATTTCTTCGGCAAACTGTTCCTGTATGCCGGCGGCTACATCGACTTCGGCGTCTGGCTCAATCTCGCCTTTGCGCTGTTCCTGCTGCTGCCCTTGCCGACGCGCGGCTGGCGGATCGCGCGCCAGCTGGCGGCTGTCCCCGCGGGCATCGCCCTGCTGTATCACGATTCCTGGCTGCCGCCGTTCCGGCGCGCGCTGTCGCAGGTGGACAACCTGCGGCAATTCGACCTCGCCTACCTGATCGAACTGCTGGGCCGTTTCGTGAACCCGGGCGTGCTGCTGACGCTGCTGGTCATGCTGGCGGTCTTCATCCTGCTCAGCCGCAAGCTGCGCATGAGCAGCTTCGCGCTGCTGGCGATCCTGCTCGGTCCCTGGGCGGTGAACGCCGTCGCCGCCCTGCGGCAGCCGGCGCCTGCGGCGACGGCGGCGGCGAGCGTCGCCAGCGCCTCGCCGGCTGGCGGCGCGGTGGTGTCCGAAAAGCCCGCGACGGGCGACGAGCTGAACGGCCTCCTCGCCAACTTCTATCGCCAGGAGGCCACCCGCAAGGTCGCGTTCACGGCAGCCGCCGACGCCAAGGCGCCGTTCGATATCGTGATGCTGCACATCTGCTCGCTGGCCGACGACGATGTGGCGATGGTCAAGCTGCAGGATCATCCGCTGCTGAGCCGCTTCGACCTGCGCTTCACCAACTTCAGTTCGGCCGCCAGCTACTCCGGCCCGGCCGCGATCCGCGTGCTGCGCTCGAGCTGCGGCCAGCAGCCCCACAGCGAGCTCTATAACAAGGCCGCACCGGAGTGCTACCTGTTCAACCAGTTGCAGCAGGCCGGCTTCACGCCCGAATACCTGATGAACCACGACGGTCACTTCGGCGGCTTCATCAACGACGTGCGCGTCAACGGCGGCCTGTCGGCGCCCCTGGACACGGTCAGCGGCGTGCCGGTGGCGATGCGCGCCTTCGACGGCTCCGAGGTCTACGACGACTATGCCGAGCTGTCGCGCTGGTGGCAGCAGCGCATCGCCCGGCCGGATGCGCGCGTCGCGCTCTACTACAACACCATGAGCCTGCACGACGGCAACAAGCTCATCGACAGCCGCTCGCTGTCGGCAGTGGAGAGCTACCGCGCCCGCCTGGGCAAGCTGTTCGATGACCTCGACCGCTTCTTCCAGCTGATCGCCGCCTCCGGCCGCCGCGTGGTCGTGGTGATGGTGCCGGAGCATGGCGCCGCCCTGCGTGGCGACAGGCTGCAGATCTCCGGCCTGCGCGAGATTCCCTCACCGGCGATTGCGCTGGTGCCGACCGCGATCAAGCTGTTCGGCCTGCCGCAGGCGGTGCCGCCGCAGTCGATCGCCGCACCCTCCAGTTACCTGGCGATGGCGCAGCTGCTGGCCGAGTTCAACGCCAACAACCCGTACACCGCATCCGCCTTCAATCTCGCCGACTATCTGCGCGATCTGCCACAGACCGAGTTCGTGGCCGAGAACGAGGGCAATGTGGTGATGCGTCAGGCCGGGCGTTACATGATGCGCAACCCCGACATGAGCTGGACGGAATACCCGAAACCGGGCCCGTAAGCGCCACCCGCTCTCTGCGGATCGCATTGACATGATGTTCTAATAAATTGATCGAATTTATTTTCGATCAATAAATAATAACAGCCTGGCATGCCGTAACGGCGCCAGCGGGTGCATGGCCGACAGGTCCTTGTCCGCTTTCGGCAAGCCCGCCACGGTGCTGATGACCCACCGCCTCGCTGCGCCAAAGCGGGCCTGCGTGGTTCGGCAGCCGTTCCGCGTCAACGCAAAGCGCCGCTTGCCGTTCACGGTCGTCTCCTGTCGTGGCTTGATCCCGACACCGCATCCACCTGGCGAGACCGAGAAATCCCTCGCCTAAAAAAGAGGGCGGCCGAAGCCGCCCTCTTTCACCGCAACAACGGACTACCGCCGACGGCGGCGTGCCAGTCCGATCCCCATCAGGGGCAGCAGCGTCAGCAAGCCGAAGGCACCACCGCCGCGCTTGGCCAGCGAGGAGCCCTGATCCGAGCTCGTTCCCTGGATCAGCACGGCCGCCTTGGCCACGGACGTTCCCATCGCGCTGTCGGTCACCGTCAGGCTGGGCTTGTACGAACCCGGCACGGTGTAGACATGCGTGGCCGTCGGGCTGCTGCCGCTCACCACCGGCGAGTTGTCGCCAAAGTCGAACGTATAGGTGGTTATGCTGGCACCATCGGCCGGCAGCGATCGCGATCCGTCGAATGTCACCTTGAGCGGCGCCAGGCCACTGGTGATGTCGGCGGTGAGCTGCGCCACCGTGCCGTGCGGCACGCCGAGCACCGTGATGCTCAGGGTGCTGGTGACGCTGAGCGTCGGCGACGTCGCACTCTGGTTATTGCCGTCGGTGACGATCACGTAAGGCTGGAAGGTTCCCGCCGTCGTGTAGGTGTAGACGAACACGGGGCTGGTCTGCGGCTTCGACTGGCCACCGTCGCCGAAGACGAAGGTGTAGGACGGCGCGCTGATCGCCGAACCATCCTTGTTCTTCGAGCCGGAGGCGTCGAACTTCACCACCAGCGGCACGAAGCCGTTGACCGTGTCCGCGGCCAACTGCGCCACGAGTCCGGTGGCTGGCGCCGTCGAGGTCACCGCCAGCGTCACGGCGGCGGGGCTCGTGCCGAGCTTGCCGCGCGAGTCCGCAACCTGCACCGACGGGCTGTAGCTGCCCGCAACCGAATACAGATGGCTCATCCGCGACGCGGTCTGCCAGCCGCTCTGCGTACCGTCGCCGAAGTCGAAGTTGAAATACTTCACCGTGTCCTGCGCATCGGCATCGTGCGAACCGCTGGCGTCGAGCGTCACCGCCTGGTTCACCAGCGCCGCCGCCGGCGTGGCGGTCAGCTTGGCTTCCGGCGCGACGTTGGGCGCGCAGGTGTCGTTGCCCACCAGGAGGTACGGCAGGTTGGCGCCTGCGCTGTCCTGCGTCAGGCCCGCGCCGCCGGGCACCGTGCCCGTGGTGTTGTCGGTCGGCGTGGTCAGGCGCGTGCTGGTGTAGAGGTTGGTCAGCACATCACCGGTCTTGAGACCGAAGACGCTCTTGTCCAGCACCAGCGTGATGGTGCCGTCGGCGTTGTACGAGCTGCCCGTCAGCGTGCCGGTCGGCGTGTACAGCGACAGCGGCTGCGGACCCGGTGCGTAGCTGTGGATGCCGTACTCGAACATCGGCGTCGGACCGTTGGCCGTGGACATGGCGACGTAGTAGTACTCGGTGTTCGGGTTGTTGCGACCCGCCACGTCGAAGTACGTCACCCAGCGGAAGCCCGGCTGCACCGTGGTCAGGTTCGCCACCTTGATGGTGAACACCAGCTTGCCGTTCTGGTCGCCAGGCTCGGAGATGGCCATCGAGCGCAGATCGTCGGTGCCGTTGCCCAGGTCGATGCCCTGCTCGGCATCCGCCGCACCGGGCGGGCTGGTGAGCATGGTCTGGCCACCGGCCAGGCACGCCAGCGGCGTGCCGAAGGCGGTGATGGTCTTGGACACCAACGTGCTGACCGCGCCATTGGCATTGGTCACGCGCAGCGTCGCGGTGTAGGTGCCCGGCTGGCTGTAGACATGCGCCGGGAACACCGGCGCGGCCTGATCGGCCGTGGTGCCGTCACCGAAGTCGACGCTGTAGTTGGTCAGGCCGCCGCCAGTGGGATCGCTGGAACCGACGCCGCTGATCACGACCGACAGCGGCGCGGGGCCGAGCTGCGTGGACGCGGAGATGGACGCTGCCGGCGGCGTGGTGACCACCGTGCACTTGAGCCCCGGCTGCAGCGCCTTGTTGGTCGCGCTCACGTCAAACGTGCCGTAGCCGGTGGTGAAGTCCCATCCCGGCGTGGCGTTGTACTGGCCGTTGTTGCCCAGGATGATGTCGTGGAAGCCGACCGCCGTGCTGCCCGGGCCGGGACTCGGGTCCAGGCCGTAAAGCAGCGGCGCGGCAAAGCCCATCTGGTTGCAGCGCGCGCTCTGCAGACGCGCCCAGACACCCACCGCCAGCGGCGACGACCAGCTGGTGCCGACCGCAGCGCCGTGCGCGCCATTGGAGACGATATCCGCACCGCCGAAGCCGAAGAAGCCGACGGGCGTGCCCACGTCGGGACCACCGGCGACCATCGCGATGTCCGGCACGCCGCGGCCACCGCCGGGCGGCAGCCCGGTGGGCGCCATCGCCGTCGGCACCACTGACGCCTGCCAGGCGGGCGGCGCTTCATCGAAGCTGAAACCACCACCGCCGGCATCCCAGGCGGTTTCGACGATGTAGTTGTAGGCGGAGTCGGTCACCAGGCTGGTGCCGCCGACGGCCACGACATACGGCGACGAAGCCGGGTATTCGACGTTGCTGGGAATGCCCGGCACGTCCGGGGTCACCATGTTGGTGATCAGACCGCAGGCCGCGCCGGCATCGCCGGACGAGGCAAACCAGGTCTGGCCCTGTGCCACCGCCTGCATGAACAACTGATCGGCGGCAGAAACGAAATCCGCGAACAGGCCCAGGCCAAGGGGATCGCCCGTCGGGTCGCTGAAGTGCTGCAACACATCGCAGCCGCCGTAGGACATGTTGCCCGCCTTGGCGATGTTGTCGGTCGCGAAATCGCTGTAGGCCTTGAGCAGGCTGTCACCCAGGTCGGTGGCGTTGTAGAACACCAGCTGCTTGGCGTGACCCGCCATGCCGGTCGAGGACTGGCTGTCGAGATCCCACTCGCCGTCGCCGGCGTTGTCCTGCGGATTGGGCAGGGGCGCCGACTGCACCACCTGCACCGGCACGCTGGGCAGGTTGGAATCGCGCTCATAGATGCGCAGGTCCGTGATGACCTGCTGGAGGTCGCTGCCCGCCGTCGAGATGGCGATCACCGTGCCGCTGCCGGCCGGCGTATCGCCCACGTTGTAGGCCTTGTGAATGGCGTCCGCGGTGTAGGCCTGGACGATCGCGGGCGCACCCGCCGCCGTCGGCATGACCTTGCCGGGCAGTTCATCCGCGTGGCGCCGCGCCTTGGTCGCCGGCAGCATGCGATTGACGTTGTTGAGCCCGTGCACGCCCAGCACGACATCGCCGAGCGTCGCCGGCACCATGACATCCTGGGTCGGTGCGAAGTACTGCTTGCCCTGGTAGGCGAACGTCGTCAGGCGCGTATTGAACGCCGCTTCGACGGCGCTGGCGCTGCCATCCGCCTCGACCAGCAGGCGGTTGGGCGTCACCTTGACGTTCCTGAAGCCCTGCGAGGCCATGTACGACGCGACCGCATCGCTCTGCGCCGCCGTCGGCGAATAGGCCGCCGTGAACTGCGCCGGCGTCAGGTTGACGCCATACGAGGGGCTGCCCGGTCGCCGCTGGTTGGCGATGAAGGTCTTGAGTTCATCCGCATGCTGCAGTTTCAAGCTGACGATCACATGCAGCGGGGTCGCCCCGGGCACATGACCGTTGATCAGCGACGCCTTGACCGGAAAGGCCCTGGATTTCGTCGCCACCCAGGAGCTGGCATCGGATGTCCCGAGCGCAGCGGTAAACAAGGCTGTCGCCGCAACCAGCGGCGCCAACCGGCTCAACAATCGATAACGCATAAAGGTCCCCCCAAAGTGCCTCATGATCGATAAAGAACGACGCACCACATCGGGACAACTCCCCTCGCGTACACGTGGTTGACGGCTGAGACGAAATTACTAGCGCCTGCGGTAGAAAACCCCCTTTTTATTTACGGAATTTTTATTTCCAGCCCGCCTCGCGGCGCTTGTCGGCAGGGGAATCGCGCCGCGCGCCGTATACGCCGAGACTATTTTCGGGGAGCTTGGGCCCTCTCGAATCCCTACGCCCACCCGTCGTCCAATGCCCTCGCCGCACATGCGGTCGACGGAGATGCTGCGATGGGCAATCTACTTTTCCTGGGACTGGGGCTCGCCGGCTTCATCGGCCTGGTGTGGTACGTGCGCTTCTGTTCGCGACTGTAAGGAGCCCGCCATGACCTTCGACTACGTCCTCGGCGGCATCGTCGTCCTGTTGCTGCTCGGTTACCTGCTCTACGCGCTGATCCGCCCCGAGCGCTTCTGAACGGAGTCCGCGATGACCCTCACCGGCTGGCTGCAAATCCTGATCTACTTCGCCGTGCTGACCGCGTTGACGCGGCCGCTGGGCGGCTACCTGTTCCGCGTCTTCAGCGGCGAGGCCACACTCACCTCCCGCGGCCTCGGCTGGCTGGAGCGCGGGCTCTACCGCTGCGCCGGCATCGATCCGCGCGCCGAGCAGGGCTGGATCGCCTACACGCTGGCGATGCTGGCCTTCAACCTGGTCTGCTTCGCCGGCTTGTTCGCGATGCTGCTGCTGCAGGGCCACCTGCCGTTCAACCCGCAGAACTTCGGCGCGCTCACGCCAGACCTCGCCTTCAACACGGCCATCAGCTTCGTCACCAACACCAACTGGCAGAGCTATGGCGGTGAAACCACGCTGAGCTACGGCACGCAGATGGCCGGCCTCACGGTGCACAACTTTGTTTCCGCCGCCACCGGCATCGGCCTGGCACTGGCGCTGGTGCGCGGCTTTGCACGCCGCTCGGCGCAGACCGTCGGCAATTTCTGGGTCGACCTGACCCGCGCCACGCTCTACGTGCTGCTGCCGATATCGGTCGTCGCCGCGCTGTTCCTGGTCTGGCAGGGCATACCGCAGAACCTCCTGGCCTACACCAGCGTGACGACGCTGGAGGGCGCCCAGCAGGTGATCGCGCAGGGGCCGGTGGCGTCGCAGGTCGCCATCAAGATGCTCGGCACCAATGGCGGCGGCTTCTTCAACGCCAATGCCGCGCATCCGTTCGAGAATCCGACCGCGCTGAGCGATTTCGTGCAGACGCTGCTGATCTTCCTGATCCCGGCGGCGCTGACCAACGTCTTCGGCCGCATGGTCAGGAGCGAGTTGCAGGGCTGGGCCCTGTATTCGGCGATGGCGGTGCTGTTCTTGGTCGGCGTCACGACCTGCTACTGGGCCGAAGGCCGCGGCAACCCGGCTTTCGCCGCGCTCCATGTCGATCAGGCGGCCAACGCACTGCAGGCCGGCGGCAACATGGAGGGCAAGGAGACGCGCTTCGGTATCGCCCGCTCGGCACTGTTCGCCACCATCACCACCGACGCCTCCTGTGGCGCGGTCAACGGCATGCACGACAGCTTCACGCCACTGGGCGGCCTGGTGCCGATGACCAACATCCTGCTCGGCGAGGTGATCTTCGGCGGCGTCGGCGCCGGCCTCTACGGCATCCTGCTCTACGCCATCATCGCGGTGTTCATCGCCGGCCTGATGGTTGGCCGGACGCCCGAATATCTCGGCAAGAAAATCGAGGCGCGCGAGGTCAAACTGACCATGCTGGCGCTGCTGTGCCTGCCGCTGTCCATCCTCGGCTTCACCGCCGTGGCCAGCGTGCTGCCCCAGGGGCTCGCCGGCATCGCCAACAACGGCCCGCACGGCTTCTCGGAAATCCTCTACGCCTATACCTCGGCGACCGGCAACAACGGCAGCGCCTTCGCGGGCCTCAGCGCCAACACGTCCTTCTACAACAGCACCCTGGGTCTGGCGATGCTGATCGGCCGCTTCGCCTTCATCGTGCCGATGATGGCAACCGCCGGCGCGCTGGCGGCCAAGAAATACACGCCGCCCTCGGCCGGCACTTTTCCGACCACGGGCGGCCTGTTTATCGCCCTGCTGGTCGGCGTCATCGTCATCGTCGGCGGGTTGACCTACTTCCCCGCCGTCGCCCTCGGCCCGATCGTCGAGCACCTCGCCCTGCTCGCCGGCCTTCAATACTGAGGCTCTCCCATGAACGCCCCCAAAAAAGCCCCGTTGATCTTCGACCGCGCCCTGATCGGCCCGGCGATCCGCGATGCCTGCCTGAAACTCGATCCGCGCACACTGGCGCGCAATCCGGTGATCTTCATCACCGCCGTGGTGGCCCTGCTCGCCACCGTGCTGTGCCTGCGCGACCTCGTCACCGGCGGCGCGCACCTCGGCTTCTCCGCGCAGGTCATCGTCTGGCTGTGGTTCACGGTGCTGTTCGCCAACTTCGCCGAGGCGCTGGCCGAGGGCCGCGGCAAGGCGCAGGCGGCGAGTCTGCGCAAGACGCAGACGCAGACCGTCGCCAAGGTACTGACAGGCAATGGCGACGCCACGCGCAACGTGCCGGCTTCACAGCTCAAGGTCAACGATACGGTCCTGGTAAAGGCCGGCGACCTGATTCCCGGTGACGGCGAAGTCGTCGAGGGCGTCGCCACCGTCGACGAGTCGGCGATCACCGGCGAGTCCGCGCCGGTGATCCGCGAGTCGGGCGGCGACCGCAGCGCCGTCACCGGCGGCACGCGCGTGCTGTCCGACGTGATCAAGGTGCGCATCACCGCCGCGGCCGGCTCCAGCTTCCTCGACCGCATGATTGCCCTGGTGGAAGGCGCCGCGCGGCAGAAGACGCCCAACGAGATCGCGCTCAACATCCTGCTCGCCGGCATGTCGCTGATCTTCGTCTTTGCCACGGCGTCGATTCCGAGTTTCGCAAAATATGCGGGGGGCAGTATCAGTGTCGTCGTGCTGGTGGCGCTGTTCGTGACCCTGATCCCGACCACCATCGGCGCGCTGCTGTCGGCGATCGGCATCGCCGGCATGAACCGGCTGGTGCGCTTCAACGTGCTGGCCATGTCGGGCCGCGCGGTCGAGGCCGCCGGCGACGTCGACGTGCTGCTGCTCGACAAGACCGGCACCATCACGCTGGGCAACCGCCAGGCCTCGGAGTTCGTGGCACTGCCCGGCGTGACCGCATCCGAACTGGCCGATGCAGCGCAGCTCGCCTCGCTCAGTGACGAGACGCCGGAGGGTCGCAGCATCGTGGTGCTGGCCAAGGAGAAATACGGCCTGCGCGGCCGCGATCTTTCCGGCCTCCAGGCACGCTTTGTCGCGTTTTCGGCGCAGACGCGCATGTCGGGCGTCGATGTCGAAGGACGGGTGATCCGCAAGGGCGCGGTCGATGCCGTCGCCGATCACATCGCACGCCTCGCCGGTGCGCAGTCGGTGCCGCCGGAGCTGAAAATCGTGTCCGACCAGATCGCCCGTGCCGGTGGCACGCCGCTGGCGGTGGCCGAGGGCAGCCGCGTGCTCGGCGTGATCCACCTCAAGGACATCGTCAAGGGTGGTATCCGCGAGCGCTTCGCCGAACTGCGCCGCATGGGCATCAAGACGGTGATGATCACCGGCGACAATCCGCTCACCGCTGCGGCCATCGCCGCCGAGGCCGGTGTCGACGACTTCCTGGCGCAGGCCAGGCCCGAGGACAAGCTGGCGCTGATCCGCAAGGAGCAGGCCGAGGGCAAGCTGGTGGCGATGTGCGGCGACGGCACCAACGACGCACCGGCGCTGGCACAGGCCGACGTCGGCGTGGCGATGCAGACCGGCACGCAGGCGGCGCGCGAAGCCGGCAACATGGTCGACCTCGATTCCGACCCGACCAAGCTGATCGAGGTCGTCGGCATCGGCAAGCAGCTGCTGATGACGCGTGGCGCGCTGACCACGTTCAGCATCGCCAACGACGTCGCCAAGTACTTCGCGATCATCCCGGCGATGTTCGCGGCGATCTATCCGCAGCTCGACACGCTCAACGTCATGCGTCTGGGCACGCCGCAGTCCGCGATCCTGTCGGCAATCATCTTCAACGCGCTGATCATCATCGCGCTGATTCCGCTGGCGCTGCGCGGCGTGAAGTATCGCCCGGTGGGCGCCGGGCCGCTGCTGGCGCGCAACCTGCTCGTTTATGGTCTTGGTGGGCTGTTTGCTCCTTTCGTCGGCATCAAATTGATTGATGTCGTCATCACCGCCACGCATCTCGTCTGAACGTCAGCGCAGACATCCATGTCGATAATTCACTCCCCTTCCAACCACCGGCCCGGCCATCCCTGGCCGGGCGCGCAGCAGGAGGGACTGCCATTCAAGGCAGTCCCTCTGATTCCGCTGCGCCCCTTCGTCGGCATCAAATTGATCGACCTGCGGGTCAACGCCGCCGGTCTCGCCTGAGGAGAATTCCATGCTTTCGCATTTACGTCCCGCGCTGGTCCTTTTTGCGCTGCTGACCCTGCTCACCGGCCTCGCCTACCCGCTGGCGATCACCGGTCTTGCCCAGGCCTTGTTTCCGAAGCAGGCCGGCGGCAGCCTGATCGAGCGCGATGGCAAGGTGATCGGCTCCGCGCTGATCGGCCAGAACTTCACCGGCGCCGGCTATTTCCACGGCCGTCCTTCGGCGACCACCGATACCGATCCCAACGACGCCGGCAAGACCGTACCCGCGCCGTACAACGCGGCGAATTCCGCCGGCTCCAATCTTGCCCCGACCTCCAAGGCGCTGATCGACCGCGTCAAGGCCGACGCCGCTAAGTTGCAAGAGGAGAACACCGACGCACCGGTGCCGGTGGAACTGGTCACGACCTCCGCCAGCGGGCTCGATCCTGAGATTTCACCGGCGGCTGCGCGCTTCCAGATTCCGCGCATCGCCAAGGCGCGCGGGCTCGATGCGGCGAAATTGCAGGCCCTGATCGATGCCCACACGCAGGGCCGCTGGCTGGGCCTGATCGGCGAGCCCACGGTCAGCGTGCTGGCGCTCAATCTTGCGCTCGACGCCGCGGCATCGCCGTAGAATGGCGCGACAGGCGCCACCCGCTCCGTGCCTGATCGCCGGAGAGATAGTTATAATTTATTTATCTATTTTATTTTCGATAGATATTTTATCTCATCTTGTTGACGCCTGGACGCCATAGCGGGTGAGGCCCAGCGATGCCCAGCCACGACGAGAGAGAACCGCAACGCCCTTCGCCCGAGGCCCTGCTGACGCAGGTGCAGGCGGCGCGGCGCGGCCGGCTCAAGATTTTTCTCGGCGCCGCGCCGGGCGTCGGCAAGACCTACGAGATGCTCAGCGTCGGCCGGCGCAAACTGCTGGCAGGCACCGACGTGGTGGTCGGTATCGCCGAGACGCATGGCCGCACCGAGACCGAGGCGCAGCTCGACGGCTTCGAGGTCATTCCACGCCGCCGCGAGGCCTACCGCGACCGCGTGCTGGAGGAGATGGATCTCGACGCCATCCTGCGGCGCCGCCCGCAACTGGTGCTGGTGGACGAACTGGCGCACAGCAACGCGCCGGGCAGCCGCCATCCCAAGCGCTACCAGGACGTGGAGGAACTGCTCGCCGCCGGCATCGACGCCTTCACCACCCTCAACATCCAGCACGTCGCCAGCCTCAACGACATCGTCGCCGGCATCACCCGCGTGCTGGTGCGCGAGACGGTGCCGGATTCGATCATCGAACAGGCCGACGAGATCGAGGTGATCGACCTCACGCCGGACGACCTGATCCAGCGTCTGCACGAGGGCAAGGTCTACCACGGCGAGGCCGGTCAGCGGGCGCTGCAGAACTACTTCACGCCGGCCAATCTCACCGCCCTGCGCGAGCTGGCGCTGCGCCGCACCGCGCAGCGCGTCGACGAGCAGTTGCGCCAGCAGCGCCGCGTGCAGGGCGTCAGCGAGGTGTGGGCCGCCGGCGAGCGCCTGATGGTCTGCGTCAACGAGTCACCCGCCTCGGAAGCCCTGGTGCGCCACGCCAAGCGCATCGCCGACCGTCTCGGCGCGCCCTGGCTGGCCGTGCACCTGGAAACCGAGCGCAGCCGCCAGCTCAACGAGGCCGCGCGCGACACCATCGCGCGCACGCTGCGCCTGGCCGAACACCTGGGTGCCGACACGCTGACGCTGCCCGGCGAGCGCATCGCCGACGATCTGCTGCGCCTGTGTCGCGAGCACAACGTCACGCAGATCGTGGTCGGCAAGTCGCGGCGCCCGCGCTGGTTCGAGTGGCTGCATGGCTCGGTGGTGGACGAACTGGTGCGCCGCGCCGGCAACATCGCGGTGCAGGTCATCGCCGAACCGGAGCATCCGCCGCAGAGCAGCGCGGCGACCGATGAGCGTGCGCGTGCGCCCATCGCCTGGGGCCGTCCCGGCGACTACCTGGCGACGCTGCTCTGGGTCGCGCTGGCGACCGCTGTCGGCATCGCGGTGGATCGCGCCGCCGGCATGTCCAATGTCTCGCTGATTTTCCTGCCGGCGGTCCTGCTCAGCGCCACGCGCTACGGCCTGCTGCCCTCGCTGTTTGGCGCCGTGCTCAGCTCGCTGAGCTACAACTATTTCATGCTGCCGCCGCTGTACACCTTCACCATCGGCGATCCCGACAACGTCCTCGCCTTCATCGCGTTCATCGCCGTCGCGCTGCTGATCAGTCACCTGACCGCGCGCACGCGGGTGCAGGCACAGTCGGCGCGCGAACAGGCGCGCACCACCGCCGAACTGCTCAACTTCAGCCGCCGCCTCGCCGGCCTGCGCAAACTCGACGAGCTGCTGACCGCCACGGCGGCGCAGATCGCGGAGATGCTGAAGATCGAAGCAGTGATGCTGTTGCCGGTCGAGGGACGGCTGCAGCTGCGTGCCGCGACACCGCCGGTCGCGGCGCTGGACGAAGCCGACCTCGCCGCCGCCGCCTGGTGCCTGGAGAAAAACCGCCCCGCCGGTCGCGGCTCCGACACCTTGCCGGGCGCGCGGCGTCTGTTCCTGCCACTGCACAACGGCAGCAACGGCCTGGCGGTGATCGGCGTGCGCCGCACCGGCAGCGAGTCGCCGCTGGAGCCCTCGGAGCGGCGTCTGCTCGACGCACTGAGCGACCTCGCGGTGATTGCCTTCGAGCGCATCCGCCTGGCCCGCGATGTCGATCAGGCCAAGATGCTCGCCGAGACCGAGAAGCTGCGCACGGCCCTGCTCACCTCGATCTCGCACGATCTGCGCACGCCGCTGGCCAGCATTCTCGGCGCCATCACCAGCCTGCGCTCCTACCCCGCGCTCTACGACGCCGGCGCGCGCGACGAACTGCTGGGTACGGCACAGGATGAGACCGAGCGCATGTCGCGCTTCGTCAACAACCTGCTGGACATGACGCGTCTCGACTCCGGCGCGCTGGCGCCGCGCCTGGAGCCCTGCGACCTGCACGATCTCGTCGGCTCGGCACTCAACCGCGCCGCTCGCCTGCTGGCGCAGCACCAGGTCCGCGTGCATATTCCGCAGGACATGCCGATGCTGATGCTGGATTTCCTGCTGATGGAACAGGTGCTGGTCAACCTGCTGGACAACGCCGCCAAGTACGCGCCGCCGGGCAGCGCCATCGAAGTGGCGGCGCAGTTGCACAAGTACGCGCTGACGCTCGAGGTGCGCGACGAGGGCCCGGGCATTCCGGAGCCGGATGCGCTGCGCATCTTCGATCCGTTCTTCCGCGTGAGGCAGACTGACCGCAAAACCGCCGGCACCGGCCTGGGACTCGCGGTGTGCCGCGGCTTTGTGCAGGCGATGGACGGCCGCATCAGCGCCGGCAACCGCCGCGATCGCACCGGCGCCGTGTTCACCATCGAGTTCCCGTCACGCATCATCGCCAAGGCGCCGCCGAAGCCGGAGGCCGCGGCATGACGGCGGCGGGCCGCATCCTGGTGGTGGACGACGAGCCGCCGATCCGGCGCCTGCTGCGGACGACCTTGCAGGCACATGACTACGAGATCGTCGAGGCCGCCACCGCCGCTGCGGCCCTGACGGCGCTGCGCAGCACGCCGCCGGACGTGGTGATCCTCGATCTCGGCCTGCCCGACCGCGACGGCCTGCAGGTGATCGCCGACATTCGCGCCCTCTCGCCGGTACCGATCCTGATCGTGTCCAGTCGCGACGACGAGCGCGGCAAGGTCGCGGCGCTCGACGCCGGCGCCGACGATTACGTCACCAAGCCCTTCGGCGCCGAGGAACTGCTGGCACGCATCCGCACGGCGCTGCGCCATCGCCTGCAGCAGCAGGGCAGCGCGCCCCGCTACGAACACGAGGGTCTGGCCATCGATCTCGTGCGTCGCATCGTCAGCCGCGACGGCGTCGAACTGCGGCTGTCCCCCAAGGAGTACGCGCTGCTCGAACAGCTGGCGCTGCATGCCGGCAAGGTGCTGACCCACCGGCATTTGCAGAAGGCGGCGTGGGCCGATGAGCCCGACGTGGACATCCAGTACCTTCGCATCTACATCCGCCAGCTGCGCGGCAAGATCGAGCGCAGCCCGGAGCAGCCCACACTGCTGCTGACCGAACCCGGCGTCGGCTACCGGCTGCGCGCGCCGGCCTGAGCCGCCGTCTCAGTACTGCGAATACGGCTTGGGCGGACGCGGCGGATACGGCACCGGCTGCCCCCAGCTGTCGAACATGCGGCGCAAATACAACGTGAAGAAATTGGGCGCGTAATACGCCGAGCGGTCGATATCGAAGGCGCCACCGACGAAGGTGGTGGCGTTGACCTGGTACTCCAGCGAGCCCTGCGCGGTGTAGCCGATGCCCGAGCTGGATCCACCGCCGTACATCGGCGCCGCGTAGCCCGAGGGCAGCGGCGAAGCCAGCGCCAGGGCCTGCAGCGCCGCATCGCCGGGGTAGAACGGCGAATTGTCGCTGCGGCTGCGCGAGTACGACACCGAGCCCTTGACCTGGTACGACCAGCGCCCCACGCGGCCCGTCCACTCCACCGGCACGCCCAGCGAGTCGTAGGCCTGCGGGCTGTAGTAGCCGCCCTGGCCAAAGGTGTAGTGACTGAGGTCGCGGCTGTAGTTCCAGTGCGTCAGCGCCAGGCCCAGGGAGATTTCGAGGCCGTCGCGATTGATCAGGTTGCGGTCGGCGGCGAGGCGTGCCGAGAAATAATTGTTGCCCGGCACATGGCGTCCGGTGAGCCGATGGAAGCCAGCCGTGGCCGACGCGTCCCAGTCGTGCTCGTAACGCGCCAGCCGCAGATCGGCGCCGTTGCTGCGCACGCCGCCCCAGATGGCGCCGGTCGCCGGATCGCGCACACCGGCGTAGGACAGCAAGCTGCTGGTCACCGGGCGGCGCGACAGGTCGAGGCTGTAGTCCATCCCGCCCAGCTTGCCTTCACGACGGATGCCACCGACCACGTCCTGCACCGGGAAACCGATGGGTGTGGTGCCGATGTCGAAACGCCAGTCGTCGGTCTGGTAACCGATACCGAGGTCGGCACCGCTCGCGGCTTGGCGGGCGCCCTGCGGAAACCGGGCCAGCGAAGTCGGGCCGCGCGCCTGCACCTGGCCGTACAGCGCCGCGCTGTCGTACACCGCCGGCAAGGTGCCGGCGCTCGCGCGGACCGGATCGACGTGCACGAACAGCTGTCCGTCGTAGTTCAGCGGCTGACGCCACTCCAGGGGCAGCTCCAGATCATCGAAACGCGAGATGCCGGCGTCGCCCGGCTTGTTGCGGAAGCTGGGCCCGGAGGTGACGAACCCGCCCTTGCGCCGCGCCTCGAGGCTGACGATCTCCTCGTCCGCCGCGGTGTACGGCGCCGTCTTCTCGCCCGTGGCCGATGTCGCCGACGCCTGGCGCCCCGCTTCCCGCGCCTGCAGGAAATCATCCATCGCCGCCGCGTAGTGACGCTGCGCCTTCTCGATGCGGCCGGCCTGCAGCAGCGCGTCCGGATTGACCGGCGCCTGCCGCAGCAGCGCATCGACGATGCGGCGCGACCCGGCGATGTCGCCGAGATAGAGGCGCTCCTTCGCGACGGCCAGCTGCGTATCGCTGTCGGCGGGCTCGGCCTGGGCCAGAACCTCGTCCAGCTCGCGCGCGGCGGCGGTGCGGTCGCCAGCGCGGCGCAGCAGGCGCGCGTAGGACAGATGCAGGTCGAGATCCTGCGGGCGCTGCGCCAGCAGTCGGGTGTAGATGGCACGCGCCGCGTCGTATCGCCCTGCGGCCTCGTCGCGATCCGCCTGGGCCAGGTCGACCGCCTGCGCGCGGCGCCACGCCATCTTCTGCAGGCGCTGCTCCAGGCTGTTCATGCCCACGCTGCGCTGCGCCGGCGGCACCCGCGCCAGCGCGCTCTCGGCGGCGCTCTCGTCATCGAGACTGGCCAGCAGCAGGGCGCGGGCGTAGTGGATGTCGCTATCGCCGGGCTGCGCCTGCTCGGCACCTTCGGCCATCAGCGCGCGCGCCTGCTGCGGCAAGCCGAGACGTACATAGAGCTTGGCGAGGTCGTAACGGATCCAGGGATCGGCTGGCGACAGCGACTGCGCCCGCTCCAGCTGACGCAGGCCAGGGCCGAGGCGGCCGGCCTCGATGTCCTCGTCGGCGGCATCGCGCAGCAGCGAGGCCTGCGCCACGTCCAGCCGCGTCGCGTCGCCCGGGTGCGCCGCACGCAGGTCGGCCAGCATGCGCTGCGCCTCCGCGCGCTTGCCCTGCTTCGAGAGCAGCGCGACCAGGCCGCGCAGCGCCGCATCGTTGGCGGCGTCCAGCCCCAGCACGCGGCGGTACAGATCCTCGGCCTCGGCCTCCTGCCCGTCGCGGCTCAGGCGGTTGGCGGCCAGGCTCAGGCTGTAGTAGCTGCCTGCGTCCATCGCCAGGGCCGCACGCAGCTTGCGCGCCGCGGTTTCGAGATCGCCCCGCTCGCGTGCCGCGTCGGATTCGTCCAGCCACTTGCCGCACATGGACGCCGCCATCAGGCGGCTCCAGCGGTCGCGGGTGCGTGGCGCGTCGTAGCCGCGGCCGCCGCGGAACAGGTCCCAGGCATCGTCATAGCGCTTCTGGCGCAGGCGCAGCACGCCCAGCGCTTCCAGGACATCGGCATTCTGCGGATGCAGGTCGGCGGCGGCACTGAGGATCTGGTCGAGCTGCTGCCGCTGATCGGCCAGTTCATCGGCCCAGTTCGTGGACAGCGTGTGATTGGCGATCAGCTCACGCGCCTGCTCGGCGCGCAGGCGCGCGGCCAGACGCCGCTGCACATCCTTGTCGTCCGGTACCTGCTCGAGATAGTCGTGCATCGCGGCCGTGGTCACGCCGGGACCGGAACCGCGGGTCAGGGCGCCATGCCAGAGATCGAGCACGCGCTGATGATCCGCATCGGGATTTTCGGCCAGCGCCGCCAGCATGCGCAGGCCTTCGGCGCGCGTCGCCGGGCGGTCGAGCAGATGATCGGCCAGCGCAATGGCGTATTGCGGATCCTCCGGGTTCTCGCGCACCAGGCGCGCAAAGCCGGCGCGCGCCTCCTCCCAGCCGCCGCGTGTCGCGGCGACGACGCGGTAGTAGTCCAGACCGAACTGGCCCACCGGCGGCCCGCCGGGGAACAGTTCGCGCAGCTGCTGCAGCGCCTCGTCAGCCTTGCCCTGCTGCTGTAGCCGCTTGATCGTGGCCATGCGCAGGTGGTCGCGCGTGGCCACGCGATAGGCGTCCTCGAACTGGCGCGTGCGCAGGTCGTCGGGCTGCGCCGCCTTGGCGCGCGCCAGCAGTTTGGCGGCGACGTCGGCATGCGCCGAACGGACCTCGAGCAGGCCCAGCAGCAACAGGGCATCGGGCTGGTCGGGATAGGCCAGCAGCAATTTCTCCAGCGCCTGTCGCGCCAGGTCCGGCCGGTTTTTCGCTTCCCACAGACGCGCACTGCTCAGCAGCTCGCCCACTGCAGGCGCGGGTTCGGCCGCCGCGGCGATGGCGGCGACCAGCAGCAGCGAGAGGCTCAGCGTGCGGACGTGGCGGCGCATTCCGTGTTCCATTGCGTGAGCAGGCGGCCGTCCACAGCGAAGCGGAACGGCCCCTTGCCGCGTCCCTGCGCGAACAGCGACAGCGCCTGGCCGTAGTAGGCATCGGCGTCCACCGGCTGCGCCGTTAGCCGCTGCGCGAGACTGTCCACCGCCGCGGCTTCGTCGGCGACGACGAGGAACGGCCGCATCGCCGCGCGAAAGCCCGGCGGTCCGGCACCCTGCGTGCTGCCGTTGCGGGTGTCGACGCGCTCCGGCACGTCGCCGCTCCGCGCGACGGCACGCGCCATCGGCCGCAGCGTATCGACGATGCGGGCGCGCGCCGGATCGGCGGCATCCATCAAGCCCGCCCACAGATAGACGCGGATGGCGTTGTAGCTGCCGATCGCCTGCGTGTCGGCGTCCGGCTGAAAACCCCGCTGGGCCTGGTACTGCACCCAGTCGGGCGCGTAGCCCGAAGGCGCAGCGCCCGTGATCAACTGCAGCGAGGAGGTCAGCAGCGCGCCCCAGCCGGCTTCGGGGTCCTCGTCGGCCAGTCGTCGCAGCAGCGGCAGGGGGACATAGCTGGGATTGAGCCGCCAGAGCCCGGGCGCAGGATGGAAGCCGTTGGGCCCCGGCAGCAGGGTCAGCCCCAGTCCGGGCAGCATCGCGGTCTCCTCGGCCAGGATGCGCTTGGCGATCAGGGCCGAGAGCACGGCGTAGCGCCGCTCTTTCCACAATCGTCCCGCTTCGAGCAGGGCGTAAGCGATCCACAGATCGGCATCGGATGCCGGGTTGTCGTCCAGCACGCCCCAGCTGCCGTCGTCGCGGCGCCCCCACTGCCAGGCCGGCAGGTGCGCGGTGAAGTCACCCTGCGCAAGATTGTTTTCCGTCCAGGTCAGGATGCGCTCGAAGCTGGCGCGATCGTCGGCGACCAGGGCGAAGAACAGGGCATAGGCCTGCCCTTCCGACACCGTGTGCCGACGCGGCGTCGAGGCGTCGATCACGCGGCCGTCGTCGCTGAGGAAATGCGCCTTGAACTGGTCCCAGGCCGGCCAGCCGCAAACCACCGGCACCGCCGCCGACACCGGCGATGCCGCAGTCAGCAGGATCAGCGCAACCAGCAACGCGGCCAGCAGCGACGGACGGCGATCCTGCACCGGCTCAGTGCTCCATGCGGCGGGCGGCGAAGCCGCGCAGCAGCCCATACGCCAGGAACGCCAGGATCAGGCCCGCCAGCACGCCGAACAGCGCCAGCAGCAGCGGGTGCTGCGACAGGAACAGCCAGATGCGCAGGTACAGCGGCAGGTGCCCGACGAAGTACGTCGAGCCGGCCTGGAAGCTGTCGATCTGCTGACCGCGCACGAAGGCGACATCGCCGCGGATGCGGCCGACGCGGCCTTCGTCCTCCAGCGCGTCGATCACGCTGCCGGTGAGGTCCGGCGACGAGGCGGCGATCGCGACCACGCTGCGGCCGCCGGCCAGCGGCGATTCGAAGCCCAGCAACGCCGCCAGCGGTCCACCGGCGGTGACGTCCAGGCGCCAGGTCGAAGGCAGATTGCCGCGGCTGTCACCCAGCAGATCGCCGGACATCGCCGCGACGCGCGCCAGTGGTGTGTACGCGCGGCGGTTGCGTTCAATCAGCGCCGGCAGGCTCTCGCCCCAACGGCTCAGCAGATCCTTGCCTGCGGGACCGCCGATCACCAGCAGGTCGGCGTTCTTGATGCCGGCAGCAGCGGCATCGTGGGTCAACTGGTAACGCAGGCCCGGCACACCGGTGATGCGACCCAGGCGGCCGAGCATGAACAGCATGGCCTCGACATCGCTGGCCTGCGGCTCATCGGGCAGCACCACGGCGGTCTCGGCGAGGTCCGCGTACTTGCTGAACGGGAAGCCGGCGTTGGCGAACAGTGCCAGGTTCGGCATCGCGGTGTAGTGTGGGAACGGCGTCAGGTCGATGGTGGAATCCGGATCCACCGCCGAGCGCATCGCATCGACGACGGTGTCCGCGCACTGCCCTTGCTTGTGATAGTCGAGCGCGAACTGGAACTGCAACTGGTTGTTGCTGCCGACCTGGAACGCCGGGATCACGATCTGGTCGTTGAACTGCGCCAGCGAATCGTCGAGCACCGGCACCAGCATGCGGCTCTTGTCGCCGCCTTTGCCGCTGGGCCGCAGGCGGAAGGCCTGCACGAAGCTGTTGTTGATGTTGATCGTCAGCGTCGAGTTGTCTTCCGACACCGGCGGCGTGTAGCGGTAGCGCAGATCCAGCGGCACGCCCCTGCGGTTCCAGGTCAGCAGATCCGGCGGCAGTTTGACGTTGACGCGGATCGGCGGCGGCAGATGTCCCGTCGCCTGCAGCTGCGACGGATCGTCGACCAGCTCACCGAGCTTGACCACGCGATCCGTGGCGATCCAGTTGGGCGAATCGTAGGCGGGGCGGCGCGGATCGTACTTGACTTCGTTGACCGTGGCGCTGCTGCCGCTGAGTACCACCTGCCCCAGCACCAGCGCATCGGCCGCCTTCTGCAGCTGCGCCGCATCGCGGCCCTGGATCACCAGCAGCTTGACCGCCGGGGCATCCGGTTCTTCGATCACCGACACCGTCGGCACCTGCACCTCCGGCAGCTTCAGCGACTGCGGCCGCTCGGCATTGGTGGCGAACACCACGGCGTTGCGGTCCGGCAGGCGGTCGTACAGCGCCGGGAAGCGCGCGCTGCGATAGCTGGCCTCGGCACCGAACCAGGACGCCACCACGCCGGCGGCGCGCAGGGTTTCGAACGAGGGCTGCGCCGCGAACACGAACGGCAGGTCGAGGCGCCGGTTGTCGCGACGATCGAAGAACGGCGCCGGCAGCAGGGACAGCGTCGGTTGCAGGGACAACGGCCGCAACTGCAGTTCGATCCGGCTCTGGTTGCTGATCGAGGCCCACAGGCTGGAGTGCATGGCATCCTCGCACTCCTGCGTGTAATGCCCGACGAGCTGGATCGACAGCGTGTTGTAGTCGGTGAAGTAACGCGGATCGAGATCGATGTCGCGCTCGACCTCGCCACCGGCCTGCTCATGGGGCAGCGGCAGTGTGCCGATGACCTCGCCGTTGAGCACCAGCTTGAGGTGCGACAGCGCCGGGACCAGCGCCGGCGAGTAGCTGTAGCGCAGGTGCAGCTTGGCGCCGGCCACCGTCTCGTCGAGACGCACGCCGAACGGCAGATCGGCACGGCCATCGACGCCTTTGAGCGACAGCGGCGCGTAGTAGCCCATGTCCTTGAAGCTCAGGTCCAGCGTGCGCAGCGTCGGCGCCGCCGCCGGTATCGCGGCCTGCGCCGCCGACGCGGCGGCAACCTGGCACAGGGCCGCCACCGCCAGAAAAGCCATGCTCACGATTCGCAGGTACTGCCGGGTCCCAACCGCCATCGGCGCTCCTTCATGCTGGTCATGCCCGTCCCGCCGGGATACGTTGATCGCGGGCTCGGGGTCGTGCGTGGTTGCCACAGGATAGCGGCTGTCCCCTTGTCACCGGAAGGGCGCCTGGCAAAAAAAGACCAGCCGGGCGCCAAGCCCGGCTGGTCGTGACCACCGGCCGTCCGCGACGGCCGATCAGGCTTACTTCTCCACGATGGCGGTGACGCCGACCCCGCCTGCGGCGCAGATGGAGATCAGGCCACGCCCACCGCCGTTCTCGTCGATGATCTTGGCCAGGCTGGCCAGGATGCGGCCGCCGGTGGCGCCAAACGGGTGGCCCAGGGCCAGCGAGCCGCCGCGGATGTTCATCTTGCTGCGGTCGATGGCGCCCAGCGGCTTGTCCAGACCCAGCTTGTCCTTGCAGAAGCTCCTGTCCTCCCAGGCCTTGAGGGTGCA
>SSEB01000008.1 GCA_008012115.1 Nevskiaceae bacterium
GCGTTTTCCGATTCCAGCGTCTTCAGCCGCCGGGCGTCGGAGACATCCATGCCGCCGTATTTGCTCTTCCATCGATACAGCGTTTGCTCAGAGATGCCGTGCTTGCGGCAGACGTCCTTGCCTGTGCCTAGCTCCGCATCACGCAGAATCGAAATAATCTGTTCTTCCGAAAACCGCTTCTTCATCGAGTCCTCCTGTGAACATCATTACAGAAAGACTCACCTTCTCAATGGCTACAGTTTCGGGAGCAGGTCAGGGGCACCTGCAATCCGGCCTGTCGCCAGAGCCGGTGACAGCGATCCGGGCTGATGGCGTGGCCCTGCCGCCGCAGGAAAATAGCGGATGCGGCGATAGCCGTAGCGCGGGTACTGCACCGCCAAGTCCTTCATCGCCGTGATTACCGGCGCATCCTTTAACGGTCAGGACCGATGCGTAGTGCAGCGCTGATCGCGCCACGCCGATCAGCGCGCACGCGCGTCGCTGGGAAATGCCGCGGCGCACCGCATGCGCCACGGCCCGGCGACGCTCGGGCGCGCCTAGTATTTTCCCCGCGAGATCTCCTTCATGACCTCGATTTCGAGGTCGCGCTCGGCCAGCAGTTTCTTCAACCGGGCATTCTCCCGCTCGATGGACTCGAGCCTCTTCACGTCCATCGAGTCCAGCGTGCCGAGCCGCTTGCGCCACGCGCAGATCGTCGGCTCGGATACGCCGTATCTCTTCGCTACCACCGCCACCGAACTGGCGTCGGCCTCACGCAGCATCCACACCATCTGCTCGTCGGTGAATCGTCCCTTCTTCATCGCTCCCTCGCTCGTCAGCGAGAGCTATTTTCTCAGCTTCGCATGGTCCGAAAATGGGCCGGCAGGTCAGTGTACATGCGACCATTCCTCAGAGAGCGCACAGGCAGTGACACATTTCGTCACATTTTAACAAAGACGCGTAAATACTTCGGAGGCATATCATTTTATTGTATTGATTTTATTATAGTTTTTATTGGCACTAAACGTGCTCTAGTTAGATGGTGGTGGGAAAAACTTCGCTCACGACATTGAAGACTTGAATCATCTACGGAGAATCCGCATGAAAAAGCAGCTGCAGAAAGGCTTTACCCTGATCGAACTGATGATCGTTGTCGCGATCATCGGCATTCTGGCCGCCATCGCCATCCCGCAGTACCAGGATTACGTGACGCGTGCCAAATGGCAGGATGCGCTGAACGCTATCGAGTCCACTAAGTTGGCGACTGCCGAATGCATCCAGAATGCGAACGGTGTCGCTACGGCCTGCAATACAGACGCGCTGATCGATCCGTCCAGCAATTTCACGATGCCGACCAGTGCCTCTAAGGGCGCCGTCACTATCGCTCGGGGCACATTTACATCCAATACCGCTGTTTTCACCTTGACCGGCGACTCCACAGTTGGAACCTGCACCGTCACGGCGACCGGAACGGTTACGGCGGCCAATATTAACTGGACGTACGCTACGACCGGCACGAACTGCAGCAAGCGCAAGACTGGTGTCTAAATAAATCTGCAATTTGGTTTTCTTGAATGGAAAGCCCCCGTTATTCGGGGGCTTTTTTGTTCTGTGTGAAGCTCAGAGCGCTGGTCACTAGGTTGAGAAAATGCGCCGAATCCACGACTTTTTGCGCTGGAAGCGCAACAGATCATTGACGACTCGGTCGATAACCCCGCCCCAGTCACCGACCTTCCCTTGGCGAAACAATTTTGCGGTCGGGTACCACGGGCTATCGTCCCTATTCTCCAGCCAACGCCAATCCGGGGAGAATGGCAGTAAAACCCAGAGGGGCAATGCCATAGCACCCGCCAAGTGGGCGACTGAGGTATCCACCGAAATAATCAGGTCCACGCAAGCAGCAAGCGCCGCCGTATCAGAGAAGTCTTTAAGGTGCTCGCCAAACTGAAGCAGTTTGTCGGCACGCGCTGCTACGACTGCATCTTCAGGACGCATTTCCTGCTGAAGGCTGATAAACGTGAACCCCGGGAGCGAAATTATCGGCTGCAATGCACTCAGTGCTATAGACCGATTGCGATCATTCACATGTTTGGGATTTCCCGACCATGCTAAACCCACAGTAATTTTTTCATGTGAACCAATACGCCTCTTCCATTCGGAAATCTTCTGAGGATCAGCCAGAATGTAGGGCACCTTTGCAGGTATTGTTTGCAGCGTCGTGCCGAAAAGATGGGGCAGCGACATCAAAGAGGTAAAGTAGTCAACCGCAGGTAAAATCTCTCCGTAAGCAGAAACACTACTTAAGCTAAGCGCGTCACCAAATAGCGAAACAACCGATCGTGGCATAACGGCGTGCACTTCCGCTGCAATTTTCGTCAGTGGCTGCGCGTATCGAATGAACTGCAACACATCACCAATACCTTGTTCACCGCACAACAGAATTCTCTTGCCGCGAACAGCTTCGAGTGACGCAGGTCTGGGGCTATCAATCATGGGGATTTTCTCCCTTAGCTTCTTAATTTCCCAACGAAGCTCGTGATCCTTGAAACCTTGCGTATAATTACCAAGCCTCAGATGAAGCAAAGACTGATTGAACAGTATTTGTAGATCGTTGGGCACAAGCGAATGCGCCGCAGCGTAACTAGCCAATGCTTTTTCTGAAAGATTAGATTTTTCAAACGCAATGGCAGCGTTATGGTGAGCCTCGGGATAATCAGGATTAATCGACAGCGCCTCCTCGCAGCGCGCTATAGCCTCGTCGTACTGATTCAGCATGACTAAGGCGACGGCGGCATTTCCATAAGCAGGAAAAAAATCGGGCATTAGGGAAATCGCCATCTCGCAGTGAATCAAAGCTTCTTCATAACGCCCCACCTCGATTAAGGACATGGCTAAACTATTGTGTGCGAGCCCAGAATCCTGACAGATCAGAATCTCTTTGCTCCAAAATGCGATAGCTTCTTCGTATCTAGACAATTCATAAAGTAGGCCACCGAAATTTGCGCCTGCCTCACGGTAATCCGGATCAATCTGTAGAGCCTTTTCATACGCCGCGAGCGCCTCATCCGAGCGCTCTAGCAAGCGCAGAACGTTACCGTAATTGTTATATGCCGCCGGAGATTTTGAATCGAGTTCCAGCGCACGAAGAAGATGTGTGATTCCTTCCTTTGGATCACCGTTCTGCGCCAAAAGCACTCCCAACATCTGGTGAGTGTCAAAATGATTGGGATCAGATTTCAGTATGGCACGGTATTGCTGTTTGGCATGAAGAAAATTGCCCGCCATGTGCTCTGCGAGCGCCCTCTGAAACGGATCGGCATCAGCAGTCTCGGCGTCAGCTACATCTGTCATACGGGTTTCCGCTTTTTCGATTGGTGTCCAACCTTGTCGACACGAGGAGAAAGTCGACGCGCAATTTAACTGACGTCACGGTCAGTCAGCTGCAGTCGGATTTCTCGTATTTTTTTCCGAGATATCGTGAGCCAATCGGACAGCGAGTGCCTTCGCCAGAGACATGGACAAGGTCTCCGGATATCCATGCTCAACTAGCTTCCAGCCGAAGGTGTGAGCCACACGCGCTGAAGTCCCTCCGCGCCATTCTCTTTTACGTTCCTCCCCCTTGGCCTGCGCGAGAACGAGTTGGAATGCCCTTTGGACGAGACGGGTATTGCCCGCTTTTGCAACACTCACTTGTCGTTCGAATTGTTCGACCAGAGACGAGGCAACAGATTCCACATCTTCGCTTTTCGTGATGTTTCGCAGCCAAAACATATCGATCCTCTGCGCATTTGAAGTCTAATTATTGTCCACCAATTATACAGAGAATCGTCTCAGCACCTGCATTCAACGTGAAGTCCTCCAGAGTGATGCGTGAGTGATCGCCCACAATTCACTGTCTCGCATTGCCTCGCGGTTGACTAAAACTTACAGATAGGGCACAAGATTGGCTACCCCCCACTACATCGTCGATTAGTCCTTTGGCCATTACTTCTCAACCTGCTTCGCCCGGAGGGTTTTTGGGTGGCTTAGCCAGACGCTTGGTTGCAGAGTCCTTGCTGTCCGAGGAGTTAGCGCGCGACGTCCAGCAAAAAGCACTTAAATCAGGAGCCTCTTTCGTAAGTTTGCTGGTTGAGGGCAAATTATTAACCGCAGCCAGGATTGCAGAATCGGCCAGTATCGAATTTGGGATTCCCTTGCTGGATTTGAATTCTGTCGAAATCGATCAGAAGATCGCGAAGAGCGTCAACGAAAAGGTCATTCGTAAAGCCCACGCGCTGCCGATTTTCTTGCGAGGGAAAAAGGTACACGTAGCCGTATCCGATCCCACGAACCTGCAGGCGCTAGACGACATTAAATTTGCGACCGGCAATTCAGTGGAAGCTGTGCTTGTCGAGGAGGACAAGCTCAACAAAACGATTGAAGTGACTCTGCAGGCGCTGGAATCCTCGAACATGAATGTCGGGGACGCTGACCTTGAAAGCTTGGATATCGTCGAAGGCGGCGAAGACGACACTGGCCCGGACGTCACAAAATCCGACGCGGATGATGCTCCCATCGTCCGCTTCGTCAACAAGATCATGGTTGACGCCATCAGCCAGGGGGCTTCGGATATCCATTTCGAGCCATACGAGAAGATTTATAGAATCCGCTACCGAAAGGATGGCGAGCTGAAGATCGTGGCGACTCCGCCGGTTCAGATGGGCGGGCGTCTAGCGGCGCGTGTCAAAGTGATGTCTCGCCTGGACCTGGCCGAGCGTCGTGTGCCTCAGGATGGTCGCATCAAGCTCTACATTTCAAAGACCAAGGCGATCGACTTCCGCGTGAATACTTGCCCGACGCTGTTTGGCGAGAAGATCTGCTGCCGTATTCTCGATCCGTCCAGTGCGCAATTGGGCATTGATGCGCTGGGCTATGAGCCCGAACAGAAAGACGCTTACATGAAGGCGCTCGCGCGCCCCCAGGGCATGATCCTCGTGACCGGCCCAACTGGATCGGGCAAGACGGTGTCGCTCTACACGGGTTTGAACATTCTTAATACGGAAGATATCAATATCTCGACGGCGGAAGACCCAGCCGAAATCAACCTGCCTGGCATCAATCAGGTCAACGTCAACCCCAAGGTGGGTCTGACATTTGCTGCGGCATTGAAAGCTTTCTTGCGTCAGGACCCCGACGTCATCATGGTCGGCGAAATTCGCGACCTGGAAACCGCCGAAATCGCCATTAAGGCCGCACAGACCGGCCACCTTGTGCTGTCCACGCTGCATACCAACGACGCCCCGCAGACGCTGGTTCGCCTGATGAACATGGGCGTGCCCGCCTACAACATCGCGTCCACGCTCAACCTGATCATCGCGCAGCGACTCGCGCGCCGACTGTGCAAGAGTTGCAAGCGGCCCGCCAATATTCCCAAGCCGGAGTTGATTCGTCAGGGATTCAAGCCGGAGGAAGTCGATACCCCAGGCTTCACGATTTATGAAGCCGTGGGTTGCGATCAATGCGATGGCGGCTACAAGGGGCGCACAGGCATTTACCAGGTCATGCCCTTTTCGGATGCGATGGGACGCATCATCATGGAGGGCGGTAACGCCATCGAGATTGCCGACCAAGCACAGAAAGAAGGCATCAAGGACTTGCGCCAGTCTGCCCTGAAAAAAGTGAAGGACGGCGCCATTGACCTGTTACAGGCGAATGCCTGTACCATGGGAGAATAAAACTTAGGGCCGAGGGGACAATATGGCCGCAGCGCCAGCCGCCGTTAAAGAATATACGTTCGTCTGGGAAGGCACAGACCGCAAGGGACAACGGGTAAAGGGCCAAAGCGTCGGCCCCAGCGAAAGCATGATCAAGACCCAGTTGCGCAAGCAGGGGGTCAATCCGCTCAAAGTACGCCGCCAGTCCTCGCTTTTTGCAGCCGGCAGGAAGAGGAAAATCGAGTCGGGCGACATCGCGATCTTCAGCCGGCAGATGGCTACCATGATGACGTCGGGGGTGCCTCTGGTTCAGGCGCTCGAAATCGTCGGTCGCGGCCACGACAATCCGTCTATGGGTGAAATGATTCTGGCTATCAAGGCGAGTATTGAAGGCGGCTCCTCCTTTGCTGAGAGCCTCGCCAAGTTCCCGCTTCATTTCGACGAATTGTTCGTCAATCTTGTCGACGCAGGCGAGAAATCGGGCGCGCTGGAAACCCTTTTGGACAAAGTGGCCACCTATAAAGAGAAAACTGAGGCCATTAAGAAAAAGGTCAAGAAAGCGCTCACGTACCCGACCGCCGTGATGGTTATCGCTTTTGTTGTCACAGCGATCCTGCTGGTGTTCGTCGTTCCACAGTTTGAGGACCTGTTTAAGAGTTTCGGTGCCGACCTTCCTGCATTCACAGTAATGGTGGTCAATCTTTCAAAATGGATGCAGGCCTACTGGTGGATGGTCGCCGGCATCTTGGGCGGAGGCGGCTTTTTCCTAGTCAACCTGCACAAACGCTCCGCTAATTTCCGCCGCCTGCTCGACCGCGTCATGCTCAAAGTTCCCGTGGTCGGCGACATCCTTTACAAATCCGCGGTCGCACGCTTTGCCCGCACGCTATCGACAATGTTCGCCGCTGGCGTGCCGCTGGTCGAAGCGATGGACTCCGTCGCCAAAGCCGCCGGCAATATCGTGTTCACCGAAGCCATCATGGCCATGCGTGATCAGGTTGCGACCGGACAACAATTGCAGTTAACCATGCAGCAGGCCGGCATTTTTCCGAATATGGCGGTGCAAATGGTCGCGATCGGAGAGGAGTCGGGCGCACTGGATCAAATGTGCGCCAAGGTCGCCGACTTCTACGAAGCCGAAGTCGATAACCTCGTCGATGCCCTTTCTAGCTTGATGGAACCGATGATCATGGCCGTCCTTGGCATCCTCGTCGGCGGCCTCGTAGTCGCCATGTACCTGCCTATCTTCAAGTTGGGTCAAGTCGTCGGCTAACTCTCGCCCCCTAAAACACTGTTCACTTCCACCGGCTGCCTGACGCTCCAGACGCAGGCAGCCGTTCCATTTCAGCGAGCCCCGCATGCTGCTATTCGACGTATTGCGCGATAACCCGCCCTTTCTGTGGTTCGCGACCGCGCTCCTCGGGCTGACTGTCGGCAGCTTCCTCAACGTGGTGATCCTGCGTCTGCCGCGCATGATGGAGATGGCCTGGAAGCGGGAATGCCGCGAGATTCTCGAGCTTCCTGCGATCGAGGAAAAACGACTGTCGCTGGTTTTCCCCTCTTCGCGCTGCAACGGCTGCGGTGCGCCCATCCGGGCGTGGCAGAACGTCCCGGTGCTGAGCTGGCTGCTCCTGCGCGGCCAATGCGCGCGGTGCAAAACCCCCATCTCGATCCAATACCCGCTGGTTGAAGCGGCGGCTGGCGCCGTCTCCGCCGTCTGCGCCTGGCATTTTGGCTGGTCCGTGCAGCTCTTGCCGGCGCTGGTCCTCAGCTGGGCGCTGCTCACGCTGGCAGTGATCGATCTGCGCACGCAGTTGCTGCCCGATGACATCACCCTCCCGCTGCTCTGGCTGGGACTCGGCCTGAGCATGTGGTCCGTGTTCGCCGGCACTCAGGACGCCTTGATCGGGGCGATGGCCGGCTACCTGAGTCTCTGGACGGTTTTCCAGCTGTTCCGGCTCATCACGGGCAAGGAGGGCATGGGCTACGGCGATTTCAAGCTGTTTGCTGCGCTCGGTGCCTGGCTGGGCTGGCAGTCCCTGCCCTTGATCATCCTGCTGTCCTCGGTCGTCGGCGCGGTCGTCGGTCTCGGGCTGGTGTTGCTCCGCCGTCAAGGCAGGGACATTCCGATGGCGTTCGGGCCCTATCTCGCCGCGGCCGGCTGGATCGCGCTGATCTGGGGCCATGAGATCACGGCCGCCTATCTGGACAATTCCGGCATCCATTGACATGCCGCGGCTCACCGTAGGGCTTACCGGCGGAATCGCCAGCGGAAAATCCCTGGTCGAAGCCCAGTTTCACAAACTCGGCGTGCCGGTGCTCGACGCCGACCGCGTCTCGCGCGACGTGGTGGCGCCGCCCTCGCCGGCGCTCACGGAAATCGCTCTGCATTTTGGCGCGGACTACCTGATGGCGAATGGCGAGCTGGACCGCCGGCGCATGCGCGAACTGGTGTTCACCGACGCCGCCGCCAAGCGTGAACTGGAACGTATCACCCATCCGCATATCGCGCGCCGCATCGCCGCCTGGCGGGACGCGCAAACCACGCCGTATTGCGTCGTCTCCGTTGCGATCCTGCTCGAATCGGGCATGCGCGAACTGGTCGACCGCGTGGTCGTGGTCGACGTGCCGGTCGAAACCCAGATGGCGCGGCTGGTCGCCCGGGACCGCATCGACGAGAGCCTGGCGCGCAGCATGATCGCCGCGCAGCTGCATCGCGACGCGCGCCTGGCGGCGGCACATGATGTGATCGTCAATACCGGTCATCCGGACGCCACCCAGGCCCAGGTGGCGGCGCTGCATCGGCGTTTCCTCTCGCTGGCGGCGCATGAGTGAATTTCACTGTTTGCGAACACTTGCGACACAGTTCACAATCGCCGCTGTTTATTTTGCCGTGGGGCTTCCGTGACTCAAGGAGCCGAGTCCGTCGCGTTTGAACAGCCGTTGACCGAGCGGGTGCGCACTTTCCTGCGCCTGGAGTTCCTCTTCGCCCAGCATCGTCACGCGCGGGAAGACCACAGCAGCCTCGGTGTCCGCGCGACCCTGCAAAGCCTGCTGGACATCCTCACCGTACTGTCGCGTTCGGACCTCAAGAACGACATCCTCAAGGAACTGGCCGACCAGCACACGGCGCTGACCCGCCTGGCGGCGCGCCCCGGCATCGATGGCAGCCGCCTCCAGGCCATCCTTGGGGAAATCACGGAAGCCTTGAGCGGCATGCAGCAGCTCGCCACCCAGTTCGCCGGCTCCCTGCTCAGGGGCAACGATTTCCTCACCGCGGTCCTCAACCGCTCCGGCATCCCCGGCGGCACCTGCGCCTTCGACCTGCCGGCCTTCCATTTCTGGCTGTCGCAGCCGCACGAGCGGATCCGGCGCGACCTTGACGCCTGGTTCGCCGACATCCGGCCGTTCGAGAAGGCCATCAACCTGTACCTGCGCCTGCTGCGCAACAGTGTCGAGCCGGAATCGCGCGTCGCTCACGGCGGCATGTACGTCCATACGCCGCAAGGGCCTTGCGTGCTGGTGCGCGTGACGGTGCCGCTGGCGGCGCACGTCTACCCGGAAATCAGCGCCGGCCGCCACCGCTTCACGGTCCGCTTCATGAACGCCAACGACGTCAACGTCCGCAGCCAGCAAGCGGCGGCGGACATCAGCTTCCTGATGCAGTGCTGCACGCTCTGAGCCGCCTGAAACCGCCACCCGCTCTACCGTTTTTCCCCTGCGGTTTAATTATAAATTATTTATTAATTTTATTTTCTATAAATAAAATATAACGACCTGGAAGCCTGACATGACAAGAGCGGGTGCCCCTCAAAAAGCCTCGAGCCCACCGTGCCCGCAATGCGGGTCGCCGGTCGCGATGACGCCGGACAACGCCTGGCGCCCCTTCTGCTCCCAGCGCTGCAAACTGCTGGACCTCGGCGAGTGGTTTAGCGGCCGCTACGCCGTTCCCGCCGATAAGGAGTCCGCTGGCGAGAACCTTTCCGGTCAGGACGACCCGACGCGGCTCCAGTAGGCCGAGATACCGGCCGCCCCCTGCGCGTAGACCCCGTGCAAACGGGCGCGGTCTCCGGGGCCGATACCACCGATGCCATAGACCGGCACGCTGGCCAGCGAAACGAGTTCGGAAAAACCCGCCCAGCCCAACGTGTGACCCGCCGGGTGGCTGGGCGTGGCCTTGACCGATCCGGCCACCAGAAAATCGACGCCCAGTGCCTTGGCCTGCGTCACGTCCTGCGCGTTGTGGACAGAGGCTGCGAACCACATCGAGGCCGGCACCGGGCGCTCTCGCAGTCTCTGCAGGTCCGCAGCGCGGGCATGCCAGCCGGCAGCCCCCGACGCCGCGGCCAGCTCCGGCGAACCGTCGAACATCAAGCCCAGCCCCTGGGCCTGACACTGTGGCAGCATGCGCCGCGCCAGCGCCGCATAGGCCTCCCGGTCCAAGCCGGGGCGGCGCAGGCGCAACAACGCACCACGCGGCAAGTGCGACAGGCCTGCAAGGCAACCCTCGTCGCTGCCGCCGGCAGGCGTGAAGACGTAATCAGCGGGCAGCCGCAGCGCAGCGACGATGGGGGCGTCCGCCGCCAGCAGCGGGTATTGGTTCATGCGTTCGGGCTTAACCCAGGCAAAGGCCTGATTCTCCCGCCCGTGCGGCTCACCCTCGTAGGCGCTCACCAGCCAGGTGTCGAGCACCACCGTGCGATCGCTGTAGTCATGCCGCACGCGAATCAGGGGCCGCGCCGTGCGGACGCGCACGCCGAGCTCTTCTTCCAGCTCGCGCGCCAGCGCTTGGTCGCTGCGTTCGCCGGGCTCGATCTTGCCGCCTGGAAATTCCCACTGGCCCGCCGCAATCTTGCCGGCCGGACGCTGCGCGATCAGCACCTCGCCACTGGCATTGACCAGGCAGCCGGCGGCGACCGCGATGACCGGCCGCATCAGCCGTGGCGTGCAGCAGCTAAGGGCTGTCGGCTACGGCGCCGCGCCAGGCGCGAAACCCGGACGTTACCTGCAGGGTTCACGTTCGATACTCGGCGTTGATCTTCACATAGTCGTAGCTGAAGTCGCAGGTCCACACGGTGGTCTGCGCATCGCCGCGCCCCAGGCCGATGCGGATGGCGAATTCCGGTTTGGCGACCACGGCCGCACCGCGCTCCTCACGGTAATCCGGGCGCGGCTCGCCGTTGTCGATCAGCGCCACATCGTCCAGCGCGACGCTGACGCGCGACGCCTGGAGCCCGGTCACGCCCGCCTTGCCGATGGCCATGACGATGCGCCCCCAGTTGGCGTCCGAGGCGAACAGCGCGGTCTTGACCAGCGGCGAGTGCGCCACCGACAGCGCCACCTGTCGCGCCTCGGCGGCCGTCGCAGCACCTCCGACATGCACCGTCACAAATTTGGTCGCGCCCTCGCCATCGCGCACCACCGCGTGCGCCAGCTCCAGGCACACCGCCTCCACCGCAGCGGCAACCACGGCGTAGTCGGCGTGGTTCTCGTCGATGTCCGCACTGCCCACCTGCGCGGTGGCCAGCAGCATGCAGGAGTCGTTGGTGGAGGTGTCGCCATCCACGGTCACGCAATTGAAGCTGCGCGCGACGGCATCGGTCAGGACGCGCTTTGTCGCCGGCCCTGACAGTCGCGCGTCGGTGGCGATGAACGCCAGCATCGTTGCCATGTCCGGGTGGATCATGCCGACTCCCTTGGCGATGCCGGTCACGGTCACCTCGCCCTGCGAGGTCGCCACGCGCCGGGTTGCGCCCTTGGGCACAGTGTCGGTGGTCATGATCGCGCGCATGGCGTCGAGCCAGCCGCCGGCGGACAACACCGTTGCAGCGGCCGGGATCGCGTCCTTCATGCGCTGCACGGGCAGGCGTTGGCCGATCACGCCGGTGGAAAACGGCAGCACCTGATCAGCCTCGCAGCCCAGCGCCTGAGCCGCAGCGGCGGTGGTCAACCGCGCGTCTTCCAGCCCGCCTGCGCCAGTCGCCGCATTGGCGTTGCCGGCATTGATCAGCAGCCCACGGATCGCACGACCCGCAGCGAGACGCTCGCGGCACAGCGCCACGGGCGCGGCCGCGAAGGCATTGCGCGTGAACACGCCCGCGACGCGGCTGCCGGGCGCCAGCTCGATCAGCAGCAGGTCCTTGCGTCCCGGCTTCTTGATGGCGGCCTCGGCAACGCCAAGGCGCACCCCATGAACCGGATGCAGTAACGAGGGAATCTGGAGATTGACGGCCATGCGTTTCGTCCGCGAGCAATAAAAAAGACGCTCGGAATATCCGGCGTCTTTTCCATTTTAAGCCTTTTGCCCGCCGCAGCCATGCCACGGCGTCGAAAACGTCATACCAGTTGGCCGTGGCAGTGCTTGTACTTTTTGCCGGACCCGCAGGGGCAAGGATCGTTGCGGCCCACTTTCGGCTGGTCGCGCATGACCGGCGCCGCCCTTGCCGGTTCCGGCACCGCCTGCAGCGTGCGCGGGGCGGCTGCAGCCTCGGCACTGTCGCCCCCCTGCGCCTCGGCCGCCGCAGGAGCCTGCGCGACATCGGGCGCTTCCGCGTGCTGGAACTGCATCTCGCGCGGCTTGCGACGCTCCTCGTCCAGCGCCTGCACTTCCTGCTCGGTCTGAACGCGGACACGGGCCAGCAGCGTGATCACCTCGTGCTTGAAGCGCGCGAGCATGTCGTTGAACATGGTGAACGCTTCACGCTTGTATTCCTGCTTGGGATCCTTCTGCGCGTAACCGCGCAGGTGGATACCCTGGCGAAGGTAGTCGACCGACGCCAGGTGCTCGCGCCAGAGATTGTCCAGCACCTGCAGCATGATGGATTTCTCGAAGTGCTCCAGCACGGGGGCGCCGATCTGCTGCTTCTTCTGCGCGTAGGCATCGGCGGTCTTCTCGACCAGACGCTCGCGCAGGCCCTTCTCGTTGAGGTCGGACTCATCGTCCAGCCATTTCGCGATAGGCAGGTCCAGGCCAAAGTCGCGGCGGAACGCTTCTTCGAGCCCGGGCACATCCCACATCTCCACCACGCTCTGCGGGGGAATATGGGCGTCGACGATGGCATTGATGACATCCGGGCGGATGCGGTCCACCATCGACGTCACGCGCTCACTGCCCATCAGCTCGTCGCGCAGGTCGTAGATCGCCTTGCGCTGATCGTTGGCAACGTTGTCGTACTCGAGCAGGTTCTTGCGGATGTCGAAGTGATGCGCCTCGACCTTGCGCTGCGCCGTCTCGATCGCGCGCGTCACCCAGCGGTGCTCGATGGCCTCGCCCTCGGCCATGCCCAGGCTCTGCAGCATCGTGCGCATACGCGGCGGCGTGAAAATGCGCATCAAGGTGTCGTCCAGCGACAGGTAGAAGCGCGATGCGCCCGGATCACCCTGACGTCCTGAGCGGCCGCGAAGCTGGTTGTCGATGCGACGGGATTCATGGCGCTCGGAGCCGATCACCAGCAGTCCACCCGCCTTGACGACCATTTCGTGCCGCTGGCGCCACGCCTGCTTTGCTGTCTCGCGTCCGGCAACGTCTTCCTCGGGCAACTGGTGCAGCTCGGCCTCGAGGCTGCCACCCAGCACGATGTCAGTGCCGCGACCGGCCATGTTGGTGGCGATGGTGACCGCACCCGGCCGGCCGGCCTGGGCCACGATTTCCGCCTCGCGCTCGTGCTGCTTGGCGTTGAGCACTTCATGCGCGATGCCTTGCTGCTTGAGCAGGCCCGACAGCAATTCGGATGTTTCGATCGAAGCCGTGCCGACCAGCACCGGTTGCTGGCGGGCGTGCGCGTCCTTCAGATCCTTGATGACGGCATCGAATTTTTCCTTCGCCGTCATGAAAACCTGGTCGCCGCGATCCTGACGCAGCATGGGCCGGTTCGGGGGAATCACGACCACTTCGAGGTTGTAGATGTTCTGGAATTCGAAGGCCTCGGTGTCGGCCGTGCCGGTCATGCCGGACAGCTTCTGGTAGAGGCGGAAATAGTTCTGGAACGTGATCGACGCCAGCGTCTGGTTTTCCTGCTGGATCTGCACACCTTCCTTGGCTTCGACCGCTTGGTGAAGACCATCGCTCCAGCGGCGACCGGCCATCATGCGGCCGGTGAACTCGTCGATGATGATGACCTGGCCACCGCGCACGATATATTCGACATCGCGGTGATACAGCGTGTGCGCGCGCAGCAGCGCATTGAGGTGATGCATCAGGACGATATTGGCAGCATCGTAAAGGCTGTCGTCCTCGCCCAGCAGGCCCGCCTGACGCATCAGGCGCTCGACGTTCTCGTGCCCCTGCTCGGAGAGATGAACCTGCTTGCCTTTCTCGTCGGCGAAGAAATCGCCCTCTCCCTCCTCGTCGGCCTGGCGCTTCAGTTTCGGGATGATGACGTTGATCTTGCGATACAACTCCGGATCGTCGTCCGTCGGACCGGAAATGATCAGCGGCGTGCGCGCCTCGTCGATCAGGATGGAGTCCACCTCATCGACCACGGCATAAAACTGGCCGCGCTGGACCTTATCGCCCAGCGAGAACGCCATGTTGTCGCGCAAGTAGTCGAAACCCAGTTCGTTGTTGGTGCCGTAAGTGATATCGGCGGCGTAGGCCTCGCGCTTCTCCTGCTGCGACTGCCCCGATACCACGACACCTACGGTCAGGCCGAGGAAACGGAAAATCCGCCCCATCCAGTCGGCGTCTCGCCGCGCAAGGTAATCGTTGACCGTGACGATGTGCACGCCCTTGCCGGGCAGGGCATTGAGATACGCCGGCAGCGTCGCCACCAGGGTCTTGCCTTCACCGGTCTTCATTTCAGCGATCTTGCCGGCATGCAGAACCGCACCGCCGATCAACTGCACATCGAAATGCCGCATACCCAGCACGCGCTTACCCGCTTCGCGCACGACCGCAAAAGCTTCGGCTTTCAGGGACTCAAGATCCGCGCCCTTCGCCAGGCGTTCGCGGAACTGCAGTGTCTGCCCTGCCAGTTCGGCATCGCTCATGGCGGCAAACTTCGCCTCGAGCGCGTTGACCTGAGCCACCAATCCTTCCAAGCCCTTGAGGATGCGCTGATTCCGGCTGCCGAACACGCGGGCCAGTAGGTTATTGAACATGTTCTCGAAGGACGCTGTGAGCCCCGCGGCACGGAGCAGGTGGAAGGAGGGACGGTATCGGGCCGGTATTATGCCTCGCCGACAGAATCATGAGGACGCAGCCCTGCGATTCAAGCGCGACGGATTAATGAGCCGCGTCGATGTACTGCTCGGGATTGACGGTCTGGCCGTTATAGAGAACTTCGAAATGCACATGCGGACCGGTTGAGCGGCCCGTGGAGCCCATCAAGGAGATGCGCTGGCCCTTGTTCACCTTGTCGCCCACTTTGACCAGGACGCGCTCGTTGTGCCCGTAGCGCGTCACGAAGCCATTGCCGTGGTTGATTTCCACCAGCTCGCCATAGCCGGAGTGTTCTCCGGCTTCGGTGACGATGCCGGTGGCAACCGCCAAGACATCGGCTCCATCCTTGCCGGCAAAATCAACACCCGAGTGCATCGCATAGCGCCCAGTAAACGGATCCGTACGCCAACCGAAGGTGGAGGAAATCCAGCCGCCGTCGATGGGCCATCCCGAAGGTCGTACTTGTCGCTGCAGTCTGCTGGCCAGCAACAGGTCTTCCAGCACCTGCATCTGGCGCTCACGGTCGGAAATCTGCTTTTCGAAGGCATCCAGCGACGCCATGGTGTCGCCCAAGGTCGGCTCCTTGACGGCCGTCAGTTCCTCCGGGCCACCAACGGCGGGCGGATTGGCGAAATTGAATTCGCCCCGGTCCAATCCCGCGATCTGGGTCAAGCGCTGGCCGGCGGCGTCTAGACGGAGAATGTGAGCCTGCAACTCGGCGATGCGGCGCGCCAGCGCATGGGCATTTTGCTCGGCCTCAGCCCTTGCAGCGGTCAGCTCGATCCGCTGATCGCTGACCTCCTTGGCCCAGGTCGCCACCAATCCGGAAGGAATCACGGCGCCATCGCCATGCATCCAGTAGCCCGCCGCCATGCCAAGGCCGCAGAGCAAGGAAGCCGCCAGTGCCAACGGCAACCAGCCGAGCACATTGCCCGGCTCGAGCTGGAGCTTCCATGTCCGGCCACGCTTCTTGCTGACAACTATAATATCCATGACAACCGCATCAAAAATGTCCCAGGACGCCGAGCCTCTCCACCGATGGCTGCAACAGCAGCCCGCCAGCATCCGCGGGGTGATGGCCCGCGCCCAGCGCCTCGCTCAGATCAACCGCGCGCTGCAGCAGCAATGGGCTGCCGAGCCCTGGATACAGGCCGTGCGCATCGCCAACATCCGTGAGAATGTTGTCGTGATCTATGCGCAAACTGCGTCCGCGTTGATCCCCCTGCGCTATCGCAAGACCGCGTTATTGGCCTTTTTGCAACAGCGGTTCGAGCTGACCTGCAACGAGATCGATGCAAAAGTCAGGCCTGACTATTAGCCAAGTCTTTGGAGTCTAAGCACTAGTTGCCCGGCAGCGCAAGGACAAAGGCCGCGCAAAAATAGCTTGATGCACTAATTTGGCACAACCACCCAAGCCGAATCAGGCGGTGGCGAGGCTGCCTCGAACGAAGGAAATAGGCGCTTGCTGTGTCGCCTCATCGAACGTTGCCAGTTCCCAGGCGGCGGCATCCGCGAGCACCGCCCGCACCAGCTTGTTGTTGAGTGCGTGGCCCGACTTGTAGGCCGTGTAGGCACCGATGACGCTATGCCCCAGCAGATAAAGATCACCGACGGCGTCGAGAATCTTGTGCCGGACAAACTCGTCCTCGTAGCGCAGGCCATCGTGATTGACGACGCGGAAATCGTCCAGCGCCACCACGTTGTCAAGGCTGGCGCCCAGACCGAGGTTGTGCGCACGCAGCTGATCCAGTTCGCGCATGAAACCAAAGGTGCGCGCCCGGCTGACTTCCTTGACATACGTGGTCGTTGAGAAATCCACCACCGCAGTCTGGCCGCTGCTCTTGAGCACCGGATGCTTGAAGTCGATGGCGAAGCTCAGGCGATAGCCTTCATGGGGCTCGAAGCGTGCGAATTTGTCGCCGTCCTGCACCTGCACCGGTTGCTTGATGCGCAGAAATTTCTTGGGCGCATCCTGCTCGTGAATGCCTGCCGACTGGATCAGGAAAACGAAGGGGCCGGCGCTGCCGTCCATGATCGGCACTTCGGGCGAGGACAACTCGATGACGCAGTTGTCGATGCCCAGGCCGGCCAGCGCCGACATCAGATGTTCGATTGTGGCCACGCGGACCTGATCCTGGACCAGGGTGCTGCACATGACCGCCTCGTTGAGCAGCTCGGCACGCGCCGGCACTTCCACCACCGGATTCAAGTCGGTGCGACGGAAGACGATACCGGTATCTGGTCCGGCGGGCAGCATGGACATGTAGACCTTGCGGCCGGAGTGCAGTCCGATGCCGGTCGCCCGTATGGCCTGTTTGAGGGTGCGCTGCCTGATCATGCGCCGCTGCTTCGAGAAATGTTTCCGGATCCGGTAAGCAATGCGGCGCCTGTCGGCGCCGCATCAATGACATCGGATTGTAACATGGGTTCCTGGGAGAACCCGTGCGTGGTTCTCAATCGGCCTGGTGCCGCAGGAAGGCCGGAATATTGATGATGTCCTCATCCAGTTCCTGCAGGAAGGCGGCCGCGGTCCCCACGCCTGCCGCCACGCGCCCGCCGCTCCGGATGTAGGCCGGCTGCTGGTCGAGATTGACCGGCCGGCTGACCGGCTGCACCGCCGGCGTTTCGGGCCGGATGAACGAAGCCACTTTCGGATTGATCGGGGCCGCCGGCGCCACCGTCTGCACGACGGTCTTGTGGCCCTGCAGGCCGGTCGCCACCACCGTCACGCGCAATTCGCCGTTCAGATTCGGATTGACCGACATGCCGCACTTGGCATCCGCCTCTTCCGACGCGATCTCGTGCACGCGCTCATTGATGAGCTGATATTCCTCCATCGTCAGCGAGTCGTCGCAGGTCACATTGACCAGCAGACCTCGCGCACCTCGCAGCTCGATATCGTCGAGCAGCGGGCTGGACAGGGCCATCTCCACCGCCTTCTGCGCGCGGTCATCGCCCGTGGCGAAACCAACGCCCATCATCGCCATGCCACGGTTGCCCATCACGGTCTTGACGTCCGCGAAGTCGACATTGAGGTGGCCCGGGCAGGTGATCAGCTCCGAGATACCCTGGACGGCGTTCTGCAAGACGTCGTTGGCCGCCTTGAAGGCGTTGGTCATGGTGATCTTGGTGCCCAGCACCAGGCTCAGCTTTTCGTTGGGAATCACGATCAGCGAATCGGTGAACTCGCGCAGTTCGTCGAGTCCCTGCAGCGCGATGTTCATGCGCTTCTTGTTCTCGAACAGGAACGGCTTGGTGACCACGGCAACGGTCAGGATGTTCAGCTCCTTGGCGACCTTGGCGATCACTGGCGCGGCGCCAGTGCCGGTGCCGCCGCCCATGCCAGCGGTCAGGAACAGCAGATCAGTGCCTTCCAGCAGTTCGCGGATGCGGTCGCGGTCTTCCTCGGCCGCCTGACGCCCGATCTTGGGATCGGAGCCGGCGCCCAGGCCGCGGGTGATTTCGGGGCCGAGTTGCAGCTGGTTGGTCGGGACGCAGCGTTCGAGATGATCGCGGTCGGTATTGGCGCAGATGAATTCCACGTCCTGGATGTTGGCCTGGGCCATCTGGTTGACGGTGTTGCAGCCACCACCGCCGACGCCGATGACGCGGATCACCGCCTTTCTGCTCAGACCGTCGGTGAATTCAAAGTGATCATTCATTGCTGCTCTCCTGCGTTGTGCCTACGCGAAAATGAAATTGCCGAAACCCGAAACCGTGGCCACCCGCTCTCGCCGAACAGCACGTCGCATGTGTTATTAATTATTACCAGCTTTGTAGCTTGTAAAATATTTAATAACACTGCTTGTGTCAATATGTCCATAAGCGGGTGGATTAAATTTATTTTGTAACTGCCCTGCCTGATTAAAAATTGCCCTTGAACCAGTTGCTGATGCGGCCCAGGAGATAGCCCGCGCCCGCACCGCCATCCGTGCCGCGCACCGCCAACTTGGGCTGATCCTGGGCGCCGTACAGCAGGAGCCCGACCGCCGTCGAATAAGCCGGATTGCGCACCACATCCTTCAGTCCCTGGATGTTCTGCGGCGCGCCCAGCCGCACGGGCAGTTCGAACACCGCCTCGGCCAGTTCGCGCACGCCCGGCATCTGCGCCGAACCGCCGGTCAGCACCAGCCCGCTGGCGATGACGTCGTAGAAATCGCTGCGATGCAGCTCCTTGCGGATGAAGCGGAACAGTTCCTCGTAGCGTGGTTTGATGACCTCGGCCAGCGTGTGGCGCGACAGCAGGCGCTCGGGCATTTCGCCGACGCTCTTGACCTCGATCATCTCGTCACTGGCGGCGAACTCCGGCAACGCGCAGCCGAAGCGCACCTTGATCTCCTCGGCGTAGGGCACCGGTGTGCGGAACGCCACCGAGATGTCGTTGGTGACCTGGTCACCGGCGATCGGCAGCACGGCGGTGTGACGCACCGAACCGCCCTTGAACACGGCGATGTCACTGGTGCCGCCACCGATGTCGACCATGCACACGCCCAGGTCGCGTTCATCCGGCATCAGCACGGCATAGCTGGACGCGAGATGCTGCAGGATCAGCTTGTCGACGCGCAGGCCGCAGGACTCGACGCACTTCTGCAGATTCTGCGTCGCGCTGAGACTGCCGGTGACCATGTGCACGTGCGCCTCCAGACGCACACCAGACATCCCGACCGGCTCATGGATGCCGTCCTGGCCGTCGACCACGAATTCCTGGGGCACCACATGCAGGATGCGCTGGTCGGCGGGAATCGCCATCGCACGCGCCGCATCGATCACGGCCTCGACATCGCGCTCGTGCACCTCGCGGTTGCGCACTGGCACTACGCCGGTGGAGTTGAAGCTCTTGATGTGCGCCCCGGAGACGCCGACGTAGACCGACTGCGCGCGGCAGCCCGCCATCTGCTCGGCGTTCTCCACCGCGCGGCGGATCGACTGCACGGTCGCATCGATGTTGACGACCACGCCCTTCTTCAGCCCGCGCGAAGGCGCCGCGCCCTCGCCGACGACCTCGATGCGCCCGTCCGGCATCACCTCGCCAACAACGCAGACCACCTTCGACGTACCGATATCCAGGCCCACCAGCAGATTCCGGACTTCGCGCTTGCTCATTTTTTTCCCCCTGCGGCATCGACCGGCACGCGCCAGGCCACCGCAAATCCATTGGTGTAACGAAGATCGACGTAATTCACTTCAGCCAGCCGCTGTCCCAGCGCACGCACCATCGGACCGGCGATCGTGTCGAGCTTGGCATCCGGCTCGCCCTGGCCCAGCCGCAATTCGATGCCGCCCGAGGTGTAAGCCAGCCATTCGCCGCGCGCGTTCATGCCCAGGCGTTGCAGCGGGAAGGGTGTCGCGGCCAGTTTCGGCGACAGACGCCTGTAGGCCTCCATCACTTCGCGCTCGTGACCCGGCGGGCCGAACAGCTGCGGCAGCTCCTGCACGAGATCCTTGGCCTCCGGCTCGAAGGCCACGGCCTGCGTGCTGAGCAATCCCTTGTCGCCCCAGCGCGCGAACGGCTCGCGCTCCCAGACGCGGATGCGCAGATCGTCCGGCCACACGCGCTCGACACGCGCATGCTCCACCCAGGGCAGTCGCTCCAGTTGCGCGCGCAACTGATCGAGATCGACCGCCAGGAATCCACTGCCAATCTGCTCGGCCGCGACCGCCCGGATCTGGTCCGGCGGCACATGCTTGAACGGACCCTGCACCTGAAGGCGACCTACGGCCGCGTCGCGATGCACGGTCGCGTAAAGGCCGCCGGCACCGAGGATCAGGACCAGCGCCGACAGCCCCGCCAGCACGGGGCGGAGATTGATGCGGTCGGCGCGGAACCCGTCCATGGTCATTGCATCAGCCGCCATCACCGGACCCCAGCGTGGTTTCGAGCAGCGCCCAGCACAGATCGGCGTAGCTCATGCCCCGCGCCTTGGCCGCCATCGGTACCAGCGAATGCGAGGTCATGCCGGGCAGCGTGTTGATCTCCAGCAGCCAGGGCTGCCCCTGCGCGTCCATCATGAAATCCACACGCCCCCAGTCTTCGCAGCCAATCAGTTCGAAGGCGCGCGCGCAGATCGACTGCAGGCGCCGTTCGTGTTCCGGCGCAAGGCCCGCCGGGCAGTGGTAGCGCGTGTTGTTGGAGATGTACTTGGCGTGGTAGTCGTAGAACTCACCATCCGGCTCGATGCGAATGACCGGCAGCGCCTCGCCGTCGAGCACGGGGCAGGTGTATTCGCCGCCCGCGATGAACTGCTCGGCGATGACCGTGCGGCCGTCGCCCCGCGCCTCGGCAAAGGCCTGTTCGATCTGCGCCGCCTGCTTGACCTTGGAAACCCCGACGCTGGAACCGTCCGCGGCGGGCTTGATGATGAAGGGGAATCCGAACCTCCGCGCCGCCTCGTGGGCATCGCGTACGTCATTCAGCACTGCAAAATCCGGCGTCGGCAATCCCTCGGCTTTCCAGATACGCTTGGTGCGCAGCTTGTCCATCGCCAGTGCCGACGCCAGCACGCCGCTGCCCGGATAGGGCAGGCCGTGCAGATCGAGGATCGCCTGCACCGTGCCATCCTCGCCGCCGGTGCCATGCATGATGTTGAAGACGCGGTCGTAGCCCTGCGAACCGAGGTTCAGCACGGTCGCCTTGTCGGCATCGACCGCGGTGACATCCACGCCCCGGTCACGCAACGCCTCGAACACGCCCTGCCCGCTCCACAGCGAGACCTGGCGCTCGGCCGACCAGCCGCCCATCAAGACCGCAACGCGGCCAAACACTTTGGGATCGCTGACTCGCCTACGCGCCACGGGCTTCTCCGATGATCTTCACTTCCGGCTCCAGTTCGACCCCCTGCTGCCGCTGTACCTCGGCGCGCAGATGCGCGATCAGGGCCTCGACATCGGCGGCGCGGGCGTCGTCCTCGGTGATGATGAAATTGGCATGCAGCGTCGAGACTTGCGCGCCGCCGATGCGATAGCCCTTGAGACCGCTGGCCTCGATCAGGCGTGCGGCGTGATCCCCCGGCGGGTTGCGGAAGGTGCTGCCAGCACTTGGCTTGCCCACGGGCTGCGTCGCCTTGCGTCGCGCCAGCCAGGCTTTCATGTCCTGCTCGGCGGTGCCGTCGGCGTCGGGTTCAAAACGGAAGCGCGCGGCAATGAACCCGACCATGTCCGTCGGCAACTCGACATGGCGATAGCCGTAACGGAACAGGCTGCGCGGCAGCCAGACGCAGCGGCCATCGCGGAACATCGCCTCGACCTCCTGCACGACGTTCCAGGTCTCGCCGCCGTGCGCGCCGGCATTCATCGCCAGCGCGCCGCCGACCGTGCCGGGGATGCCGGCGAAGAATCCCGCGCCGGCCAGCTTCTGGCCCACGCAAAACTTGGCAAGACGCGCGCAATGAACGCCCGCCTCGGCCAGCACGCCGAGTTCGCCGTCCATTTCCAGGCGATCGAGCGCGCCGTGCAGGCAGATCACCGTGCCGCGCACGCCGCCATCGCGTACCAGCAGGTTGCTGCCAAGCCCGATCCAGTGGATCGGCTCGTCCGCCGGCAGCGAGGCCACGAAACGGATCAGCTCTTCGCGGTCGGCGGGCTCGAAGTAGCGGTCCGCCGGGCCGCCCACCCGCCAGGAGGTATGGCGCGACAGCGGCTCGTTGTGCAGCAGCACGCTCATGCCTTGCCCCGGAAATGCTGCTCGAGCTGCGCCGGCACGCCGCCGATATCACCGGCGCCCAGCGTCAGCACCAGGTCGCCATCCTTGAGCACCGATTCCAGCGCACGCGGCACGTCCTGCACGCCGCGCAGGAACACCGGCTCCACCGCTCCGCGCGCACGGATGCCGCGGGCCAGGGCGCGACCGTCGGCACCGTCGATGGGCTCCTCGCCCGCCGCGTAAACCTCGCAGAGCAGCAGCACATCGGCCTGCGAGAGAATCTCGCAGAAGTCGTCGAAGAGATCGCGCGTACGGCTGAAACGATGCGGCTGGAACACCACCACCAGCCGGCGCGTCGGATGCGCCGCCCGCATTGCCTGGAAGGTTGCGGCGATCTCGCGCGGGTGATGGCCGTAATCGTCCACCAGCAGTGCGCTGCCGCCCGCGAAATGCAGGGCGCCGTGCGGCTCGCAGCGGCGGCCCACGCCCTGGAAACCGGTCAGCGCGCGACGGATCGCCTCGAAGCTCACGCCCAGCTCGCGGCCGATGGCGATGGCCGCCAGCACGTTCTGCACGTTGTGCTGGCCCGGCAGGTTCAGATGCAACTCCTCGCGCACGCCGTCCGGCAGATGCACGGTGAAGTGCGCACCCGGGCCCTCGGGCCGGATGTCGGTGGCGCGAACGTCTGCATCGGCGGAGAGGCCGTAGGTCAGCACCGGTCGTCCGATCTCGGGCAGCAAGTCGCGCACCACCGGATCGTCCACGCACATCACCGCCAGGCCGTAAAACGGCAGGCGCTGCAGGAACTCGACGAAGGTCGCCTTCAGGCGCTTGAAGTCGCCGCCGTAGGTTTCGAGATGATCGGCATCGATGTTGGTGACCGCCGCCATCATCGGTGTGAGATGCAGGAACGAGGCGTCGCTCTCGTCGGCCTCGGCAACCAGATACGGGCCTTCGCCGAGGCGCGCATTGGCGCCAGCGCTCTTGAGCTTGCCGCCGATCACGTAGGTGGGATCGAGTCCACCCTCGGCCAGTACGCTGGAGACGAGACTGGTCGTAGTGGTCTTGCCGTGCGTGCCGGCAATGGCGATGCCGTAGCGGAAGCGCATGATCTCCGCCAGCATCTCGGCGCGACGCACGATGGGAATGCGATGCTCGCGCGCGTACTCGAGCTCCGGATTGCCGGCCTTGACCGCGGTGGAGACCACGACCGCGTCGGCGCGATGCGCGTTCTCGGCGCGATGACCGAGATGGATGGTGGCGCCCAGGTCGGCGAGCCGGCGCGTCGCCGCGCTCTCCTTGAGATCGGTGCCGCTGACCTCGTAACCGAGGTTGATCAGCACCTCGGCGATGCCGGCCATGCCGGAACCGCCGATGCCGAGCATGTGGATGCGCCGCACGCGGCGCATCTGCGTGGTCATCAGCTTCTGCATGCCACCCGGATTCAGCATGTCGCACCTCCCGCACGCGCCGCGCTCAGGCATTCCTCGACGATGCGGTCCAGCGCCTGCGGCTGGGCGCTGTCGCGCGCCGCCTGCGCCATGCGCACCAGACGCGCGCGGTCGCCGAGCAGCTCGCCGAGCACAGCCGTAAGCTTTGCGGCGTCGAGATCGCGTTCCTGCGCCAGCAGCGCGGCACCGGCACGCACCAGGTATTCGCCGTTGCGCGTCTGGTGGTCGTCCACCGCCGCCGGAAACGGCACCAGCAACGCCGCGCAACCGGCCGCCGCCAGTTCCGCCACGGTGGACGCGCCGGCGCGACACACCACCAGGTCCGCCCAGGCATAGGCGGCGGGCATGTCGGTGATGAAGGCCTCGACGCTGGCCTCGACCCCTGCCTCGGCATAGGCGCGCTGCGCCACGTCCAGCGTGCGTCCGGCCTGGTGTCGCACCTGCGGACGTTGCGCCGGCGGCATCAGCGCCAGCGCGCGTGGCATCAACTCGTTGAGCGCCCGCGCCCCCTGGCTGCCGCCCACCACCAGCACGCGCGCGGGGCCGCTGCGGTCGAGCCTCTGCGCGGGCGGCGGCAATTCGGCGAAGCCGGCGCGCACCGGATTACCCACCGCCACGGCGTGGGTGAATGTCTTCGGAAAAGCTTCCAGCACGCGGCTGGCGATGTGCGACAGCAGGCGGTTGGTGAACCCCGCCACCGCGTTCTGCTCGTGGATCACCAGCGGACGCCGCTGCAGCCACGCGGCCAGGCCGCCCGGGCCGGCGGCGAAACCGCCCATGCCGAGCACGAGATCGGGACGCTGACGGCGCAGCACCGCGAAGGCGTCGCGCACGGCGCGCAGCAACAGCAGCGGCGCCTGCAGCAGCTTGATCATCCCTTTTCCGCGCAGGCCGCTGACGCGGATGAATTCCATCGGGATGCCGAGCGGCAGGATGGTGCGCGACTCGAAACTCTCCGGCGCGCCCATCCACACGATCTCGTGGCCCTGCCGCTGCAGGGCCTGGGCCACCGCCAGCGCCGGAAACACGTGACCGCCGGTGCCGCCAGCCATGATCATGACCTTCATGGCGTCACCTCGAGGTCCAGGGTCATCGGCGCCACGGAGGGCGCCTTGCGCGGCGCACGGTCCGGGCGTACCGGGTTCTTTACCGGGCCGCCCGCAAGACGGTTCTCGTAGTCCACCCGCAGGATCAGCCCCAGGATCAGGCACACCGTGATCAGCGAGGAGCCGCCGTAGCTCACCAGCGGCAGCGTCAGGCCCTTGGTCGGGACGATGCCCATGTTGACCGCCATGTTGATCAGGGCCTGCAGGCCCAGCCAGCCGGACAGTCCGTAGCAGAGATAGGCGCGGAAGCGCTCGTCCATCTGCTCGGCGCAGCGGCCGATGACGAAGCCGCGCCAGACGATGACGCCGAACAGCGTGATCAGCAGCGCGATGCCGAGCAGGCCGAACTCCTCGGCAAGGATGGCGAAGATGAAGTCGGTATGCATCTCCGGCAGGTACAGCAGCTTCTGTACGCTGTTGCCCAGGCCCACGCCGGTCCACTCGCCACGACCCACCGCGATCAGCGACTGCGCCAGCTGCCAGCCGCCGTGGTCGATGTCGGCCCAGGGATTGGTGAAATTCATCAGGCGCTTCATGCGGTAGGCCGCGGTCACGACCAGGATCGCCGCGGCCACCGCCGCGCTGGCCACCAGCCCGCCGAAATACAGCAGGCGCGCGCCGCCGAGGAACAGCATCAGGAAGGCCACCATGAACAGGATCACGGTGGCGCCGAAATCCGGCTCCAGCAGCAGCAGCAGCGCCGGGATCATCAGCAGGCCGATGGGATTGAGCAGGCCGCGCAGCGTGTTCTGCAGCTCCGCCTGACGGCGCGTGATATAGCTGGCGAGGTACAGGATCAGCGCCAGGCGCGCCGGCTCCGACGCCTGCATGCGGAACACGCCCAGTTCGATCCAGCGGCGCGCGTTGTTGATCTTGAGGCCAAGCCCAGGGATCAGCACGATCAGCAGTAGGAACACCGCGAACAGCAGCAGCCACATGCGGCTGTTCTCCCACTGTTTCATCGGTACCAGGAAAATCAGGAACCCGGCTGCAAGCCCCATGCCGACAAACAGCAGCTGGCGGTAGAAATAGTGGAACGGCGCGCCGGTGATCTTCTCGGCCTGCGCGACCGAGGCCGAGGCCACCATCACCAGTCCCCAGGTCAGCAGCACCAGCGCGGCGCCGACAAAAATGCCGTCGAGGCCATAGCGTGCGGTGGGCAATTCCAGCGAGCGCATGAACTTCATGCCGCGTCTCCGGCGAAGGCGCGCACTGCGGCGCGGAACTGTTCGCCGCGGTCGACGTAGCTCTTGAACTGGTCGAAGCTTGCGCAGGCCGGCGACAGCAGCACACGGTCGCCGCGCAGCGCCAGCGCGCGGGCGCGGCGCAGCGCAGCGTGCAGGTCGGGCTCGCGATACACCGGCAGCGCGCCAAAGACGTCGGATTCGATGCGGCCCGCGTCCTCGCCGAACAGCACGGCGGCGCGGCCCTTCTGCGCCAGCGGCGCACGCAACTCGGAAAAGTCCTGGCCCTTGCCCTGGCCACCGGCGAGCCAGACGATGGGCGCCGGCAGGCCCAGCACCGCCGCCAGCGTGGAGCCGACGTTGGTGCCCTTGGAATCGTTGAAGTAGGCCACGCCATCCACCTCGGCGACGAACTCGCAGCGATGCGGCAGACCTCTGAACTCGCGCAGCGCACGCAGGCTGGCCTCGCGCGGAATGCCGGCCGCGTCGGCCAGCGCCAGCGCCGCCAGCGCGTTGGCAGTGTTGTGCGAGCCGAAGATTTTCAGTTGCGACACCGGCAGCAGGGCGTGGCCGTCATGGGCCAGCCAGTCGGCGCCGTCCTTCTGCACCACGCCGTACTCAGTCGCCGCATCGAGACCGAACCGCCTAGCAGACTGGGGCGCCAGTGCCCGCGCGGCCGGGTCATCGGCATTGGCGATGGCGATCTCGCAGCCGTCGAAGATGCGCGCCTTCGCCGCGCCGTAGCGCGCCATGGTGCCGTGGCGATCGAGGTGATCCTGCGACAGGTTCAGGAGGGTGGCCGCCCGGCAGCGCAGCGAGTGTGTCGTCTCCAGCTGGAAGCTGGACAGCTCCAGCACGTAGAGCTGCGCGTCGGGTTTGAGCAGGTCCAGCGCCGGCGTGCCGAGATTGCCGCCGACGCCGACGCGCAGGCCCGCGGCCTTGGCCATCTCGCCGACCAGCGTCGTCACCGTGCTCTTGCCGTTGGAGCCGGTGATGCCGACGATGGGCGCGTTGGCGGCGCGCGCGAACAACTCGATGTCGCCGATGATTTCCACGCCGGCGTTTTTCAGCGCCAGCGCAGGTTCGGAGTCCAGCGAAATGCCCGGCGACAGCACACCCGCTCGCAGGGTATGCAAGGGCAAATAAGTTATATTTTGTCCACAGAAATTATTTTTTGCATATATTTTATCACTGATCTCGGCGAGCCTGGCGGGAGAGCGGGTGGCATCCCAGACCAGCACCTCGGCGCCTTCGGACAGCAGGTGGCGCACGGCGGCGGCGCCACTGGCGCCCAGCCCTGCTACCAAGATCCGCTGTCCGGCGTAGCGCGTCATTCGGTCACCGGATCTTCAGCGTGGACAGGCCGACCAGCACCAGGATCAGCGTGATGATCCAGAAGCGCACGATGATCTTCGGCTCCGGCCAGCCCTTGAGTTCGTAGTGGTGATGCAGCGGTGCCATGCGGAAGATGCGCTTGCCGCCGCTGTACTTGAAGTAACCGACCTGCAACGCCACTGAAACCGTCTCGGCGACGAACACGCCGCCCATCACCGCCAGCACCAGTTCCTGCCGCACCAGCACCGCAACCACGCCCAGCGCCGCGCCCAGCGCCAGCGCGCCGACGTCACCCATGAACACCTGCGCCGGATAGGCGTTGAACCACAGGAAGCCCAGGCCCGCGCCGGCGATCGCGGTGCAGAAGATCGCCAGCTCGCCGACGCCGTTGATGAAGGGAATGCCGAGATAAGTCGCCATCTTGACGTTGCCGGTGGCGTAGGCGAACACCGCCAGCGCCGAGGCCACCAGCACGCAGGGCATGATGGCGAGGCCGTCGAGGCCGTCGGTGAGGTTGACGGCGTTGCTGGAGCCGACGATGACGAGATAGCTCCACAGCACGAAGAACAGGCCGAGGTGGATCGAGAATTCCTTGACGAAGGGGAAGATCAGCGTGGTTTCCGCCTCGCTCTTGGCGGTGAGGTAGATCATCAGCGACACGCCGAAGCCGGCCAGCGACAGCCAGAAATATTTCTTGCGCGCCGGCAGACCCTTGGGATCCTTGTGCTTGATCTTGATGTAGTCGTCGGCGAAGCCCACCGCGCCGAAGGCCAGCGTCACCAGCAGCGCGAACCAGACGAAGCGGTTGGACAGATTGGCCCAGAGCAGCGTCGAGATCGTGATCGCCACCAGGATCAGCACGCCGCCCATCGTCGGCGTGCCGGTTTTCTTGAGGTGCGTCTGCGGACCGTCGCTGCGCACCGGCTGGCCGAACTTGAAGCGGTACAGCCGCTCGATCATCACCGGGCCGAAGGCGAAGGAGAAGATCAGCGCGGTGAGAATGCCCAGCACCGCGCGCATGGTCAGGTATGTAAACACGTTGAACCCGCTGACGTGTTCCTTGAGCAGTTCCGCCAGATACAGAAGCATCAGTGTTCTCCCTTGCCGCCGTCGCCGGTGAGCGCGGCCACCACGCGCTCCATGCGCGAGGACCGCGAGCCCTTCACCAGCAGCACGACGTTCTTGTTCAGTTGCGGCCGCAGCGCGGCCGCCAGTGCGTCGGCGTCATCGAACGCCTGCCCGCCCGCCCCAAAACCCTGCGCCGCTTCGGCCGCCAGGGGGCCCAGCGCATACAGGCGGTCGATCCCGAGCGCCTTGGCCGCCTCGCCCGCCTCGCGATGCAGACGCGGCGCATCGGCGCCCAGTTCCGCCATGCCACCGAGCGCGAGGATGCGCTCGCCGCCAAGGCCGGCGAGCAGCTCCATGCCGGCACGGAGCGAGGTCGGATTGGCGTTGTAGCTGTCATCGAGCAGGCGCGCGCCTTCGGGCGTGGCCTTCCAGTTGAGTCGCCCCTGCGGCGCCTGCACCCGGGCGAGGCCCGCGGCGATGTCGCGCAAGTCCATGCCCAGCGCCACGCCGCAGGCGGCGGCGGCCAGCGCGTTGCCGACGTTGTGACGACCCGGCAACGGCAGCGTCACCGTCTGCCGGCCCTCCGGCGCGCGCAGCTCGAAACGCATGCCGGTCGGCGCCTCCGCCGGGTCCGGCTGCGCATGTACCGCACGCACGTCGGCGTGCTCGCCGAAACCGAAGCTGATGATCGACGCGCTGGCCGCAAGCTCGCGCCACAGCGGCGCGTAGACGTCGTCGGCGTTGATCACGGCAACACCGCCGGCGGACAGGCCGGCAAACAGTTCGCCCTTGCCGCGTGCCACGCCCTCGCGCGAGCCGAAGCCCTCGAGATGCGCGTCGCCCGCCTGCGTGATGACGCCGACATCGGGGCGCGCGAGCTGCGTCAGCAGCGCGATTTCGCCGAGATGATTGGCCCCCATCTCGATCACCGCGGTGCGGTGCTCGCGGCGCAGCGACAGTAGGGTCAGCGGCACGCCGATGTGGTTGTTGAGATTGCCCTGCGTTGCCAGCACCGGCCCGCGTGCGGCAAACACGGCGCTGAGCAGCTGCTTGGTGGTGGTCTTGCCATTGCTGCCGGTGACGGCCACCACCGGCAGGTCGAAGTCATTGCGCCAGGAGGCAGCATAGCGCTGCAGCGCCGTCAGCGTGTCGTCGGCGACGATCTGCGGCAGGGCGCAATCGACGACGCGTGAAACCAGGGCGCCCACCGCACCGCGCGCGCCGGCCTGGGCTACGAAATCGTGCCCGTCGAAGTTTTCCCCCTTGAGCGCCACGAACAGGTCGCCGGCGGCGAGCTGGCGGGTGTCCGTGACGACGCGCGCGAAGCCGGCGTTGTCGCCGATCAACCGGGCGCCGATGCGCTGTGCCGCCGCGTACAGGGTTTCCATCATGGGCGCGGCTCCAGACCGACCAGTCCCGCCACAAATCCGCGGTCGCTGAAAGCACGCGTCTCGCTGCCGTAAATCTGATAATCTTCGTGACCCTTGCCGGCGACGACGACGGTATCGTCGCGACCCGCCGCACGTACCGCCGTGGCGATGGCTTCGGCGCGGTCGTGGATCACGCGCGCCGGATGGCCGCCCGGCAGTCCCGCGCGGATTTCGGCGACGATGGCGGCGGGCGATTCGCTGCGGGGATTGTCGTCGGTGATCACCACCTCATCGGCCAGCCGTGCCGCGGCCGCGGCCATCAGCGGCCGCTTGCCGCGATCACGGTCGCCACCGCAACCGAACACGCACCACAGGCGACCCGCCGTGTGCGCACGCACCGCCTTGAGAATCTGTTCCAGCGCCTGCGGCGTGTGCGCATAGTCCACCACCACCAGCGGCGCGGCGAGCGCGCCGCGGTAACCTTCGATGCGCCCCGGCACCGTCGTCGCCCGCGTCAGCGCCTGTACGGCGCGCGCCAGGGGAACATCCGCCTGCAGCAGCACCGCCAGCGCCGCCAGCAGGTTGTAGGCGTTGAAGCGTCCCAGCAGACGGCTCTCCAGACGGGCGCCGCCCCAACTGCTGTCGATGTCGAAGGCAAGTCCGTCGCCGCGCAGCTGCAGGCCGCGACCCAGCACGTGGCGCCCCTGCGTCGGCGTGTCACCGTCGAGGCCGTACGCAACCGCGATGTCGCCGAATTCGCGCAGCCACTGCGCACCATGCGCATCGTCGCGGTTGAGAACCGCGGCGCGCAGCCCCGGCCGCTCAAACAGCCGGCGCTTGGCCGCGGCATAGTTTTCCACCGTGCCGTGGTAGTCGAGATGATCGCGCGTGATGTTGGTCAGCACGGCGGCATCGAAATGCACGCCGGAAACGCGATCCTGGTCGAGTGCATGCGAGGACACTTCCATGGCCGCGGCACGCGCGCCGTCCGCCACGAACTGCGCGAAGCGGCGCTGCAGGCTGACCGCGTCAGGCGTGGTGTGCGTGGCCGCGTCGAGATGGCCGATGCGGCCATAACCCAGCGTGCCGAGGTAGGCACAGGGCTGGTCCAGCGCATCCAGCGCCTGCGCGATCAGGTAGGCGGTCGAGGTCTTGCCGTCGGTACCGGTGACGCCCGCCATGAACAGGCGTCTCGTCGGCTCGCCGTGGTAGCGGCTGGCGATCTCGCCGGCACGCCGGCTGAGCTGCGGCACCGCGACCGCCGGGATCGCAAGATCGGGTTGCGGCCGGCCGGGAGCCGGCTCCCAGGCGATGGCAGACGCGCCGCGCTCCAGCGCCTGCTCGAGATGATCGAGTCCGTGATGCTGTCCCTGACCCTTGCAGGCCAGGAAGAGGTCGCCCGGCGACACGCGGCGGCTGTCCAGCTCGACACCGGCCACCTCGACATCCGGCGCCGGCACGTCGTAGCCGGCCAACAGGCTGCGCAGGGAGTGGCGGGAAAAGGCGGCGCTCATGTACGCGGCTCCGCCAGAGGCAGCGCGACAGTCTGCGTCGAAGGCAGCGCCGGCAGTGGCGTCGCCGGCAGTTTTTCGCTGCCCGGCGGGATGCGCAGCAGGCGCGCGGCGCCCTGCATCACCGTCGAGAACACCGGCGCGGCGACCAGTCCGCCGTAGTAGTCGCCCGCGGCCGGCTCGTCGATCATCACCAGGCCGACCAGGCGCGGGTGCTCCGCCGGCAACATGCCGATGAACACCGACTGATGCTTGTTCTCGGCGTAGCCGCCTTCACCGGAAATCTTGCGGATGGTGCCGGTCTTGCCGGCAACACGGTAACCGGGAATCGCCGCGCGCTCGGCGGTGCCGCCCTTGGCGACCACGCCTTCCATCAACTGTCGCACCTCGCTCGCGATATTGGCCGAGACGGCGCGCTGCGGCGGCACCGGCGATGCACCCTCCAGCAGATGCAGGTGTGGCATGAGGCCATCGTTGGCCAGCGCCGAATAGGCACGCACCAGATGCAGGGCATTGAGCGACAGGCCGTAGCCGTAGGATGCGGTGGCCGTGGCGATCTGCCCCCATTCGCTGAAGTGACGCAGCACCGGACTCGCCTCGCCGGGGAATCCCGAATACACCGGCTCGCCGAAGCCGAAATGCTGGTAGCCGCTCCATACCGCCTCGGCGCCGAGGCTCAGACCGATCTTGGCCGCACCGACATTGCTGGACTTGCTCAGCACCGTCGCCAGATCGATGTCGCCCTGCGGATGCACGTCATGCACCGTCAGCGAGCCCACCTTGAGAAAACCCGGCGTGGTATCGACATGGCTGGTCGGCTGGTACAGGCCCAGCGACAGAGCCTGCGCGATCAGCACCGGCTTGACCGTCGAGCCCGGCTCGAAGCTGTCGGTGATGGCGCGATTGCGCTCACCGCCACCCTTGCGGTCTTCCATGTTGTTGGGATTGAAGCCCGGCGAACTCGCCATCGCGAGAATCTCGCCGGTGCTGCTGTCGGCCACGACCACGAGGCCGCCGCGCGCGTTGTTCTTGGCGACGGCGGCTTTCAGCTCGCGATAGGCGAGGTACTGAATCCGCAGGTCGAGCGTCAATGCCAGGTCGCGCCCGGCCTGGGCATCGCGCGATTCGAGGTTGTCCTCGACCACGCGCCCGGCGCGGTCGCGGATCACGCGGCGCGACCCGGCCTTGCCGGCCAGCGCCGCTTCCTGCGCGCGCTCGAGTCCTTCGAGCCCCTGACCGTCGCGGCCGCAGAAGCCCACCACCTGCGCCGCCACCTCGCCTGCCGGGTAGTAGCGCGCGTAGGACGGCTCGGAGAAAACGCCCGGCGCCTTCAGCGCCAGCACGCGCTGCGCATCCGCCGGGCTGATCGGATCGCTGATATAGACGAACTTGCGGTCCTCGCGGTCACGCAGAAACTTGTCGAGCTCGCGCGGATTCTTGTTGAGCAGCTTGGCCACGGCGTAGACATGCTGCGGCGACTCCAGCAGCGCGGCCGGCACCGCCCAGATCATCTCCACCGGGGCGGACAGGGCCAGTGGTTCGCCGCGGCGGTCGCGGATATCGCCGCGATGACCCGGAATCACCAGGGTACGGATGTGGCGCTTGTCGCCTTCCTGCACCAGGAAGTCGCGCTGCAGGACCTGCAACTGGAACGCGCGCCCCAGCACCACCGTCACGCCCAGGCCCAGCACACCGAATACCGCCCAGCGCCGCCAGGCGCCGACCGGCTTCGCCACCAGGTTGGCGCGTGCGCCGTTCATGCGCTCGCCTCCGCGCCGGCTTTTGTAGCGTCTGCACGCAGCGCCACGGACGCCATCACGCGCATGGAGCTACGCGGCGCGATCCGAGCTGGAGCACTCATGGCTTGCTGCTCACGACCGCATAGTCGCGCGGCTCGGTCATGCCCAACTGCTCGCGAGCGATCTTCTCGACGCGCGCGTGGTGCGACAGCGTCGCCTCCTCGAGCTGCAACTGCGACCATTCCATGTCGAGACGCTCGCGTTCGGCGCGGAGACGGTCCAGATCGTTGACCAGCGCGCGGTTCTCATGCTTGGTGCGGACCACCGCCAGCGCCGATACCACCACGGCCAGCGCCAGTGCCAGCGGCAGCAGCAGGCCGCCGCGCCCTTCGACCAAGCTGCGCAGCGACCTCATGCCTGGCGCTCCGCCACGCGCAGCACGGCGCTGCGCGCGCGCGGGTTTTCCGCGCACTCGGCATCGCCGGGCAACTGCTTGCGCCCGATCAGCCGCAGCGGCGGCAGCCCGGCCTTCGGCGCCATCGGCAACCGGCGGTCGACAATCTCGGCCTCGCGCGACGCATCGCGCATGAAGCGTTTGACGATGCGGTCTTCCAGCGAGTGGAAACTGATCACGACCAGTCGACCGCCCGGAGCCAGCACATCAAGCGCCTGCTGCAGTACCGACTCCAGCACGTCCAGTTCGCGGTTGATGTGGATGCGGATGGCCTGGAAGCTGCGCGTTGCCGGGTGGATGTGATGGCTGCGCGGACCGGGCACTGACGCAATCAGGGCCGCGAGCTGGGCCGTGGTCGCCAGCGGCGCTTCTACGCGCGTCTCGACGATGCGCCGCGCGATGCGGCGGCTGTTGCGCTCCTCGCCATACGTCCACAACACGTCGGCAATCTCTCGCTCCGACGCCTGTGCCAGCCACTGGGCTGCCGACTCGCCGGCCTGCGGGTTCATGCGCATGTCCAGCGGTCCGTCCTTGCCGAAACTGAACCCGCGCGCCGCATCGTCCAGTTGCGGTGACGACACGCCAAGATCGAGCAGGATGCCGTTGACGCGACCGGCGATACCCTGCTCCGTCGCCATCGCCGCAAGCTGGGAGAAGTTGCGATGATGGATGCGGAAATTGGCGCGCTCGCCGAACAGGCGGAACGCCTCGCCGCAGGCTTGCGGATCTTGATCCATCGCGTGGAGTTCACCGCTGCCGTGCAGTGCGTCGAGAATCGCGCCGGAATGGCCGCCGCGGCCGAAGGTGCCGTCGACATAGATCCCGCCCGCAGTGACACCGAGGCCGGCGAGGGCTTCTGCAAGCATCACCGGCCGATGGACGAACATCGCGGCGCTAGCCCGTGCGGCAGAGGCAGGGCGAAGGGCACATGCCGGCATGGCCGATCACCGCTTGAGCGTCAGGAAGGCGTCGCCGAGCGACGCCAGGGCGGACCCGGGCCCCTCGCCGAAGCGGTCGTTCCACACCTCTTCGGCCCAGACGTCGAAGCGCGTGTACTGACCCATCAGCACCGCCGAGCCATTGAGCCGCGCGCGTTTGCGCAGCATCGGCGGCAGCAACACGCGTCCCTGCTTGTCGACTTCCGTCTCCACCGCGAAGCCGATGAACACCTGCTTGAGCAGGTCGGCCTGGCGGCGGTCTTCCATGTTCTGGATGTCCTGCGCGATGCGCTGGAATTCCGGCGCAGGGTATATCTCGATGCAGGGATTGGGACCCATCGTGATCACCAGCTGCGACTGGCAGCGTTCGTCGAGCTGCGCGCGAAACCGCGACGGGATCGCCAGGCGTCCCTTGTCGTCGATTGCGAGCTGATGCGTTCCGGCGAACATTGTCTGAAACGGCGACAGGGTCGCCATTACTCCCCACTTTTCTGCACTTATTGACCACTTTAATCCACTTCATACCACCAAGCAAGGATTTTTACCGGCAAAAAGCGAAGCAGGACAAGCACTTAGAAAGCGACCGTTGGGCAATTTTCTCCATCATTCAAAACAATGAGTTAGGAGAACAACTTAAAGTAAGGGAATTGGCGATGACGGCCGCGGCGCGGCGTCGTTCATCGCGGCGGCGAAAAGCCGCGCAAAAACCAGGACCATCGAGGGGGATGCAAGAAGTGAAAAAATGAGTCGGCCGTTAAGCCGGGTTCTGTCGTGGACAACCATTCCTCTAGGCGTACCGTCGCCGGCACGCTCAAGCAGCCTACCCGGAAGGCACGCGGGCCGCGTGTCGCCTTGCGGCGTCCTTCCCTATTTGGCCTTGCTCCAAGTGGGGTTTTCCGTGCCGTCGCTGTTGCCAGCGACGCGGTGCGCTCTTACCGCACCTTTTCACCCTTACCGGCGCCTTGCGGCGCTTAGGCGGTTCGTTCTCTGTGGCACTTTCCGTAGGCTCGCGCCTCCCAGGCGTTACCTGGCACTTCGCCCGATGGAGCCCGGACTTTCCTCCCCCGTCTTGCGACGGCGGCGGTTGTCTGGCCGACTCGCGTGCATTCTAACAGGGGCAGGCTATGATGGCCGCCGATTTTTTCCAGGAGCGAGCATCCATGTCACGGTATGAAGTCGGTTTCGACGAAGTTTTTCCCGCCCCCAGCAGCAAGATCTTCAAGTTTTTCGGCACGCATGAAAAAGTCGGCCTGATCTTCGGCGGCAAGTTCGAGCGCATCAAGGACGGCGAAGACCCGAAGAATCCGGATGGCCTGGGTTCGGTGCGCCGCATCTCGCTGCCCCTGCCCGGCCCCTCGTTCGAGGAGACCGTGATCACCTTCCAGCCGGAAACGCTGATCGAGTACATCGTCTCGCGCGGCAGCCCGATCAAGAATCATCTCGGCCACATCGAGTTCAGCGATGCGCCCGGCGGCGGCACGCGCGTCAAGTACACCATCGGTTTCGAGCCGCGCATTCCCGGCACCGGCCGCCTGATCGCCGGCATCCTCAAGGCTGGCTTCAAGCTCGGCATCCCGAGGGTGATGAAGAACCTCGACTGATTCGCGTGCGGGTTTTCAGTCATACCTGCTCCAACACGGAGATCGTCTGCGCGCTGGGCTGCGCGGACCGGCTGGTCGGCATCGACAGCGATTCCGATTTCCCGCCCGAGGTGGTCGCGCCCCTGCCCAAGCTGGGTCGCGACCTCGACCTCGCGGTCGATCGCGTCAAGGAACTCAAGCCGGACCTGGTGCTGACCTCGCTGACGGTGCCGGGCCACGAGCGCATCGTCGAAGCGTTGCGCGCCGACGGCCTGCCGCTGCTCGTGATCGATCCGCAAAGCCTCGACGATGTGTATTCCAGCATCATCGACATCGCCGGCGCGCTGGACGTGGCCGCGCGGGGCCGCGCCCTGGTGGCGCGGATGCAGGCGCAGATGGCACCGGTCGCACGCGATACGCCGCGTCCGCGCGTCCTGGTCGAATGGTGGCCCAAGCCAGTGATTGCGCCGGGCGCGCAATCCTGGGTCACGGATCTGATCGAACTCGCCGGTGGCGAGAATCCCTGGCGGCACCTGCCCGCCAAGAGCCAGCCACTGGAGGACGCCGCGGTGGTCGAGGCGGCGCCCGACGTCATCGTGATGAGCTGGTGCGGCGTGAAGGTGCAGAACTATCGCGCCGAGGTGGTCGCCCGACGGCCGGGACACGAAACCACTCCCGCCGTGCGCAACGGCCGCATCCATGCGGTCAGCGAGGAATTTCTCGGGCGCCCTGGCCCGCGGCTGGTCGAGGGCTATCGCGCGCTGCGCGACCTCATCGCCGCGATCTGAATCAGGCGCGGTCGCGCGCGCTGGCGGCGTGCGCCTGCAGACCTTCGGCGTCGGCGATGGCGCCGGCGATTTCCGCCAGCCGGCTCGCGCCCTGCGGGCTGCACTCGATCAGGCTGCTGCGCTTCTGGAACTCGTAGACGCCGAGCGGATTGGAGAAGCGCGCCGCACGCGAGGTGGGCAGCACATGGTTGGGGCCGGCGCAGTAGTCGCCCAGCGCCTCCGGCGTGTGGCGGCCGAGGAACACAGCACCGGCGTGGCGGATCTTCGGCAGCCAATCGCGCGGTGATTCGATCGACAGTTCGAGATGCTCGGGCGCGATGCGGTTGGACAGCGCGACGGCCTCGTCGAGGTCGCGCGTGGCGATCAGCGCGCCGCGGTTCTTGAGGGAGGCACGCACGGTTGCCGCCCGCGGCAGCTCCGCCATGCGCGCGTCCATCGCCGCCGCGACGCGCTCGAGGAACGCGCGGTCCGGCGACAGCAGGATGGACTGCGAATCCTCGCCATGCTCGGCCTGCGAGAACAGGTCCATGGCGATCCAGCCCGGATCGGTCTTGCCGTCGCAGATCACCACGATCTCGGAAGGCCCGGCGATGGAGTCGATGCCGACCTGGCCGAAGACGATGCGCTTGGCCGCCGCGACGTAGGCGCTGCCCGGCCCGACAATCTTGTCCACCGCCGGGATGGTCTGCGTGCCGTAGGCCAGCGCCGCCACCGCCTGCGCGCCGCCAACCGTGAACACGCGGTCGACGCCCGCCAGATGCGCGGCGGCCAGCACCACCGGGTTCAATTCACCGCCCGGCGCCGGCACCACCATGATCACGTCGCGCACGCCGGCGACTTTCGCCGGAATCGCGTTCATCAGCACCGACGAGGGATACGCCGCCCGGCCGCCCGGCACATAGAGCCCGGCACGATCCAGCGGCGTGATCATCTGGCCGAGTTCGTTGCCGTGCGCGTCGGTGAACGAGAACGGCGCCAGCTTCTGGTGCTCGGCGTAGACGCGGATGCGCGCCGCCGCTTGTTCCAGCGCGGCGCGCAGGGCGGCGGGCTGCGCGTCCCACGCGGCGCGGCGCTGCTCAATACTGACTTCCAGTTCGGCCACGCTGGTCGCGGCGCGGCGATCGAAGCGGTTGGTCAGCTCCAGCAACGCGGCATCGCCGCGCGCGCGCACGTCGGCGACGATGCGCTCCACCGCCTGCGTCACGTCGGCGTTCTGCTCCGGTGCGCGATCCAGCAGCGAGGCGAAAGCGGCATCGAAGCCGGCCTCGCGCGTGTCGAGTCGCGTGATCTCAACCACGGGCCACCGCCTCGCGCAGGCGGCCCAGCCAGTCCTGCACCAGCGCGTGCTTCATTTTCATCGACGCCTTGTTGACCACCATGCGGGCGCTGATCTCGGTGATGATTTCGGTCTCGACCAGGCCGTTGGCTTTGAGCGTCTTGCCGGTGTCCACCAGGTCGACGATCACGTCGGCCAGGCCCACCAGTGGCGCCAGCTCCATCGAGCCGTAGAGCTTGATCAGCTCGACCTGCTGGCCCTTGGCCGCGAAGTGACGGCGCGTCAGCTCCAGGTACTTGGTGGCGACGCGCAGGCGGCGGCCGTCGGTGGGCAACACCGCATCCCTCTTCTGCGCCACCGACAGGCGGCAGCGCGCAATGCCGAGGTCCAGCGGCTCGTACAGCGCCTCGCCGCCATGCTCCATCAGCACGTCCTTGCCGGTGACACCCATGTCGGCGGCGCCGTACTCGACGAAGGTCGGCACGTCCGCCGGGCGGATGATTAGCAGGTTGACGTCGGCATGATTGGTCGGCACGCGCAGCAGGCGGCCGATATCGCCGGCCGGCTTGAGCCCGATCTTTTCCAGCAACGGCAGGCTGTCTTCGAGGATGCGGCCCTTGGAGAGGGCGATGGTCAGCGTCGTCATAAGGCGCGCATTCTAGCCGCGCAGGCCTGCGAACGGGCTTTTTTATCGCCACCCGCTGTGCCTGAAAGCAAGAGGGGATTCGTTATATTTTATTTATCAATTACTAAATTGATAAACATTTAATCACAAACCTGCGCACCCAAAACTCAGGAGCGGGTGGCGCCGTTTTGGGCCGATGTCCCGCTCGCGCGCCCTCACATCAGCTTGGTCACGCGCTTGATGCGCGCGCCCAGCGCGGTGAACTTGCCCTCGATGTCCTCGTAGCCGCGATCCATGTGGTAGATGCGGTCGATGAAGGTCTCGCCCTGCGCGCACAGCGCGGCGATGACCAGCGACGCCGAGGCGCGCAGGTCGGTGGCCATGATCGGCGCGGCCATCAGGCGATCCTTGCCGGTGATGACGGCGAGGTTGCCCTCGATGCGGATGTCGGCGCCCAGGCGCAGCAGCTCCTGCGCGTGCATGAAGCGGTTCTCGAAAATGGTTTCGCGGATGGTGCCGACGCCCTCGGCCACGCAATCCAGCGCCATGAACTGCGCCTGCATGTCGGTGGGAAACCCCGGATGCGGCATGGTGTGGATGTTGACCGCCTTCGGCCGCTGGCCCTGCATGTCCACTTCGATGAAGTCGGTGCCGGTGCGCACCACCGCGCCGGCCTGCTGCAGCTTGACCAGCACGGCGTCGAGCAGCGAGGGATCGGTCTGCGTCACGCGCACGCAGCCGCGCGTGGCGGCGCCGGCGACGAGGAAGGTGCCGGTCTCGATGCGGTCCGGCAGCACGCGGTGCGTGGCGGCGTGCAGCGCTTTCACGCCCTGGATGCGGATGGTGGTGGTGCCGTCGCCCTCGATCTTCGCGCCCATGGCGCGCAGGCACTTGGCGAGATCCACCACCTCCGGCTCGCGCGCGGCGTTTTCCAGCAGCGTCTCGCCATCGGCCAGCACGGCGGCCATCATCAGGTTCTCGGTGCCGGTCACGGTCACGGTGTCGAACACGATGCGCGCACCCTTGAGGCGGCCGCACTTGGCGTGGATGAAGCCGCCTTCGAGCTTGATCTCGGCGCCCATCGCCTCCAGACCCATCAGGTGCAGGTTGACCGGGCGCGCGCCGATGGCGCAGCCGCCGGGCAGCGACACGTGCGCCTCGCCACGCGCGGCCAGCAGCGGGCCAAGCACGAGGATCGACGCACGCATGGTCTTGACCAGCTCATAGGGCGCCACGCAGGTGGTGATGCCGCGCGCGTTGATCACGATCTCGTGCGGGTCCGGCTGCTGCACGTCCACGCCCATCTGCGTCAGCAGCTTCTTGGTGGTGCCGATGTCCCAGAGCTTGGGCACGTTGGTGACGTGCAGCGGCTCGTCCGACAGCAGGCCGGCGCAGAGGATCGGCAGCGCCGCGTTCTTGGCGCCGCTGGCGGCGACTTCGCCTTTCAGGGGGCCGCTCTCGGCAACGACGAATTTGTCCATGATGGTTCCAGTCCTTCAGGGCGCGCGTGTCTTCAGGCGCAGGGCGTGGATCTCGCGCCCCATCTTGTCGCCCAGCGTGGCGTAGACCAGGCGATGCTGGGCAATCAGCGACAGGCCGGCAAAGGCGGCGCTGACCACTTCGGCCTCGAAATGCTGGCCGTCGTCGCCGCGCACCGTCGCCTGCGCGCCGGGCAGGCCGGCTTCAATCAGTTTCTTGATGTCGTCTTTGTTCATGAAGGTATCCGCGCTCAGCGCTTCATCTTGTAGCCGGTCATCAGCATCCACAGGCAGATGGCGGTCATCAGCCCGAAGAAACCGCTGGCCCAGAGCAGGCTCTGCCAGATCGGCACGTCGGCCACGCCGAAGAAGCCAAAGCGGAAGCCGTCGATCAGGTAGAAGAAGGGATTGAAGTGCGAGGCCGCGAACCAGAACGGCGGCAGCGCATGCACCGAATAGAACACGCCGGAGAGAAAGCTCATCGGCGTGATCAGGAAGTTGGTGAAGGCGGCGATGTGGTCGAATTTCTGCGCGACGATGCCAGCGATCAGGCCCAGCACGGCGAGGCTGCCGCTGGAGAGCAGGAACACCGCCACCAGCGCCAGCGGCTCGTGCACTGGCAGGCGCACGAAGGGCAGCACCACGATCAGCATAGCCGCCGCCACCAGCACGGTGCGCACGATCGCCGCCAGCACGTAGGCGCCGAACCACTCCCACGGTCCCAGCGGCGCCATCTGCAGGAACACCAGATTGCCCATCACCTTGGACTGGATCAGCGAGGAGCTGGTGTTGGCGAAGGCGTTCTGGATCACCGTCATCATGATCAGGCCCGGCACCAGGAACTCGGTGTATTCCACGCCCGGATACACCGGCGCGCGGCCCTTCATCGCCTGCGCGAACACCAGCAGGTAGAGCAGCGCGGTGATCACCGGCGCGGTCACGGTCTGGCCAAGCACGGCCCAGAAGCGCTTGATCTCCTTTTTGAGGAGCGTGAAAAACCCGCGTTGATTGGGCGTCATGCCGCGGCCTCCGCCTTGCGGCCGGTGAGCTCGACGAAGATGTCCTCGAGGTCCGGATCGCGCGTCTGCACATCCTCGATGGCGACGCCATCGCGGCGCAGTGCCGCGAACACGCTGCCGAAGCTGGTCTTGGCGGTTTCGAGCTTGAGTTCGAGGCTGCCGTTGACCTGTCCGGCGACCAGCGGCTGCAACTCCGCCGGCAGGCTCGCGCCCTCGGCCAGCTTGAGCCGCAGGAAGCGGAACGGGTGCCGCGCCAGGAGTTGCGCGGTCGTCTCCAGCGCCTTGATCTCGCCCTTGTCGATGATGGCGATGCGCTCGCACATCTCCTGCGCCTCTTCCAGATAGTGCGTGGTCAACACCACCGTCGTGCCCTTGCGGTGCAGGTCGCGCATGAAGCGCCACAGCGTGCGGCGCAGCTCCACGTCGACGCCCGCGGTCGGTTCATCGAGAATCACCACCGGCGGCTGGTGCACCAGCGCCTGCGCAATCAGCACGCGGCGCTTCATGCCGCCGGACAGCGCGCGCATCGACACCTTGCGCTTGTCCCAGAGATCGAGCCGCTGCAGCATCTCGTCGATCCACGGCCACACTTCCTCGCCGCAGCCGTAGTAGCCGGCCTGGATGCGCAGCATGTCGGTGACGTTGAAGAACGGATCGAACACCAGTTCCTGCGGCACCACGCCGAGGCTGCGACGGGCAGCGCGGAAATCGCGCACGGTATCGTGGCCCATGACGGTGACGCTGCCGGCGCTCATCTGCACGAGGCCGGCGATGATGTTGATGAGGGTGGACTTGCCGGCGCCGTTGGGGCCGAGCAGGCCGAAGAACTCGCCGCGCTGAATCTGGAATTCAACGCCCTTGAGGGCTTCGAGCTTGCCGTAGGTCTTGCGGACGCCGGAGATGGTGAGGGCGGCGGTCATAGGGCGCGGATTATACGCGGCGGCCGTGCATCGGCGGACGCTTTTCGTCCGTAGTTGCGGGTTTCAACCTGCCATCGCCCATGTCCACCGTCCTGCTCTGGCTGCGCCGCGACCTGCGCCTGACCGACCACCCCGCCCTGCTGGCCGCCTGCGAGCGGCACCAGCGGGTGGTGCCGGTCTACATCCACGCCCCGGACGAGGAGGCGCCCTGGGCGCCGGGCGGCGCCGCCCGCTGGTGGCTGCATCACAGCCTCAAGGCCCTGTCGGAGTCGCTCGCCGCCGCCGGGTCGCCGCTGGTGATCCGCGCCGGCGACAGCCTCGACACCCTGCGCGCACTGGCCGACGAAACCGGCGCGCGTGCCGTCTACTGGAGCCGTCTCTACGAGCCGGCCGCCATCGCCCGCGACCGCCGCGTCAAGGACGCCCTGCGCCGCGACGGCCTGGAGGTCGAGAGCTTCAACAGCGCCCTGTTGTGCGAGCCCTGGACGGTCAAGACCGGCAGCGGCGATCCCTACCGCGTGTTCACGCCGTTCTGGCGCAATGCCGTCACCCGCCTGGCGGAGACACGGCCGCAGCCCGCGCCGACGCGGATCGCCGGCCCGGCGCAGGCACCGCAAAGCCTGCCGCTGAACGCGCTGGGCCTGCTGCCGAAAATCGCCTGGGATGATGGTCTCTACGCCTACTGCCGGCCCGGCGAGGCCGCCGCGCTGGAGCGGCTGGATCGCTTCTGCGAGGAGCGCATTGCCCGCTACAGCGCCCAGCGCGATGTGCCGGGCGTTGCGGCCACCTCGGGGCTGTCGCCGTACCTGCACTTTGGCGAGATCAGTCCGCGACAGATCGTGGCCCGCGCCCAGGCGCAGGCGGCAGCCGGCGGCGAGGCCGGCCTGCTCGCCGGCAGCGAGCATTTCATCCGTGAGGTCGGCTGGCGCGAGTTCGGCCATCACCTGCTGTTTCATTTTCCGCAGACGCCGGATCAGCCGCTCTACGCCGACAAGTACGGCCGCTTTCCCTGGCGCGCGCCGGCCGATTACGCCGATGACCTGCGCGCCTGGCAGCGCGGCCGCACCGGCATTCCCATCGTCGATGCCGGCATGCGCCAGCTCTGGGCCACGGGCTGGATGCACAACCGCGTGCGCATGATTGTCGCCAGCCTGCTGACCAAGAACCTGCTGATTCCCTGGCAGGAGGGCGCCCGCTGGTTCTGGGACACGCTGGTCGACGCCAGCCTCGCCAACAACACGCTGGGTTGGCAGTGGAGCGCCGGCTGCGGTGCCGATGCCGCGCCCTATTACCGCATCTTCAACCCGGTGCTGCAGAGCGCCAAGTTCGACCCGCAGGGCGTCTACCTGCGTCAGTGGCTGCCGGAACTCGCGGCACTGCCCGATGACGCCCTCCACGCTCCCTGGGAAAAACCCGCCCTGCTCGCCGGCACCGGCTATCCGCTGCCGATCATCGACCTCGCCGCCTCGCGGGACCGCGCCCTGGCAGCCTACGACGCGATCAAGACGCCGCAACCCGGCTGAGCGGGCGCAGGGCGACCGGGTCCGCATGCTGGAAGCCCGCGCGCACGTCGCCCGGCCGTCACCCGCTTCCGGCGTCTTGCCTGGGCAATATGTTTTAAAGTGTTTATCTAATTTTATTTAGATAGATCATTAATAACATTCCACGCACCCGCTGTCGCCCCAGCGGGTGGCGGTGCGATGCGTTCTCCGGCATCATTCAAACGTCATTACAGACGTTATAACGTCACCGGAGCCCGCCATGAAGCTCAAGATCACCACCATCGGCAATTCCGCCGGCGTCATCCTGCCCAAGGAACTGCTCGCGCGCCTGCGCGTGGACAAGGGCGACGAGTTGTACGTCACCGAAACCCCGGACGGCATCAAGCTGATGCCGCACGACCCGGTGTTCGCACAGCAGATGGAAGTGGCCGAGCGCGTGATGCGCAAGCGCCGCACCATGCTGCGCAAGCTTGCTGATAGCTGAGCGGCGCCGTGATCGTCTGGATCGAACTGCCGCTGGTGCTGGCGCTGCATGATCGTCAGATCGCCGAGCACGGCGGCAGCGCCGGCGTGCGCGACGAGGGCCTGCTGAAATCCGCGCTGGCCCGGCCGCAGCAACTCTTCGCCTACGGCGACCCGCCGCCGGACCTCGCCGATCTCGCCGCCAGCCTCGCCTTCGGCATCGCCAAGAATCATCCGTTTGTGGATGGCAACAAGCGCAGCGCCGTCGTCAGTTGCGAAACCTTCATCGAACTGAACGACGCCGCGCTCGCCGCCGATGACGCCGAGTTCTACCAGGCCATCCTGTTCCTGGCGGAGAGCAAATTCACCGAACAGGAATTCGCCGCGTGGTTGCGTACGCACATCAGCGTCGACAACTAAGGGGTAAGTGCAGGAGCCACGTGAAAAATATGTAGGGGCCTCGCAGAAGAACTACGGCAAACGTGACTGGGTTCGGAAAAGTAGTTCTTCACGCACAAAAAAAACAAGCGGGCGATGTCTCCATCCCAAAAGCAGTCATAACAACGAGGAAACAATGTATTCCCTGGTCTCTGCGTCCTTGATCCAGAGATACATGCCCTTAAGCGCTCTGGTCATAAGAATTCGGTAGGCTTGCGCGACCTTCTTTGTAAGCTCGACTGTGGAGGCGCCTTCTCCATGCTCCGCCTTCGAGCGCCGCAATAGCTGGCTGAGAGCGCTTTCGTGCATAAACTCGGGATTCAGATGCCACCGGCCGTCGCGCCAGACCATATCTTCCAACCACATTAGACCAACGTAGTCATAGTCAAAGCCTCGCACAGCATACGGGCATCCCACCTCAGATAGAGGATCAACAGCGATTTGCCCTCCTAGCTTGGCTTGAACGAAATAGCTGTAGTCATCCGTTCCTACGGGTACAACATTCCATACGCGACTCCAAACGCGAGTCTGTCCATCAACAGACATCGACTCGTGAAAGTCCTGCTCTGACGGCGGCAACAAATGAGGATTGGTTACACCGCGCGTTTTCCAAGTTCGCGAGTAGGACGACAACAGCCTTGCGGTATTCCCAGCGGCGATCCGTTCTCGCAGTAAGGATTCCATCGAAAACGGATCATCAACAACTTTAAATTCGAAAGGGCTACGCCTTGTTCGCGCATTAAGTACGACAACATTTCCGCTGCGCCGGTAGTCAGCCCTGGTCTCAGCAACTCTCAGTATGCCGTTTGAGTTTCTGGCATCTCTAGCCTCCTCGCGATTGGCATCTACGGTCGATGGGAAAAACCAAGCAGACGCCAAGACTTTATTCCGCTCAATCGAGGCGCCGGACAGAATCGTTCCCACCCAATCAACGTATTCAGTCGATCCGCCGCATCGAAACTGCGCACCCTCAAGGCTTACAACTTCTAGCTCGCCAGCCCCAAGCTCTTTTGCCCAAGCTTTCAAATCATCCAATGTAGTATTTTCGCGATGCCTGAAACCCTGTTCAGGATCAAGGAAAAGAACCGTGAGCGTAGACACGCGCATGATGTGATATGCCTGCGGTCCTAAGGAAGGAGCGAACCCAAACTGGCCGACTCCACCATCGCGTTCGGTGTTGATCAGACTGTGAGCTTCATCCACCAGACAGATCAACGTAGAGTCATCTTCAGCACCACTACGTGCGATCTCTCCAGCAGACCGCAGCGCTTCCAGATTCGACCTCCACTCGGCTGTACCCGCCAAGAAACTCTCGCCTCGTGCTTTTCGCAATTTTCCAACCCGACCAGTCGTTATCGGGTGAAAAGTAGAAGCCTTTCGAATTACGCCACGAGCTCCATCCACCCCCAAAGAACCGAAAATCTCCAACCAGTTCGAACTTTGAGACATTGAGGTGGTTGTGAAAACGATATCGCCTTTGGGCACCTCTGCCATCATGGATATCTCAGCCCAAAGCTTTGCCGCAACAGCCGATTTGCCGCTTCCAGGAGGGCCGACGATCACTACAACCTTCTTGCGCAATTTGCCGTGCTTCCAACGCTGAATCGTCTCTTCAACAATCGCCTTGCACAGAGCTAAGGCACGTCGTTGATTGTCCAGTAACTCGAACGCTCTCGTTTTGGTTGTTTGCACCTGCTTCGCGATCTGCTGGACGAACCCACGCGTCTGGCGGTAGCGTCCGTCGGAAAATTCTTTCGCCCAAACAGGGTCCGCGCTCGTAAGTCGGCTGCGAAGATAGTCCGGTAAGATCCTCGCTATATGTTCTTGCGAGCAGTTGAAGACTGGGTAATTTTCTGCGAGCGCGTCATTCGGTGCCTGGATATACGGCTGCACCACCATGTCCCTAGTAAACAGCACGCATCCGTGAACTGCAGCTCCTTTCTCCTGAACTGCAGAGTGAAAGTGGCGACAATATTCAACGTACCCTTTCACCTGCTCTGAAGGATGCAACTCTTGAGTGCCGCGTCGCTCTATCAGGCCCTCCGCAGCACCCGGCTTATCAGTTCGTGTTATCCAGTGCTTGAGCTCGATTATTACAGCCGATGGCGTCCCTTCGCACGAGCCGAGTAACACGGCGTCGGCAAAACATCCCGACGCAGGAAGTTGGTACTCAACGGCGAGATTTCCGTTTCCACCAAAATAGAGATGCATTTGCTGCATCGGCTGCGGATCAAGAACGCGGACAAGTTGAGGAAGAGATTCGCGCCAAGCTTTCGCTTCCTCGGCACCCATTCGACTAGTCTCGCTTTGCAGATCCGCAACGAGTTCATCGATGCTATTCCGCACGCGGCCCCTAAACTCTTCTACGGTCAGAAGCACAGCTTGCCTCCTTATTTTGGGCCAAGATAACAGATCAAAAATCGCCACCCGCTCTCGCCAGTTCGCGATTCCATTTCGTTATATTTTATTTAATAAATTTTTTATTGATAAATAATTAATAACAATTCCAAGGCGCCTGAAACGTGGAGCGGGTGGGCCATTTTGGGACTCAGCGGTTATCATTCGCGCTCTTTCTTGTAGGAATTCCCTTGCACATGGATGCTGCAGCGCTGCAACAGATGGGCCGCAAGGTGCTGGAGATCGAGCGTGACGCGCTCTCGGCCCTGCTGCCGCGCATCAACGCCGACTTCGCCCGCGCCTGCGAACTCATGCTGGCGTGCAAGGGCCGCATCGTCGTCACCGGCATGGGCAAGAGCGGCCACGTCGGCAGCAAGATCGCGGCGACGCTGGCCTCCACCGGCACGCCGGCGTTCTTTGTGCACCCGGGCGAGGCCAGCCACGGCGACCTCGGCATGATCACCAAGCAGGATGTGGTGCTGGCGATGAGCAATTCCGGCGAAACCGCCGAGGTGCTGACCATCCTGCCGCTGATCAAGCGCATGGGCGCACCGCTGATCGCCATGACCGGCAAACCGTCTTCGACGCTGGCCAAGACCGCCGACGTGCATCTCGACGTGTCCGTCGCGCAGGAAGCCTGCCCGCTGAATCTCGCGCCGACCGCCAGCACCACGGCGACGCTGGCGATGGGTGACGCGCTGGCGGTGGCGCTGCTGGAAGCGCGCGGCTTCACGCCGGAAGACTTCGCGATGTCGCACCCCGGCGGCTCGCTGGGCCGCAAGCTGCTGCTGAAGATCGCCGATCTGATGCACACCGGCGAGCGCCTGCCCACCGTCGCGCCGACCGCGACGCTGAGCGAAGCCCTGCTGGAGATGACGCGCAAGGGTCTGGGCATGACCGCCATCGTCGACGAGGCCGGCGCCGTGCTCGGCGTCTACACCGACGGCGATCTGCGCCGCACGCTGGAACAGGGCGTGGATGTGCGCAGCGCGAAGATCGTGGACGTGATGACCAAGGGCGGCAAGAGCGTGCAGGCCGATCACCTCGCCGCCGAAGCGGTGCAGCTGATGGAAAAGCACAAGATCACCGCGCTGCTGGTGCTCGATAACGCCGGCAAGCTGGTCGGCGCGATTCACATGCAGGACCTGCTGCGGGCGGGCGTGGTATGAGCAAGCTGACGCTGGCCGCAGTCAAGAAGCGCGCCAAGAAAATCCGCTGCGTGTTTCTCGACATCGACGGCGTGATGACCGACTGCAAGCTGTACCTCGCGGCCGATGGCAGCGAGCTGAAAGCCGTCAACGTCAAGGATGGCCTGGGCATGAAGCTGCTGATGCAGGCCGGCGTCGAGGTGGCGGTGATCTCGGGCCGTCCGTCGGCGGCGATGCAGAAGCGCTTGGAATCGCTGGGCCTGCGCCACATCTACCTCGCCACCGAAGACAAGCTGCCGGCCTACGAGGCGGTGCAGAAGAAGCTCGGCATCGGCGACGCCGAATGCGCGCACGTCGGCGACGACACGCCCGACCTGCCGCTGTTCGCACGCGTCGGCCTTGCCGTCGCCGTGGCGGACGCCCATCCCAAGGCGCTGGCCAAAGCGCACTGGCAGACGCGCAACGTCGGCGGCAACGGCGCGATCCGCGAAGTGGCCGACCTGATTCTCGCCGCGCAGGGCCGGGACTGATGCGCAAGACCGCCGTCATCCTGGGCATTCCGCTGATGCTGCTGGCGGCGCTGGTGGTGCTGATGACGCTCGGCCGCTTCGAGCGCCCGAGTGCCGCCGCCTCCGGCGACAGCGCGCAGGACAAGCCGCGCTACACCGTCACCGGCGCGCAATGGACGCGCATCGGCAGCGACGGCAAGACCGAGTTCCACGTCGATGCCGAACGCATCGACTACTACGACGACCAGTCCGCGCGCCTGCAAAACCTGGCGATGGACGGCTTCGCCGACAACCGCGGCCCCTGGCGGCTGACTTCGCCGCGCGGCGAGATGCCGGCGCACGATCCGCGCATCCTGCTGACCAAGCCGGTGGTGATCACCGGCGCCCCGAAGCCGGGCGTGCCGGTGCGCATGACCACCGACCAGCTCTGGGTGGACAGCGGCAAGCGGCAGCTCTACACCGATGCCCCGGTGCAGCTGGTGCGCGGACCGCAGCAGGCCAGCGCCAACGGCCTCAACGCCGATTGGGCGGGCCAGCGCCTGCAACTGCTCCATGATGTGAAGGTCACCTATGTTCCCAACGGCTAAAGCGTCCGCGCTGATCGCCGCCGCACTGCTGGCCCTGCCGCTGGCGGGGCTGGCCGCGCCGGCCAAGAAATCCACCGCCGACACGCTGCGGCCCAGCGGACCGGTCACGGTCACCGCCGACCGCGCCGAGTGGGCGCAGGACGGCGCCATGATCTACATCGGCAATGTGCAACTGGTGTCCGACACGCTCAAGCTCAGCGGCGACCGGCTGGAGCTGACGCAGTTTCCCGCCAGCCAGTACACCGCCAAGGTCACCGGCAAGCTCGCCCACCTGGAGCACGCCGGCGAGCCCACCGACAAGGGCGAGCCGACGCCGACCATCACCGCCGACGCCGCCACCCTGCTCTACGACACCCGCACCGGTGTGGTCGACGTGATCGGCAACGCGCGCATGACGCGCGGCAAGGACGAGGTCACCGGCAGCAGCATCCACTACAACGTGCCGGAACGCCGCATCCAGGCGGCCGGTGGCGAGGGCGGCCAGGTGAAAATCGTGATCCAGCCGCCGCCAGACAAGAAGGCGGCCGCCCAGAAAGCGCCGGAACCCGCCGCGCCCGAGTCCAAACCCGCAGACGCCAAGGCCGACGCCAAACCGTGAACTCCGTCCTCTCCGCCCGCAATCTGGTCAAGCAGTACAAGAAGCGCGCCGTGGTGCGCGACGTTTCGCTGTCGGTGAAGGCCGGCGAGATCGTCGGCCTGCTCGGCCCCAACGGCGCCGGCAAGACCACCTCGTTCTACATGATCGTTGGCCTGGTGCCGGCGGACGGCGGCCGCATCGAACTCGACGGCCAGGACATCACCCACCTGCCGATGCACGCGCGCGCGCAGCTCGGCGTCGGCTACCTGCCGCAGGAAGCCAGCGTGTTCCGCAAGCTGTCGGTCGCCGACAACATCATGGCGATTCTCGAAGTGCGCGAGGACCTCGACGCCGCCGGCCGCAAGACCGAGCTGGAGCGCCTGCTCAAGGATCTGCACATCGACCACATCCGCGACGGCGAAGGCCAGAGCCTGTCCGGTGGCGAGCGCCGTCGCGTCGAGATCGCGCGTGCGCTGGCCGCCAATCCGCGCTTCATCCTGCTCGACGAACCCTTCGCCGGCGTCGACCCGATCGCGGTCGGCGACATCCAGCACATCGTCCAGCACCTGCACAGCCGCGGCATCGGCGTGCTGATCACCGACCATAACGTGCGCGAAACGCTGGGCATCTGCCAGCGCGCCTACATCCTCGCCGAAGGCCGCGTCATCGCCGAGGGCGCACCCGACGAGGTGCTGCGCAACGAGATGGTGCGCAAGGTCTACCTCGGTGAGCAGTTCAAGCTCTAAGCATCACCGCGGGGACGCAACACCCGCTCTCTCAATACGAAAACTAGACGCCGGGCATCTGCCAGCGCGCCGACACCCATCATCGCCTCGCCGAAGGTCGCGTCATCGCCGAGGGCGCACCCGATGAGGTGCTGCGCAACGAGATGGTGCGCAAGGTCTACCTCGGCGAGCAGTTCAAGCTCTGAGCGCCTGACGGCAACCGGCGTCACCCCGCTGCAAAAAATCGTTCGCGCTTCGCGGCTTTCTGCCTGTTCTGATTGAGGTGACGTATTTCGCGCTGCAGCGCGAGTTACTCTTCTTGCTGTGCGGCAAGAAGAGTAACCAGAAGAAACGCACCCCGTATCTGCGCCCTCACTCCGTGAGGGTTCCCTGTGCTTCTCGTCAGGCTTGGGCTTCGCTGACAGGCCATCCATGGCCTGACAGCGAAGGCTCGGCATCCTGCCCTCGCCCGCTTCGCGGCAAATTCCAAGCCTGACTGCGATGCTCGGCTGGATAAGGGGGAGGCAAAGCAAAGTGACGGCAGCAGCGGCTGCGCCGCTGCTCTGCTTTTGACGTCGGGCCCCTTCGGCAGCGCCGAGCATCGCAGTCCTGGGCGGATGGGCCGCCGAAGGCGGGCGAGGCAGGAGCCGAAGCCTGTACAAACCGCCAACCACTTGCGCGGCGTCGCTTTAAATTATGAGCGCACATTGCCAGCGGGAGTGCACATCGCCGCCGCAGAACCTGCGCAGTCCAGGCATATAGCTGCGCGATGGCGGCAGATCACTGCACAGCATCGCCAAGTCGCTGCGCAGCGTTGCCAGGGGCCTGCGCACCTCCGCCAAGACGTGGCGCAGCGTCGCCAGCCCGCTGCGCAGCTCCGCCACGCTACTGCGCACCTTCTGACTTGAGCTTGCGCATTGACTCACCCTTGAGGGCGATTTTGAGGCTGGAATGCACCAAGCGGTCGAGCAGCGCGTCAGCCAATGCGGGATCGTTGATGAAGCCATGCCATTCTTTGACCGGCATCTGGCCAAGCACGATCGTCGAGTGCGTACCTACCCGATCATCCAGCAGTTCAAGCAGATCGGCGCGGCCGCGGTTGGTGAGTCCGGTCAGGCCGAAGTCGTCGAGGATCAGAAGCTCCACCTTGGCCACTTGGCTTCGCAGTTTCGTGATCGAACCGTCCTCGTGCGCGATGGCCATTTCCTCTAACAGACGACCGGCGCGGCGGTAAGCAACGGTCAGCCCCTTGCGAGCCGCCTGAACCGCCAGCGCACAAGCGATCCAGGTCTTTCCGGTTCCCGTAGGTCCGGTCATCAGCAGGTTCATCTGCTTGTAGATCCAGGCGCACGTCAGCAGGTCGGCGAAGGTGGCCCTCTCGATTCCGCGACCCGGCCGATAGTCGATATCCTCTGGATCAGCCTGCACCTTGAGTCGGGCATTACGCAGGATGCGCTTGTAGCGCAGCGAGTCCCGGTGACTCGCTTCGGCATCCACCAGCATCTGCAAACGTTGCTCGAAGGAAGCGCCAAGAAAGGCGGATTGCGACATCTGCTGGTCGAGGCCTTCAGCCATACCCGTCAAGCGCAGATCGCGAAGTTGCTGGGCCGTGTTCATGATGGTCATTTCAGGGATTCTCAGGATTCGAAAGAGTTGGCGCCGCGCACGTTGTCGTGTCCCGACATCGGGGTTTCGTCGTTGGTGCCGCGCAGGGGGGTGCTTTCGATCCGCCGCTGCAGCATTGAGCGCACAGACGACACCGAGGTCGTGTGGATGCGTAGGGCACGATGGCAAGCAGCATCGAGGCGCTCGGCGCCGTATGCCTTCGCCATGCCCCGCAGGCCGCGCATGGCCTGTATCGACAACGCCGGCCGCCGGTGCGTGTCGATGTGCCTCTTAACAAACGCACTGATCCAAGGGCCAGAGCGTTCGGCCCAGGCAATCAGCTCGGCGCCCTGGTCTTGCGCATAGGCGCGATGCGCTGCAGGCTGGTGCTCGGCCACCGTAGTACACCCGCCCCTCTTGAAGCTGCGCAGGTGCGTGGCGATCGGAAAGTGATCGTCATTCGCATAGACCTCGATCTGGCGCGCGGTCGCGCGGACGCGTACCTTCGCTCCGATATAGGTATACGGCACCGAGTAGTGGTGATCGTCCCAGATGACGTGATAGTCCTGGGCTACGGTGACATTGAGCTTCCAGTCGGCATACTCGAAGGGCAGCTCCGGCAACGCCTTCAATGCCGGACGATCCAGTTCCTCGAAAAGCTGGTTACGGCTCTTGCCGCCGTGGCCGCGCATGGGCTTGTCGTTCATGCGTTCCAGCAGCTCGGCAATCGCCGCGTTCAGTTCGTCAATTGACGTGAATACCCGATTACGCAGCCGAGCGAGAATCCAGCGTTGAGCGAAGCGCACACCGACCTCGACAGCCGCCTTGTCCTTAGGCTTGCGCGCCCGAGTCGGCATCACAATGCAGTCGTAGTGCTGGGCAAGGCGAGCGTAGGTATAGTTGATGACGTGGCCTTCGGCCACGGTCACCCGATCCACGGCGGATTTCAGGTTGTCCGGGACCAGCAACCTCGGCACGCCGCGGTAGAAATCCAGCGCACGCACATTGGCTTCGCACCAGTCCGGTAGCCGCTGCGTCGCGCTGGCATAAGCGAAGGTTTTACGGCTGGCACCCATCACTGATACGAACAGCTCGACCGGTCTGCGCTCGCCAGTCTTCGGGTCCAGGATGCTCGGCCGCTTTCCAGAGTAATCAAGGAATAACCGGTAGCCCGGCGCATGCGGCTGGCGCATGACGATGCCCAGTGAATGCTGATATTGATCGAGGCGCCGGCGAAACTCGCGATCGGACATAGCATTTTCACCAGCCGCCGCCGCATACTCCTCGTGCATCAACGTGACGGTGACGCCCACCCTACTGAGTTCCGCGTGCACGTAGGCGAAGTCCGGTTCGACGAAAGCCTTGCGCGCAAGTTGGCGACCATTGTTGAGCCGTTCCTCAAGCACACGGTCCGTCATGGCCGCGACGCTACTCCAGTCCAGCTCCTCTTCGGCCAGACGGTTCCGATAGCGCCCCGCAGTATTGGGGGCAATGTCTGCAGCTCGTGCGACTTCTCGGTTGGAGAAATCGGTGGTGAGCAACAGGCGACAAACTTCCTTCAGGTTCATCATGCATTCTCAAAATGGGGATTGCGAGGCGGGCCCGCCTACTGGCAATGCAAAGACAAAAGCCCTCTATGCCGCACGAAATTTTTGCGGCTTGTCTTGACATCACCGGAAGAACAACTGAGAATGCAGACTCAAAGATCGTTGAGAAGCACCCCGAAACCCATGCCCCGCGAAGGCGTGGGTTTCTTCTTTGCCCGCCGGAAAAACAGGTCAGAGTCAGACGGGTCTGGGCGGGCCACCTCCCACATATTCGAAATTCCGTGACAGGGTGGAACGGCCATCACCCAGGCCACCATTCGGATAGCGTTCTGGCCACAGACTCCTCGGAGTCACACCGAGCTTCGTTGCGATGGCGGATTCTATTCGCCTCGAACGCCGGTAACCCTGACTCACGCTCGTAACTGTCGTCCCAGCCACGCCGAGTTCGCGTGCCACGTCCGCCAACGAACTGCCGGCCAGTCGAAGCCGCATCTTGATCCGCTCGTGTTGTTCCAGGGCTGGGCGCATGCGTGGTATCGTTAGGGGGAGTTCTGAGACTCAGGATAGGCAGAAATGAGTAAGCTGTCAAACAACGACAACAATCTTGCCGTGGGGCGCCGCTTGATGGCGATCCGTATCGCCAGCGGTTTTACGCAGGCGGAATTCGCCGATAGTCTCGGCCTTTCCCTTCGAGCCTACGCCAACTACGAGCGGGGTGAGCGCGAGATGCCCACCGCGCTATTCAAGACACTGTCTGAGACCTTCCGGATTGATCCACTATGGCAGCTTGCGGGACCGGGAGAAGACCCAGTCCACATCGGGCAGAGGGTGCTTGATCTGGACCTGATGGAAGGCGTGATCCGTTTGATTGAGGAGTGGCTTTCCAAGCATCGCCGGACGCTCAAGCCCGAAAAGAAGGCTCGTGTCATCCGCCTGGCGTATGAGCACTGTGTCGCCAAAGACAAAGTCGACGAGGCACATGTGTTCACGATTCTGTCAGTGGCGGCGTAACGCATGGACCACGAAAGGCACGAGGAACCACGAAATTGGATTAAAACTGTGACTCATTCTTCTGAAGACAACGAGCATCCCAACCTCATTCAGCTTAATAATCCCATGGAACATGATCAATCGCTTGCGCGTTTGCAAGAACTCAGGGAGCTTCTCGCGGAAGCGCAGCCACCGCCAATAATGCATGTTCCGTCAGATGAGGACGTTATCGCAGACGAACATGCATTCCGCTCGAGATTCGGCATCGGGTTCGACTGGCCAAAGCTTCACCGCGCAGCATTGATCAGACTGAAACACAGATATGATTTAACTGACCGCGAAATAAAATTGTCGCGTATCACAGGCAATCTCCGGCCCAAAGGACGTGACGTGATTTTGGATGGGAACCGGTGGGTTGCCTTTGGAGGATGGGCGCAACTCGTAGCTTTCGGGGGGCTGCTCGTTTTTCTAGTTCTGGCGACATGGCCAAATCTTATTGCGGGTAATCCCCATGCCTGGAAAGGAATTGGTTATTCATGTCTCATCGTCGGATTCTGCTACGCCATCTATTGGACACATATCATGCCGTGGCAGCTTCTAAAGCGCGCAGAAGCTTTTGGATTACCAAATACGCCATGAATTCTTTGACGTAGCTATGCGGGACAGTCGCTACTGCGAGGCCAGAGTTCCGCTACAGCAGGCCTGATTTCGATGAACGCTGGCGACGAATCATTTTCAGAGCATGTGCCACTTCTAAGCGGGCTCGGATAAAAAGGACTGTCAATCAATTCAATGAGTTATCCGTAAAATGCGCCGTCTCCGATTTTTGCGGATAAGTATCTGAAATTATTGAGTTATAGATGGTCCCGGCAAAATTTCCATGATTTCTGCCAGGCGCGCTGACTGGCCGATTGTGAGTGCACGGCCACAGTGCCAATGAGGCTTAACAATCGAAATTACCCTTTCGGACATTATTGGCGGGGCGACGCCTTGAGCAAATGTTCCCCATCCACTCCCAACGCATCGGCTAGTTTTTGGACGGTGTCGACAGTGGCGGCAGTCTTGCCGGATTCGACGTTGCTGATGTAGCGCTGGCTAATTCCGGCTTTCGCCCCAAGGTCTTCTTGGGTCCAGTTCCGCTCCAGCCGATGGGTCCTGACGTTCACCGCCAGTCGGTCTCGAAGTTGGTCTTTTTTGCGCGGCCGTGCCATGTGACAAGGCTTGGGCCACGGCCATAGACTGTCTATGACGTATAGGTCATAATCGTCGCGCCGGCGCTCCCCAGCCTGCAATTTGTCGGTCGATGTGTCAGCGGACAGCCCGGAGCCGCGACAGACAAGCTGGGGCCTGCGGTCGAACCCAACCAGAACACCGGAATAGAAAAAAAGGGGTCGAGCGTGTCTTTTGTTCTCGTCAACAGCAACCACGAGATGGAGCTGCCTTTGCCGTTTGAGGCGCATATCGAGGATATGCTGGTCCGACTGATGGACGCTTCGAACAGGGCGACAATCGAGGATCGAATGCGATTCGACTTGGCGTCCTCGATTGTCGATGCCATCTCGTCGATGCTGGAAGCGAATACGTCTCCCCCCTCGGAAAAGCAGGTCAAGTACGCCGTTGCAATCGCTCGCGAACTGAATCTGCAAATTCCCGCTGCGGTGCTGCAAAACCGCAACGCAATGACGGAGTTTCTGGGCAATTACGCCGAAACCTACCGGAAAAATAGAAACCGGTAACGGCGTTGTACCTTTCATTGCTCAAAGGGGTATCGAACGTTGATCGACAGCGTCGACCATGGCCGGCTGGCAGGTTCTGAACTGGAATCTTGGCTGGGCCACAACGAGGTCATTTCACAGATTGCGGACCAACCTGATCGCGATTTCGCTGAAGTCACTTGGTCCCAGTATGGGGTCGTGGCCACCGACGAAATCGCGGTCACGGCCCGATGCGGACCGCTGGCTTATTTCTGCAAGGCACCGTCCTATCTGACCTATCCGGTCATGGCCGACCGGATTTTTGGGACGGATGTCCGCGACGTCCAACTCGGACTCGAGTTGGCGGATCACCTTTGGGTGATTTATGGCGATGAATTGGCCGCCCAGGCACGACGCATCCGCGGTGGTCGCGCTTCATGACGTTTGATCGTCACTGAGCATGAAAACAAGTACCGACCTGATTTTTCTCTGACCAAATGGAGATTGTTTATGTCCTCTTCGGAGCGTTTTTGTCCCAGACTTAAGGCCGCTATCGATCGCGGGCGCGCGATACCCATGCTGGTGGATTACCGTCTTGCGCAGGCTCCTGAATACGCGCTGATGGTTTACGGACTTCTCGACGATCGCGATTTTATTGGCCAATACCTTGCAGATAGTGACCAAGGTCGTGAGTGGATTTCCGTCCCATTGCCTCGGCATCATCCCGACGCCGTCGTGCCTGATCTGAAACTCGATTCGGCGGATGCGGAAGCCATTCACGAACTATGGTCGCATTGGAATGGTGGTGTATGTGACGACTATCTGCTGTTTACCCATGCAATGGCTGACGTCATCTCTCAAGATAGGGTGCGAGAGGCGTTAAGCGCCGCCATCGACGTGTCTGATTCTAGTGCGGCTGCTGCACCGACCACCAAGAAGAAAAAGAAGAAGGCCGTGAGAAAGCGATCTTGATGCCCCATCCCGGACACCGGTCGCAAGGATTTGCTCTTACGCCAGTCGATATCTCTTCAAGAGATTGCAGCAGCGGACGGCCATGGGCGTGACTAAAACGACTGCGGGAAATCCGGGCCATACCCAAAAATCGGCGCTCGGTTTGTCGTCTTATTGATTTGACTGACGATGTTGGATAATCAGCAAAAAATATAACAGCTTGAATGTATTGATAATGATCTCAATTTATAGCCAATTATAGAGGATTATAGACGCCTATCTTTACTCGATATTTTCAATGTTGATACAGGCCTGCGGCCGCGGCTTATCGGCCCGAAGCGCCTGAGCATTCAGCGCACGGTCCAGACTGCTGGCCACATCAAATCGCGGATCTGCGGCCACCGCTGCCTCGACGGCCTGCAGGAGCGAGGTGGTTTGTGTCAGGCACGCATAAAACGCATGTTCTCCCAACGTGAGCGTGAAGAAATGGGGACGCTCACTAACGACGAGAAGTACCCGGCAAGCGCCTTCGTCGAGCGAGATCGGACCGGGCACCTGCGTCGGATCGGCGTTGGCCTCCCAGATGCGCACGGTTGGATACGGCGAGTCGAAGAGCGCTGCTCTGGGAATCAGGGATAACTCAAGATCAGCGAGACCGTCCGACGATACCGAGGCCAACTGAGCACGGTCCAGCGCCTTTACCGGCATCGCGCCCTGCAGTTTTGCCAGGAGCCATTCCAGCCGTGCCACGTCGCCGAGATAGCGCAGCTCACCAAGCGACCGGTGATGATCGAGGAACGTGCAAAAGTCGGCCCCATAGTGCTCCAGGTCACCGCTGCGCGACGGATGGTCATCGCAGTAGTCGGAGGCGAGCGCGTCGAAGAATGTCTTGCCGACCAGACGCTGGACGACCGGGTAGCTCAGCCGCAAAGCATTCAGCAAAGTCGCCCGAGTCGCATTCCGGTATAAGGACAACAGGGATTTCGTGGAGATGCCGCGCCGAGGCCGAATCGATTCGATAAGTGCCTTTTCCGGCTCGGCGCCGTAAATCGAGTCCATCAAGCGGTGCTGCAACGCATCCAGATCAAGCTCCCGTGGAACTGACGTCATGATTGTCCCTCCAGCATCGCTTCGGCTTTCTGGCGCTCTTCGATCAGCACCCCCAGGTCAGGGATATCGGTGTCCCACTCAATCAGAGTCGGACGCGGTCCGAAGCGCTGCAGCGCTTCGCTGTAGAGCGACCATACGGCCGGTGAAACCGGCGACCCATGCGTATCAATCAAGGTGTGCCCGCGGTCCTCGTGTCCGGCCAGGTGATATTCAATGACGGCATCACCGGGAATCCCCGCCAGATAGGCCCGTGCGTCGAATTCGTGGTTGACTGAATTCACGTAGATGTTATTGAGATCCAGCAGAAGTTGGCAACCACAGCGCTTCACAATTTCGCTGAGGAATTCGGCTTCAGTGAACTCGGATGGCTCGAAATCAAGATAAGTCGAAACATTCTCCAATGCGATGACGCGCCCGAGCGTCTCCTGCACCTGCTCAATATTGGCGCAGAGCACGTTGAGCGCCTGCTTTGTCCGCGGCATGGGCAGCAGGTTATTCGAATGGCGATCGCTGGCCGCACCCCAACTGCAATGCTCCGATACGACCCACGGATCGTAGCGCTCAATCAGTTTGCACAATTGCCTGAGATGATGCTGATCGAGAGCTCTCGTCGAGCCCAGAGACAAGCCCACACCATGCAGGCTCAGCGGGTATTCCGCACGCAAACGATTCAGCACGCGATGCCGACGCGGATCGTCGCCGAAGAAGTTCTCGCTGTGCACTTCGATCCAGCCAATCGCAGGCCGCTCAGCATCGATCTGCGCAAGATGTGGATCGCGCAGGCCGATTCCCGCCATCGCGGGAATCGGCGCTAGACGAACAGGCTGGACAATGTGCAACGTCAGCTGGCCTTCGGCTTCAGGCTGCCACCGATTTTTTCGCAGGTACCGACTGGCACATTCTTGAATTCTTCTGGCGAATTGTTGCTCGTCGCCATACCGGCGCAGCTATGCTTGCTGGTTGCACAGTCGTTCTTTCCGGCCTGCGCGACACCGAAGCACTTCTCCTGCTTGCCTTTGTCATCCGCAGCGGAAGCCGTTTGGGTTAGAACGCCAGCCGCCAGCAACCCTGCGACCGCCGTGGAAATCAGCTTCTTAGCATCTTCGCGTTTCATTGAAACACCTCGCTTTGTGGATATGAATGGAACTCAGAACCGAACCGCTTTGACGGGAAGACCGCGCTGCCGTAGCAGCAGGTAGACCGCCGGAACCACAAACATCGACAACAATGGGGCTGTCACCATGCCGCCGACCATGGGGGCGGCGATACGGCTCATCACCTCGCTGCCGGTCCCGTTACCCCAGAACAAGGGGAGCAGACCGGCAATGATCACCGCGACCGTCATGGCTTTCGGGCGCACGCGCAATACGGCGCCTTCCGAAATGGCCTGCTTCAAATCAGCGCAGGTGCGTAAACCGCCGTCGGTGTCGAATCGCCGAACGGCTTGATCGAGGTAGATCAGCATGACCACGCCGAACTCGGCTGAAACGCCGGCCAGGGCAATAAAGCCTACGACGGACGCGACGGAGAGATTTTGACCGAGCAGGTAGGTCAGCCAGAACCCGCCGATCAAGGCGAACGGCAACGTGCCCATGATTAACAGCGCCTCGCTGAGCCGTCGGAAGGTTAAATAGAGCAACACTACAATAATCCCAAGGGTAAACGGCACGACGACGGCCAGTTTTTGGCTCGCGCGCTCCAGGTACTCGTACTGTCCAGACCATGACACGGAATAGCCGGCTGGCAGCTGAACCTGCTCGCGTACCGCCTGCTGGGCGTCACGCACGAAGGATCCGAGATCACGGCCACGGATATCGACGTAGGTCCAGCCATTCAGTCGGGCATTTTCGCTGCGCAACATCGGCGGGCCATCCTCGATCCGAATATCGGCCACCGTACCTAGTGTGATGGTCTGACCCATCGGGGTGATGATCGGTAACTCGCGCAGCTTTTCGACGGAGTCGCGCAGTTCCCGCGGGTAGCGGACATTCACCGGAAAACGCTGCAGGCCCTCGATGGTCTGGGTCACGTTATCGCCGCCGATAGCCACCGCCACGACCTCCTGAACCGGCTTGATGTTCAGGCCGTACCGAGCGATCGCCTCACGATTGATATCGACCTTGATGTAACGCCCCCCGCTGACGCGTTCCGAGAATACCGAAGTCGCACCCGGCACGGCCTTGACCACCCGCTCGATCTGGGCGCCGATGCGGCCGATCACGGCCAGATCAGGGCCGGCGACCTTGATGCCGACCGGGGACTTGATCCCGGTCGCCAGCATGTCGATGCGGTTGCGGATCGGTTGTACCCAGACATTGGCGAGACCGGGAATCTTCAGCGAGGCATCCATCGACTCAATCAACTGCTCGGTCGTCAGCCCGGGCCGCCACTCCGACTTCGGCTTGAACTGGATCGTCGTCTCCATCATTTCCAGTGGCGCCGGATCGGTTGCGCTTTCGGCGCGGCCCATCTTGCCAAACACGCTCTTAACCTCGGGGAAGGACTTGATGATCCGGTCCGTCTGCTGAAGGATTTCGGCGGCTTTTGCGGCCGACAGCCCCGGCAGCGCGGTCGGCATATACAGCACGTCGCCTTCATCCAATGGCGGCATGAACTCGGTGCCGATATGCGTCATCGGCCAAGCCGTGACAGCCAGAAGCAGTGCGGCACCGGATAGCGTCGCGATGGGATGATCCAAAACCCAGTTGATCAGCGGCTGATAACCCCGGATCAACATCCGGTTGAGTGGATTGGCCTCTTCGTCGACGATGCGTCCGCGGATGAAATAGAACATCAGTACCGGGATCAGCGTCACCGACAGTCCAGCGGCGGCAGCCATCGCATAGGTTTTGGTGAAGGCCAACGGCGCGAATAAGCGTCCCTCCTGCGCCTCCAGCGAAAACACTGGGACAAAGCTCAGCGTGATGATGAGGAGGCTGAAGAAAAGGGCTGGCCCGACTTCACTGGCGGCATCGGCCATCAGCGTCATTTGTTCGCTTGCGCTGGGCTCCCGTCCGGGATGGTCATGACGCCATCGCTCAAGGTGCTTGTGGGCATTTTCAATCATCACGACGGCGGCATCGACCATTGCGCCTATCGCAATCGCGATTCCGCCCAGCGACATGATGTTGGCATTGACCCCTTGCCAGCGCATGACCGTGAAAGCGACGAGTACCCCTATCGGCAGGCAGACGATGGCGACAAAGGCAGATCGCAGGTGGAACAGGAAGATCAGACAAATAACCGCAACGACAATGAATTCCTCGATCAGCTTCTGGCGCAGATTATCGACAGCCCGTTGGATGAGCGCCGAGCGATCGTATACCGGCACGATTTCCACCCCCGCCGGCAGTCCGGGCTTTAGAGCCGCGAGCTTTTGCTTCACGGCGGCGATCGTCTCCAGGGCGTTCTTTCCGCTGCGCATCACGATCACGCCACCGACGGCCTCGCCATTACCGTCCAACTCCGAGATCCCACGACGGATTTCCGGCCCCCTCTGTACAAAAGCGACGTCGCGCAGGAGTACCGGGATCCCGTTTGCGCCAAGACCCACCGGAATGACCTTGAAATCATCGAGGGATTTCAAATATCCGCTGGCTCGAACCATGTACTCGGCTTCGCCCAACTCCAATACCGAGCCGCCGGTTTCGCCGTTGGCATCTTGAACGGCCTGGACGATGGCCTGTTGGCTGATGCCGAGTGCGCGCATGCGTTGCGGATCGAGCACGATCTGGTACTGATTCACGAAGCCGCCGATGCTGGCGACCTCGGCCACATTGACGACCGTCTTCAACTCGTACTTCAGGAACCAGTCCTGGAGGGTGCGCAGCTCGGCGATATCGTGCTTGCCGCTTCGATCGACGAGAGCGTATTCATAGACCCAGCCGACGCCGGTCGCGTCTGGCCCCAACGAGGGCTTGGCGGTCGCCGGTAAGCGGCCCTGCACCTGGCTCAGGTACTCGAGTACCCGCGAGCGAGCCCAGTAAGGGTCAGTACCGTCATCGAACAGTACATACACGAACGAATCACCAAAGAACGAGTACCCGCGCACGGTTTTCGCACCCGGCACCGACAGCATGGTGGTCGTCAGCGGATAGGTGACTTGATCCTCCACCACCTGGGGCGCCTGACCTGGGTAGGTCGTACGGATGATCACCTGGGTGTCCGATAAATCCGGAATTGCGTCCAGCGGTGTGCGCAGGGCCGAGTAAACCCCGGCGGCGGTTACCAGTGCTGTCGCCATCAAGACCAAAAAACGGTTGGCGATCGACCATCGAATTAATGCGGCGATCACGGACGCATCTCCGGAGCCGCTTCCAACTTGTTGAATGCCCCACGCAGGTTGGCTTCCGAGTCAATCAGGAATTGACCCGACGCCACGACGTGCTGACCTTCCGATAAGCCTTCAAGAATTTCGGTATGGCCGCCATGCTGCATCCCGAGCTTGACCTCAACCGGGCGGAAGCGGCCCTCGGCCTCGGCGACGATGACGGTGGTTCGGGTGCCGGTGCGAATCAGCGCCTCGCTTGGGACGACCAGCGCGTCTCGGGTCTGCCCCTGACCCAGCAGCACTTCGGCAAACATGCCGGGTTTGAGCAACAGGTCGTGCTCGATATGCTGGTTGTCGAATACCGCACGGACCTGCACGGTCCGCGTCTGCAGGTTAACCGTCGGGTAGACGTAGTCGATGGCGCCACGGAAAACATGACCTGCCAGCGCTGAGATGGTCGCGTCGACCCTGGTGCCGCGGATCAATCCGGCCGCCTGTGCTTCGGGTACCGCGGCATTGATCCAGACTTTCGACAGGTCAGCCAGCGTATAGAGCGACATGCCTGGATTGACTTGTGCACCTTCGCGAACGCCGAGCTCGGTCACGACGCCATCGACCGGCGCGTAGTAAGCGACTCGCTTTGAGGCGCGCCCTGTTTGTTCCAGCTCGCTGACTTGTCCTGGGCTCAGGCCCAGAAGCAAGAGCCGCTGGCGGGCGCCGGACCGCAGCATCGAATCCTGGGCGCGTAAAGCCAGTAGGTACTCCTGCTCAGCAGCATAGAGGTCAGGCGAATACACCTCAGCAAGCAACTGGCCCTTGCGAACAGGATCATTCACGGCCCGCACATGCAGCTTCTCAACCCAGCCGGCCGCACGGGTTTGAACCACTTCAATCCGGTTCTCATTGACCGCGACGTCGCCCGCGACCCGTACTTCCCGGGCCAGAGGGAGTCGTTCAACGGCGGCAGTTCGGATCCCGAGGTTTTGGATCATCCGGGGATCAATCGTCACAACACCGCCGCTATCCGTCTCCTCCGCGTACTTGGGAAGTAACTGCATGTCCATAAACGGCGACTTCCCAGGACGATCGAAATGCTGGTCAGGCTTCATCGGGTCATACCAGTACAGCGGCTTTCGCTCACCCGATACGAGAGGTGTTTTTTCGCTGGGCGCCTCAACTTTCTTGATCAACGGCATCCCGCAAATTGGACACTGGCCGGGCTTATCGGAGTGGACTTGCGGGTGCATTGCGCAGGTGTAGTAAGTCTTGCCCTGCGCATCTTTCGCTGGTGTCAGGAAATGGCCATGGCTGTCTTCGCCGCTGACCATGTTCATCTCACCAACTGGCGTCACCAGAGCCGAGCGATGCTGCACGACCCAGACCGCCGTGCCGGCGCCAGCCGCTGCCGACAGAATAACGAGCGCCGCAATCTTGATGGGGTTCTTCACGGCACGTCCTCGGCGAAATACTGGAGTGCGACTCGATAGCGAGCCGCATCGGTGAATAAATTGAGACGCTTAAGCTCGTTGTCCAGAGCCATCCGCCGCGCATCCAGCACGGCGGCCAGCGTGCCTTGGCCCGCTTGCCAAGCTGCCGTCGCGGCATCCACTCGCTGCCGGCTCTGCAACAGAACCTCGGCATCAAACTGCTGGAGACGGTCCTGCAGTCGCTGCCAACCCAGCCAATTGAAGCGAAGTTCCGCCTCCTGCTCCCGAAGCAGATCTTCCCGAGACTGCTGAGCCTGATTTTGTGCCGCCAGCTTGGCCCCGAGTTCACGATCCTGACGTTGACCAGTGAAAACCGGCAGATCGACCGAGAAATTGAGGCTCACGTAGTCGGAATAATCTGGGCGGTAGCCATACGCAATGCCCGCACTCCAGTCAGGTTTATAGGCCTGACGGGCAAGTGCCACTTCGTCTTCGGCAATCTGAACCTTCTTGGCTTCTTCATTGAGTCGAGGATGCTGACGAAGACGGGCCAGCAGATCCGGCAATGGTGCGAGCTCGCGCCAGGCTGCTAATTCGGACGGCAGTGGGCGCTGCGCCGCATCCGCACCGATCCACCGGGCCAACTTGCTCCGGGCCATCTGTTCCTCGTCACCGAGTCCAGTGGCCTCGTCCCGCAGCAGTGCTAGCGCCACGCGCGATGCCAGAACGTCCGCTTGCGTCGCGCGCGAGGTGCTGTAGGCGATACCGAGGGCCTGAACCTGCAAATCTGCCTCCCTGACCGAGGCCTGGACCAGTTCACGTGCTCTTTGAGGGCGCCAAACATCCAGCCACGCCAGCGCAGCGTCGCGCTCGATGGCAAGGTGACTGGCGTTGAACTGCTGCTGCGCGAACTCGGCCTCATGTTCCCCGCGAGTCCCGCGCAAGCGGCGCTTGGCCGCTCGAGGAAAGTCCTGCTCGATGCCAACGTTGACGGTTGTGAAGTCGTCACGCCTGAGTGAGTATCGGTCCGGCCCATTGATGGGCCAATCGGATACCCCACCGGTGAGCTTGGGGTCAGGGAGCTGTCCAGCAGCAATCGCACTCTCGTGTGCCGCTGTGGCCGATGCAGCCAGTGCCTCCAGCATGGGCTGCTGCTGCACCGCCAGGGCTCGAGCCTCAGACAGACCAAGGGGCTCAACGGATTCATCTGCTTGAGCAGAACCAGCTGCCAACAACAGCAGCAGCCCGGTCAATGCCGGACAACACGGTCGAATCACCATCATTCCGTCCTCGCTGAGTCCGACAGCGAAGGCCACGGACGGATTCTTATCAAATCACTGGCTGACTTGATGACCCGGAATGACCCCAGCTCAGTGTTGTTTGAGTTGATTTGAAATGACCTGCTAGCGGCCCTACAGAACCGCGACACCGCGCCCAAAGTCGAGCGCGATGAGTTTGAAGAAAACATGAGCTGATCCTCGTTTCGACATCGTCGGTGAGCGTCGGAACAGAAGTCGACGCACCAATGGTGGGGCCAAATGCCCCGTCAAAACGTGGCTCTTACAGCCTCAGTCTCTGCGTGCGCAGATAGAGCCCGGTTCCTGGGAGGCTGTGGGCGGTCGCAGCTTGCCAAGCCGGCTTAATTAACCGACCGCCGGGTGTAGGCGACAGCGAAATTGGTAGCGGTAGGAGTGCTGCGGACAGCGTTTGTCGGGCGTAGTCCGGCGCTTTGACCGTTGCGGCGATGCTGCCGACTTGATCGCCTAGGCCCGCCGGGATCTGAATCTCGGCCCGACAGCAACCTTTACTGTTCTTTGATAGGTCACATCCGGGTGCGGCGGTGCCGTGGTCGCAGCAGCAATGCTTCTGGACCGTGTGAGCGTCGGCCATCATTGCACAGACAAAGCTCACGCTCGCCTGTGAGCTCAGGCTGGCGAAGACAAGAAATGCAATGAAGAGACGGCGCAACATGTGCAGAGGTTATCGCGTTAGGTCGCTCGATATGAAGACGCGGTGACGGCTCTTATTCAGGGTTGAAATCTGCAGATATCCTGGAGTCTGTGCGGCCAGAATCAAGCCGCACAGACTCCCGACGGGCTAATGCCGATTAGTCGGCCTTGTCTTCGGCGTGCTTCTCAGACTTGCCTTTCTTATGCTTCATCATGTGATGCTCTTTGGACGCCGGCGAGTGACCCATGCCGTTATCCGGACCGGACGCAGGCGCATCCGGGTTTCCGGATTGATTCTTCGTCTGGTTCATCATGGTGTGTTCCTTGGACGCCGGCGAGTGACCCATGCCATTGCTCGGAGAACTCGGCGCGTCAGGCGCCTGATTCAGCTTCGAGGTCTGGTTCATCATCGTGTGCTCTTTCGACGCTGGCGAGTGGCCCATCATGTTGGCATCAGCCGGCGCGTTGGAATCATCGGCCATTACGGCAAACGGCGCGACGCCGATGCAGGCCGCCAAGCAAATCATCTTCATTGTGACGTGTTGAGTCATTTCAAACTCTCCGAAGCATTGTTGGTTAGGTGAGAACAGCTTGGTTTCGACACGACAAAAGCACATTGACGCAAGTCAATCTCCCATTAAAGCCTGGCTGCACGCAAGCGCAACGCATTGGTAATCACGGATACCGAACTAAGGCTCATGGCCGCGCTGGCAATGATCGGCGATAGCAGCAGGCCAAAAAATGGATACAAGACGCCAGCGGCGATCGGTACGCCGAGGGCGTTGTAGCCGAAGGCGAACAGGAGGTTCTGGCGGATGTTTCGCATCGTGCGGTGAGACAGCCGCACGGCTTTGGCCAGTCCGCGAAGATCGCCTTTGAGGAGCGTAACACCAGCCGATTGCATCGCAACATCAGTGCCGGTACCCATGGCAATTCCCACCTGAGCCTGGGCCAGTGCCGGGGCATCGTTGACGCCGTCACCGGCCATCGCCACGACGCGGCCTTCGCCTTGCAGGCGCTTGACCACCGACGCCTTATCGGCCGGCAAAACGTCCGCCACGACTTCATCCAGGCCGAGGCTGTCGCCGACAACTTTGGCGGTGCGTGCATTGTCACCGGTGAGCATGATGATCCGTATGCCCTGCGCCTTGAGCGCCCGTACCGCCTCGGGCGTCGTGGCTTTAACCGCGTCAGCCACGCCCAGGAGCCCAGCCGGGCGGCCATTGACAGCCACAAGAATCGCCGTTTGGCCTTTGGCGCGATAAAGGTCAGCCTCACGCATCAGCGCCTCAACCTCAACACCATCGCGTTGCAGCAAGTGCGTATTGCCGACCAAGACCTTGCGGCCATCGACGGTCCCCCAAACACCGAGACCGGGGTCGGACTCAAAACCATCGACGGCCGGCAACGCGGTCAGGCCACGCGCTTTAGCCCCCTCGACCACGGCCCGCGCCAATGGGTGCTCGCTGGCAAACTCCGCCGCCGCGGCCAACCGAAGGAGCTCGGATTCCGCGATGTTACCGATGCCGACAACGGCCTGAAGACTTGGCTTGCCTTCGGTCAGTGTGCCGGTCTTGTCGACCACCAGCGTGTCCACCTTTTCCAGCGTTTCCAAGGCGGCCGCGTCCTTAATCAAGACCCCCTCATGCGCACCGCGGCCGACGCCCACCATGATGGACATCGGGGTGGCCAGACCCAGCGCACAGGGGCAAGCAATGATCAGAACCGAAACGGCGACCAGTAACGCGTGGGCCAGGGTCGGCGCAGGACCCCAAATGGCCCAGGCGATTGCCGCTGCCAGCGCGATCGCCACGACGGCAGGTACGAACCAGGCCGATACCTCGTCGGCCAGTCGCTGCACCGGCGCCCGCGAGCGTTGTGCTTCAGCCACCATGTGCACGATCTGCGACAACATGGTCTCGGCGCCGACCCGTTCGGCGCGAATCAGCAGGCTGCCAGATCCGTTGACGGTACCCCCGGTGACGCGATCACCTGATTTCTTGTGCTGCGGGTCCGGCTCCCCGGTCAGCATGGACTCATCGACGTGACTAGCGCCTTCGACGACTTGGCCATCGACCGGCAATTTTTCCCCGGGTCGTACACGTAACTGGTCACCCACCTTGACCGTGTCCAGGGCAACATCCGATTCTTGTCCCGCAGCATCTACGCGGTGGGCAATCTTCGGTGCCAGTTGCAGCAGAGAACGAATGGCACTGGACGTCTGCGAGCGTGCGCGCAACTCCATGACCTGGCCCAACAGCACCAGGGTGACGATCACCGCCGCAGCCTCGAAGTACAGCGGGGGCGCACCGTTGGCCAGCTTGAACGAGGCCGGCAACGCATCCGGCATCAGCAGCGCAGCCACTGAGAACAACCATGCGGCGCCGGTACCCAGGGCGATCAAGCTGAACATATTGAGGCTGCGATTGCGCACCGACTGCCAGCCACGGACAAAAAACACCCCGCCACCCCAAAGTACCACCGGGGTGGCCAGCAGAAATTCTGCCCATGCCACATTGCGTTCGCCCAGCAGCATCATCGGGTCGAGATCCTTGAACATTTCTCCGACCAGCGCCCAAAGCAGCGGCACGGTCAGCACCGTCGAGATCCAAAAGCGCCGGGTCATCGCGCGCAGTTCTGCAGCCTCGGCTTCGCCTTCGGTAGCGCCGACGGGTTCCAACGTCATTCCGCAAATTGGGCAATTACCGGGATGGGCCTGGCGGACCTGCGGGTGCATCGGGCACGTGTAGATTGCCCCTACTGAAGCCGAAGGTTTAGGGGATAAGGGTGTAACGGACGGTTCCGTGTATTTCGCAGGAGTTGCGGCGAACTTGTCCTGACACTTTGCGCTGCAGAAGTAATAGACCCGACCAGAATAGTCCTGGTGACGTGCAGTGGCCGGATTCACCGTCATGCCACAGACCGGATCACGCGCTGATTTCGCCCCTGACGCTGGATGTTCGTCATGTTCGTGATGATGAGCATGACCATGGTGGGTATGCGGCGACTGCGTTACCTCGTCTTTCATGTTCATCCCGAGATGTTCCTAGCAGATTGCGGCCAAAACCGGTTGTGATGTGGGCAATATACGGCCGACACAACGTTACTCCTTGGAGTATGGTCCAGAGTCAAGGTTGAATCACGCCGTTGAGTCCATGATTTCACGGGCGATCAACAGATGTCTGTTTGAGCCCCTTGAGCCAAAGCGGTTGTAATGGCGCTGGCCAGCCAGACCGAGTCAGTGCGCATGGCGCTTGTTGTTACCGAGCGAGTCCCGAGGATGGCCGAATCTGGGGAGAAAGCGCGGAACGTTTGCGGCATACCGCTCGTATTCATTGCCAAATTCTGCGAGCGCGTCGCGCTCTTCACGAAGCGACAGGCGGACGTACATCGTGACCAGAATCGGATACATCAGCAGCGTGACGATCGTCGGCCACTGCAGCAGGAATCCCGTCATAACCAGAATGAAGCCGACGTATTGCGGGTGCCGCATACGCGCATAAGGCCCGGTTTTAGCGAGCTGATGAGTCCTTTGGGCCGCGTATAGGATCTTCCACGAGACAGCAGTCAGGATAAAACCGCCAATAATCAGCACCTGACTGGCAATGTGGAATGGACCCATGTGGGGGTTGGCCTTCCAGCCAAACATCATTTCCAGCAGATGGCCGGCGTCATGTGAAAGCCAATTCACTCCAGGGTAATGTGAGGTCAGCCACCCAGATAGCAGATAGATGGTCAGTGGATAGCCGTACATCTCCGCAAATAGGGCAACGAGAAACGCCGAGAAGGCGCCAAATGAGCGCCAGTCGCGCGACGTCTTCGGCGGCGCGAAGCTATAGGCAAACATGATGAAGATCGCAGAATTGATTACCACCAGCGACCAGAGCCCGTAGGCCGGAATGTCATTGTGGTTCATGACCGAGGCTCCTCTGGGCCGCCGGTGGGCGGCGGGTTCCGCGAGTCGGAGGCATCAGGATGGCGATGATGGTGGTGGCCATGTCCGTGATGCATGAACAAGTGCATCAGCGGGCAGGTCAGAAAAATCAAAATGGGGAAGAACGGTGCGATGTGTACCCAATGCTCGCCGATGACGAAATAAGCGGCGACCAATACCAAGCCGACTATCATCCAGTTCACCAAGGGGTTGGCGCGATGACTCTGGGCGCCGTGATCGTGTTCCATGGGGAAAATCCGAACGATTAAAACGTGACAAGAGACTACGTCTCAAGGCGCCTTAGGCACCTTGACCTGGGTCAATTCGCATCCGCTCCCCGGCGCTTAGCATCCTCTCCGGAGGTCATGATCCAATGCGTCGCGAAACTCATTTCACGATCTGGTACGCCGTTGCTGCCGTATTGTTTGTGATGCTCCTGCAGGACTACCTGACCGGCCCAGGCCACATCAAAACGATCCCCTACAGCGAGTTCCAGCAGTCACTGGCCAAAGGCGAGATCAAGGACGTCCAGGTCGCGCCGACCAGCATGATCGGCTCGTACAAGACGCCGGCGGCGGGAACGCCGCCGCATTTCCAGACGCAGCGGGTGGATCCGCAGGTCGCCGAGCAATTGGGCAAGGCGAGTGTTGTGTTCTCCGGAGCACCCGATCCCAGCTTGTTTGAAACCATCCTGCGCTGGCTGCTGCCCACTGCCGGATTCTTTCTGCTGTGGATGTTCCTGATGCCGCGCATGATGGGCGGCCAGCAGCATCAGCTGATGTCGATCGGCAAGAGCAAGGCCAAGGTCTACGTCGAAACCGACACCAAGGTTTCGTTCGCCGATGTGGCAGGAGTAGATGAAGCCAAAGGCGAGCTGCAGGAGATCGTCAACTTTCTGAAGGAACCACAACGGTACGGCCGCCTCGGTGCGCGCCTACCCAAAGGCGTGTTGCTGGTCGGTCCGCCCGGCACCGGCAAAACCCTGTTGGCGCGGGCGGTGGCCGGTGAGGCCGGCGTACCATTCCTTTCGATCAACGGCTCGGAATTCGTCGAGATGTTTGTCGGCGTCGGTGCAGCCCGGGTACGCGATCTGTTCGAGGAAGCCCGGCAGAAAGCGCCGGCGATCATCTTTATCGATGAGTTGGATGCGCTGGGGCGTGCCCGCGGCCTCAATCCCGTTACCGGCGGCAACGATGAAAAGGAGCAGACCCTGAATCAGCTGCTGTCGGAGATGGACGGTTTTGATCCACGACGAGGACTTATTTTGCTGGCCGCCACTAATCGCCCGGAAATCCTCGATCCGGCCCTGCTTCGGGCCGGCCGTTTTGATCGCCAGGTGCTGGTGGACCGGCCGGACCGGATCGGACGCCTACAGATTCTGCAAGTCCATGCGAAGAAGATTCAACTCGCCACCGAGCTGAAACTAGAGCAGGTCGCCGCGCTCACCCCCGGCTTCAGCGGCGCTGATCTGGCCAATCTGATTAACGAAGCGGCCCTGCTCGCCACGCGCCGCGGCGCTGAGGCGGTCACGCTGAATGACTTCACCCAGGCAATTGAGCGCATCGTCGCCGGCCTGGAAAAGAAGAACCGACTGCTCAATCCAGAAGAGCGGCGGGTCGTCGCCTACCACGAGCTGGGCCATGCCTTTGTGGCGCTCTCACTCGATGGCGGCGATGCTGTCCATAAAGTCTCCATTATCCCGCGCGGCATCGGCGCGCTCGGCTACACCATCCGGCGACCGACTGAAGACCGTTACTTGATGAGCCGCGAGGAACTGGAGAACCGCATGGCGGTGTTGCTGGGCGGCCGCGCCGCCGAGCACAGCATCATCGGCCGCATCTCCACCGGCGCCGCCGACGACTTGGCCAAAGCCACGGACATCGCCCGCAGTATGGTGACGCGCTTCGGCATGGTGGCTGAACTGGGCCAGGTTACCTATGAGCCGGAACAGCAGAAATACCTGAATACGCCTGTTGCGTTCGGCATCGAGCGCCACTACAGCGAGGCGACCGCGCAAAAGATTGATGACGCGATCCGCGCCCTGGTTGCCCAAGCATTTGAGAAGGCGCTGACGATCGTGCAGGGAAAACGTTCTGCAATGGACGTAGCCGCTGCGCGCCTGCTTGAAAAAGAAACCCTGCTGGAAGCCGAACTCAAAGAACTGGCAGGCCCCACGCCGTTGCCCGCCGCAGCTTGACGTATCGCCCATGACCACCACAAAGGAGCCGCGTAATGAATAATCTGAATCGCCTCTGCCAGAATGTCGCCCTAGCTGGACTCTTGGTGATCGCGCCGGTGTTCACGGTTCTGGCCGATGAGCATAGCCACGACCACGCCGCTGCCGCAGCGCCAGCAACCAGCAGCAATACGGAGAAAAGTGCTTCATCCGAAGGAATGGGGATGATGATGGACATGCCCATGATGAAGCAGCAGATGGGAAAGATGATGGAGGGCATGCAAAAGATTCACGCCGCAAAATCTCCCGCAGAGCGCTCAAAACTAATGGAAGCGCAGATGCAATTGATGACGGAGCACATGGAAATGATGACCCGCATGATGGAGATGATGCATGGCGGCGGAGCCATGATGCAGAACGGCGCTGCACCGCCCAAATAGCCGTCGCCCCGACTGGCCGCCCATTTCACCGGTGGCGTATTGATTTGGGAGTGCTATGGCCAAGAAATCGGCAGATGATGGCGACCCTGTGCATCATTACAGGCGCGAGTTAAGGGAATTACAGATTGCCCTGGTGACGGCACAACGACACCTGATCAGGCATGGTCACCGGGTACTCGTCATCTTCGAGGGCCGCGACGCGGCTGGCAAGGACGGTACGATCAAGCGTGTCGTCGAGCACCTGAGCCCGCGAGAGACGCGGGTGGTCGCGCTGGGCAGGCCCTCCGACCGCGAACAGACGCAATGGTATTTCCAGCGCTATGTACCTTTCCTGCCGGCAGCCGGGGAGTTCGTACTATTCAACCGCAGTTGGTACAACCGCGTCGGCGTCGAGCGGGTGATGCAGTTCTGCACCGAGGAGCAGACCAAGACATTCCTGGATGCCGTGGTCCCGTTCGAGCGGATGTTGGTCGACGCCGGCCTGCAGTTCATCAAATATTACCTGGACATTTCCCGAGACGAGCAAAAGCAGCGTCTCAAAAAGCGTGAAAGCGATCCATTGACACAATGGAAAGTCAGCCCGATTGACGAGGTTGCACTGAAACGCTGGGACGACTACACCGACGCGCGGGACCGCATGCTGAAGCGCACCGACCACCACGCAGCGCCCTGGCTAGTGGTACAGGCGGACGACAAGAAGGCTGCGCGTCTCAACGTGATTCGGGATCTGGTGCAACGTATCGAGTGTCCCGATCGAAACAAGCATCTGGCGACACCGGACCGGCGGATCGTGCGTCCCTACAAAGGCATGCCGGCAAAATTTTTGCAGCGCTGAGAGATCTGGGGGTTACCGGCAGCGTTGCGAATTGAACTTTTCTGTCGCCCGACGTCTAACGGCGCCATGCAACTATAGCTGCAGGCGCTCACCGCCGGCGGCGCCAGCCTGACGGCATCAAGGCCAGTGGCATGGCTGCCTTTGGTAAGACCCATGATGACACGCGCATCTGTGCAATGGTGGCTTTCCTGCAAAAGCTGCCGTCAACGACGCCGGCACAGTACGAGACTCTCACCGCTAACGCCGAAGAGGAACAGAACCATCATCACTATCACGATGGGAGTCTCGAGTAGGATCCACTGGGATAATGCTGTGCGGAGATCGTAATGCAGAACGCCACACTTCTGAACGCTCGGCGCCGTGTAAGCTGAACAATCGTTGCCATCCCGTCTGACCACGACCAGCAGCGGGCTGACTAACAGCGCCAAAGTGCTGACCATTGATGCCAACGAACTGACCACCGCCGCCAACATGCTGACCGGCGGTGCCAGCAAGCTGAACACTCGCGCCAAGAAGGTGACTGGCCGTTGCAGGTAAATTGACCGCCCGCTGGCGATAGTCAGCTGTGTAACGACAAGTCGCAGCCACCGCTGAATTGCCTAGGCGTTGCCTGCGATCTTGCGCATAGACTCGCCCTTGAGGGCCAGCTTGTGCGAGCTATGAATAAGTCGATCAAGAATGGCATCTGCTAGCGCGGGATCGTTGATGAAGCCGTGCCACTCTTTCGTTGGCATCTGCCCCAGAATAATAGTCGATGCGATACCAACTCGATCGTCGAGGGTTTCCAGTAGATCGGATTTCCCGCGGGGCGTAAGCGGAACCAATCCAAAGTCATCTAGGATCAGGAGCCGTGCTTTCGCCAACTGACTGCGCAATTTTGCGATCGAGCCATCATCGTGTGCAAGCGTCATGTCTTCCAAGAGCCTGGCGATGCGCTTATACAGAACAGAGATTCCTTTGCGAGCCGCTTGTACTGCCAGTGCGCAAGCGGTCCAAGTCTTCCCGGTCCCGGTTTTGCCAGTGATGATTAGGTTCTGCTTTCGATTGATCCATTCGCAGGTCAGCAGGTCGGCGATTACCGCACGGTCCAATGCCCCATCAGGACGATAGCTGAAGTCTTCCGGGTCGGCATTGAATTTCAGCTTCGCCACCTTGAGCAAGCGCTTGAATTGGGCGGTGTTGCGAGATGTCATTTCCGCCTCCACAAGCATTCCCAGCCGTTGCTCAAAGGCCAGCTCAGCGTAGGCATGCTGGTGTAGCTGCAGTTCCAGTCCTTCTGCAAAGCCGTGCAAGCGTAAAGAACGCAACTGATCCATCGTGTGATTTATTGACATTGACTACCTCCTTGGTCTCAGTGGTAGTAACCTTCGCCACGAACGTTTTCATGTCCACTTGGCTCGATGGGGTCAAGAACGTCGCCTTCGATCGGCTTGCCCTCGATCCCTCTGCGTAACATCGAGCGGACCGACATGATGCTCGTAGCATTCATCCGAAGTGCTCTGCCGCATGCTGTGTTCAGCCGGATGGTTCCAACGTCGCGAGCCAAGCTTTGGAGCCCACGAAGCGCTTGCATCGACGCCTGAGGTTGGCGGTGGTGCTCGAAGTGCCGTTGTATGAACGACGCGATCTCCGGGCCCGCAGAATCTGCCCATGCCAGAAGTTCAGCGCGTTGTTCCTGCGAGTAGCTACGATGCGCAGGAAGTTGATGTTCCCTCAAAGTGCTGGAATCTCCAGGCTTGAAAATCTTCGGATGAGTAGCCACTGCCTGATGACGGTGATAGACCGTTATTGCTTTGGCGGTAGCCTTGATGTCGACTTTGGCTCCCACCAGACGAAACGGTACCGAGTAGTAGCCGTCCTCCCACACAACATGGTAGTCGGCGCCGACGACAATACCGACTTTCCAGTCCGCGTATTCATAGCGCGCCACAGGTAGAGATCGCATTGCCGGACGGTCCAGTTCTTCGAATAACTGGTTGCGAGTTTTTCCTCCAAGCTTCTTCATCGGCCTAGTATTGAGATCGTCCATTTGCTCAGCGATTGCTTTATTCAGCTCGCTGAGGGAGTAGAAAACCCGATTGCGTAATTTTCCAAGGACGAAGCGTTGTACCAGCTTGACGGCTAGCTCAACTGGCGCCTTGTCCTTAGGACGCTTTGGGCGTGTAGGAAGCACTATGCTTTTATAGTGCTCCGCAAACCGACTGTAAGTGGGGTTAATGAGAGCGCCGTCCTTGCGCGATATGGACACCACTGCCGACTTCAAATTGTCTGGCACTAGCAGCATCGGTGCCGCGCCGTAGAAATGCATCATGTGATCGTGGGCCTCGATCCAGTCTGGCAGCCGTTGCGAAGGCACGGCCAACGCGAAAGTCTTGCGACTCGCGCCCATTACCCCGACAAACAACTCAGCTGGGGTTTGCTCACCTGTTATTGCATTGGCGATATGAGGGCGTTTTCCGGAGAAATCGACGAACAGCTCATGCCCCGGAATGTGGACTTGCCGCATGACCAAACCGAGAGTTCTGGCATAGGCTTTGTAGCGCCGGCGAAATTCGGTTTCTGACATCAAGCCGGTGCCGGCATTGCGCGCGTACTCTTCATACAGGTCCCGCAAAGTTACGCTAGGTCGATGCAGATCGGCGCGGACTATGGCCCAATCTGGTTCAACAAAGCGCTGCTTCCGCCGGGTCCGTCCATCGTTGAGCCGAACGTCGAGTTCGTTTTCATCCAGCTTGGAAATTTGCTCCCAGGCAAGTCCTTCCTCTTCAAGCCGCTGGCGATAGCGGGCTGCCGTGTTGTGTGAGCATCGATGCATGCTCGCGATCTGGCGATCAGTGAAATCGGTCGTCAGGATTAGCCGCAACAGATTCTTTACATCAATCATCCTTTCCTCCTCGCCCATTCAAAAGCCCCCCGCCTTTTCAAGCCGAGGAACCGCGCAAGGGAAATCTCAGGGCGAACAAAGCCAGCCGAGGCCGGCAGTTGACAAGGTGCGCTGAGAAGACCAAGATGATGGCGAGGACTCTTCTAAAACCTCACCAAAATGAATGGCTCGGAAGTTGCACCTTCCCGGCCATTCGTCATTTCAGGGCACTGCGAAAAGTTAGTCCATTTATTGGATTGCGGGCCTTGGCACCTCCTCATTGGCTTGGGTCGTCTGAGTTTGCGGCGACGGCGTTCCGCTGCTCTGCCAGCCATTTCGCCACATCGGTTGCCAACGCGTATTTCCCACGTCGATTGGCCAAGCTGAATACCGGCACATGGACAGTCTGCCTTGATAAGGCTTGCCTGAAGGCTTCCATCGAGGAGTAGCCCAATACCAGTCGCAGGCTATCGTTGGAAATCACGGGACCATACCGACCGAGCAACTGCTGCTCCAGCAAATCCGCCAAGCCCTTGGCGGCATCACCTGCATGTCGTTGGCAGTTACAACCTGTCATGCCGAGATAGTAATCAAGGCATTGATAATCGGGTAGAAAGTAAGCATTGTTGGAGTAGTTACTCCAGTTGAAGCTACGACATGGAGGCTAACCCCTTGACTAAAAAAGGACAGAGCCGTAACTGGGCGCGACCGCTCAAACCCCTGTGCAACGCCTCAGGCACTCGAGAGGAAGTCGAAATTTTGCGCTCTAGCTACTGGTACGACGAACTTTCAAATCGCATGGGGTGGAAGACCCCGTACGCACTGGAGCGCATCATTGAGCCGGAAGCCTTTGGAAAGTGTGGTCTCAACTACTACCATCGAAACAAGTGGCGCCACTATGAGAGCGGCAAGCACTCTCCCCAGCGCACGCTGCGTGAAAAGACCGACAAAATCGTAGAGGGGTCAGCGGACGCATTCGATCACGTGCTTTGGGAGGCACTAAAAACAGAATATCCACTTGGCGATCGTACAAATTCACTGCTCAGAACACTGGGCCCGGAAGTCCTAAACGTCGTGTTTGCTCCATCTATCTCTGGCGCAAGCCGCTCGTACAGGCGAAAACCGGTCGATGGCCACATGCTGCGTAAACTAGAGGATCGGGCCGGGATGGACGCGCTAGCGAGCCTCACATTGCTGTTGCGCGAAGCTCATGAAAATGGGCAGCGAACGCTGGCTTTTAAAATCGGACTGCCGCTGCTGTGGGTCCTTCTCATTTTCTGTACCACATGTTCCGCGACTCGGATTAGCTATCGCCTGTTCGACTTGTACCTGCATAAGATTTTCCCCCTGGCGACAACGGGCAATCGAGCATATTGCCTTGAGCGCTACCCACTTTCGAGAGCCACGTCTTTGCTCACCAGCTGCGTTCTGGCTGCTGAAGACCGCGGCGCAATTGGCTTGAGTTGGGAAGATACGGTGTCGTACATGATGCAGATCATCCGTGGTCGCTTTGGCCTGGATTTGCGGATCGCACTGGTGCCAGAAATTGAGATCAGTAAGGGAGTAAAGGCAGCGTGACTCTCGGCATGTCTATCTGCGGTGCGTACCGGGCACATGGCCGCGCCTGGGCGTCTTGAGTTTCCGGGCAACATTCGCCGACAGGCCGCCGAGAATTCCGCAATCCTTTGTGGTCCCCGCCTTTCCACACCTTTCCCGCAGCAACTGAAGATCGGTTCGCAAATGGCGCAGTTCGGCGATCCGCTCCGCGACGTGTCCGATATGGCCGTCCAGCAGGACGTTGACCTCTTCGCAGTTGTCGTCCGGTGCATCTCTCAAGAGCAGGAGTTTCCTGATCTCGTCCAGCGTCATATCCAGCGACCGGCAGTTTCGAATGAACGATAACCGCTCAACGTGTTCGGCTCCGTAAAGACGATAGTTGCCGTTCGTGCGTGCCGGCTCCGGGAGTAGACCTTCACGCTCGTAGTAGCGGATGGTTTCCGCGGGGCAATAGGCGCGACGCGCCAGATCGCCAATTTTGAGATTTACCGCTGCGGCTGTCATTGGAGCTTGACCTTGAAGTGGCTGCAGGGTTTTTAATATACGCCTGCTAGCTGGACGAAGTATCGAAATGGCGAGCCATTGTTGCGAAAAGAACTGTGGAGCCGACCAGACCATCGTCGGTCAGGTGCTGCGCAAGCTGCGCGCTGTTTCGCCGTCGCACGTCATCCGTTGCGACTGACCGGCAGGCTCCTGATAAGCTCCTACCCATGATTCAGTTTCGCGCCCACATCACCCTGCTGCTCTGCATCGCCTTGTTGGTGGTGCGGGTGGGTGGCGCGCACCTGCATCTTTGCTTCGACGGCCAGGAGCCGTCCGCGAGCATTCATCTCGCAGATGCGGGCGATCTCGGCGAACATTCCGAATGGGGAGTGCCTCACAAGGACGCCAACATCGACCTCGGCAACGATGGACTTGCGAAGCTGCCGAAGCTCGATCTGCCGCTGCTCGCGCTGCTGCTGTCGCTTGCGCTATGCCTGTTTGTCCAGCGTCGCACCGGATCAGCGCCGCCCTATGCTGCGCCGCTTTTCCTTGGCGTTGCCACGCGTTTTCTTCCGCCGCTTCGAGGCCCACCTCTGAATCCCGTCCCGTGATCTGACGCGCCCGGCACCTGCTGCCGGGTCTTGAGCCTCGTTTGCCGCAAACGGCGAGGCGTCTGACGGAGATTCCTCATGTTGTCCTGTATCGTGCGCCGCCTTTTGGTGTGCGTATTCCTGCTGGTCCCAGTGCTGACCTGGGCCGGTGATGATTCAACAATCAGCACGTTCCCGCTGACGCTGCGGGAAGCCATCGCTCGCACACTGGAAAGCAATCCTGATCTGAGCGTGTTTCCGCTCGTTCGGCGCAGCGCCGAAGCCGAACGTCTGCAAGCCGGACTGCGTCCCAATCCGGAACTGGGCGCGACCCTTGAAAACTTTGCCGGCTCCGGCAACGTGCGGGGCACCAAGTCGTTGGAGACCACGCTTAGCCTCAGCCAGTTGATTGAACTCGGCGGCAAGCGCGATTTCCGGTATGGCGCCGCCGACGCAGTCATCGGCACCGTGGAAGCCGACTACGTCGTCGCCCGTCTCGATGCACTGGCGGAGACGGCGCGACGTTACACCGATCTCGCACAGGCTCAGGCCGAGATCGGGATCGCCGAGCGTGCGGTGACACTTGCCACGTCGGTCGGTGAAACGGTCGAGCGACGCATCCGCGCAGGCGCGGCCTCGACCGCCGAGCGCAATCGCGCCGCCGTGGCCCTGACCCGCGCCCGGCTCGACGCGCAGCGTGCACACGCTGAACTCGCAGCGCGACGCGTCGCCTTGACTGCCATGTGGGGCGGGGAGTCTGCGGACTTCACGACCGTTAGCGCCGAGCTTGAACAGCTTCCTGCACTGGCCCAGTTGGCGCCATTGACCGGCGAACTCCGCAGGAGTCCGTCATTCGCACGTTTCGCGGCCGAACGGCGGCTGCGCGAAGCGGAACTGAAGCTGGCGCGCGCCCAAGCCGTTCCCGACCTGACCATCGGCGCCGGTGTCCGGCGTCTCAATTCTGGCGCTGAGACAAGTAGCAGGGGTGCGGATTACGGCCTGGTCGCTTCGCTCAGCCTGCCACTGCCGCTCTTCAACCGCAATCAGGGCAATATTGCCGCCGCCGACGCACGCATCGCACAAAGCGACGCCGAACGCGAGGCCGCATTCCTGCGCTTGCGCAGCGTGCTCTTTGGCCTGTATCAGGAAGCGGTACAAGCGCGCGCGCAAGCAACCGCCCTCCGAGACGAGGCCGTGCCTCAGGCCGAACAGGCGCTGACGCTGACCGAGCGCGGCTTCGTCAATGGCCGCTTCTCCTTCCTCGAACTCGCCGACGCGCAGCGGCAGGTGCTCGACCTGCGCACGCAGGCAATCACCGCCTTCGCCGACGCCCATCGGCTCGACGCCGAAATCGAACGCCTGACCGGGCAGCCCGTCGTGGCGCCCATCAAACCGTCGCCCGCTTCCGGAGATTCCAAATGAATCGTTTTGCATTACTGATGCTCGTCGTCGCAATGGCGGGCTGTTCCAAAAAGCCGGAAGCGGACTATTCCGGGAAAGCCGAGGCTTCCGAACAGAAGGTCGAGCCAGGCCGCGAGGCCGAAGCCAGGATCACGCCGGATGCGGCCAAGGCGGCCGACATCGAGGTCTTGCAGGCCGCCTCCGCCGACATCCGCGAGACGGTGACGCTCTACGGCACGATCAGGAGCAACGCGGAGCGCGAGCAGGCGGTACGCGCCCGCTATCCAGGCATCGTACGCAATGTCGCCAAGCGGCCAGGCGACAAGGTGGCGCGTGGCGAAGTGTTGCTGACCATCGAGTCCAACGACAGCCTGGAGCCTTACGCCATCCGCTCACCCATCGCCGGCAGCGTGTTGGACCGCCGGGTGAATCCCGGCGAGTCGGTGGACGGCAGCGCCACGCTGCTGACCGTCGCCGACCTGTCGAACGTCTGGGCCGAGTTCGCGGTGTTTGCGCGTGACCTGAGCCGTGTCCGTGCGGGCATGCCGGTGGCCATCCGTGCGGGCGAGACCGAGGTTGTTGGCACTGCCAAGCTCGCTTATGTCGCGCCTGCCGGACACGCCGACAGCCAGAGCGTTGTCGCCCGCGCGGAGCTAAGCAATCCGGACGGTCGTTGGGTGTCGGGCCAGTTCGTGACGGGAGACGTTGTCGTTAGCGATGTGAAGGCGGCGGTCGCGGTCGTGCCGTCCGCGCTGCAAACTTTGAAAGATGGCACTGCCGTGTTCGTGCAGACGGACAAAGGTTTCGAGCCGCGCGCCGTCGAGGTCGGGCACCGGGATCGCGGTGCCGTGGAAATCCTCACGGGCCTTGCCGTAGGCGAGAAATACGCCGCCAGGAACAGCTATCTGATCAAAGCCGATTTGCTCAAAGGCGAAGCCGAGGAGGAATGAGCCATGAAACGTATTGAAGCCTTCGTGCGACCGCACCGTCTGAGCAAAGTTGTGCATGCGCTCCACGACTTGCCGCACTTTTCCGGTTTTACGCTGCTCGAAGCCACCGGCCAGGGACATGGCCGCGGCGCCGGCGGACACAATGCGGGCGACGAGGACTGCCTGCTGCTTCATGACTGTCGGGTTCTGGTCGTCGTCTGCGAAGACGCCGAAGCGGACGCGGTTGCCGAGACGATTGCCCGTGCCGCGCACACCGGCAACAAGGGCGACGGCATCATCTCGATCAGCGAGGTGACGCGGGTACTGCGCGTCCGCGACGCGAAAGCCAAGAGCGGAGGTCAGCCGTGATCGACCGTCTCATCGGCTTTGCCATCCGTCAGCGCTGGCTGGTGATGGCCCTCATCGCCGGCTTCTTTGCTTTCGGCGTCTTCGAGTACCAACGCCTGCCCATCGACGCCGTACCCGACATCACCAATGTCCAGGTGCAGATCAACACGGAGGCCCCGGGCTATTCGCCGCTGGAAACCGAACAGCGCGTGACCTTCCCGATCGAGACGGCGATGGCCGGCCTGCCCAAGATCGAAAGCTCGCGCTCAAGCTCGGCTTATGGCCTGTCGCAGGTCACTGTCGTATTCAAGGACGGGACGGACATCTACTTCGCCCGACAGCTCGTCAACGAACGCTTGCAGGAAGCCAAGGAGAAGCTGCCTGCGGGGGTGACGCCGACCATGGGGCCGGTCGCCACCGGGCTTGGCGAAATCTATCTGTACACCATCACCGCGGACCCCAAGGTGCGCAAGCCCGACGGCACGCCGTATTCGCCGACCGACCTGCGCAGCATCCAGGACTGGATCATCCGGCCACAACTGCGCAAGGTGCCGGGCGTTTCCGAGGTCAACAGCATCGGCGGGTTTGCCAAGCAGTATCAGGTGGCGCCCGATCCGGCACGCCTGCTGGCCTATAACGTGACGCTCGGCGATCTGGTCAAGGCGCTGGAGACCACCAATCTGAACGTCGGCGCGGGCTACATCGAGAACAATGGCGAACAGTATCTGGTGCGCGTGCCCGGTCAGCTCATCGACCAGGACGCCATCGCCAACGTCGTCGTGACGACACGCGACGGCGCGCCGGTCCGGGTCGCGGACGTGGCCCACGTCGGCATCGGCAAGGAGCTGCGCACCGGCGCCGCCACCCGCGACGGCGAAGAAACCGTGCTCGGCACCGCGCTGATGCTGATCGGCGAGAACAGCCGCACGGTCAGCCTGCGCGTCGCCGAGCGGCTGACGCAGATCAACAAGACCCTGCCGCCGGGTGTGAAAGCCGAGGCGGTCTACGACCGTACCGTACTGGTCAACAAGACCATCGCCACCGTGCAGAAGAACCTGCTCGAAGGCGCGTTGCTGGTGATTGCCGTGCTGTTCGCATTCCTCGGCAACCTGCGCGCGGCGCTGCTCACCGCGATGGTGATTCCACTGTCCCTGCTCGCGACCTTCACCGGCATGGTCGAGAACAAGGTCAGCGGCAACCTGATGAGTCTCGGCGCGCTGGACTTCGGACTGATCGTGGACGGCGCGCTCATCATCGTCGAGAACTGCATTCTGCGCTTGGCCGAGGCGCAGCACGAGCGTGGCCGAATCCTGGAACGCGGCGAGCGTTTCGAGGTGGTCTACGAGGCGACGCGAGAGGTGTTCAAGCCAAGCCTGGTCAGCGTCGCGGTCATCGTGCTGGTCAACCTGCCGATCTTCGCGCTCACCGGCGTCGAAGGAAAGATGTTCCATCCGATGGCCTTCGCGGTGATCGCGGCATTGATCGGCGCACTGATTTTCTCGCTGACCTTCGTCCCGGCTGCCTGCGCGCTGCTGCTGACCGGAAAGGTACAGGAGAAGGACAACATCCTCGTGCGTGGCGCGAAACGTCTGTACGGCCCCTTGCTCGAACGGGTGCTGCGCCTGCGCTGGGCGGTGGTCGTTGCCGCGGTCGCCTTTGTGTTCATCTGCGGCCTGCTGGTGTCGCGCATGGGCGCGGAGTTCATTCCAAATCTCGATGAAGGCGACATTGCCATCGAGGCGATCCGTCCGCCGGGCACCGGCATCGAGCAGGCTGTCGTCATGCAAAAGCAGCTGAACCGCGCCATTGGCAAACTGCCGGAGGTCAAAACCGTCTTCGCACGCAACGGCACGGCGGAAGTGGCGACCGATCTGATGCCACCGGGCCGCTCGGACATCTATGTGATGCTGAAACCGCACGATCAGTGGCCCGATCCCGGCAAGACAAAAGCGCAGCTGCTTTCGGAAGTCGAGGACATGGCGAAGTCGGTGCCCGGAACCATCACCGGTTTCTCGCAGCCGATCCAGCTCCGTTTCAACGAATTGATCTCAGGCGTGCGCAGTGACGTGGCCGTGAAAGTATTCGGAGACGATCTCGACGAGCTTCTACGCGTCGCTGGCAACATTCAGCGGGCCGTCGAGAAGATTCCCGGCGCCGCTGACGTAAAGACCGAGCAGGTGTCGGGCCTTCCGCTACTCACGGTCGAACCACAGCGCACGCGGCTTGCACGCTACGGTCTGACTGTTGCGGATTTGCAGGATGCGGTCGCCGCGGCCGTGGGCGGCCGCGAAACCGGCCTGATCTACGAAGGCGACGCGCGCTATCCGCTGGAAGTGCGGCTGCCCGAGCACCTGCGGGTGGATCGTGAAGCCCTGGCGCGACTGCCCCTGGCCAGGCCTGGCGGCGGCTACGTGCCGCTCGGCGAAGTGGCGACAATCCGTGCTGTCGAGGGGCCGAACCAGATCTCCCGCGACGATGGCAAGCGGCGCGTCGTGGTCTCCGCCAACGTCCGCGGCCGCGACCTCGCGGGCTTCGTGGACGAGGCGCGCGGCAAGATCGAAGCGGGCGTGAAGCTGCCGACCGGCTATTACATCGCCTATGGTGGCACTTTCGAGCAGCTTGCTTCGGCGGCGCAGCGACTTCGGACGGTCGTGCCGGTGTCGCTGCTGCTGATCTTCGGGCTGCTGTTCATGACTTTTGGATCGGTCAAGGACGCCGCGCTGGTGTTCTCCAGCGTGCCACTGGCCTTGACCGGCGGCGTGCTCGCTTTGCTTGTGCGCGACATTCCGCTGTCGATCACCGCAGGCGTCGGGTTCATCACGCTGTCCGGTGTGGCGGTGCTGACCGGCGTCGTCATGGTGTCGAGCATCCGCGACCTGCGGCGCGACGGCGTGCAGTTGGAGCAGGCCATTGTGAGGGGAGCGCTTCTGCGCCTGCGGCCGATCCTGATGATCGGTCTGGTTGCCTCGCTGGGTTTCCTGCCAATGGCGCTGAATACCGGCACGGGTGCGGAAGTGCAGCGGCCCTTGGCAACCGTGGTCATCGGCGGAATCATCTCCGCCACGTTGCTGAGCCTGCTGGTGCTCCCGGCCTTGTATCGCCTGGCTTATCGGCCCGAGCCGGAGAACGGTCCCGCCAACGACGGCGCCCAACTTTCGGCGAACACCTAGAGAGTGACCATGTCTCAGAAAGAAGATCGTAATCGCGGCGCTGTTGCGTCCTCGTCGGCGAGCTATCACATCCCCACCATGGATTGCGCGGCGGAAGAGTCGGAAATCCGGCGTGCATTGGAGCCGGTGACAGGCATCCATGCTCTGCGCTTTCAGCTCAGCGCGCGCACGCTCGTCATCTCGGCGCCGGAGCCTGTGCTCCCCGAGGCGCTGGCGGCAATCCGCCGGGCGGGCTTCGATCCAAGGCCGTTGGCGCCGCCAGCCAAGGACGCCGCGCAAGAGACCGACCAGCACGGCGCAGAAGGCATGAGCAGTGGGCTGGCGCGGCTGGTCGCGGCGCTGCTGCTGGCCGTTGCCGCGGAAGGGCTTGCGTTCTTCGCAGGCGACGGCATGGTCGTCAAGGCGGTCGAGATGGCGCTGGCCGCGGCGGCGATCGGGCTCGCGGGCCTCGACACCTACCGGAAGGGCTTCACTGCCCTGCGGCACGGCCGTCTCAACATCACTGCACTGATGAGCGTCGCCGTGACGGGCGCCTTCCTGATCGGCCAGTGGCCGGAAGCGGCGATGGTGATGGCGCTCTATGCCATCGCGGAGCTGATCGAAGCACGCTCGCTGGATCGCGCACGCAACGCGATTCAGAGCCTGATGGCGCTGGCGCCGGAGCAGGCCGAGATGCGCAAGGCGGACGGTAGCTGGGAAACTGTGCCGGCCGCCGACGTACCGCTCGATGCGGTTGTGCGTATCCGTCCCGGCGAGCGCGTGCCGCTCGACGGAGTGGTCACGGCGGGCGCGAGCGCCATTGATCAGGCGCCGGTCACCGGCGAGAGTATCCCGGTGGACAAGGCCGAAGGCGACACGGTGTTCGCGGGCACGATCAGTCAGACTGGCGAGTTGGAATTCCGCGTCACCGCAGCGGCCAACAACACCACGCTCGCGCGCATTATCCATGCGGTCGAACAGGCGCAGGGCTCGCGCGCACCGACGCAACGCTTCGTGGATCGCTTCGCGGCCATCTACACACCGGGCGTGTTCGCACTGGCCGTCGCCGTGCTGCTGCTGCCCTGGCTGACGGGCGCGACCTGGGCGCAGGCGCTTTACAAGGCGCTGGTGCTGCTGGTGATCGCCTGCCCCTGCGCGCTGGTGATCTCCACGCCCGTGACCGTGGTCAGTGCGCTGGCCAGCGCCGCACGCCGTGGCATTCTGATCAAAGGCGGCACCTACCTCGAAGAAGCTCGCAAGCTCAAGGCCATCGCGCTGGACAAGACCGGCACCATTACCGAAGGCAAGCCGAAGCTGGTGGAATCCGTCTTGATCGGTAGCGCCGGCGACTCATCTCATTTGGCGCTGGCGGCAAGCCTCGCCGGTCGCTCCGATCATCCGGTATCGAAGGCAATCTTCGAAGGGCTGAAGCTCGAAACCGTACCGGTCCGCGACTTCAAGGCACTGGCAGGACGCGGTGTGCAAGGCACGGTGGATGGCGCCAGCTACATCCTCGGCAATCACCGTCTGATCGAGGAGCGCGGACTCTGCGGTCTGGCTCTCGAAGCACAGCTTGCGGCGCACGAGAACCAGGGCCGCACGGTCACGCTGCTGGCGTCGGAAACGAGCGTGCTCGCCTTGTTCGCCGTCGCCGACACGATCAAGGACAGTTCGCGCGCCGCGGTAGCGGCACTGAAATCGCTCGGCATCACGCCGGTGATGCTCACCGGTGACAATCCCGCCACCGCACGCAATATTGCGGAACACGCCGGCATTGAAGATGCGCGCGGCGATCTTCTGCCGGAGGATAAGCTCAGTGCCATCGAAGCCCTACAGCAGCGCTACGGCGCGACTGCCATGACGGGTGACGGCATCAACGACGCTCCGGCCTTGGCAAAGGCCGACATCGGCATTGCGATGGGCGCCGCCGGCACCGACACGGCGATGGAGGCCGCCGACGTGGTCATCATGAACGACGACCTGCGCCGCATTCCGGAGACGATCCGTCTGTCGCGCAGGACCCATTCGGTGCTGTGGCAGAACATCACGCTAGCACTCGGCATCAAAGCCGTATTCCTGCTGCTGGCGATCTTTGGCAGCGCGACGATGTGGATGGCGGTGTTCGCCGACATGGGCGCAAGCTTGCTGGTGGTTGGCAACGGATTGCGTCTTCTTAGGGCGCCTGCGGAACCACAGAAGTGATGCTACAGCTCGCGATTTCCACCATTCAGATGCGCATCACCATCATCGGCTCCAAACGAGCATTCAAGAAGCTGCCGTGCCGAAGCTCAAAGCTTGCATTCTCAGCGCCCGCGAAAGCACACGAACAAGATCACAATTCGAGTCCTGCGACAACGCAGCATCAAATGCCTCGGCAAGTGCCTCACCCCGGCCGCAACTGGCATAGAACGCATACTCGGCTTCTGACAAGGTATGGACGACCACCTCGTCGCCTGCAACGATGAGAAGGCGATCAGGGCCTTCTTCAAGGGAGATCAGAACGGGTTCACGGCTGCGATCCCTGTTCTCCTGCCAGATACGGAAAACCGGATAGTGCGACTCAAACAACGCTGCTCTAGGCGTCAGTGCGAGCTGCAGTTCGGCGAATGCATCGTGCGGGATCGTCGCCAATTGCTCGCGATCCAGCGACTTCACGACCGGCGCTCTCTGCCGCTGCGACACCAGCCACTCCAGCCGCGCGACATCACCCAGATACGGCAAGCCCGCCATTGGATCATAGCGATCCAGAAAGCTGCCAAAATCTGCACCGTATGGTTCGAGATTCCCTCTTCGTGACGGCGTTCCGTCCAGATAGGCGGTTGCCACCACTGTAAAGAACTCAGCGCCGACGAGCCGCTCGATTACTGAATAACTGATGCGTAGCGCCTGCATCAGTATCGCCCGCGTACCGTTGCGATAGATCGCCAGCAGCAGCGCTGGCGTCAAGTCGTGACGAGTACGGATTGAGTTCAGCAAAACCGCATCGGGCGCAGAACCGTAGATCGTGTCGATCATCCGCCGCTGCAATTCAGCGAGTGAGGGCACGTTGCCGGGGTCTTTCACGACAACGCCTTTATTGTTTGTTCCGCCCGCTTCATTTCAGCCAGCAATACGCTGAGTTCCGGCACATCCGTGTCCCATTCGATCAGCGTCGGACGGAGCCCTATTCTTTGCAGGGTTTCGGCATAGAGTGCCCATACAGGTTCCGAAACCGGGGCACCGTGCGTATCGATCAGCGTGTGCCCGCGATTCTCATAACCGGCAAGGTGGTATTCGACGATCACATCTGCCCGAATTCCGGCAAGATAATCCAGCGGGTCGAAACCGTGGTTTACGGAGTTGATGTAGAGGTTGTTGATGTCGAGCAGCAGATGGCAACCGCTGCGTCGCGCGAGTTCGTTCAGAAACTCCGGCTCGGTAAACTCGGCATGTTCAAATTCGAGATAGGTCGAGACATTCTCCAGCGCGATCGTTCGACCGAGCGCGTCCTGCGTCTGGCCGACGTGCGCGCACAGCACGTCGAGCGCATCGCGCGTGCGCGGCAAGGGCAGCAGATTGTTGGAATGCAGCCCGCCGGCTGCGCCCCAGCAACAATGCTCCGACACCACCCACGGTTGGTAGCGCTCAACAAGCCTGCGCAGTTCCGCGAGGTGCCGCGGGTCGAGCATTTCCGTCGATCCCAGTGACAACCCGACGCCGTGCAGGCTCATCGGGTAGTCGGCGTGTAGCCGCGCCAACAAACCGTGTCGGCGCGGATCGTCGCCGAAGAAGTTTTCGCTGTGTACTTCCAGCCAGCCGATTGCCGGGCGTTGCTCATCGATATGACGAAAATGTCGGTCGCGCAACCCGATCCCCGCCGTCACGGGGATCGGGCTCGCGTTCTGTGTGAGAATCGCAGGCAACGCTCAGCTCGATTTCGGCTTCAAACTGCCACCGATCTTCTCGCAAGTGCCGGCCGGAACATTCTTGAAGTCGCCTGGCGCCTTATCAGCAGTCGCCATGCCTGCACAGGAGTGCTTGCTTGTAGCACAGTCGTTCTTGCCGGCTGTTGCCACGCCGTAACACTTCTCCTGCTTGGCCTTGTCGTCCGCGGCGGACGCCGTGGCAGAAAGTGCACCGACTGCCAGCAGGCTGGCAACAGCGGCGGAAATCAGCTTCTTGGACTCTTCAGTTTTCATCGTTACACCTCTCGTGAGTGAATGAACCGCTAAGGATGCGCCGCTATCGCGACGCTTTGGAAAGCCTGCGCCGCTGGATCAGCAGATAGACCGCCGGCACCACAAACATCGACAGCAATGGCGCCGTAACCATGCCTCCGACCATCGGCGCCGCGATGCGGCTCATCACTTCGCTGCCGGTGCCACTGCCCCAGAACAACGGCAGTAGGCCGGCAATGATGACCGCAACCGTCATCGCCTTGGGCCGTACTCGCAGTACGGCGCCCTCGGTGATGGCCTGTTTCAGATCGGCCGGCGTATTCAAGCGTCCCTCGCTCTCGAAGCGTTGGATCGCCTGGTCCAGGTAGATCAGCATGATCACGCCAAACTCCGCCGAGACGCCGGCCAGGGCGATGAAACCGACGATGGATGCAACCGATAGGTTATGGCCGAGCAGGTAGATCAGCCAGAAACCACCGATCAGTGCGAACGGTAGTGTCGCCATGATCAGCAGGGCCTCGCTGAAGCGGCGGAAGATCAAATAGAGCAGCACCAGGATGATCGCCAGGGTAAATGGCACCACCACTGCGAGCTTCTTGCTGGCGCGTTCCAGGTACTCGAACTGCCCCGACCATGCGATGGAGTAGCCCGGCGGCAGCTGTACCTGCTGGCTCACTGCCTGCTGGGCGTCACGAACAAACGAGCCGAGATCGCGGCCGCGGATATCCACGTAAATCCAACCGTTCAGGCGTGCGTTCTCGCTGCGCAGCATCGGCGGACCGTCCTCGATGCGGATGTCGGCGACCGTGCCGAGCGTGATGGTCTGGCCCATCGGTGTGACGATGGGCAAGTCCTGCAGCTTCTCCACGGAGTCGCGCACTTCGCGCGGATAGCGGACGTTGACCGGAAAGCGCTGCAGGCCTTCGATAGTCTGGGTGATATTGTCCCCGCCGATGGCGAGCGAAATGACGTCCTGCACCGGCTTGATATTGAGGCCGTAGCGGGCAATGGCTTCACGGTTGATGTTCACTTGAATGTAGCGCCCGCCACTGACACGCTCGGAGAACACCGAGGCGGCACCTGGAACGGTCTTGACCGCCTGCTCGATCTGCTGGCCGATGCGGCCGATCTCCTTGAGGTCGGGGCCGGCGACCTTGATGCCGACCGGCGACTTGATGCCGGTCGCCAGCATGTCGATGCGGTTGCGGATCGGCTGTACCCAGACGTTCGCCATCCCAGGAATCTTGAGCGAGGCATCCATCTCCTCGATCAGTTTTTCGGTGGTCAGGCCCGACCGCCATTCGGATTTCGGCTTGAACTGGATCGTCGTCTCGACCATTTCCAGCGGTGCCGGATCGGTCGCGGTGTCGGCGCGGCCCATCTTGCCGAATACGCTTTTCACCTCCGGGAACGATTTGATGATGCGGTCGGTCTGCTGAAGAATCTCCGAAGCCTTCGCCGCAGAAAGACCCGGCAGCGCCGTTGGCATGTAGAGTACATCGCCTTCATCCAGCGGCGGCATGAACTCGGTGCCGATGCGCGTCATCGGCCAAGCCGTTGCCGCGAGCAGCAGCAGGGCGCCGAGCAGCGTGGTCTTCGGATGCTCCATCACCCAGCCGATCAGCGGCTGGTAGCCGGCAATGAGGAAGCGGTTGAGCGGGTTGGCGCCCTCATCCACAATCTTTCCGCGGATGAAGTAGAACATGAGCACCGGAATCAACGTCACCGATAACCCGGCCGCCGCAGCCATCGCATAGGTTTTGGTGAAAGCTAGCGGCGCAAAGAGTTTTCCTTCCTGCGCTTCCAGCGAGAACACCGGCACAAAGCTGAGCGTGATGATCAGCAGGCTGAAGAACAGCGCCGGCCCGACCTCGCTAGCGGCTTCGGCCATCAGGCTCAACTGTTGTCCAGTGGAAGGCTGCTGCCCGGCATTGTCGTGACGCCAGTGCTCCAGATGTTTGTGCGCGTTCTCGATCATCACCACCGCGGCGTCGACCATCGCACCAACAGCGATGGCGATACCGCCCAGAGACATGATGTTGGCGTTGACCCCCTGCCAGCGCATGACGCTGAACGCAATCAGCACACCGATCGGTAAACAGATGATGGCGACGAAAGCTGAGCGCAGGTGGAACAGAAAGAGAACGCAGATCACCGCAACGACAATGAATTCTTCGATCAGCTTGTGTTTAAGATTGTCGACCGCACGCTGAATCAGTTCGGAGCGGTCGTAGACCGGCACAATCTCAACACCCTTTGGCAGGCCGGCTTTCAGCAACTCGAGTTTCTTCTTGACCGCGGCGATCGTTTCCAGCGCATTCTTACCGCTGCGCATCACGATCACGCCGCCGACGGCTTCACCTTCGCCGTCGAGTTCCGAGATGCCTCTACGGATTTCCGGGCCGCGCTGCACGAACGCCACGTCTCGCAGCAGAATCGGCGTGCCATTTTGGCCGAGGCCGACCGGGATTACCTGAAAGTCATCCAAGGACTTTAGATAGCCGTTGGCACGCACCATGTACTCGGCCTCACCCAGCTCCAACACCGAACCGCCGGTCTCGCCATTGGCATCCTGTACCGCCTGCACGATGGTCTGCTGGGGAATACCGAGCGCACGCATCTTCTGTGGATCAAGAACGACCTGGTATTGATTGACGAAGCCGCCGACACTGGCTACCTCAGCGACGTTCACGACCGTCTTTAGCTCGTATTTGAGGAACCAGTCCTGCAAGGTACGAAGCTCGGCGATGTCATGCTTTCCCGTGCGATCCACCAACGCATATTCATAGACCCAGCCGACGCCGCTGGCATCCGGTCCGAGCGAAGACTTGGCAGTAGCCGGCAAGCGCCCTTGCACCTGACTCAGATACTCCAGTACCCGCGAGCGCGCCCAATAGGGATCGGTGCCGTCGTCGAACAAGACATAGACGAAGGAATCACCGAAGAAGGAATAGCCGCGTACATTTTTCGCACCAGGCACTGACAGCATCGTGGTGGTCAGCGGGTAGGTGACCTGGTCCTCAACGACCTGTGGCGCCTGACCCGGATACACGGTGCGGATGATGACCTGCGTATCGGACAGGTCCGGGATAGCGTCGAGCGGCGTCTTCGCGGCGGAATACAGGCCGCCGGCAGTCACCAGCAGCGTCGCCATCAGCACCAGAAAGCGATTGGCGATGGACCATCGGATCAGAGTGGCGATCATTGGCCGCTCTCCTGCTCCAGGCCGTCAGCTGGTTTTTCGGCCGTGTCCAGCTTGTTGAAAACGCCACGCAGATTGGCTTCGGAATCGATCAGAAACTGGCCAGAGGCGACGACCTTCTGGCCTTCCTCCAATCCTTTGAGAACTTCGGTCTGCCCGTCGCGCTGCATGCCGAGGCGGACCTCAACAGGATGGAAGCGGCCTTCGGCCTCGGCCACGATCACGGTACTGCGCGTGCCAGTGCGAATCAGCGACTCGCTCGGCACCATCAGCGCCTCGCGCGCCTTCCCCTTGCCGAGCACAACGTCCGCGAACATGCCGGGCTTCAGCAGCAGATTCTTGTTGTTGAGCATGGCGCGGACACGCACAGTGCGCGTCTGCGAATTGACCTCGGGATAGACATAGTCGATCTGGCCGGCGAACGTGCGGCCGGGCAACGCGGCCAGCAAGGCGTCAACCGCACCCCCCGGCGCCAGATTCGCGGCCTGCGTCTCGGACACTTCGGCATTGACCCAGACTTTCGACAGATCGGCCAGTGTGTACAACGACATACCGGGACTGACCTGCGCGCCGTCGCGCACACCGAGTTCCGTGACGACGCCATCGACAGGTGAATAGTAGGCGACTCGCCGCTGGGCTTCACCGGTTTTCTCCAGGCGCACGAGTTGGCCGTCACTCAGCCCCAGCAGCAGCAAGCGCTGGCGCGCACTCGCTGTAAGAGCAGCGTCTTTTGCGCGCGACGCCAGCACGAACTCCTGCTGTGCTGCGAACAGATCAGGCGAATACACCTCCGCCAGCAACTGGCCCTTGCGCACGGGATCGTTCAAGGCGCGCACATGCAGTTTCTCGATCCAGCCGGCGGCGCGCGTCTGCACGACTTCGATCCGGTTTTCGTTGATGGCGACGCTGCCGGGGGCACGCAGCTCTTGCGTGACCATATGCCGCTCGACGGTCGCGGTGCGGATGCCGAGATTCTGCACCGTCCTTGGGTCGATCGAGATGATGTCGCCGCCGCCAGCGTTATCGCCGTACATTGGCACCAACTGCATGTCCATGAACGGCGATTTTCCAGGCTTGTCGAAATGCTGATCCGGCTTCATCGGGTCGTACCAGTACAACGGCTTGTGCGCGTTACTTGGCGCCGTTCCCGTATCAGTGAGCGTCGTCTCCGGTTTCTCTATCAGCGGCATGCCGCAAATCGGGCAATTCCCGGGATGATCGAGATGTACCTGCGGGTGCATCGAGCAGGTGTAGTAGATTTTACCTTGCGCGTCCTTCATTTTGACGAGGATGTGCTGGTGCCCGGAGTCCTCTTCGGGTGGCATCACCGAAGCACCCATCGCTTTGTCGGATGTCATGCGGTGATGGGTAACCCACGCTCCAGCCCCGGCACTCAGCAGCACGATGGCTGCGATCAGCAGAACTTTCTTCACAGCGACTCTCCGGCGAAATACTGCAATGCCACCCGGTAACGAGCGGCGTCGGTAGCGAGTTGAAGGCGTTTCATGCGGTTGTCCAGGGCGATGCGGCGGGCGTCGAGCACTGCTGTCAGCGTGCCTTGCCCGGCCTGCCAGGCCGCCAGGGTGGCATCCACCCGCTGCTGACTCTGCGACAGGATGTCGGCATCGAACTGACGGATGCGTTCTTGCAGCCGCTGCCAGCCCAGCCAGTTGACTCGCAGCTCGGCTTCCTCCTGCCGGAACATATCCTCGCGCGACTGCTCGGCCTGGCTCTGCTCGGCGAGCTTGCCGCTGAGGCTGCGATCTTGGCGTTGGCCGGTAAACACCGGCAGATCGACCGAAAAATTGAGGCTCACATAGTCGGAAAAATCCGGCCGATAGCCATAGGAAATTCCGGCGCTCCAGTCCGGCTTGTACGCTTGTCGTGCCAGCGCCACTTCATCTTGTGCAATGGCGACCCGCTTGGCTTCCGTATTCAAGTGTGGATGGTTGCGCAGCCGCACTAGCATTTCTTGCAATGGAGCGGGCCGCGTCCATTGGGGAAGATCGGGATACAGCAAACGCTGGGCCGCATCGGCACCGATCCAGCGTGACAGCTTGCTGCGTGCAATCTGACCCTCGTCTTCGAGCGAAGCTGCTTCATCGCGCAGCAGGCCCAAAGTCACGCGCGCGGCCAGCACCTCGGCCTGCGTTGCGCGCGACGAGGTGTAGGCGATCTCGGTCGCTTTCAGTTGCAGTTCCGCTTCGTGTAGCGAAGCGTGGGTTAGTTCCAGTGCGCGCTCAGGACGCCATACCTCAAGCCAGGCCAAGGCGACATCGCGTTCGATTGCCAAGCGGCTGGCGGCAAGGGCTTGCTCCGCCAACTCCGCCGCGTGCTCGCCGCGCATACCACGTAGACGGCGCTTCTCGATACGCGGGAAATCCTGCTCAATACCCACGTTGACCATCGTGAAATTGTCGCGCCGGAGCGAGTAGCGGTCTGGCCCATCGATCGGCCAGTCGGTGACCCCACCGGTCAGCTTGGGGTCCGGCAGCTGGGCGGACGCGACGGCCTCATCGCGAGCAGCCTTCACCGCCGCCGCTTGGGCTTCGAGCATGGGCTGCTGTTCTACTGCCAGCAACTGAGCGTCCGCCAGTGCCAGCGGGACACCGGATTCGTCCGCGTAGGTGGGCGTTCCAGCCAGCCAGAAAAGCGAGGCGAAGAGGAACCGCCTCAAATTCAAATCAGTCATGACTCCCTCCAAGTATCGGCGGCAGTCCCCTCGGCGGGCTCGGACCCGTCGAGGGGAGCGGCATCAGCCGCGCACTGCGCTCAGTTCACTTGCGGCCGCAGGGGCCGTAACGGGCCGGATCTTTGACGGACATGATGGCTTCCCAGGAACCAGGACGCAGTGTGCAGCCTGCCCTTGGTGGCAGGTCCGCGGCAGCGAGATGGCGTCCGTAGCGGGCGGGGTCCTTGGCGGACATGATCGCCTGCCATGAGCCAGGAGACGGCCCGGCATAGGTGGATGGCCGGTCTGCGGCAGGCAGGTGCCGGCCAAAGTGCGCCGGATCCTTGGCGGACATGATGGTCTGGAACGAGCCAGGCTGAAGGGCAGGCATCGAATCTTGCGCCTGAACCTGACCGGCCAGGGCTACGGAGATGATGAGCAATGTGCCTGTCAAGGCACGCGACAAACGAATAGTGAACATGGGAAACCTCGCATTTCGACATAAATGAAGCGTTGACGGGTGTCAACGACAAGCCACAAACGGGGAACGGGGCCCCGGTCGAAACGCGGGTTTTAAATCCTCAGTCTCTGCGTTCGCAGGTAGAGGTCAGTTCCGTAGAGACCATGATCGCCGGCCGGATTCCCAAGCATTACATGTGACTGGACGGACAACGCCAGGGCGAGCGGCACTGGCAGCAGAGCTGGTGAAAGGGGTTGAGGATCGTAGTTCGGCAGTTTGATGGGTGCGACGATGTCGCCGATCTGCTCGCCTGGTCCGACGGCAATCTCGACGATCGGCTGACAGCAGCTCTTGCCGCTGGCAAATGGGTCGCAACCCGACCCTGCCGATTCATGTTCGCAGCAGCAGTGCTTCACGACCACGGGCGCGCTGCCCATCATCCCGCACGCAAACGCCACGCTGACCTGTGAAGTCAGGCTAGCGAAGACGAGGAAAGCAATAATGAGTCGGCGCAGCATGTGGATACGGTAGCTCTTTTCCTTATGAAACGTAAGCGTCAGGAAGATGCTTTTTATGTCCTTTCGTTCAGCCGATTAGATTCGGCAAGCACATCCTAAACCTTGGACTATAGTCCAGAGTCAAGACATCTAGCGGGCTTAACTATGATGGGTTTCACAACCGCCTAAACAAGATCAGCGTGGCGGCATCGCAAGGTGCACTCGGATCGGTTCGTCAAACCCCTTCAAGGTCTGCTGCTCCGGCAGTTCCTGAAACTGGGCCGCGAGGTCGGGATCGGTGAGGCGGGCAGTTTCCAGCACGGGCGTGGTGACGATGATCCCCTCAGGCGGCGCCAATTTCAAGGCGCGCGCAGCACGATTGATACTGGCGCCGATGAAAGACAAAGCACTGCGATCCTGTGTGCCGACATATCCGATGACCAGCGGCCCGGCGTCTACCGCGATGCGTGACAGCGGCAATTTGGTTTCGATGAGGCGAGCGGCGGCCAATTCCTGCCGCAGTTCGAAGGCGGCAGGCAGCGCTTCTCCTACCCCGGCGAAATACAACATCGCGCCGTCACCCTCGAAATCGTGTACGTCACCGCAGTGGCGGACCGCAACCTCGACCACGATTTGCATGAACCGCTGGACCAGTGCGAGCACTGCTTCCGGCGGTTGCTCGGCCACGAGCCGTGTGGAATCCACCATATCGACGAACAGCACTGCCATTTCCCGTCGCAGCGGCAGCCGGGCGCCCGCCAGAAACGCATTTTCGGCGATCAGTCGCTGCCCGGTAGCGGACCTGGCCGACTTTGGCAGCAGCGACTTCAGTGGAGTCCATCTGAGCAAATCACGCGATTCAAACACAATTGGCGACAGCGGCAGACCTGCAGCCTGCCAAGCGGGGAGGCCGCCTTCCAGAACGGTCACACGCTCGTAACCTGCAGCGACCAGCCACTGTGCCACACGCGTGCTGGACGCTTGCCCGGAGCACAGACAGTAGACGATCACCTCGCCGTGGCGGTCGACGTCGGGCAGGCTGACTTCAGTCTGATCAAGCACGACCGGCACCGCGCCCTGGATACCGGAAGGATGTTTCTGAAGGCTGGCCGGGCGGCGCACATCCAGCAACAGAAAAGGTTCCTGGCGTCGGACCCGATCGCGCAGATGCAGCGGCGTCAGCGTGTCGAACGTCTTTGGCGTCATGGTTGCTCCGGTGAGCTGGAAAATTTGAACCATGCGTTCACCGGAGCCCCCCCTTCCTCGGCGAGCATGACGATGACCCGCTGGATGTCCGCGGCAGCAAAAGTGCCGGTGCCACCCATGAGATTGAGCCTCACCGGCGTGAGCGCGACTTCCTGCGAGTCTTTCGCGGTCCAAACCAGGGCCTTGACCTGGAGTCCGTCCACATAGGCCGCGTTGTTGCCGCGATCGTAGACGTAAAGCTGCACCCGATTGTCGGCGACGATCAGTTCCAAATGATAGATGCCAGCCGCCAATGCCTTGCCGTGGTGAGTGGCCAACGGTGTTACGGTCGAATGCGCCACGGCGCTGGAGAATGTGATGGCGCTGCTGACCAACATCGTCATGGCCAGCGATAATTTGAAGTGTTTGTACATGGTTATCCACCACCCTTCGGTGCTGCGATGGTTCCGATTTTTGTTGGGAAGAATTCTGGAAAATAATTCATGAGCATTGTCAGGAAGGCCCAGAATCCTAAAGCCACAAGCAAGGTGAGTAAGGCGGCTGCAATGATCTTTTCTCCGGTCAGCATGGCAAAGAGGCGGCTAAAGAGCATTTCCGACCTCCGCGTGAAGTGCGTTCTGCCAGCTAAACCGATGGTTCGTACTTTTCCGGACTTCAATTGTCGGCTTCGTCGGACCGATTGCCGGCGTGCCTATCGCCAGCACATCAATCGGCCATCGCTTGAACGCGGCATCACTCCTCATCGGCCGACGACCATTGGATGTGCTGAATACGCCAGCCCCCCGAGGTGTGTTTCAAAACCATCGTCTCGGTGCTAAGCACGTCGATCGGCTTGCCAGCGCTCTGGCCGTGAATTCGTGAGCGCGAGGCGACCCAAGCGATGTCGGCGCCGCCATTGCCGGCACGCTCCAATCGCTCCATCTTAGCTTTGGACAGAAATGCGATGTCGCCCTTCAGGTGTTGAGCCGTGTATTCGGCTCGCGAAGTTTCGGCATGGCCGGCTTCATAGATCAGCACATCCGGTGCCAGCCATTTCTCCGCTTCCTTCTCGTTGCCTGTTGCCAGCGCCTTCAGGAAGCTGTCCACGGCAGCAGATGCCGTGTCCGTGTCCGTGTCCGCAGCAGTCTGTTCGGTATCGCCATGCATGCGTGCGCTGCTTGATTCGGACATGGAATGCCCCTCGTCTCGTGCGTCACCAGGCGTATCCATTCCCTCCATTCCGCCGTGCCCGTGCCCGTCCGTATCTTCTTCACTGCGCGCGGTGAGAATCTGATATTGCGCTGGAGTGAGACGCGGCAGTTGCTGGAGAAACGCCACCATTGCCCACATACGCTGGTCATCGTGCGTCTTCCCCCAAGCCGGCATCGCGCTCATCTTGATGCCGTGCTTGATGATCCAGAAGGTCTGCGCCGGATCGGCGCGTTTGACCTTGGTCAGGTCGGGCGGCTGTGGATACATCGCTGACCGGAGTTCCGAGTCCTCCATGCCCGGTTTCAGATGGCAGCCGGCGCACATCTCGTTGTAGTCGGCACCGCCGGACGTGATCAGCGCAGGATCGTCCAGCGGTGGCACCTTGATGTCTTGCGCACGCGTGGCAATTGATCGCTCTCGGACCGTCTCCAGAACTTTGAACACGGGCTTCGAGTGATGCTCGTCCGCCGCGACATTGAATGCGCCGAGGTAGACGAACAGCGCGGCGCCGGTGATGCCCAAGGTGGCGAAGCCCAACAGGGGTTTAATGAGTTTCATCGTTGCTCCGGGTTGGTTGCGCTCAGCCGCCGTGTTTCATGCCAGGCATGTCCGGCATATCGGGCATCTCAGGCATGGGTTGTGCAGGCTTGGTCTTACGCCTTGCAGGTGCCGCAGATGGGCGGCGCGGCGGCGACCCGAAATCGGGGTCGGTACTAACGCGACGCGCGACCGTGCCCTTGGGGTTCGGATACCAGCCTGGGTCGCGGTCGCCAGCCGCGAGGCTGTCGCGAACCTTCACGACCGTGAACATGCCGCCCATTTCGAGGGGGCCGAAAGGGCCGGTGCCTGCCATCATCGGCAGCGTGTTGGCCGGACCTTCGAGCATGCCCATCGCGACGTGCTCGCCATGCTCGGCCATGCCGCCCTTGCCCATCGCCATATAGCCGGGAAGCGTCGAGCGGATATCCTTCTCGACCCCAGACTGATCCACGCCAAGCGTGTTGGGAACCTCATGTCCCATCGGTCCCATCGTGTGATGCGACATATGGCAGTGGAATGCCCAGTCGCCCGCTACGGCGACGAACTCGATGTCGCGGGTCTGACCAACGGCAACAATCTCCGTGGTTTCGTTGCGCCACAAGGCTTGCGGCCAGCGCCCGCCATCGCCGCCAGTGACCTGAAAATGCACGCCGTGCATGTGCATCGGGTGATTCCACATCGACAGGTTGCCCATGCGCACGCGCACTCGTTCGCCGGTGCGCGCAATCAGCGGATCAATTGCCGGGAAGACCTTGGAATTGAAGGTCCATAGGTCGAAGTCCTGCATGATTGAAGGGTCGGGCCGGTAAGTACCCGGATGCAGCGCCCAGTTGTGCAGCAGGAAGCAATAGTCGCGGTCGATGGTCTGTGGCTCACCATCCTTCGGGTGGATGACGAACAGGCCCATCATGCCCACCGCCATCTGCACCATCTCGTCGGCATGCGGGTGATACATCTGCGTGCCGTGCTGACGCAGGGTGAACTCGTAGACGTAGGTCTCGCCTGGCTTGATGTGCGGCTGTGAGAGCCCGCCAACGCCGTCCATGCCGCTAGGCAGTAACACGCCGTGCCAATGCACGCTGGTGTGTTCCGGCAGCCGGTTAGTGACGTAGATCCGTACTCGGTCGCCCTCGACTGCCTCGATAGTCGGGCCAGGTGTGGTGCCGTTGTAGCCCCAGCACTTCGCCGTGCAGCCCGGCGCGAACTCATGCTCGATCTCCTCGGCGACGAGATGGAACTCCTTCACGCCATCTTTTAGACGGTAGGGGAGCGTCCAGCCGTTGAGCGTGGTGACGGGTGTATAGGCACTGCGCCGATCGCGTTGAGTGGCTTCGGCTACGAGATCGGCGCGCACTGGCGCCCCGTCCACTGCGCGTGCGGCACCGCTGCGCAGGGCCACGCCGCTCGCAAGGGTTGCGACGGCACCGGAGCCAAGCGCTGAAATCAGATCGCGTCTAGTAATCATCACTTCTTGTCCTTGTCGGTGGACGGCCGCGTCTTCTGGTTCATGTCGGGCATGTCCTTCATGTCGTGACTCTGCTGGTCGCCGTTCTTCATGTTTTCGTGATCCATATGCCCTTTGCACTTCTCGTGCATCGCCTTCATCACGGGGTCGTTCCTATCCATCTTGTTCATGTCCATGTCTTTCATCTGCGTACAGTCTGGTGCGGCAGCACCTTCTTGTTTGTGAAGCTTTGGGTCGTGAGCGAAGGAAGGCAGTGAGGCTGCGGCGAATGCGAGGAACAGCGCGAACTGAAAATAATTCTTCATCGAAAGTCTCCTATTGAGGTTGGTGGTCGTCGCCGGTTTTGTGCTCGTCATCAGGCGGCGTGTCGGAAGCAGGCTGGGGGTGGCGTTGCATCGAGTGATCTGGCCGTGCTTCGTTACTTTCAGCCACGGCGTCTTCCTCGCGGCATTTCTGCCGGGGCGTCTGGGCCGATTCTTCAATTTGTGAATCTTTTTGCGACGATGCGGACGAATTTCCAAGGTTGGAATATTGAGTGGCGGAAGGCATGGCCATAAGAGCCGCCCCTAAATCATGCCAACCGAAATCGAACCAACTCGCTGAAGCCTTTCCGGTCGCGGAGGAAATCACAATTGCGAGAAACACACGTCCCGCCAGCATTCGATGCAAAATCATTTGGGATTCCTCTTTGGCTTATTCGGCGGAGGCATGGACATGCCTTCCATATCCTTCATATCCATCCCTTCCATGCCTTTCATGTCATGTCCAGCATGTGGATTGGCTTCGGGTTGTGAGCTGTCAGGGCCCATGTCGTGGCCGGAGTGATCCATGCCTTCCATTCCGGGCGTGCCCTGCATCCCGCCCATATCGTGGTGCATGTGGCCACTATTGGCCGAAGCGGCGGCCGGCCGTTGCGGTTCGACGGTTTCGTCGCTGATCTGCGTGTTGCTGGGCAATGGCGCGCCGACGGCCAGTGCCAGTTCGGTACGGGCCGACCAGTAGTCGCGCACGGACTGGAGGTAACTCTGATAGGCGTCGTATTCGTCTTGCTTGGCGCGGATCAGGTCGAAGACGCCGACCAGCATGTAGTTCACCCGCTCCTGCGTGCGTTGCACGACGCGCTCGCGCAGGGGCACCAACTTCTCGCGGTGGAGTTCGACGGCGCGGCGGGCGTTCAGGACTCTGGCGTTCGCGAGCGCAACGGCGTTGCTGGCCTGGATTTCCAGAGCTTTCAGCTCGGCTTCGGCCAGTTCCAGCGAGGACTGCGCACGCAGTACGCCACCTTGGTTCTGATTGAAGATCGGCAATTGCAAAGCGAGCGTCGGACCGGTGACGCGGTTGCGTTCCGGATCGCTTTCAGTCCCGATGCCGACATCGATATTGCCTATGTAGCGGTAGGTCTTGGTGACATCGAGCGCGTCGCGCCGCAGCGCGACTTCCTGCCGCGCCGCCGCGAGGTCGAGCCGTTGATGCCGGGCCAGATCCTGCAACGCGGGCAGTTCGTCCTCTTGAGCTACTGGCAGCGGCAGGCGATCGCTCACGCTCCAGCGCGTTTCGGATGCGGACAGGCCCATCAGGATGTTGAGCGCGGAGCGTGCCTCGACAGCCTCGGCCTGCGCCGACAGCAAGCTCAACTCCACCTGTGCCGATGCCGCTTTTTCTAGGCTCAAGGCCAGATCGGTGATGTTGCCGGCATCGAAAAAGCGCTGGGCGAGGTCGGCCGAGGCACCGGCGGATTTGGCGACGCTGGCGCGCATCGCAACAGCCTGTTGTGCGCCGACGAGCCTGAAATAGGCCGATTCCACATCGCGGGCCAGTTCCAGGACGGATGCCCCTGCCTGTGCCTTGGCGCGCTCGAATGCGCCTTTGGCCAGACGCGACCGCGACCGCAATAGCAGCAGATCGGTGAAGCTCTGCGCCAGACCGAACGCCGTCTGATTCCCGGCCCCGGCAGCATTGGCAAAGAGTATTGAAGCCGAGAGCGTCGGGTTGCTGAGACGTCCCGCTTCCAGAACCTCGGCGCCGGCGATGCCGAGCCGCGAATATTCAGCGCGGATGCGTGGGTTGCGAACCAGGGCGATGCTTAGGGCGTCTTGTACGCTGAGTTGCAGGTCGAGCAGGCTCTCGACCACGGTCTGTGCCTGAGCGTCCGCTTCGTCGGGCGATTTCAGGCTAGGTCCGCCACGCGCCGTTGTCAGCGCGGAGACGTCGGACAGCCCCCGATCCGCCGGCACCGTGGCGCAGCCGCTGACAAGCGCGGCGATGCCCAGCGCCAGAAGCGTGGGTCGAAAATATTGTTGGAACACGCGATACCTCCGTCCAGATTGCGGGATGCAGCACGAAATGAATCGGCTGATCGCCAGCAGTCCGGGCGGAAGGCGTTCGGGCGCTATGCAACGTCCAGTGAGACGCTGCCGAGAGTCGGAACGCGGTGGCGCTAAGACTCCGTGATTACTGCGAGAAGTCTTGGGCTGCGGCGATCAGGTCGCCGCGGAGATAGGAGGTCGAAGATGATCGAGATGATGCGCGGTGAGCGCGTGCGGCTGTATCGCATACGTCATCTGTTGGGACTCCGGAAGATCGGACGGAAGGAGCGCTGCGGACAATAGTGCGGCGGACCCCATGCAGCTTCCGGGTGGGCAATGCCCACTGCACGGACAGCCACACTTGCAAGTGCCGGAAACCTTGACATGGCTGCCGGCATTCTTTGAGGCAGCAAGCAGCGTATGCTGTTGGTGCTCGCTCGCGGACATCCCTTCCATCGACATTCCGGCGTGATGCTGATGTTCGTGACCATCGCTTGTTTGGACCGCGTCGCGGCAATGCTGCATCGTGATCGACGCGTAGCCGGAAGTCGGCACGGCGACGATCAACAATAACAACAGGATATAGCGACAGAGCTTCATTGTCGGCGGAGTATTACGCTGGCAGCGGCATGATGCAACTCCGGAGCCATCCCTAACCTTTGAGCCGGACTTTCACCTCGATGACCTTAAAATCGGCCAATCGACGCAAAGTCGATCCGCTAGCGCCTTGAGATTTGCGGCACTCAATCCGTCTAAACATCACGCAGCAGCGCTGGCCTGTTTTCACTAATTCGCCTTGACCCGTTGTCGCGCCCAATGTTCGAATCTGCAAATTAATAGCGATAGCGCTGTCGTTCGAGCCGCCAGTAGCGGCGGCTTCATGGAACGCACGGCCTTAACATCAGCAGGAGTGTATATCCGCCACGTCCGTTTCAGGCAATGCGATTTTCTGGCGGTGCGCATACAGCATTGCAAGAGCGACCCTGATTTCCGCGAGACGTGAGTCGAGGATGAATTTTATCCGGGATTTCCTCTGTGCATTTGCCGGGAGGGATTTCTTCTTGGCGAAGATGCGCTCTCGCTCAGTGATCAGCGCACTGATTTCCCGCTCGATGGCTTTGAGCCCCGGGCCATCACCGTGATGCCGTTGTTCAAAGGGATCTGTCCGTGCAGGCCGGTGCCGCGGAAAATGTCCGTCACGAGAGAGCGCCATAGGTCTGCCAAGCTCCAAGTGGCCTGCGGGGATTCCCCGCAGGCCGAAATGATCCTGTCGTGTCCAAAGAAATCACGCGTGATCGGGATTCATCAGAAGAGCACGCCCGTCTCAATCATCAAGCGGGCCTGCGACTTGCTGTTGCCGTCCGAGCCGAATGCGGCGCCGGCGGCGATGTTGGTGGCCTTGACGTAGGAAACCTCGGCACGCGCGAAGAAGGACTCGATCTGGTAGGTGGGCGTCATCGTGACCGACCAGCCCTTGCTGCCAGGACCATACAGCAGGTTCGGGGTGCCATCGGTGGCATTGCCGCTGGAGCTGATGTATTCCACTCGGCTCGCGAGATTGAGTTTTGGATTGAAGGCGTAATTTGCGAGCAGCGCCGCTCCATAGGTTTGGGCTGAGTGGGCGATACCCAGCTGCGTGTTGGCAGCGACCTTGGTGTATTGCAGGTAGGGCTGCAGAATCCAGGCTCCGGCGGTGTGCGTGTAGATGACGTTGTAGATGTCTTGGTTGTTCTGGAGCAGTGGCGTCGCCGCATTCGATACGTTGGTCTGCCCCAGATTGCCGCCGCCAACCAAGGCCAGCACATTGGCGGGGTCGAAGGTATAGGCCAGCGAGCCCCAGAGCCAGTTATAGCGTTTGGAATAGAAACCGTCGTTCAAGGAAATCGAGACGGCGACCGGCCCATGGCTGTAATTTGCCTGGATGCCGCGGTTGACCGCGTTCTCCTGGTTCCAGAGCAGCCCGCGCTCGATGTTCATGTTCTCAAAAGTGAAGGTGTACTCGGCTCCGATCAGCGTCGGGAGTTTGCCCACCATCAGGGAAAAATCGCTGTTGGGAACCAGCTTGATGAATCCTTGAGGAAGCACGCCGTAAAACGAATCGGTGGTGGTGTTGGACGCCAGATACGGGGTGCCCAGCGATGGCAGGCTGTAGCCACCGGCCTGGATAAAATACTGGAACAGGCCGTCGGTTTTCTGGATGAATACCTGACCGTTGCTGATGTCGGCGAGCTGGTGTCGGTCACCCGGTACGGGATTGCTTTGCCAGAAAGCGAGACCGCTGACGGCGCCGGTCACGTAAAACTTCCCGAGCACACCGCCATTGATGCTAGTTGGGGTCGCGTTGGCAACCAGTGGACCCGACATCGCCGGCGTTGTCAGAGCATCCGCGTGCGCGACTTCCGCGCCCAAGGACAACGCGGCAGCGACCGCGCAGGCCACTACTCGTAAGCGGCAAAAGTCGCTGTTAGATTCTGATAAGCGAAGCATTCAAATCTCCGGTTTGCATCATTGCGTGACAGCTGACGTGCAATGCTTCATTTCCTGGAAGCCGCTTGAGGTTATCGCACAGTCAGATCACGACCCCTGTCAGTGCAATCCTTATCAGCCACTGGATCACTGACCCCCTTACACGACCCTAAACCTAAACTATGCACTATGGTTCAGAGTCAACCTTTGGAGACGATGGCGCAGCCGCAGCCGGCTCCTCTCAGTCGCAGCGCTTGGAATCAGTCTATTGCTCGATGCCAGAGATTTTCTCTGGTTCGAGTTGATTCAACGCGGCCACAATCGGACACTCGTGGAGCGGGCCAGAACCCGGACAAGCCGCAATCAGGGTTTGCAACCCCTCGCGCATGCGACAGAGTTCCGACAGTTTGTGTTCGACGGCGGCCAGCTTGGCCTCGGCAGCAATCTTAATGCTGTTCGCGTTGCCGTCTGGCTGCTGCATCAGGGTCAAAAGTTCACTGATTTCGTGGAGCGTAAAACCCAGATCTTTTGTCCGGTGAATAAAGTGCAAACGCTTTACGGTTTCCTCCGGATATTCCCGGTAACCGGATTCCCGGCGCGGCGGCGCGGCGATTAACCCGGTCCGCTCGTAATAGCGGATCGTGGCAATTGGCACCTCGGCGCGCTTCGCGACTTGGCTGATGGTTAGATGGATCATTTGGGTACCTATTGAATGGGGCTTGGGGTCACGGGGACCTCCAAAGAAATGCAGTCCTGCCGGACGGCTGCCGATCCAGTCGTAAATTCGGAACAGCCGCCATCCAAGGTTCTGCGTTAGCGGCGATCGAAATCTTTCTTGCCGCAAGGCCCGTAGTGCTGTGGGTCCTTGACCGACATGATCGCCTCCCAGGATCCAGGGCTGGGTCTATGGCATTTGTCCGCCGTCGTGTCGGTGGCCTTTGCCCATTTGGTGCTGCGTGGGCCGTAGTTCTGAGGATCCTTGACCGACATGATGGCTCGGAAGGAGCCCGGCGCCGGCTGGTCATTGCGCGATGGCGATTCGACCACAGGCGGTTGTGGCCCCTTCAAGCCGCAAGGCCCGTAGTGCTGCGGGTCCTTGACCGACATGATCGCCTCCCAGGAACCCGGACTAGGTCTGTGGCACTCTGTTCCGATTGAACCGGGAGCGTGCGACCACTTGGTGCTGCGTGGGCCATCTTGCGCGTGGGACGCTTGCGCATGAAGAAGCGCAGTTGCGATCAGCGCACTGGTGATGTGGCGTATGGTTTTATTCATGACTTATCTCCTCGTGAATGGGCATTGCGGCACGATGTGCTGTGCCTTGCCGCCCAGGTCGAGTCCTGTGTGCGGGGAACTCGCGGGCTGGAGGAGCGCCTTGGCGTACAGCCTCGGCTGATGCGTTCTGAAAAGAGGCCTGACGCCTAGTCGCGGGAATGCGCGCCCCTGTTACGAACTGGGCGTCTCTGGCGGGGTTACGGGCAACAACGCAGGCCACCCCTAGCGAGCTAAGGGTCCACCCAAGCGAGCGGCAGGCAGAACGGATCATGAAAGCTCTCCTCGGAAAAGTGACACGCTCGGCCGAATGGCCGCAGCGGCATCAACCGAGGAAAGTGGTGGGGGGTCTTAGACGAGTATCCGGATCAGGTGTCGTGAACCCCGCGTTGCGTAGTGCTGCGGGGGCTTCAGGATTCGGATGTTCGATGGCGATGAAGAGAGATGGGGCTGCTGCAAGGTTGCTGAAACAACTGACCATGTCGGTGCAATGTTCACCACAGCACTTGCACTCGTGCATGCTCTTTTTCTGCGTGGAGAAAAGGCAGTGCTCCATGCCAACGGTCTGCATTCCGGCAGAGGTTGAAGTAGGAGATGGCGCGTATGCAGTGGACGCCAATCCCTGTGCGACCATGAACAGGCCGCAAAGGAACACAACGATGAGCTTGATCCGCTGCATCCTTTGAGGCTAGCACAACGTTGCTCGGATACAAGTTGGAGTTAGGTTCAATGTTGTGCGTAATCCGGCGAGACGCGCTCGATGGGTAGGCTAAAGCCATGAGCTTCTTGGCCGTATGCAGTGCGGCATTCTGCCCTTGTATTTAACGCTCGCCAGTGCTTGGAGCTAACGAGTACTGCGGCCGGGTGTCCCACGACATAAGGAGCACTGGGCTCCCGTGTGCAGGTACCCAGAGTTCGGCCGTGTGGCTTTCCACCCAATGAACATCGGCAATCGACCAGATAGGGCTCTTTACGCAGCAGCCGGCCCTTCTTGGAGTGACGCGCTCTCTGAAGCTTTAGTTTAGACGGCGACATGTGACATAGCCTCCCGCCAGAACCCTACGCGCAGCCCCTCCTGAATACGCGGAGTCGGCAGCCCCCATGATGCGCTGGACCACGTTATCGCCGATTTCTTCGGTCATAGACGCCTTCGTTACTGGTTAAATCTTGGCTGTGCTTTGCATGGAGCCTCCTTTTGTTGAGAGCCCGTCATCGCTGACCGGTCCACGACGTCGGCGATAGGTGTCGGCGTGTCTCGACAGGAATATGGCCATCGCATCGCGGTGCTGCAGGGCATCTGCCGGAAGGGCCAAATTCAATTCCTGGGCGATGCCGATGGCATATTTCAGCTGTTTCTCGGTCGGTCGGATGACGGTGAACTCGATTGCGGCGGTGATCGCATCGGTGATGCGGACCGATAGGTTCCTGTGCGAAGTGCTACCCGGATCGGCGTTGCTGATGAGCGCGATCAGGCGCTCCTCTGAGTCAATCTCAAAGGAAAGCGGTAGGCAAAAGTCGTGGTCGCCGTAGACGAGTTGAAAAGACACGCATCACACCTGTGGATGTCGGTTCTCAATCGACCGCTAACCTGGCGCACCATCAGGTCTTCGGACTATCCGCTCGAACTCTGAAGGGCGGGCTTTGCACACAGGAAGCGCCGGCAGGGCGATTATTAACTATCGTTAGTCACAGGTCCAGTGTCCGGCAGCCAATCTGCCGGAATGAGACGAAAACCGCGCAAGCTGACTCTCCGGCAGACATTGGCTGTCAATGTTCGCCGCGAGCGCACGCGTCACCAGTGGTCTCAGCGGCAACTTGCGGACTTCGCTGAGATCAGCCAGACCTATGTGTCGCAGGTCGAGGCGGCCCAGCGCGCTGTGTCCTTGGACGTCGTCGACAAACTGGCTGCCGCATTTGAATTCGAGGATTCAGCCAGGCTTTTACAGCGCTAGTCTGTCTCGCTGGGGTTCGCCAACCGCCTGTACTAGGTTCGCTTTGGCTCTCATCTCCCTCTTTAAAACTCTTACAATGAAAGTGATTATCGAATCAAACTTGACTTGTCCAAATTGCGGATTCACCAAGGCAGAGGTGATGCCCAGCGACGCTTGCCAGTTTTTCTACGAATGCTCGAACTGCCACACAATCCTGCGCCCCAAGACGGGCGACTGCTGCGTGTTTTGCTCGTACGGTTCCGTTCCCTGTCCGCCTGTCCAAGAGGCCAGGGGCTGTTGCAGTTAAAGAACGGACAGCAGGCAAATCACATCTAGGTCGCCCCTGGCTATTCGGCTGTAACTTTAATTCTTGGCCCTTCACAGGCTTACCCTCTCCTCACCCCAAATCCGTGATAATTCATCGAATAATAGTTTGACATTCCTCCCCGAGAGGCATGTAATCCACGCCCTCGAGTTTCATTGATCATCCCAGCCATGTGTACCGCCTCCGTACAGAACCTGATTACGAACGAGGTCCGAATTCGGACCCTCCGTTCGCTCGTGCGCGCCCGCTACTCGGTTCTTTAGTTTTCACGCTTCCGCCGACCAACCCCGGGCCCCGCACCCGGGGTTTTTGTTTGGGGTCGGCTGAAGCAGGAGAACGTGTCATGAATCATCTGCAACAAGTGTTGGACGCCGTCCACGCGGTGCTGGGGAACAGCGAAGCGTTTTTGGATGCAGAACGTGTGCACTACACCGTGGTATCGACACAGGACCACGCCCTGCTGCTGACCCACCTGTATGACGCGTTCGGGCCCAGCGTCTTTCACTTCAGCGACGAGGGCTTGGGCGTGCGCTCCGCCGTCCTGCGCACCGAACGGCGTCGCTTGCTGGCCCTGGGCCTGCAACTCTCCGCAGAGTCCGAACCGGATCGCCCCCAGGACCGTTCGCGCACCCCATTACAGCCTGCGGCTGCTGTGCCGACCTCACCGTCCCAGGCGGCACCGCTCAGGCACTGCAAACTCCACCGCCTGCTCTCGCCGGACGACCTGCGGGCACTGCCCATGGAGGTCCGCCAGTCCGACAAGGTCACCAAGCTTTTGGAAGCGCTTCAAAACGCACCCGTACGGCAGCTGCCGCGCGTCTCGCGACGCCATCTCAGCGCCGTACAGACTCTGGAGAAGGACTTCCCCAACTTTTCCCCCGTCCTCGAACGCGTCCACGAACAGCTGCAACTCCTGCGGATCGAGCGCGAAGTCGTGCATCTGGAGCCCCTGCTGCTAGTGGGGTCACCGGGTGTCGGCAAGACTGAATTCGTCCGGCGCCTGGCCGCCGCCCTGAATCTACAGTTCAGCGCCGAAAGCCTGGCCGCCACCTCGGCGGGATTCGTGCTGACCGGCTGCAGCGCCAGCTGGGCCGAAGGCCGGCAGGGGGCCGTGGTCGATGCGGTCCTGTCCCTGCCACCCGGTCGGGGCGCCTTACTCCTGCTCGATGAGCTCGACAAGGCGGCGCGCGACAACAGATTCCCCGTGGCACCCGCTTTACTTGATCTGCTGGAGCCGGCCTCCGCGGCCCGCTTCAAGGACGAGTTCCTGCGGGTGCCGCTGGACCTGCGCAAGGTGGTGTCGTTCGTGGCGACGGCCAACACTCTGGACACCGTTGATGCGCCCTTGCGCTCGCGCCTGCAGTTCTTCGAGGTGCCGGTGCCTACCCATGCTCAGATGGCTGCCGTGGTGCGTTCGGTGGATCGCAGCCTGAGACGGCAACGTCCTGGCCTCAAACGGCGTTTCCGCCCGCTGGACGACAACGTTACGGACTCATTGTCCGCCCTGGCGCCCCGGACCCTGCGACGCGTGCTGTTATCAGCTTACGCCAGGGCGGCGACGGAAAAGGCGCGACAACTGCAGACCCGGCATCTCCGCGAGGTGCTGACGCAGGATGCGTTGCCGGGCAAACCAGTGATGGGGTTTCTGTCGTGAGCAGCGAGCCCCATCTCATGAATCAAACCCCGCGGCCGAGCCTGGTACGGCTGCCGCCCAATACCCAGGGACGGGATTGGTTCGTCGGTGATATCCACGGCAAGCTCGCCATGCTGTATCGCGCGCTGGAAGCGGCAAAGTTTGATCCGACAAAGGATCGTCTGATCGCGGTTGGCGACCTGGTCGACCGCGGGCATCAGTCGATGGAGATGCTGCAGCTATTTGCTCGCGCCCCTTGGGCGCACTCGGTGCTGGGGAATCATGAGGTCATGTGCCTGCGCAGCCTGCTGGGTGAATCCAGCCAATATGTGAGCCACGATCCTTGGCTCAGCCGGCTGGATTGGGAAGAGCGTCCGCTGGCGGTTGAGGTGATGTCGCGCTTGCCGATCGCGCTGGAGGTGCCGCTGGCCGATGGCCGGCGCTGCGGGGTAGTGCATGCCGAGCTGCCGCCGCAGGCGCCGTGGAGCGTGGTCGAGAAGGCCAGGCTGACGGATGAGGACTTCGACGATCCAGACGAGCGGGCGCTGATCGCCTGCCTGTTGTGGGCTCGACGTCGCTTCCGGCTAGCGCTGAAGGTGCGGCAGGATCCACAGGCTCGATCCGTAAGCATGGGGGATCGCTTGAAGGCCTCGATCCTGCTACAGCCGGCTGCGGGCATCGATCTGGTGGTGGCAGGGCATTCGGTGATCGATGAGGATTACCGGCCGTTGCAGGTGGCCAACTATCTGTGGATCGATACGGGCTGTGGGTACGGTAACGGGCGGCTGAGCTTGGTCAGTCCGGTTGAAGGGGCTTATGTGCAGGTGCATGAGCGTACTGCAAGGCTGAGAACCTTGCCGGCGCCAGTGGACGTGTCGGGGTTTGTGCTGCCGGAGGACCAGGCGGCGGAGGTGTTGGCGCGGGTCCGGGCTGCGGGGACACAGGAGGATTGGATTTATGAGTTGGGGTGGTGAAGGGCTGTACGATCTTGGGGATGGAAGACCTGCATATCGCTGGTGCCGACCGTTCAATGAGATCGGTGGGGGATGTTCAGTTGATATGGCGGCGTGTGTTCAAGTTATTGGTGTTCTGCACGTAAGCGCTTCCGGCTTACGCAGCTACAAAGCGCATCCCGAAATTGGGATTCGATTCAGCCCACAGCGCTATTTGGCTTGGCCCGCAACGAAAGCTCGCGCCGCATCGCTCAACATTTGTCGTACACACCAGCGCGCATACCAATCACCCAATACCCAAGCCAGGAGGCGCGCCGCGGGCGAGCTTGGGAGTTGATAGTCTATAAAAATGCGCAGCAGGCAACCATTTTCATTCGGCGACAGATCCATGCCCATCCGATATTGATCGATGACCAAGAGATGGGGCTTTTCGAGGGTCTCCCAGACCTTTCGGATTGGCGGGTTGCGTTCGGTGACGCAGGTCGTGACATACAGATTAAAGCCAAGGATGCGGCCGGCTAATCGAGTTTTTGAGCCGATCTTTTGTCCATGATACTCGTCTGCCCGGACGGACATCTGACTCCCACCCATGCGCCATGAACCGGTTGTCATATGGGAGTTCAGCCGGGCCGGATCGTCGAGGTATCGGAATAACGATTCCATCGATGCCGATACAAAGCACTTCTCTTCAAAATGCTTTGCAAAACTCGGCATTTAGGAGTGATCCGTCTTTGTCACAGGCTAAACTCTTACTCATAGGCGGCCTCCTGGCAAGTGCAGGCCGGTTCCGTGAATATCTATTGCTCAACGCGCTGGCAGCAACTGAGCAGCTTCTCCGGCAGAGGTGCGCAGTTTGGCTGGCAATCGGTGCGCATCTATTTGGCTATTTGCAGCCTGTGCCGTCAGGCCAGGATGGCCTGTCGGCACAGCCCGCTCAGGACGAGAAGCGCAGGGCATCATTGCGAAGCAACGACGCGGACGTAGGGTGTGCTTTCTTTTGGTGACTTCTTCTTTGCACAAGCAAAGAAAAGTCACCCGCGCCTCAGCGCGGAAGACGCCGTTGCAATCTGGGCAGGATCGCACCGCGAAGCGCGCACCCTAGCACCCACTTCAGCAAGCAAAGCGCAGGGCATTCGCTCAACTCAACGCATGCACCCGCACCGCACTGCTGAAACTCTTGCCGTTGATATCCAGGTACAACTGCCCTTCGGTCAGCGACAGGTTGACCACGTTGCGGCGGTCGATCGCCGCCGCCGCAGCCTGCACGAAGTCGCGACCCAGTTCGTACACCGGAATCTCGGCGGCGCGATGGATCTTCTGTCCGGCGACCAGCGCCAGCCACGGCGCGGGATCGCGATGCGTGTACACCGCCGCGCGGCCGGCGAGCTTGCTGCCGCGGTGCAGGCGCTCGGCATCCGGCGCGCCGACTTCGATCCAGGCGGTGATGCGGCCGGTGAGATCGCGCACCAGCACCGCAGGTTCATCCACCGCGGCGACACCCTCGGTCAGCACGATGCCCTCGCCGTATTCCAGGCAGTAGGCCAGCAGCCGCGCCAGCAGATACTCCGCCGTCTCCGACGGCTGGCGCGCCACGCGCAGTTCGAGATTCTCGTAGACGCCGCGGTCGATGTGGGCGAGCTGCACCGTGAAGTGATGCAGGGTCGCGGTCAGCGCCACGCTCAGGCTCCGGCGGCGAGTGCCGCCACCAGCTTGCCGTGGATGCCGCCGAAGTCGCCATTGCTCATCACCACCACGCGATCGCCCTCGCGCGCCTCGGCGGCGATGGCGGCGATCAGCGGCTCCAGCGCGCTCTCCACATGCAGGCGTTCGCCGACATCGGCCAGGGCCGCACGCGCGTCCCACTTGAGATCGGGTCGCGCGTAGACGTAGCAGCGGTCGGCATCGCGCAGGCTGCGCGCCAGCTCCTGCGCGTGCGAGCCCATGCGCATGGTGTTGGAGCGCGGCTCCAGCACTGCCAGCACACGGCCCGGTCCCTGCTCGCGCACCGCCGCCAGCGTCACCTCGATCGCGGTGGGGTGATGCGCAAAGTCGTCGTACACGCGCACGCCGCGCGCCTCGCCCACCAGCTCCAGCCGGCGCTTGACGCTCTGGAACTCGGCCAGCCCTTCGATCAGGCGATCCAGTGACGCGCCGACGTGCGTCGCCGCCGCGAATGCCGCCAGCGTGTTGGAGCGGTTGTGCGCACCGGCCAGCGGCGTGCTGACCCGCTTCTTGCGGCGGCGGCCCTTGACGAACAGATCGAAGCCCTCGTCCACCGGCTCGGCGCGCCAGCCGTCGGCGTGATCGAAATACTCGACCTCGCTCCAGCAGCCCTGCTGCAGCACGTGCGCGAGATTGGCGTCGGCGCCGTTGACGATCAACCGCCCCTGCCCAGGCACGGTGCGCACCAGGTGGTGGAACTGGCGCTCGATGGCGGCAAGGTCGGGAAAAATATCGGCGTGGTCGTATTCCAGGTTGTTGAGGATCGCGGTGCGTGGCCGGTAGTGCACGAACTTGCTGCGCTTGTCGAAGAACGCGGTGTCGTACTCGTCGGCCTCGATCACGAAATACTTGCTCTTGCCCAGCCGCGCCGACACGCCGAAGTTGACCGGCACGCCACCGACGAGAAAGCCCGGCTCCAGGCCGGCATAGTCCAGCAGCCAGGCCAGCAGCGAGGTGGTCGTGGTCTTGCCGTGGGTGCCGGCCACCGCCAGCACGTGGCGGCCCTGCAGCACGTTCTCCGCCAGCCACTGCGGGCCGGAGATGTAGGGCAGACCGGCGTTGAGCACGTATTCCATCGCCGGGTTGCCGCGCGTGACGACGTTGCCGACCACCACCACGTCCGGCGCCGGCTGCAGGTGCGCCGGCTCGTAGCCCTGCATCACGGTGATGCCGAGCGCCTCGAGCTGCGTCGACATCGGCGGCCAGGCGTTGGCATCGGAGCCGGTGACGGTGTGACCGGCCTCGCGCGCAATGGCGGCGATGCCGGCCATGAAGGTGCCGCAGACGCCGAGAATATGAAGATGCATGCTCGTCAAACCTCTGGAAACCGCCACCCGCTGTCGCCGGGATGCGGCGTGGGTTCGTTATTTTTTATATAACGAATTAAAATTAAATATATATTTAATAACAACCTGCGAGGCCGCCATGCCGAGAGCGGGTGGCGCGCTCAGCCGCCCAGGTTGGCGCCAAACAGCGCGCCGGCGAAGGTGCCGCCGATGATGCCGATGAACAGCGACACACCGGCGGCGAGAAAGGCGATGAACAGGCCGACCCAGAGCTGCACGTTGGCGGCGTGGCGGAAGATGTGCGCGGTGACGGCGAAGCTCCAGAAATTGAGCAGGTTCATCACGAACACCGGCAGGCCCGGCATCTGCACCTTCTCCGGATCGGCCAGCGCCTCGGGATGCTTGGCCAGGTCCAGCAGCTGCGGCGCGATCTGCGCGAACGGCGGCAGCAGGGCCAGCGTCAGCACGGCGCCGGTGGCCATCAGCGCGTCGAAGGTCTGCGCAAACCGGTTGTCGAGCTTGCGCGCGCGCAGGATCGAACGGGTCACCACCGCCATCGCCAGCACCATCGCCAGCGCGATGCCCAGCGCCATCGGCAACGGCAGCACGCGCGAGAACACCGCCGTGTTGGCCGCCGCCGCCAGCAGCACCAGCACCGGCGTCAGGCCAGCGCCAAAGGGGAAATCCTGCGGGCCGGCGCGTAGCACCAGGATGCGCAGCGTGACATTGAGGGCTTGGGCGAACATGTCGGAGCGGTTGTGGAAGCTGTGCCTATTCTAAGCCACTACAATGCGCGCCTATGTCCTCCTCCCTCCTCATTCAAAGCGCCGACGCGCTGCAGCCCTGGCTCGAGCGCTGGTCGCAAAAATCCTGGCTCGCGGTGGACACCGAATTCGTCCGCGTCGATACCTACCGGCCCAAGCTCTGCCTGATCCAGATCGGCGATGGTGAGCACGACGTCTGCATCGACACGCTGGCGATCGCCGACCTCGCGCCGCTGTACGCGCTGCTCAACCGCCGCGACATCCTCAAGCTGTTCCACGCCGCCAGCCAGGATCTGGAAATCTTCGTCGAGCTGTCCGGCACCTGCCCGGCGCCAATTTTCGACACGCAGACCGCGGCGACGCTGCTCGGCCTCGGCGATCAGCTGGGCTACGCCGCGCTGGTCGAGCGCCGCTGCGGCGTGACGCTCGACAAGAGCCTGACACGCACCGACTGGTCGCGGCGGCCGCTGAGCGAGGCCGAACTCGACTACGCCGCGCTCGACGTGCGCTACCTCGCGCAGATGTATCCGTCTCTGCGCGACGAGTTGCTGGCGCAAAACCGGCTGGCATGGCTGGAGGAAGACTGCGCGCGCGCCGCGGTGGCGGAGAACTACCGCAACGATCCTCGCGAGGCCTGGCGCCGCCTCAAGGGCCTGGCGCGCGTCGCGCCGCACGGGCAGGTGATCGCCGCCGCGCTGGCACAGTGGCGCGAGGAGGAGGCGCAACGCCGCAACCGTCCGCGCAAGTGGATCGTCGAGGACGACGCCCTTTACCGCATGGCCGAGCGCGCGCCCGAGGACATGACGCAACTCGAAGGCCTCGGCGTGCTGCCGGCCAAGACGCTGGCGCGTCACGGCGAGACCCTGCTCAGGCTCATCGCCGAGGCGCGCCAGCAGCCGCCGCGCACGCTGGCCAGCGACGAGCGCATGGCGCCGGAGATCAAGGCGCGGATGACGCGCCTGCAGGAGGCGGTGCGCCGCATCGCCGCCGCGCTGAACCTGCCGGCCAGCGTGCTGGCACCGCGCGCGGACCTGGAAGCGCTGGCCCTGGACGGCGCGCAGGCGCGCGCCAATGTCCTCGGCGGCTGGCGCCGCGAGGTGGCGGGAGCGGAACTGCTGAAGCTGCTGGCGGCCTAGAGCGCGTCGATGATGCGGTCGAAGATGGCATCGAGCGAACCGATGCCATCGACCTCGACCAGCTTGTGCTGGTGCGCGTAGAAATTCAGCAGCGGCTTGGTCTCGGCGTTGTAGACCTCGATGCGCCTGCGGATCACGTCTTCCTTGTCGTCGGCGCGGCCTTCCTTCTGCGCGCGGTCGAGCAGACGCTTGACGATCTCCTCATCCTCCACGTGCAGGTGCACGGCGCGGCTCATCGGCGGCTGCTTGAGCCCTTCGAGCATCTGGTCCAGCACCTTGGCCTGCGGCACGTTGCGCGGAAAGCCGTCGAGGATGAAGCCGTGCGCGGTGTCCGGCTGCTGCAGCCGCTCGCGCACGATGCCGATCACGATTTCGTCCGCCACCAGCTGGCCGGCGTCCATCGCCGCCTTGGCCTTGAGCCCCATCGGCGTGCCGGCCTTGACCGCGCCGCGCAGCGCGTCGCCCGTGGAAATCTTGGGAATGCCGTAGTGGGCCACCAGCTTTTCGCCTTGCGTGCCCTTGCCCGAGCCGGGCGCACCCAGCAGAACGATTCTCATGGGGTCAATCTCTGTGTTGACGTATCTATCTAGTTATTGCGGTCGCGGCCGGGTCCGGGCGCGGGCCTTTTGAGCGGCAAAAGTACCTGCTACCCCGGACCGCGTCAACGCACGGACGGATCAGGCGCGGCACCGCCCCGGCCGGCCGGCCGGGCCACCCGCAAGCCACGGCCCGGACCACCCCTGCCACCGGCCCGGCACCACGCCACGCCGGCCCCTCCGCGGATTGGAATATTCGGAACTGGATCAATACACTAACGGCCCCAACCGTCCCGGTCGATCCTACTTCCGTATGCCTCGCAACGCGTTTTATGCCCAGTCGGGCGGCGTCACGGCGGTCATCAACGTCACGGCCGCCGGCGTGATCGAGACCGCACGAGCGCATGGCGATCGCATCGGCAAGGTTTACGCCGGACGCAATGGCATCGTCGGCGCGCTGACCGAGGACCTGATCGACACCTCGCTGGAATCCGCCGAGGACATCGCCGCACTCAGGCACACCCCCTCCGGCGCCTTCGGCTCCTGCCGCTACAAGCTGAGCAAGCTGGAGAAAAATCCCGCCGAAGCCGAGCGCCTGATCGAGGTGTTCAAGGCCCACGACATCGGCTACTTCTTCTACAACGGCGGCGGCGACTCCGCCGACACCTGCCTCAAGGTCGCGCAGCTCGCCGAGCAGCGCGGGCTGCATCTGCAGGCCATCCACATTCCCAAGACGGTGGACAACGACCTGCCGTTCACCGACTGCTGCCCCGGCTTCGGTTCCGTGGCCAAGTACGTGGCGGTGTCGATCCGTGAAGCGGCCTTCGACGTCGCCAGCATGGCCAAGACCTCGACCAAGGTGTTCATCCTGGAAGTGATGGGTCGTCACGCCGGCTGGATCGCGGCGGCCGGCGGACTCGCCGCGGAAAAGGACGGCGATGCGCCGCAGGTCATCCTGTTCCCGGAGGTCCCGTTCGACGAGGCGGCGTTTCTCGCGCGCGTGGACGACAGCGTGAAGCGTCACGGCTACTGCGCCGTGGTGGCCTCCGAAGGCCTGCGCAACGCCGACGGCAAGTTCCTGTCGGAGGCCGGCATCCACGATGCCTTCGGCCACGCCCAGCTGGGCGGCCTCGCGCCGATGCTGGCCAACCTGGTCAAGGACAAACTCAAGTACAAGTACCACTGGGCCGTCGCCGACTACCTGCAGCGCGCCGCGCGCCATATCGCCTCGCAGACCGATGTCGATCACGCCTACGCGCTCGGCAAGGCGGCGGTCGAGATGGCCCTGGCCGGCAAGAACGGCGTGATGCCGATCATCGAGCGGATCAGCGACCAGCCCTATGCCTGGCGCATCGGCGAAGCGCCGCTGGGCCATGTCGCCAACGTCGAGAAGAAGATGCCGCGCGAATTCATCAGCGCCGACGGCTTCCAGATCACCGACGCCTGCCGCCGCTATCTCGCGCCGCTGATCCAGGGCGAAGCCTACCCGCCCTATGTCCACGGCCTGCCGCAGTACGTCCGCTTGCGCAACCAGGCGGTGCCGAGGCTGACCGGGCGCGAATTCAAGCTCTGATTTTTTGCACCGCGCACCGCGCGGATTTTTCAACGACCTCAAGAGGCAACATCATGGGTATCGAAGCACTGGGTCCGGGCGACAAAGCCCCCAACGAGTTCTACGTCGTCATCGAGATTCCGGCCTACGGCCCGCCGGTCAAGTACGAGGTGGACAAGGAGACCGGCCTGCTGATGGTCGATCGTTTCATGAACGTCGCCATGTCCTACCCGGCCAACTATGGCTACGTGCCCAAGACCCTGTCCGGCGACGGCGACCCGGTGGACGTGCTGGTGCTGACGCCGCACCCGGTGGTGGCGGGCTCCGTCATCAAGTGCCGCGCCGTGGCGGTGCTCGACACGCAGGATGAAAAGGGCACCGACGCCAAGCTCCTGGCGGTGCCGGTGGACAAGGTCAGCAACAATGCCTACGACAACCTCAAGGACCTGGCCGACGTGCCGGTGCGCCTGAAGAACGAGATCGAGCACTTCTACAGCAGCTACAAGGCGCTGGAGAAGGGCAAGTGGGTGAAGCTGTCCGGCTGGCGCGATGCCGCCGCCGCGCGCAAGGAAATCGAGGACGGCATCAAGGCCTACAAGGCCTGAACGCAGCCGTGAGTGGCAACCAGGGCGGCGCCTGCGTGCAGGCGCCGCCCTTTCTGTTTGCGCGGCCAACCGCCTAAACTTCTTCCATAAAAAGAACTGGGAGCCAAGGCATGTCGGGCCGGTTGTCTCGGGTGGGGTTGTGGGTCGTACTGCTGGGCCTGCCGCTGGCCGCCGGCGCGGCCGAGCCGCTGTCCTATGCCAATGTGTCGGCATTGCAGCCGCCGGTGTGGGTCGAAAGGCACGGACAGCGCAGCGCGCTCGCCGTCAGCGCCACCATCGGCAGCGACAGCCGCTACATCACCGGCCCCGGCGCGCGTCTTCATATCGCGCTGGCGGACGGCAGCATGGTCAAGCTGGGTGAGAACGCCGAGTTCCGGCTGCCTGCGCTGCAACTCACGCAGGCCGGCGGCGACAGCGTGCTGCACGGCGCGCTGAAGGTGCTCAAGGGCGCCTTCCGTTACACCACGCAGGCGCTGGGCTTCATCCGCCGCCGCGAGCTCGACGTCGCCATCGGCCCCACCGTCACCATCGGCATCCGGGGCACCGACGTCTGGGGCAAATCCGACGACGCGCAGGACCTCGCCTGCCTGATCGAGGGCAGCATCCGGGTCGGCAGCCCCGGCCGGCCGGACATCACCATGGACCGGCCGGGCAGCTTCTACGTGGTGCCGCGCGGGCAGGCGCCGCAGCCGGTGGCGCCGGTGCCGGCCGACAAGCTCAAGACCTGGATTCCGCAGACCGAGCTGGTGCCGGACCGTCCCGCCCTGCAGAGCAACGGCCCGTACACCGTGGTGCTCGCGGTGTATCTGGACGAGGCGCTGGCCCGCCAGCGGCTGCAGGAGTTCAACGCCAAAGGCTATCCGGCAACACTGCGCCGCCGCGACCACGAAGGCACGCCGGTCTACAGCCTGACGATCGAGGGGCTGAGCGACGCGCAGAGCGCGGCGGCCTTCGGTGAACAGCTGCGGCAGATCCTGCGCCTGCGCAATCCGCGCGTGCTGCCGCCCGGGGCGTAAAAAAAGAGCCCGGCAGGCGCCGGGCTGCAGGAATGCGACGACCTGGGGGAGTGCATCGCATCGGGCGGCGGCCGTTGCCGCCGCCCGGTCATCAAGCTGCGCCGAAAGCCGGGGCGCGGCAATAGAGAAGAATCCCCGGGCTCTGTGCACAAACCGCCGCGTCCCCTGCGTGCCGCGTGGGGGCAGCGAAACGCGCCTATGATGCGTCATGGCACCCGGCTGCTTTTCCCGCGACGCGCTGTGTAGACTGTGACGACGCCTCCGAAAAACGATATGGCCAAACGCGACCAACTCACCGTCAGGGCGAAGCTGCTGCTGATGGTGGCCCTGATGAACGGACTGCTGGTGCTGGCCGCGGCGTTCGTGGTGGCGCGCCTGTTCTTCGTCGCCAGCAACTACGCGAACTTCCGCGAGCACACGGTCCACTTCTCCAACATCACCTCGGTGGCCGAGGATCTCAACGCGGTCCGCAACACGCTCAACATCGGCCTGCGCGTCGGCGCCGGCAGCGGCGGCGTCTGGCCCGACAACGCCACGCCGCTGCTGCGCGAACAGCTCAGCAGCCTGCGCGTGCGCGTGCAGCTGCTGTCGCAGGATCCGCAGCCCGACACCGCCACGCTGGTCGGCGCCGTCGGCGGCCTCGCCGACGAGATCGACGCCGCGCTCCGGCTGCCCGGCGCCGACGCCAGGGCGGTCGACCAGGCGCTGGCCGCGATCGGCGACCAGAAAATGCCGGCGCTGTGGAAGACGCTCCTGCAGAGCACACGGGCGGAGCTGACCGCGGTCGATACCGCGCAGGCGCAGATCGCGCACGGCGACATCCTGGCGCTGCAGTACGGCCTGGTGGGCATCGGCCTGGCGCTGATCGTGGGGCTGGGCATCTCCTACGGCATCTTCGACGCCGTGATCCGGCCGCTGGGCGACATGCACCGCGCCCTGCTGCAGGTGCTGTCCGGCAACTTCCGCGGCGTCAGCCTGCCGCAGGGCGACGACGAGATCGGCGCCATCGGCCACGTCATCGAGGACATCAAGGCGCGCAGCGAGCACGTGCACCGCCTCGCCTACTTCGACAATCTCACCGGCCTGCCCAACCGTCTGCGCATGGCCAAGGACGTCGGCGAGATCGTGCGCAACATCGGCGACCGCCGCACCTTCGGCGTGATGCTGATCGGCATCGATCACTTCTCAGCGGTGAGCTCCGGCTTCGGCCCGCGCTTCGGCGACGAGGTGATCCGTCAGGTCTGCCGCCGCGTCGAGGGGCGCCTGGGGTCGGACGGCCGCCTTTACCGCTACGGCGGCGACATGCTGGGCTGCGTGATCCGCGAATGCGCCAGCGACAAGGAGATCCAGGCGCTGGCGCAGGAGCTGACGGACACCTTCAGCGACGAATTCCGCCAGACCGTGCACGTCGGCGAGCTGGACGTGCCGCTGTCGGTCAGCATCGGCGTGGCGCTGTCGCTGCAGAGCGAGCGGCCCGACGAAATCCTGACCGAGGCCGAGGCCGCGCTGTTCGAGGCCAAGCGCCGCGGCGGCGGTGGCCGCGTGGTCGCGGTGCGCCAGCTGTCCGAGCAGTTCCGCCGCCGGCTCAAGGTCGCCGACGAGATCCGCAAGGGCATCGCCGCGCAGGAGTTCGAGCCGTTCTACCAGCCGGTGATCGACGTCGAGCGCGGCGTCACGGTCGGCGTCGAGACGCTGGTGCGCTGGCGCCGCGCCGACGGCCGCATCACCATGCCCAGCGAATTCATCTTCGTGGCCGAGGAGAGCGACCTGATCCGCGGCATCACCGAGCAGGTGATCCACAAGGCCTGCCTCAACGGCCAGACCTGGCGCGAGCAGGGCCTGCCGCTCAAGCTGGCCTTCAACATGTCGGCGCGCCTGGTGCAGGTCGGGCTGCAGGAGATCATCGTCAAGGCGCTGGAGCGTTCGCAGATCGACCCGGCGCTGCTGGAAATGGAGATCACCGAGACGGTGCTGATCAACCCGCACAACGACACCGAGAAGCTGCTGCTCGACCTCAAGAAGCTCGGCCTGCGGCTGTCGCTGGACGATTTCGGCTCCGGTTATTCGTCGATGGGCTACCTGAGCCGGTTCCCCGTCGACAAGATCAAGATCGACGCCACTTTTGTAAAATCGCTGGGCGCCGGCGAAAAACAGCGCGAGATCGTCGCCAACATGATCCGTCTGGCGCAGCGTCTGAATCTCGACGTGGTCGCCGAGGGCATCGAAACCGTCGAACAGCTGGAGCAGCTGCGCGCCATGGGCTGTCAGCTGATGCAGGGCTGGCTGTTCGCCGCCGCGCTGCCGGCGTCCGCGCTGCCCGACTGGGTGCGCTCGACCGGCTCGCTGCTCGACGGCCTGCGGCGCAAGAGCAAGGTGACCTCGATCTGGGGCGCCTGAGCGGCACACACGGGAACATCACTTGCAGGGCCTCCGGGCCTGCATTCATCGAACGAGGACAAGCATGGTTGACGAAGCGGACATCAGCTCGGAAGTCGAGGAGATCGCCCGACGCCTCTCGCTGGAAGCCGCGCTCAAGCGCCAGAACACCGGCGCCGAGTCGCTGACGGAGTGCGAGCAGTGCGGCGAAATCATCCCCGAGCGCCGGCGTCTGGCCGTCGCCGGCTGCCGGCTGTGCATCGACTGCGCGCGCAAGGCCGAGAAGGTCACCGAGCGCCTCTATCCGCAGGGACAGGGCTGACGCAGCCCTCTCCCGGCATTGAAAAACCGCCACCCGCTACGGCGCGCTGGCGGTTTTTATTTGTTCGTATTTATCTATCGAATTTTATTTCGATATATATTTATTAACACTCTCGGTGCCTCTCCGCGGTCCAGCGGGTGGCGTGGCCGATCACTCCGAACCCCAGAAACGACATCGCCCTCTTGCGAGGGCGATGTCGATGCCGCGTGGGGGTCGCTCAGAACTGGTACTTGACCACCGCACGCGCCGCGTCGCGGTCGGCAAGCAGGTTCTTGTCGCCACCACCGGTGATCCAGTTGTAGCCCACGCCGAACGACACCGAAGACTTGTAGCGCGTTTCGATGAACACGTCGAAGATCTTGCGGCCGCCGAGGAAGTTCTCGCCGGGGCCGGGCGCGTTGCCGTTGACGTCGTGCTTGATGGTGATCTGCGACTGGATGCTGATGCCCGGCAGCACGCTCTCGTAGCGCACCAGCGAGATGATGTTGTAGCCCCAGGCGAACTTGGTGGCGAAGGCGCTGAGCGGCGCCTGGTGCGGGTTGAAGCGCAGGCCGTCCGGGCCGATCACGCAGTCCGTGGTGTTGCCGGCGCAGGCCTGGCGCGAGCCGTCGGCGCCGGAGCCGTCGGCACCGGCGGTGGCCGAGGTGTAGGCGCCGCCTTCGCTGGTGATCTGCAGGCGATCCAGCGAAGGCAGGCCCGGCACCAGGTTGGCGCCCAGTTCATACAGGATCAGGATCTGGTCGGCGGCGATGGCGCTGGGCAGGAAGTCCGAAGCGCCCAGCACCTGGGTAGCGCCGAGATCGAACTGCAGCGTCTTGAAGCGCTCGTAGCCCTGGATGTAGCCCGGATTATTGCGGTCGTAGGGCCTGGTGAAATCGGTCGGCGAGTTCTCACCCACCACGCGGCCGCGGTAAGGCAGGATGAAATTGGGGAAGGAACGACGCGAGCCATCGGCGTGGCCGACCACCAGGGTGAAGGTGTCGCAGGCCCCCGGCAGGCAGGTCGGGTCGAAGTCGCTGGGACCGTAAGCCTGGGCGTTGGTGACGACGCCCGGCAGCGCCGCCGCCAACTGCTGGCCGATCGGGCCGGTGCCGTTCAGGATCGAGGTCAGTGCCGCCTGGCCCGCCGCCGACGAAGTCAGGCCGGTGCCGGTGCAGTTTCCGCGATGGCAGGCCGACAGCGTCGGCCCCATAGCCGCGAAGATCACGTCCACCGGATTGACCTGCAGCGGGGCGTTCGGGCGATAGGCGACCTCGCCCTGCAGCGAGAGGCTGCCGACCGTGGTGTTGAAGCTGGCGCCCAGCAGGTGAATGTCACGCGGATACTCGATCCAAAGTTTCGCGGTATCGAGCGGCACGGCGTCGCTGAACAGCGGCTGGCCGGCGGCGTTCATCGCAGGCATGCCTGGCGCGCTCGGATGCGTCGGGTCACCCGGCTGCCACTTGACGCTGTTGGGGAACAGGATGCCCGCCAGCAACGGGATGTTGGAGCAGGCCAGGCCAAAGGTGGTGGTATCGGTGGCGTTGATGTTGAGGGCGTTGCCCGACAGCGCCGGATCCCAGCCGTTGATGGCGTCGGCAGCGCGCGCGCAGCTGGCACGCGTGGCAAAGGCGGAGGCGAACGGCAGGCGCGAGTGATAGTTCTCGTAGTACAGGCCCAGGCCGGTACCGTTGTTGAGCCAGTCGGCGTAGTACTTCAGCGCAATGCCGTACTGGCCGGTGCCCTTGGGCTTGTCATCCCGGACGCGCTGCAGGCGCAGCGTCGACGGCGTGATGCCGCTGAGCGGGTTGTCCTGCAGGAAGCCGACGCCGTAAGGATCGTCCGGCGCGGTGCCGAAGCTCAGGTTGGCGAAGCTGGCGCCATTGTTGGTGCCGACGATGTCACTACCCGAATAGAAGCTGCCGGCGGCCGGCGCCTCCAGCGGCTGCCATTCGTACTGATAGAAGGTCTCGACCGTGGCGCCTTCAAACAGGTCGGTGCTGAGGAACACCATGCCCACCGGCTGGAACACTTCTTCCACCTGCATGCCGACACGGTAGAAGTTGTTGGCGTTGACCGGGTTGGCCGAGTTGATGGAGCCGATCACGTTGAGCGTGCTCTCGCCCCAGTTGACCAGCTGGCGGCCGACCTTGAAGGTGAACTCATGGTCGAAGATCGACTGCTTGCCGTAGAAGTAGGCGTCCAGCAGCTGCAGGTCGGAGCCGATCTGACGCAGGGTCGCGCTGTTGCTGCGGCGGAAGGCCACCGGCGCGCCGAGCGGGTAAACGGTGCGGCCGAGATCGTCCGTCTGCGCCACGCTAGCCTTGTTCTGCGGCGTGATCATGTTGGGGCGGTGCTCCGTGAAGTCGTTGTTCACGAAGTCGTAGAAGTACAGCCCCTTGAGGAAGAGGCCGTAGTCCTTCCACTTCAGCGAGAGATCCTGCGTGATCTTGGCCACGCCGGACGTCAGGTCGTAGCGCTTGTAGTTGAGATCGCCGTCGTCGCTGTTGCCGGTGAAGGCACCCGGCGCGCTGGCCGCCAGCGCCGCCGGCTGGAACTGGTTCTTGAACACACCCTGGCAGGAGTAGTGCTTGGTCTGCGGCGTGGTGCCGGCGCAGACGTTGGGGTTGAGATCACCCTTGCCGATGATCTTGCTGCTGGGGTTCTGCATGCGCACGCCGACACCCGCGGTCAGCGTGGTGTTGAGCGTGCCCTGGATGTCCTCCCCCGCGATCGGCATCGAGAATTCCAGCGCCGAGGCCCGCGTGACCGCGCCGAGCGCCAGCAGCAGCGCCAACCCACCCTTCAAAGCAAAAGCACGAGATGAAGCGTCGATGCTCATCACAATTCTCCCCGCAATCGTATTCGGCCGTCCGGCCATTCTTATATCCACACGGCACGCGGGTGGCGGGCCGTGTTGCGCACAGCCGGAAATTACCAGCAAATCCTGACTTTAAGCAATATAACGAAGGTAACGTTTACACAGGCGCGGCGTGGCAGGCGCAGCGCGTGGCGCCGGTCTGCGCCAGCGGCGGCCGCTGCGCGGCGCAGACCGGCAGCGCCAGCGGGCAGCGCGGCCGGAACGCGCAGCCGGCCGCCGCCGCGGCCGGCGGCGGCGAGCCCGGGATCACCGCCAGCGGCGAGCCCGGCGGCGTGTCCAGGCGCGGCCGCGCAAGCAGCAGCGCCCGGGTGTAGGGATGCGCCGGCTGCCGCAGCAGCGCGGCCGACCCGCCCGTCTCCACCACCCGGCCGGCGTACATCACGGCGAGCCGGCGGCAGCGCTGGGCCAGAACGCCCAGATCGTGGGAAATCAGGATCACCGCCAGGCCGAACTCGCGCTGCAGCGCGTCCAGCAGGTCCAGGATCTGCGCCTGCACGGTCGCATCCAGCGCCGTGGTCGGCTCGTCGGCGATCAGGAGCTGCGGCCGGCACAGCAGGGCCATGGCGATCATCACGCGCTGGCGCTGGCCGCCGGACAGCTCGTGCGGATACTGGCGCAGCCGGTCGCCGGCGGCGGACAGGTGCACGGCCTCGAGCATGCGCGCCGATTCCGCCTCCGCCGCGCGCTGCGTCAGGCCGCGATGCCGGACCAGCACCTCGGCCATCTGCGCGCCGATGCGCAGATGCGGATTGAGCGCGGTCATCGGGTCCTGGAAAACCATGGCGATGCCGGCGCCGCGGATCGCGCGCAGCCGCGCCGGCGCCGCGCCCAGCAGTTCCTCGCCATCGAAGCGGATGCTGCCGGACACGCGCGCGCCGGCCGGCAGCAGCCCGAGCACGGCCAGCGCCGTCTGGCTCTTGCCGCTGCCGGATTCGCCGGCGATGCCCAGCGTCTCGCCGGCCTCGACGCACAGATCGAGATCATCCACCGCCAGCGCCTCGCCGGCGCGGGACGCGTAAGCCACGCGCAGCTGGCGGATCTCGAGCAGGCTCATGGCCGCCGCAGGTCCAGCGCGTCGCGCAGCCCGTCGCCGAGCAGGTTGAAGCAGAACAACGTCAGCGCGAGGAACGATGCCGGAAACAGCAGCGCCCAGGGCGTCGTCTCCATCTCGCGTGCGCCGTCGTTGACCAGCGCGCCCCAGCTCGTCGCCGGCTCCTGCACACCCAGACCCAGGAAACTGAGAAAGGACTCCACCAGGATCACCTGCGGAATCGTCAGCGTGACGTAGACCAGCACCACCCCCAGCAGGTTGGGCACGATGTGCTCGCGGATGATCGCGCCGCCGTCCGCGCCGGACGCCACCGCCGCGGCGACGAATTCGCGCTGGCGCAGCGCCAGTGTCTGGCCGCGCACGATGCGCGCCATGTCCAGCCAGTTGACCGCGCCGACGGCGACGAAGATCAGCACCAGGTGCCGCCCGAACAGCACCATCAGCAGGATCATGAAGAACATGAACGGCAGCGCGTAGAGCACGTCCACCGTGCGCATCATCAGCGCGTCGACGCGCCCGCCGCAGTAGCCGGCCACCGCGCCCCAGCTCACGCCGATCAGCAGCGACACCGCGGTCGCCGCCAGGCCCACCAGCAGCGAGATGCGTCCGCCCTGCAGCGTGCGCACGAACAGGTCGCGGCCGAGGCTGTCGGTGCCGAACCAGTGGCCGCCGGCCAGCGAGGGCGCCGCGCCCCAGGCGCCGTCGAAGTCGATGAAGTCCGCGCTCCACGGACTCAGCCAGGGCCCGGCGATCACCAGCAGCACCAGGAGCGTCAGCAGCGCGAGCGCCGCCAGGGCGGCGCGGTGGCCGCGCAGCGCCGTCCACAGCCCGTTCCGGCCGGTCATCGCGGCCGCACCCGCGGGTCGAGCGCGCCGTATAGCAGATCGACGATGAAGTTGAACAGGATCACCAGCGCGCCATAGAAGATCACCACGCCCATCACCACGGTGTAGTCGCGGTTGAGCGCGGCGGTGACGAAATAGCGGCCCAGCCCCGGCACCGCGAAGATCTGCTCGATCACCACCGAGCCGGTGATCAGGCCCGCGCTCGCCGGCCCCAGGTAGGACAGCACCGGCAGCAGCGCCGGCTTGAGCGCGTGGCGCAGCAGCACCTCGCGCTCGCCCAGACCCTTGGCGCGCGCGGTGCGGATGTACGGCGCCTGCAGCACCTCGATGAGACTGCCGCGCAGCAGGCGCGCGATGGTCGCCACCTGCGGCAACGCCAGCGCGATCACCGGCAGCAGCAGATGCGCGGGGCTGGCGCCGGCCCAGCCGCCGGCGGGCAGCCAGCCCAGAGCCACGGCAAACACCAGGATCAGCAGCGGCGCCACCACGAAGTTGGGAATGGACAGCCCGGTCATGGCCAGCGTCATCAGCAGCGGATCGAGCCAGGTGCCCTGGCGCAGCGCCGCGAAGGCGCCGAGGGCGCCGCCCGCCAGCAGCGCCAGCAGCATGGCCAGCGCGCCCAGCGTCAACGACACCGGGAAGCCCTCGGCGATCAGTTCGTTGACGCTGCGGTCGGCGTACTTGAACGACGGCCCGAGATCGCCGCGCAGCAGCGCGCCGAGATAGCGGCCGTACTGCTTCAGCAGCGGCTCGTCGAGGTGATAGGCGTGCTCCAGCTGCACCCGCACCTGCGGCTCCACTTCCCGCTCGCGGTCGAACGGGCCGCCAGGGGTGGCACGCATCATGAAAAACGCCAGCGTCACCAGCACCAGCAGTGTCGGCACCGCGCCCAGCAGGCGCCGGCAGGCGTAGCTCAGCATGCGTCGCTCCCACCCGCGCCCGCGAGCGGCGGCGGCGAGGTTGCGGCATTGGACGGCTGGGCGCTGTTCATGCTCAGTGCGCGAGAATCTTCATGGTCTTGGTGTACTGGTGATCCATGATGTTGCCCTGCCAGCCCACCACCCAGGGTTTGACCAGCCGCTTGGTGACGTAGAAGTAGATCGGAATCAGCGGCTGGTCGTCGAGCATGCGGCGCTCGGCGGCCTCCATCAGCGCGATGCGTTTCGCGCTATCGGGCTCGGCCGCCGCCTGCGCCAGCAGCGCATCGTATGCGTCGCTGGCATAACCCATGTCGTTGCGGCCGTTGTTCGAGGCCAGCAGCTCGGCGAAGGTGTAGGGATCGTCGTAGTCGCCGATCCAGGAGGCGCGAAACACCTGCGTCACCTGCTTCTGCGTGCGGTCGCGCAGGAACACCTTGAACTCCTGGTTCACCAGCGTGGTCTGCACGCCCAGCCACTGCTTCCACATCGCCGCGATCACGGTGGCGATCTTCTTGTGATCCTCGTGCGTGTTGTAGCGGATCTCGATTGCCAGCGGATGCGCCGGCGAATAGCCCGCCTCGGCGTAGAGCCGGCGCGCCTCGGCCAGCCGCCGCTCGCGCGGCCACGCCGCCCAGTCCGGCGTCTGCGGCGTGTAGCCCGGCAGGGCCGGCACGAAGCTGGTCGCCGGCAGCTCGCCGGTCCCGAGCACCTTCCTCACGATCACGTCGCGGTCGATGGCCAGCGTCAGCGCACGCCGCAGCTTCGGGTTGTCCTTGAACGGCGGCTGGGTGAGATTCAGGCCGTAGTAGTAGACGCCCAGGTAGGGCGAGACGCGGAACTCCTGCGGAATGTGCGCGCGGATCCACGGCGCCTGCGTCACCGGGATTTCCTCGGTCCAGTCCAGTTCGCCGGCGCGGTAACGCTTGAACTCGGAGCTGAGATCCTCGGTGCAATGGTGATACACGCGCTCGATGGTGGTGTGCGCGTCGTCCCAGTAGAAGCGATTGCGCGCCAGCAGCACGTGCGACTGCACTACCCACTCCACCGCCTTGTAGGCGCCGTTGCTGACCAGGTGCTCGGGGCGGAAGGCGTAGCGGCCGAATCGCTCGATGCTGCCGCGGTGCACCGGGTAGGCCGCCGCGTGCGTGAGCAGGCCGGGAAAGTAACCGGTGGGCGCACGCAGGCGGATGTGCAGGGTCCGCGCATCGGGCGCGTCCACGCCCAGGCGCTCCGGCGGCAGCGTGCCGGCGATCACGGCCTCGGCATTCTCGACGGGCGCCAGGATGGAAGCGTAGTTGGAGCCGGTCGCCGGATCGACACTGCGCCGCAGACCGTAGACGAAATCGCCGGCCGTGAGCGGATCGCCGTTGGACCAGCGTGCGTTCTCACGCAGGTGGAAGGTGTAATCGCGGCCGTCGGCGCTCACCTCCCAGCGTTCCGCTGCGCCCGGTACCACGCGGCCGTCCGGCGCCTCGCTGGTCAGACCCTCGAACAGGTCGCGCAGGATGTTGCTGGTGCTGACGCCCTCGCCGCGATGCGGGTCCAGCGTCTCCGGCTCGGGGCCATTGCCCTTGTGCAGCACCTGCTCGCGCGCCAGGGTCTGCGCCTGCGCCGCGCCCGCCAGGCCGAACAGCGCCGCGCACAGCACCGCGCGCCACCGCTCACCGCGTTTTCTGGCCTCGACACCCATCACCCGCTCTCCGCGGATCGCCTTCGGAAATTGTTAAATAATATTAATCGAATTTAAATTCGTATAACAATTGATAACAATTTTCCCAGGGAAACCACGGACAGCGGGTGGCGTTCACGGACGCCTGCAGACGACGCTTGAGGCCGTGCGCCGTGTCCGCGCTCAGGCGGACTTGGCGACCACCGGCGGCGCGCGGCGCGCCGAGGCCAGCGTCACCGTCACCACGCCAGCGAGGATGATGAGCGTGCCCACTACCTGCGCCGGCGTCAGCGTCTCGCCGAGCAGCAGCCAGCCCAGCAGCACCGCCACCGCGGGATTGACGTAGGCATAGGTGCCGAGCACCGCAGGCGTGACCTGGTGCACCAGCCAGACGTAGGCAGCGTAGGCCACACAGGAGCCGAACACGATCAGGTAGCCGAGTGCGAAGAACGCGCGCGGCGCCCAGTGCAGGCGCTCATGCTCGCCGGTCGCCAGCCCCAGCGCGGTCATCACCAGGCCCGCGGCCAGCATCTGCACGGCGGCGCTGATCAGCGGTGCGTTGCTCACCGGATGGCGCCGCGAGTAGACCGAGCCGATGGCCCAGGTCACCGGCGCCAGCAGCAGCGCGGCATAGGCCAATGGCGGCGCGGCGCGGGCGGAGAGCCCGCCGCCGACCAGCACGGCAACGCCGGCAAAGCCCAGCAGCAGGCCGACGATGGCCAGCGGCCGCAGCGTTTCGCCGCGGCTGCCGAAGGTGCCGAACCAGGCGATCCACAGGGCGCCGGTGGCCACGATCAACGCCGCCTGGTTGGACGGCACCCATTGTTCGCTGTAGGTGACGAGGCCGTTGCCGCCGATCAGCATCATCGCGCCGCTGAAGACGATGGCGAACCAGTCGCGGCGCGTCTGCGGCAGGCGGTGCCCCTGCGCCAGCGCGTAGAGCAGAATCAGCGTCCCGGCGACGTCGAAGCGCAGGCCCGCGCACAGCGCCGGCGGAATCGCCTCCACCGCCACGCGGATGCCGAGGTAGGTGGAGCCCCACACCAGGTAGACGATGACAAAGGCCAGCAGCACGCGCGTGCGCAGCGCGGCATCGGGTGCGGCGCTCACGACAGCACCCGGCGCATGGCCGTCAGGACAGGGAGAGGCATGGCGACAGTATAGCCGCGCGCCGGCGCTTCACTCGTAGGCCTGCGTGTTGGCAGCGCCCGGCGCCACCATCGGCAGCACCTGCTCCGCCGCCGAGACCGGCACGCGGATCAGGCACGGCCCTGGCACCGCGAATGCCTTCTGCAGCGCCGCGCGCGGATCGCCGGCCTCGCCCAGGTCGATGGCGGGCACGCCGAAGGCCTGCGCCAGCGCGCAGAGATCGGTGGGCCGCGCGAAGGTCGAGCCGACGTGGCGGTCGCCATAGAACATCGTCTGCTGCTGGCACACCATGCCCAGCGCGGCGTTGTCGAGCACCACGATCTTCACGTCGAGGTTCAACTCCGCCAACGTCGCCAGCTCCTGCACGTTCATCAGCAGGCTGGCATCGCCGCTGAAGCACACCGCACGCGTGTCGGGCTGCGCCAGCGCCGCACCGATGGCAGCCGGCAGGCCGAAGCCCATGGTGCCCAGCCCGCCCGAGGTCAGCCAGCGGTCCGCGCGTGCGAAGGGATACGCCTGCGCCACCCACATCTGGTGCTGGCCCACGTCGGTGGTGACAATGGCGTCCGGCCCCGCCAGCTCGGCGACAGCGGCGATCAGGCCGTAGGGCCGCAGCGGATCGTCGCGGCCGGGCTGGCGCAGCGGCCGTTCGGCGCGCAGCGCGTCGACGCGGCGCCGCCAGTCCGCGCGCGGCTTCTCGCGCACCTGCGGCAGCAGCGCCTGCAGCGCGGCGCGCGCATCGGCCTCGATGCCCACGGTCGGCGTCTTCAACTTGCCCAGCTCGCGGCGGTCGGCGTCGATGTGGATGATTTTCGCGTGACGGCAGAACTGATCGACGCGGCCAGTGGCGCGGTCGTCGAAGCGCGCGCCGACCGCGATCAGCAGGTCGCACTCGTCGATGATCTGGTTGGTGCTGCACGCGCCATGCATGCCGAGCATGCCCAGCGCCAGCGGATGCCCATGAGGCAGCGTGCCCAGCGCCATCAGCGTGGTGGTGGTCGGCAGGTCCGCGCGCTCGGCCAGCGCCCGCGCCTCCGCCTGCGCGCCGGCCTTGACCACGCCGCCGCCCAGGTACAGCACCGGCCGTTGCGCGCCGTCGATCAGGCGCGCCGCCCAGGCCAGCGCGTCGGGCGCCGGTGGCGGCGGCGCGTAACCACGGCCTGGCGCCGGCCAGTCGAGCAGCGTTACGCGTTCCAGTTGCACGTCCTTGGGCACGTCGATCAGCACCGGACCGGGCCGGCCGCCTTCGGCGATGCGGAAGGCTTCCGGGATCAGGTCCACCAGTTCCGCCGCGGATTGGGCGATGAAGTTGGCCTTGGTGATCGGCTCGGCGAGATAGCCGGTCTTCACTTCCTGGAAAGCGTCGGTGCCGATCAGCGCGCGCGGCACCTGGCCGGTGATGCAGACCAGCGGCACCGAGTCGAGCTTGGCGTCGGCGATCGCGGTCAGCAGGTTGGTCACGCCCGGCCCCGAAGTGGCGAAGCACACACCGGCACGGCCGCTGATGCGCGCCATGCCCTGGGCGATGAAGCCCGCTCCCTGCTCGTGGCGCGCCAGGATGTGGCGGATGCGCGTGCTGGCCCCCAGCGCCTGGTACAGCGGCAGCAGCGCTCCGCCGGGAATGCCGGCGACCCGCCGCACGCCTTGGCGTTCCAGCAGCTGGATGATGAGTTCGGCGCCTGTGATGTTCATCGTGGTTCCTTTTTCGGAACCCCCTGATGCGAACCCGGCGCTGCAAACGAAAACCCCCGCCGGTTCGCACCGGCGGGGGCTGTTGGATGATGCAGCAGCGTCCCTACGGTGCGTCGCTAACGACGACCACGGCAAGAACGACGACAATCTGCGGCATGCGGTTCATGTGATGCGAAAACGTCCGTTGGGTTTCGGCAGGGCGCGGAGTATAGCCGCGCGCCTATTCACTGCTCAAGCCTTGATCAGGCCCTCGGCCCGCAGCGCCGCCTGCACCGCCGGACGCGCGGCCACACGCGCCTGGTACTGCTGCAGTTCCGGCCAGCGCGAGGTGTCGAGCTTCACGTAGTGGCACCAGTTGAACACCGTGAACAGGTAGGCGTCGGCGACGCTGAAGCGGTCGCCGAACAGGAACTGGTGACCGTTGAGCATCTTCACCAGCAGGTCGAAGCGCCTGCCCAGCAGTTCCACCTGCGCCGCCCGCGTCTCCGTCGGCGTGTCCGGCTTGAACAGCGGCGTGAACTGCTTGTGCACCTCGGTGGAGATGAAATTCAGCATCGCCTGCACGCGATAACGCGGCAGCGTGCCGTTGGCCGGTGCCAGGCCGGCGTCGGGCTTGAGGTCGGCCAGGTACTGCACGATGGCAGGCCCCTCGGTCAGCACCTCGCCGTCGTCGAGCTGCAGCGCCGGGACGTAACCCTTGGGGTTGATCGCCCAGAAATCGGCGCCGCTGGCAGTTTTCTTGGCGGCCAGATCGACCTTCTCCAGCTGCACCGGGATGCCGAGTTCCTGCGCAACGATGTGCGGCGACAGCGAGCAGGCGCCGGGCGCGTAGTAGAGCTTCATGACGGGGGACTCCTGTGTGGTAGTTTTACGGCCGCTAGCCTGCCACATCCGTGGCGCCAGGACCGCCTGAAAGACCGTGATCCCATGACCGCAGTTCCCGACGCCGCCGTCACCCGCTCCGACCTTCTCCGCTGGCTGGGCACCGCCGCCGTGCTGCTGCTGACGATGCAGCTGCATCTGCTGTCGGCGCTGATCGCCGCGCTGCTGGTGTACGAACTGGTCCACGTGCTGGCGGCGCGCCTGAGCCAGCGCGCCAGCGGCAGCGAACGCGCCAAGCTGGCCTCGGTGGCGCTGATCGCGACACTGGTGATCACTGCCATCACGCTGGCCGTCGGCGGCCTGGTCGGCTTCCTGCGCCACGGCAACGACAGCCTGCCGGCGCTGTTCCAGAAGCTGGCGGAAATCCTCGACGCCTCGCGCGGCCAGATGCCGGACTGGCTGCTGCAGTACGTGCCCACCGATGCCGAAGAACTGCGCAGCACGCTCACCGAGTGGCTGCGCACGCACGCCGGCGCGCTGCCGCTGGCCGGCAAGGGGGTGGCGATGGTGTTCGCGCACGTGCTGATCGGCCTGGTCATCGGCGCACTGCTGGCCCTGCGCCAGGCGGTGCCGGTGGAAGCGCGCCGCCCGGTGGCGCGGGCGGTGGCGACCAGCGCCGGCCGGCTCGGCGACGCCTTCCGCCGCGTGGTCTTCGCGCAGGCCTGGATCGCCAGCATCAACACCGTTTTCACCGCCCTGTACCTGGCGCTGGCGCTGCCCTTGCTGGGCATCCACCTGCCGCTGATCAAGACCATGATCGCGGTCACCTTCATTGCCGGCTTGATCCCGATCATCGGTAACCTGCTGTCCAACACCGTGATCGTGCTGGTCAGCCTGAGCGTGTCGCTGCCCGTGGCCATTGGCTCCCTGGTGTTCCTGATCGCCGTGCACAAGCTGGAATATTTCCTCAACGCGCGCATCATCGGCTCGCACATCCGCGCCCAGGCCTGGGAACTGCTGATCGCGATGCTGGTGATGGAGGCCCTGTTCGGCATCCCCGGCCTGATCGCCGCGCCGATCTATTACGCCTGTCTCAAGGACGAGCTGGCGGAGAAAGGACTGATCTGAGATTCCTCAGTTTTCCCCATGCCGTCCGTGATCGGCGAGACTGAACACCGGCAGCTGCAGGTTCCAGACGATGGCGGACAGCCGCAGCCCGGCCACCACCGCCATCGATGACAGGGTGACGATCTCGCGGTCGAGTCCGTAACGGTCGAGCAGCACGAACACGGCGGCGCCGGCGATGGCGGCGGTGGCGTAGATATGGCCCTTGCGCAGGATCATCGGGATTTCCGCGCACAGCACGTCGCGCAGGACGCCACCGAACACCCCGGTCACCGTGCCCATCACCACCACGATGACGCCGTCCACGCCCGCCTGCTGCGCGATGCGCGCGCCGGAGATGGTGAACAGCGCGAGACCGAAGGCGTCGGCCACCAGCAGCAGACGCTCCGGCGGACGGAAGAAGCGCACGTAGACCAGCGTGAACAGCGCTGCCGCGATGGCGGCGGTGAGATAGCCGGTGTTGGCGATCCAGAACACCGGGTGACGGTCCAGCAGCAGGTCGCGCAGCGTGCCGCCGCCGATGGCGGTGACCGTGGCGATCACCACCACGCCGAGCAGGTCCAGGCTGCGACGACCGGCGGCCAGCGCGCCGGACACGGCGCAGACCGCGACGCCGGCGTAGTCGAGTGCGTATTGAAGACTCATGCGCCACGAATCCTGTGCGGGTTGCTTGATGGCCTATTATCGGTCACCGCGATCCTCGTGCAGCGCCCGGAGCCATGACCGTCCGCAAAATCGTCCACGTCGACATGGACGCCTTCTACGCCTCGGTCGAGCAGCGCGACGACCCGAAGCTGCGCGGCCGTCCCGTGGTCGTCGCCTGGCGCGGCAACCGATCCGTGGTCTGCGCGGCGTCCTATGAGGCGCGTCGCTTTGGCGTGCGTTCGGCGATGCCGGCGGTACGCGCCGAGCGCCTGTGCCCGGATGCGGTGTTCGTGCCGCCGGACTTCACGCGCTATCGCGCCGTGTCGCAGGCCACGCGCGAGATTTTCCGCCGGCACACCGACCTGGTCGAACCACTGTCGCTGGACGAGGCCTACCTCGACGTCACCGAGAACAAGACCGGCCTGCCCACCGCCACGCGCGTGGCCCGCAGCATCCGCGAGGCGATCCGCGAGGAACTGCATCTCACCGCCTCGGCCGGCGTCGCGCCCAACAAGTTCCTGGCCAAGATCGCCTCCGACTGGCGCAAGCCCGACGGCCTGTTCGTGATCCAGCCCGGCGACATCGATGCTTTCCTGCCGCCGCTGCCGGTGGGGCGCCTGCCCGGCGTCGGCAAGGTGATGGAGACCAAGCTCAAGGCGCTTGGCGTCGCCACCATCGGCGACCTGCGCGCGCTGGAGTTGCCGGCGCTGGAACAGCGCTTCGGCCGCTACGGCCGGCGACTGCACGACCTGGCGCGCGGCATCGATCACGGCGAGGTCTGCCCGGACCGCCCCACGCAATCGGTCTCCGCCGAGGACACTTTTTCCGAGGACGTGCTGCTGGGAGATCTGGCGCCCACCATCATCCGCATGGCGGAGAAAACCTGGGCGGCGGCAGCGAAGACGCCACGCACCGGCCGCACCGTGGTGCTGAAGCTCAAGACCGCGGATTTCCGCATCCTCACGCGCAGCCACACGCCGCCTTCGCCACCCGCCTCCTGCGAAGAGTTGACGCGAATCGCGCTGTCCCTGCTCGAGCGTGTCGGCGAAGCCCCTCAGCAGCGCTTCCGGCTGGTGGGCGTAGGGCTGAGCAATTTCCGAGAGGCCGGCGAAGCGCAGACGGCCTTGTTCAACTGAACCCGTATTTTCGGACGAACCAGACCTTGACCGACTGCGTCAGCAACGCGTAAGCCGCAAGCATCGCCAGCAGCCATCCGAAGTATTCGGCCGGCAGCGCCTTCAGACCCGCAGCCCCGGCGATCGGCGAAAACGGAATGTAGAGGCCGATCGCCATCACCAGTGCGGTCATCACCAGCAGCGGCCAGGCCGCACGGCTTTGCAGGAATGGAATCTTCTGCGTGCGGATGATGTGCACGATCAGGGTCTGCGACAGCAGGCCCTCGACGAACCAGCCCGACTGGAACAGGCCCTGCTCCGCCTGGGTCTGCGCCCCGAACCACCACCACATCAGGCCGAAGGTGGCGTAATCGAAGATCGAACTGATCGGCCCGATGAACAGCATGAATCGCGCCAGGCTGCCGATCTCCCACTTGCGCGGTCTGTCGGTGTATTCGCGGTCGACGTCGTCGAACGGAATCGCGGTCTGCGAGATGTCGTACAGCAGGTTCTGAATCAGGATCTGCAGCGGCAGCATCGGCAGGAAAGGCAGGAAGATGCTGGCGCCGACGACGCTGAACATGTTGCCGAAGTTGGAGCTGGCCGCCATCTTGATGTACTTGGTGATGTTGCCGAAGGTCTTGCGGCCCTCGATCACACCCTCCTCCAGAACCGTCAGGCTCTTTTCCAGCAGGATCAGGTCGGCCGATTCCTTGGCGATGTCCACCGCCGAATCGACCGAGATGCCGATGTCGGCGGTACGCAGCGCCGGCGAGTCGTTGATGCCGTCGCCGAGAAAGCCGACGACGTGGCCGCGGCTCTGCAGCGCACGCACGATGCGCTCCTTCTGCGCCGGAGAAAGCTTCGCGAACACGCTGCTGGCGTCGGCAAGCGCGGCAAGTTCGTGATCGCCGAGGGCATCAATTTCGCTGCCGAGCACGATCTGTTCGGTATCGAGCCCGACATCGCGGCAGACCTTGCGGGTCACGGTTTCGTTGTCGCCGGTGAGAATCTTGACGCGCACGCCATGGTCCCGCAGCGCCTTTAGCGCCGGCTCGGCGGAATCCTTCGGCGGATCAAGGAAAGCGATGAATCCCAGCAGCGTCAGCTCGCTCTCGTCCTGCACGCCGTAGGTTTTCTGCGAGCCCGGCGTTTCCCTGTAGGCGACGGCGATCACGCGCAGGCCGTCCTCGTTGTACGAGCGCCGCAGTTCGTCGATGCGCTGACGGATCTCTTCGCTGATCGGCAGGTTCTGCCCCATCAGGCGCACGCTGGTGCAGATCGCCAGCATCTCCTCGACCGCGCCCTTGCAGATCAGTTCGTTGTGATCGCCGCTCTCGTTGACCACCACCGTCATCCGCCGCCGCACGAAATCGAACGGAATTTCATCGACCAGCCGGTAGACTCCCGGAATCTGGTTGGCGTGCGCCACCTCGACATGGCTCAGCACCGCAGCATCCAGCAGATTCTTCAGCCCGGTCTGGTAGTAGCTGTTGAGGTAGGCATGCTTGATCACGTCATCACTGGCGTTGCCGAAAGCGTCGACGTGCTTCTCCAGCGCCACCTTGTCGCGCGTCAGCGTGCCGGTCTTGTCGGTACACAGCACGTCCATCGCGCCGAAGTTCTGGATCGCGTTGAGCCGCTTGACGATGACCTTGCGCCGGGACATCGCCACCGCACCCTTGGCCAGCGTGCCGGTAACGATCATCGGCAGCATTTCCGGTGTCAGGCCGACCGCCACGGCGATCGCGAACAGGAAGGCCTCGGTCCAGTCGCTCCTGGCGACGCCGTTGATCACGAATACCAGCGGCACCATCACCAGCATGAAGCGGATCAGCAGCCAGCTCACGCGGTGGATGCCCTTGTCGAATTCGGTCGGCTCGCGGTGGCCGACGATCAGCTTGCTGAACTGGCCCAGGTAGGTGCGCCGCGCGGTGGCGATCACCACCGCGGTTGCGGTGCCGCTGACGACATTGCTGCCCATGAAGCAGACGTTGGGCAGGTCGAGCGGGCTGGCGGGCACAGCCGCCGGAACATCGGCGGTCTTCTCCACCGGGAAGGACTCGCCGGTCAGCGCCGCCTGGCTGATGAACAGGTCCTTGGCGCTCAGCAATCGCAGGTCGGCCGGAATCATGTCGCCGGCAGACAACCGCACGATGTCGCCCAGGACCAGCTCGCGTAGCGGAATCTCGCTGAAACCGCCGGAGCGCGCATGCATCGCGATACCGACCTTCTCGGCATATTCCTCGGCGCGCAGGTGTTCCTGGTGAATGCGCCGCACGCTGACCTTGGTGCTGACCATCGCCTGCAGGCGCTCCGCCGCCCGGTTGGAGCGGTATTCCTGCACGAAACGCAGCATCGAACTGAGGCCCACCATGACCGACAGGATGGTTGTCGCCTTGAGATCGTGCGTCGCGTAAGAGATGCCGGCCAGCACGATCAGCAGGATGTTGAACGGATTGTTGAAGGCGCGCAGCAGCTGCCGCGGCCAGCCGGCGTGCTCCTCGTGCGCGACCTCGTTGGGACCAAAACCCTGCAAGCGGCTCGCGGCCTCCTGCGTGGTCAGGCCGGCCGCAGTCGTCCAGACGCTGGCCAGGCAGTCCTCGGGCGCTTGCATCGCGCGCGTGATCATGCTCGTCGGCTGTTCCGGCGTCTTGTCCAGATGCGCCAGGCTGCGGTTGAGGTAGCGCAGCGCCTTGCGGCGCCGTCCGGCGCGGGTGGCCCACAGCCATTCCGGCAGTGCGTCGGCGAAGTCGGATATCCAGGTGGTCTTACTCATGGGTGATCTCCTGCGCGGGGCTCAGGCCGCGTGATCGTGAAGTTTCCAGGCGATGGCGCTGGTGCCCTGCTCAAGGCTCAGGCGGCTGACGATGCGTTCGATCTGGCGATCGGCACGGCCGGAGGTCACCACCTCCGCCGCGATCCGGATCTTCGGTGCACCCTCCACCGTTTCGCGCTGCAGCGAACGCAACAGCATCGTTTCGCTGGACGCCTCTTGCAGCAGCGAGTTGCGAATATGGCTTTCGGCGCGGTCTCGGCAGGTGACCTCGATCAGGTAGCAGACCTCGACCTCGCTGCCCTGCCCGGCCGGCTGCCGGTTGATCAGTTGCGCCAGCGGCCGCAATAGCACGTTCGCCAGCAGCACCACCGTCGCGGCCATCAACGCCGGATACAGGTGACCAAGTCCGGCCAACGAGCCAATCGCCGCCGAGCACCACAGCGTGGCGGCGGTATTGAGCCCGCGGACATTGAATCCTTCCTTGAGAATGATGCCGCCGCCGAGGAAGCCGATGCCGGACACCACCTGCGCGGCGACACGCGTCGGATCGACGCCGCCGTGCGCATCGGACAGCCCTGACAGCGCGCAGAACGCCGCCGCGCCGACCGCGACCAGCGCGTTGGTGCGCAGGCCGGCGAGGCGCTGGCGCCATTGCCGCTCCAGTCCGATCGCGGTACCGAGCAGCAGCGCCACGACGATCTGCGAGAGAAACATCATCGAGGTCATCACCGGGGCTCCTCAGTGCAGCGCGTCGGCCAACCGGCACAGCAACAGCGCCGCGCCGAGCAGGCCGGATTCGATGGCCACGGCCAGCAGGTAGTTCGGCTGCAAACGCCGCGCCTTTACGGTGGCCGGCATGCGGCGGTCGATGCTGATCGTGTTGCTGTATTCCACGGTTCTTCTCCCGATCGGCGCGCGCGGCGTCGCTGAGCCGCCGGAGACGGACGCCGGGCAAAGGCGGTCCGGTCGCGGCGGCGACTGTTAATGCAGTGAGCGGAGAAGAGAGCCGGCCTGAGGATGGCCGGATGAAGCTTCAAGCGCCTGACTGCCGTCACACCGTTCCGTGTGGCGGCCCAGGCAACTCGCGGGGCGAGCGGACGAGCGCGGTCGGAACGGCTAGGTTGATCGACTACTACTGTCCAACTAAAGTGCCCTCGGCTGTTGAAAACGCGCGCACTGTATGCCCCGTTTTTAAGGCCGTCAATACTTTTTCGTAAAATAATTTCAAATATTCCATATCCCCTCCCCCAGGATACCTTCAAGGCACCGCGGAACGACGATCCATGCACCACTTTCCCGAGATACTGAAAAGGCTGAAGCGCGCTCATGGCCACCTCGATTCGATCATCGAGATGCTGGAGGCCGGACGGCCCTGCATGGACGTCGCACAGCAGTTGCAGGCCGTCGAAAAAGCCATCGACAACGCCAAAAAGGCGCTGATTCACGAACATCTGGATCACTGCCTGGAGGATGCGACGCGGAAGCTTCCCGCCGAGACCCGCCGGCTGCTGAAGGAATTCGAGGCGGTGACGAAATATCTCTGATGCAGACGGGATCGGGCTTGTCTCCGTCTTGTTGTCACCTTGCCTTCACGCCGACAGAATGACCGTTGCATAACGATCCAGACGTCGAGGGCTCAATACATGGTGGGTCTGTTCAAGATGCTGTGGGTCTGGCTGACCTACCGCCGTCGCGGCCGTTTGGGCCTTGCCGACAGCGGCGAACTCGCAGGCCGCGTCATGCCCTGGGACCTCGACGTCAACCTGCACATGAACAACGGCCGCTATTTCGCCATGGCCGACATGGGCCGCTACGACTGGTGGCTGCGCAGCGGTCTCTGGCGCCAGGTGCGGGCACGCGGCTGGCATCCGGTGGCCGGCGACAGCAATGCGCGCTACAGCGGCTCGCTGCTCACATTCCAGCGTTACCGGCTGCGCACGCGGCTGCTGGGCTGGAACGAAAAATGGTTCTTCGCTGAGCAGCGCTTCGTACGCCACGGCCACGTGATGTGCACAGTGCTGGTCCGCTACCTGTTCATGGACACCGCCGGCGCGCCGCGCACCACCGCCGAGGTGCTGGCCTTGATCGGCGCCTCGTCCGCCTCGCCGACGTTGCCCGACTACGCCACGACCTGGGCCCGCGCCCAGGACACACTGAGCGCCACACTGCGGGCCGAGCGCGCGCCACCCTAGGCAGGCTGTCCGCTGCAGCCCCCTTGCCTGGCCGGCGCAGCCCTTGCCGGCCCCGTGGCCATGCGGGAGATTGGACGCCATAACGAATAAGGGGGAGTCCATGACATTGACCGGAAAGCGCACTGGCGTTGCGCTGCTGATCGCAGCCTGCGCGCTGATCACAGGTGGGTGCGGCAGCAATACGCAGACCGCGAGCGGGAACTCGAACACGACACCCGTCGACCCTCCGAATCCCCCCACGCCTGTGACCTCCGATCTGCCGCTGGGCCACGCCGGCCGCTGGATCACCGACGCGCAGGGCCGCGTGGTGGTGATCCACGGCATGAACTACGTCAAGAAGTGGCCCACGAAGCTGCCCGACGGCACACAGACCCTGGACCCGGCCGCCGATGGCTTTGGCGACAATGACCTGCAATGGCTGCAGGACAACGGCTTCAACGGCCTGCGTCTGGGCATCCAGTTCTACGGCATCGAGCCACAGCCAGGGGTCTACGACGACCGCTACATCGCGCAGGTCGCCTCGATGGCACGTCTGGCGCTGGCACACGGTGTGCGACCGCTGCTCGATTTTCATCAGGACGACTACAGCCCCGCGCTGGACCCGAGCGGCGGCGACGGCTTTCCCGCCTGGATGGTGCTGGACGACGGCCTGCCACATCAGCCGGACGTCGGCTTTCCCTACAGCCAGTTCACGATGCCGGCGATGCTGCGCGCCTGGGATCACTTCTGGGCCAACGATCCCACGCCGGACGGCAACGGCCTGCAGGACCACGCGGCGAAAGCGGCGGCGCACGTCGTCGCGCAGTTCGCCGGCATGGACGGACTGCTGGGTTACGAATCGCTCAACGAACCCTGGCCCGGCTCGCAGTATCCGACCTGTCTCGTGCCACTGGGCTGCCCGCAGTTCGACGCCGAACTCACCGCGTTCAACCAGCGGCTGGCGAAGGCGGTGAACGCGGTGGACTCGCGTCACCTGATCTTTGCGGAGCCCAACGTGATGTTCAACGATGCCGTCGACACCCAGGTCGGCGCGCTGGGCCTGCCCAACGGCGGCTTCTCCTTCCACGTCTACTGCCTGCTGGCCGGGTCCGACAGCAACAGCGAAATGCCCGGCGGCGCGCAGGCCTGCCCGACGATGGAGCAGATGGCTTTCGACAATGCCGACAAGCACGTCGCCAAGACGCAGGAGGCATTGCTGATGACCGAGTTCGGCGCCACGCCCGCGGCTGAGGTCATCGCGCGGCTCACCGCCGACGCCGACGCGCATATGGTGTCGTGGCTGTGGTGGGCCTACAGCATCCACATCGGACTCGACGCGACGGCCGACGTGCCGGACGCCAAGCTTGACGCAGCGGCGGCCGACCTGTTGGTGCGCGCCTATCCGCGCGCGGTGTCCGGCACGCCGCAGAGCTGGGCTTTCGATCCTGTGGCGCACCGCTTCACGCTGAGCTATAGCACCGCGCGTGCCGACGGCCATGGCGCGTTTCCGGCCGGCGCGGTCAGCGAAATCTTCCTGCCGCTGCGGCACTACCCGAAGGGCTATCAGATCAGCGTCACCGGCGGCACAGTGGTCTCGAACGCTGATGCGTGCGTGCTGCAGATCGCCTCGTCACCCGGCGCGCAGACGGTGCAGGTGACGGTGATGCCGCGCTGAGCGGTGAATCCCAGGCGCGTCCGGTCACTCCGGCGCCGCCGGCACCGCCGGCGCCGCCGGCACCGCGTCAGCGCGACTCCACCACCACCTCCGCCGTCACCGAGTTGGCGATGTAGCAGTCGTGGTGCGACTGTTCATGCAGCGCATGCAGTTCTTCCGCGGTCGGCGCCGGGCCACCCCAGCGCACGGCCGGACGCAGCGTGACCTTGACGATGCCCCTGCGCCCGCTGGCGGTCTTGCCCATGACGGCGACGGCTTCGTCCTCGTAGCGATCGACGACATGGCCTTTCTTGGCGGCGTGAAACAGGAAGAACAGCATGTGGCAGGAGGAGAGCGCGGCGACGAAGGCCTCTTCCGGATCGACCGCCTCGGCGGAGGACAGCGGCAACGGCACCGAACTGGGCGCGCTCGACGCGGGCACGGTGATGCCGCCGTCGAAGCGCCACTGGTGCACGCGGCGGTAGCGGTTGTCGGTAAATTTCTCGCCGTCGCCACGCTGCCAGACGACGGTGGCGGTGTACTGATGTTCAGCAGTCATGGGGGATGTCCAGTCGCCGATACGGGTGTGGCGCTACCTTGGCGGGCCCTCGCAGCCGGCGCAAGCGCCCGCAGGCGATTCGACGTGGACGCCGAAGTCGCGTATGCTGCGCGCTGCAAAGTATCAAGCAGTACCTTCGCTAGTTCCCTTCCGCTTCGCGCGGCTCGAAATTTCCTGATGCGTTCCTTGACCGTTTGCAGCCCTGCGGGCGGCACGCCCGCGTCTATCTATCAAGGAATGTCTCATGAGCAATATCTCCACCGGCACCGTCAAGTGGTTCAATGACGCCAAGGGTTTCGGTTTCATCACTCCGAGCGAGGGCGGCGAAGATCTCTTCGCGCACTTCAAGGAAATCCAGGGCACCGGCTTCAAGAACCTGACGGAAGGCCAGCGCGTCGAGTACGTCGCCGCCCGCGGCCCCAAGGGCATGCAGGCCACGAAGATCCGCGCGCTCGCCTGAGCCGCGTTTCATTTCGTAGAAACCGCGGCGCTGCCGCGGTTTTTTTTGCCGATTCGTCGGCAGCGGCAGGCAGCGCCGACCGCTTCGGCGTGCCGCCGTCCATCCCGTAGCAACGAGGACTCTCACCATGAAACCCAGACGCAATTTCAAGTCGCACGGCAAGACCGAAACCGTGGTCAAGGTGCGGCGCGCGCCCGGCACCCCGACCAAGAGCCAGCTCCGCGCCGCGGCCCTCGCCGAAGCGCGCACGATCAAGGCCCGCTGGCAGAAGCTGATCGGCGAGGCGCAGGCGGTTTGGAGCAAGCTGCACGCGCAGGAGCTGGCCAGGGTCGACGGCAACTTCCACGTGCTCGCGGGCCTGGTGCAGATGCGCTACCGCATCACGCGCGAGGAGACCGACCGCCAGGTGCAGGCGTTCTTCAACCAGCACCTGACCGTGACGGCGCCCGCGCCGGTGCCGACGGTGCGCGTGGCCACGGTGGTGGCAGCGCCGGCCGCCGAGATGGCGCCGGCCATCGAGACCGTCGCCGCCGCGGCGTGATGGCGGGCCGCGCGACCGGTCGCCTGTTGCTGGCGACCGGCCTCCGCGCCTGGCCCTGCACTCACAACGGGCCGCAGTGCGCCAACCGGCGTGCTGCGGCCCGATTGCGTTGGCGCGCTTGCATGGCGGTCCCGGCCCCAGCGGTACGTTTGCGCCCGGTGGTGACGCGGTCGGCGCACGATGCGGGCAGACGCCCGGCTCGCCACGCTGCTATGGTGGCCGCGTGACGACCTACGCCCTGCTCAAGACCCTGCACATGAGTTGCGCGGCGCTGAGCCTCGCGCTGTTCCTGCTGCGCGCGGTGCCGGCCCTGCGCACGCAGCCGCCGACGCCGCCGCGTGTGCTGCGCGTGCTGCCGCATGTGATCGATACCGTCTTCCTGCTCAGCGGCCTGGCGCTGGCAACGACCATCCACCAGTACCCGTTCGTCCACGGCTGGCTCACCGCCAAGGTGTTGGGGCTGATCGCCTACATCGTGCTCGGCAGCCTCGCGCTCAAGCGTGCGCCGACACGCGCCGGCCGCGCCGTCGCACTGGCGGCGGCGCTGCTGACGTTTGCTTACATCGTCGGCGTGGCGATGCACCACGACCCGCGCTCATGGCTGGCGCAGGTCGGGTGATCGCGGCGGGATTTACGCCTTGGCGGCGTAGGCGCGGCACCAGCCGTTGGCATTGACCGCCTTGCCCGGGAACGCCGCGCAGGGCGCGTAGCCGCCGGTGGCCTGGGCCGCCTGGTACAGCGCGCAGCCGGCGCAGTGGCTGCCCTTCTTGAAGGTGGCTTCCTTCGCGGCATCGAGTTTGGCGGCGTTCTCGACGTAGCCGAGCGCCTTGGCGCTGGCGTCGCTTTCGGCCAGATGCGGCACGTCCGCGGCGGCGGCCTGTCCGGGACGCAGCATCGGCGTCAGCGTGGCGGCAGCGGCAAGACCCAGAAGGAAACGGCGTCGGCTAGAAGACACGGTATTCATCGCTACACCCTGGTTGGAGACTACGGGAGGATGCGCCGATGATAGCGCCACCCGAGGGCGGCGCGATTGCGCCGGATCAATGCGCCATCGTCCTCCATGCCTGCCACCCGCTGTCACGGCATGGGCGCAGAATATTGTGATTAATTATTTATATAATAAATAATTGATCGTTATTTTATAACGATTTCCCCAGGGCGACGGTTACGAGCGGGTGGCCGTCGCCGCGCGCTGCGGCCGGCCCCGAGGCCGGCCGCCCGCACCGTGTTTACTCCTTGATCGCCTCCACGCCCACTTCCAGCCGCGTCTCATCGCTGATGACCGGCACGTAGTTGCCGACGCCGAACTCGGAGCGCTTGATCGTCACCTCGGCATTGGCGGCGCAGGCCGGCACTTTCTTGAACGGGTGCTCGGTGCAGACGAAGCTGCTGACCGTGAGCGTCACCGGCTTGGTCACGCCGTGGATGGTCAGGTCGCCGCTGACGCTGGCCAGCGTGTCGCCGTTGAACTTGAAGCTGCTGGACTTGAAGGTGATGGTCGGAAACTTGGCGGTGTCGAAGAACTCCGCGCCCTTCAGATGCTCATCGAGCTTGGGCACGCCGGTGTTCACCGAGTTGACGTCGATCACGATGTCGGCGCTGCCGGTCTTGGCCGCCTGATCCAGCGTGATGGTGCCGCTGGTCTTGTCGAAGCGGCCGCGCACGAAGGACAGGCCCATGTGGCGATACTGGAAGGTCTCGAAGCTGTGCGACGAATCGAGCGTGTAGGTGACCGGGGCCGCGGTGGCGGAGGCGCTGGCCACGGCCAGCAGCAGGGGAACGAGCAACTTCTTCATGATCACTCCTTGAAAACGATGGGTTGAATGAAAACGCCGTGGCTAGTGGGCCGCGGCGCCGAGAACGAGATGGAACTGCACGGCGACTTCGTTGGCGACGATGTCGAAGGCGCTCCACTCGCCCTCGCCGACCTTGTAGTCACCGCGTCGCACGATGAAGCGGCCGTCCATGCTGGCGCCGCCGGCCTGCTCCTTGAAATCGAAGGGCACCGTCACGTCGCGGCTGACGCCCTTGATGGTGAGCTTGCCCGTCGCCTGGTAGTGCCCGCCGCCCAGCGACTTGACCGCGCTGCTGACGAAACGCGCCTGCGGATGACCGCTGGCGTCGAGCCACTGCGGCTTCACCGCCTCGGCATCGGCGTCCTCGCTGGCGCTGAAGCTGGCCACGTCCACCTGCATGTCGATGTGCGAGGTCTCCGGCTTGGCGGGATCGAAGTCGATGGTGCCGGCAAAGCGCTTGAAGCGTCCCTGCGCCGGCACGTTCATCTGCGTGAAGGTGAAGGCGATGCTGCTGCCGGCGGGCTGCAGGGGCCGCACCGCGGCAGCGGCCGGCAGGGTTGTCAGCAGCAGCGTGACCATCAGGCTTGCGAAACGCATCGGCAACTCCGGTTCAGTGAGAAGGCGGCTTCACGCCGGGCGTCATGCGCGCCAGCACGTCGTCGCGATCGATGAAGTGGTGCTTGAGCGCCGCCAGCACATGCACGGCGACAAACGCGAGAATGATGAACCCCAGCATCTCGTGCACCTCGGCCAGCGCTTTGCCCAGCGGCGGGTTCTTGTCGAGCAGATCGGGCAGCGGCAGCACACCGAACCACACGGTCTGGAATCCCTTGGCCGAACTCATCAGCCAGCCGGTGAGCGGCATCGCCAGCATCAGCAGGTACAGGATGCGGTGCGAAGCCTCCGCCGCGCGGCGCTCCCAGGGCTTCATGCCCGTCGGCAGGGCCGGCGGCGGATTGAGCAGGCGCCAGCACAGGCGCAGCAGCACCAGGAAAAAGATCGTCACGCCGGTCCACTTGTGCCAGGACATGAGCTGCAGCTTGCGCGGACTCAGTGGCAGATCACCCATGTAGAAGCCGACGACGAAGGCGCCGCTCATCAACACGAACACCAGCCAGTGCAGGGTTTTCGCCACGCCGTTGTAACGCTGCATGTCGCTTCCGTCTCGGGATCGGTGCTGCATCCTAGGCAGGCCGGGCACCGGCGACAAGCCAAAGCTTCTGACCGGAATGATCAGTTCTTTTGAAGTGTCCGCGACGGCCGCATAATGCGGCGCACCCGTCCGCCTGAGCGCCCGCCATGCCCGTCACGCCGCAACGCGAAGAAGATGTCGCCATCGCCCCGCCGTCCAAGCTCCTCCTGCTGCTGGAGGGTCGCGCCTTCGCCGAGTTCGGCAGCCTGTTCCTCGCCCTGCCCTGGCTGCGCCGCCTGCCGCGCGGCGACGGTCATGCCGTGATGCTGGTGCCGGGCTTCGGCACCACCGACGGTTCCATGCAGGCCATGCGTCGCGTGCTGCAGATGCTGGGCTACCAGGTCTACGGCTGGGGCCTGGGCCGCAACCTCGGCCTGCGCAAGGGCATGAAGGAAAAACTCGCCGCGCGCCTGCAGGACATCCACGACCGTCACGGCGGCAAGGTCAGCCTGATCGGCTGGAGCCTGGGCGGCGTCTATGTGCGCGAGATGGCGCGCGCGCAGCCGCAGCTGGTGCGCCGCGTCATCACGCTCGGCAGTCCGTTCAACGGCCACCCCAACGCCAACAACGTCGACGGCCTGTTCCGCTTCGCCAACCGCAAGGCGCCGCCCAAGCTGGACTGGGACGGCTTCCAGCGCCGCCGCAACCCGCCGCCGGTGCCCTGCACCGCGATCTACAGCAAGACCGACGGCATCGTCGCCTGGCCCTGCTCGCTGGAAGAGGAAGCCCCCAACACCGAGAACGTCGAAGTGTTCAGCAGCCACTTCGGGCTGGGCGTGAATCCGCTGGTGCTGAAGGTGATTGCGGAGCGTCTGGCGCAGCCGCCGGCCACGGCGTGATGAGCGCCGCCGGCGACGAGGAAACCGTTCTGGCACTGGACGATCCTCGCGTGCCTGAAGCCATTCGCCGCCATGCGGCGCGCTTCAAGACACCCGTGCGCTACGTGGTCGTGAGTGGCCCTGACTACGTGCTGATCGCCGAGGACGGCGAGGTTGTCGACTTCTGCGCACTCGACGGCTGACGGGCTTCACGCCGCGCTGGCGCACTCCAGATCGCTGTCAAAAAACGCCGCCACCCTCTCGCGCTGCTCCACCGCATCGGTCACGCGGTTGATCGATGCCCAGAACGCCTCGCGGCCCGGCGCGTCCTGGCAGTACCACTGGATGTGCTTGCGCGCCACGCGCAGGCCGCGGCCTTCGCCGTAGAAGGCGTAGAGATCGTCGAGATGCTCCAGCAGCCAGCGCCGCACCTCGAAGCGCGTCGGCGGCGCGAGCTTCTCGCCGGTGGCAAGGTCGTGCGCGATCTCGCGGAAGATCCACGGCCGGCCCTGCGCGGCGCGGCCGATCATCACCGCGTCGGCCTTGGTGTAGTCGAGCACGAAGCGCGCTTTCCCGGGCGAGCCGATGTCGCCATTGGCGATCACCGGAATGGTCAGCCTCTGTTTGATCGCGGCGATGGTGTCGTACTCGGCCTCGCCCTCGTAGTGATCCTCGCGCGTGCGGCCGTGCACGGTCAGCGCGGCGATGCCCGCGTCCTGGGCGATGCGCGCGATGCGCGGGCCGTTGCGGTGCGCCCGCGCCCAGCCGGTGCGGATTTTCAGCGTCACCGGCACCTCCACCGCACTCACCACCGCGGCGCAAATCGCGGCGACGAGTTTCTCGTCCTTCATCAGCGCCGAACCGGAATCGACCTTGCAGACTTTCTTGGCCGGGCAGCCCATGTTGATGTCGACGATCTGCGCGCCGTGCTCGACGTTGAAACGCGCCGCCTCGGCCATCATCTGCGGATCGTAGCCGGCGATCTGCACGCTGATTGGCGCGGCCTCGCCGGCGTGGTCGCGGCGCAGACGCGATTTCTCGGTGTGCCACAGCGTCGCATCGGCCGTGGTCATCTCCGACACGCACAACCCCGCGCCCAGCTTGCGGCACAGCTGGCGGAAGGGACGGTCGGTGACGCCGGCCATGGGCGCGAGCACCACGGGCGGGTCGATGCGGTAGGGGCCGATCTGCATGCGCGTATTGTCGGGGATTGGCGCCGTGGCGTCATGGCGCGCAGACCGACGCGCCGCTCGGCGCGATGCCGGATGGCACGCGATCACTGCACGGTGACGCGCCGCCCGAGGCCGGCGTGCACCGGCACGACGGCCGAAAAAGCGACTCGAAAGCCACCACCCGCTATGGCCGTTTTGCCTGGGCAAATCGTTATATATTATTTATAATTTTTATATTCGTATAATTTTTTATAACAATCTTTAATCTGCTTTCAGGACTAGCGGGTGGCGCCGTCGCCAGCAAAAACGCCGCCTTGCGGCGGCGTTTTGCGGCGACGAACGCTCAGGCCGCGTCGGCGAGAATCATCTCGGCGCCCTTCTCGGCAATCATCGTCGTCGGCGCGTTGGTGTTGCCACCGACCACGGTCGGCATCACCGAGGCATCGACCACGCGCAGACCCTGCAGGCCGCGCACGCGCAGCTGCGGATCGACCACCGCCATGTCGTCCACGCCCATCTTGCAGGTGCCGACGGGGTGGTAGATGGTCTCGGCGTTCTTGCGGATCCAGTCGGCGATCTGCTCGTCGGTCTGCACCCCCGGCCCCGGCATCAGCTCCTCGCCGCGATGCGGCGCAAAGGCCGCCTGCGAGAGAATCTCGCGCCCCTTGCGGATGGCGATCACGAGGCGGCGCAGGTCGTCGTCGTCCGCGAGATAGTTGGCATGAATGCGCGGCGGCGCCAGCGGGTCGGCGCGCTCCAGCGTGATCTGGCCGGTGCTGCGCGGACGCAGGTTGCAGAGCATGATGGTGTAGGCGTAGCCGAACAGCGGGACGAGATTCTGCGCGTGATCGGAAAACGCCAGCGGCACGAAGTGAACCTGCAGATCGGGAATCGGCTCGCTCGGCGCGGTCTTGATGAACGCGCCGGACTCGGCGACGTTGCTGGTGAGCATGCCGCGACGGCCGAAGATGTACTGGAACAGCGCCTTGATCGAGTTCCACAGCGACATCGGGTTGAGCGTCACCGCGTGGTGCGTCTTCTCACGCACCGAGACCACCACGTCGAGATGATCCTGCAGGTTCTTGCCGACGCCGGGCAGCTCATGCACCAGCTCGATGCCATGCGGGCGGATTTCCTCGGCCGGCCCGACGCCCGAGAGCAGCAGCAACTGCGGCGAGTTGATGGCGCCGCCGCTGAGAATCACTTCGCGCGCGGCGCGCACATCGTGCAACTGGCCCTTCTTCGAGTAGCGCACGCCGACGGCGCGCGTGCCCTCGAACAGCACGCGCGTGGCGTGCGCGTCGGTGATGACGGTGAGATTGGGCCGCGACTCCGCCGGGCGCAGAAAGGCACGCGCGTTGCTGCAACGCTCACCGCCCTGCTGGAACACGCGGTAGAAACCGACGCCCTCCTGCTGCGCGCCGTTGAAGTCCGCCGTCGGCTTGATGCCCGCCTGCTGCGCGGCGGCAACGAAGGCGTGGCTCAGCGGATTGGTGCTGCGCAGCGCGGCGACATTCAATTCCCCGCCCTGGCCGTTGTAGGCATCGGCGCCGGGTTCGCAGTTCTGCGACTTCTTGAAATAGGGCAGCACATCGGCGTAACCCCAGCCGGTGTTGCCGAGGCTGGCCCAGTGATCGTAGTCCCAGGCGTGGCCGCGAATGTACACCTGCGCGTTGATCGACGAGCTGCCACCCAGCGTGCGGCCGCGCGGCCACAGCATGCGCCGCTGCGCCATGTGCGGCTCCGGCGCGGTCCAGAACTGCCAGTTGTAGACCTTACTGCGCATCAGCGGGATGACGCCGGAAGGGACTTTGATGAACGGGCTACGGTCCGCGGGGCCCGCCTCGAGCAGGCAGACCTTGTGGCGGCCGTCCGCCGACAGACGATTGGCCAACAGGCAGCCCGCCGAGCCACCACCGACGATGATGTAGTCGTACACGATTCCGCTCCTCATGGAATTGAACGATCATTCTTTTTGCAGGCATCATTTGACCCGCTCGCGCGGCAATTTGCAAAACCCCGGTTTTGGCGGTCCAAGCGCCCATTCCCACTGGAGTCGACGATGGCAGGCAGGAATTCTGACAACAAGGTCTGGTTCATCACCGGTTGCTCAAAAGGTCTGGGCCGCGCCCTGGCCGAAACCGTGATCCGCCAGGGCCACCGCGCGGCAGTGACCGCACGCGACACACGCACGCTCGACGCGCTGGTCGCACTGGCGCCGGAGCGCGTGCTGGCGCTGACGCTGGACGTGAACAGCGAGGCGCAGGCGCACGAGGCGGTGCGGCAAACCATCGGCCATTTCGGCCGCATCGACGTGCTGGTCAACAACGCAGGCTACGGCCTCGCCGGCGCCGTCGAGGAAGTCAGCGACGCCGAGGCGCGCGCGCAGATGGAGACCAACGTTTTCGGCGTGCTCAAGCTCACGCGCGCGGCGCTGCCGCCCATGCGCGCGCAGAAGAGCGGGCACATCCTCAACATCTCCTCGGTCGCCGGCGTGGTGAGCACCCCGGGCCTGGGCATCTACAACGCCAGCAAATACGCGCTGGAAGGTTTTTCGGAGGCACTGGCGCAGGAGCTGGCGCCGCTGGGCATCAAGGTCACGCTGATCGAACCCGGCCCCTTCCGCACCGACTGGGCCGGGCCCTCGCTGGCCACGCCACAGAAGATGATCGGCGACTACGCCGATACCGCGCACAAGACCATCCAGATGCTCAACGGCTACAGCGGTCAGCAGCCGGGCGACCCGCACAAGGCGGCGGTGGCGATGATGCTGGTGGTGGATTCGCCCAAACCGCCGCTGCGCCTGCCGCTGGGCGAGATGGCGGTCGGCCGCATCCGCCATAAGCTGGCGACGATGACCGCCGAGCTCGACGCCTGGGAACAGGTGGCGCTGGACACGTCGTTCCGCCAGGGATAGCTTCACGCCGGGCCGACGCGAAATCGGGCCCGACCAGAACGCCGCAGGCGGGAGGACGCCATGCCGACGAATGCCGCTTCAACACAACCGGTGACGACGGCCCTGAGAGACGTGCCGGCGACCGCGCAACCCGCCGGCCTGCGTGGCGCGGCGCGCTACGCGCTCAAATGGGCCGAGAACGCCATCGGCGTCAGCGATGACCGGTTGATCGAGCAGCTACGTCAGACCATCGCAACGCAGCAACAGCAACTGGAGGAGGCGCAGCGCGAACTCAGCGCCTGGCGCGCCAGCGCGCGCACCGCCGCCAATCCGGTTCCGGTGCCGCCGGCAGCGGGTGCGGCCTCACCCCGCGGCAACAAGCTCGGCGTCGCGCTGGCCGTCGGCGGCGCCATCTTCGTGGTCGCCATCGTCGGCGGTGTGCTGCTGCCGGTGTTGATGCACTGAGACGACGCGCCCTACCAGTGGCGGTAAGGGCCGTGCCAGCCGTAGTGGCGGCGATAACCGCCGTAGTAGCCCTCGTGATAGACCACCACGGGCGGCGGCACCACGGCGACCGGAGGGCCGTAGTAGACCGGCCCCTCATAGGCGGGATAAGCGACGCAGCCGCCAGAGAGCGCGGCGGCGGCCAGCGCGGCGGTGGCCATCAGTCGAGGTTTCAGCGCAGGAATTTTCATGTCGGCACTCCGTTCCATCCGGCGCCAGCCTAGGCCTCGCCCTTTGAATGCCGGCTGAACCGCCGGTGACGCGGCGCGCTATTTACATTTCGCTACGCTGACGTGAACGCTTCATGGCGTACATCGACTGATCCGCGGTCTCGACCAGCCGCTCCAGGTCGCCGCCATCTTCGGGGAAGTAGGCCAAGCCGACGCTGCCGCTCAAGGGCAGTTCCAGCTCTTCGAAACGGAAGCGCGTGACCAGCGAATCCGCGATGCGGCGCATCTGGCGCGATGCGCAGTCGCGGTCCTGGACGCGCGTGAGGATCACGCCGAACTCGTCGCCACCGACGCGCGCCACGGTGTCGTGCTTCCGCGCCGCGTCGCGGAGATGACCGGCAAACGCGCACAGCGCGGCGTCGCCGGCACGATGACCGTAGCGGTCATTGATCGGCTTGAGGTCGTCCATGTCGAAATTCAGGATCGCCAGCCCTTCGCCGCTGCGCTGGGCGTCGGCGAGGTCGTGCCGCAGGCGGTCGAAGAACAATGCGCGGTTGGCGAGGCCGGTGAGCGGGTCGTGCGTCGCGCGATAGAACAGCTCCTCGGTGCTGTTGTGTGTGGCATGGAACATCGCGGCCGCCACCAGCTCGGAGATCAGGCCGAGAATGCGCATGTCGGCCTCGTCGAAGACTTCGGCACGGCGCGACATCACCTTGAGCGCCCCGACGAGATTTTTGTCGTGGCGCAAGGGCACCACCAGCATGGCCCGCAGCCCCACGCGCCGGCAGGCCTCGCGGTCGACCCGCCCGTCGGTCTCCGAATCGCCGCAGCGCATCAACTGGCCGGTGGTGGCGCAGAGCCCCGAGAGGCTGGTCGCACGCTTCAGTCGCAGGCCCAGCTGATGGCTCGCCATGCCGGACACGGCGCGGTAGACCATGTCGTCGCCCTCGACGAGCTCGACCACGGCGCCATCGGCGCTGGTCAGCGCCTGCGCGCGTTCCGCCGCCAGCGTCATGACCGCGCCGAGGTCGGGCCCCAGGCGCGCGATATCGGTCTGCGTCTGGATGACGCCGAGCAATCGCTGCTGGGCGTGCTCGCCCAAATCTGCTTCCCGGTACATGTCGTCCTTGTAACAGATCGCCCGCCGAGGCCAAAGCCTGCCCGCGACCTTCGAGCCGCGGCGGTGCTACCTCGCGTCCGAAAGATGCGGCAGCGCGTCCCAGACGCGGCGGTCGTGCGCCGGCACGATCACCAGGTCCGGCATCGCCGCCTTGAGCTTGTGCATGTGGACGATCAGGGCACGCACGCGCTCATCGTCCCAGTCCACCAGCTGGCGCGAGATCCACGGCCGCTCCGCGGGCAGTTCGATGCCCTCGGTCTGCCACACGAGATCGCCCACCAGCGCGTAGCGCTTGCCATCCGGCGTCGCGATGAAGGCGATGATCGAGCCCGGCGTATGCCCGGAGGCCGGCACCAGCACCACGCTGCCGTCACCGAACACGTCGTAGCTCTTGTCGAAGCCCAGGTACGGCCCGCTCGGGAAGTTGTAAACACGGTACGGCAGATCACCGAAGCTGCGGATCAGCGCGCTGGCGTCGTCACCGTACTTGATGAAGCTGCGCTCCTGGTCGTCCACCCACACCGGCGCGCCCGGCAGGTCCGCCAGGCCACTGACGTGATCCCAGTGCGCGTGCGTGAGGATCACCGCCTTGAGCGCCGACGGCTCGATGCCGGCAGCGTGCAGCTGCGCCGCCACCGTCGGCTCCTTCTCGTAGCGCGAGGTCGCCCGCATCAGCGCCGGGATGGTCTTGAAGTGCTCGTCGACATCCTTGCCGAAGCCGGTATCGAACAGCAGCGCACCCTGAGGGTGTTTCACCAGGATGCCGCCCATGCCGAACGTGCGTGCCTCGGAAAAATGACCGCCGCGGTACGCGAAGGCAGCCTGCGACAGCATCTTGCCCGCTTCGATGGCGTAGAGCCGCATGTCTGCGGGCGGATGCGCCTCCGGCACGTGGACCTTGGGCAGGGCATCGACCGGCAGGGTCGCGGGCGTGAAGCTGAAGGCCAGCAAGGCACCGCCGATCACGAGGGCGGAGAGCATGAGCAGCAGGGTTCTTTTCATGGCGCGTCCCGGGGTTCAGGCGGCCATTGTGCCGAAACGCAACGGCCTTAGCTGCAATCAGCCGTCGCCTTTGCCGCGGGCTCGCGCGATGCCAGCAGCACCCGATGCAGCCCGATGCCAGCGGCGACGCTGGCCAGGAACAGCAGCGGCTGCCACTGGCCACTGAGCGCGATCAGGATCGCCGGCCCCGGACAGACGCCGCTGAGACCCCAGCCGATACCGAACAGGGCGCTGCCGATCAGCAGCTGTGGCGTGAGGGTCTTGCGATCCGGCAGGGTCAGGACGGCGCCGCCCAGCGTGTGTCCGTGCCGGCGCGCGTAGGCAAATGCCGGCAGCGTCACCGCCACTGCGCCGCCCATCACCAGGGCCAGCGCCGGGTTCCAGGCGCCGGCGACGTCGAGGAAGGCGAGCACGCGCGCGGGATCGGTCATGCCGGAGATCAGCAGGCCGATACCAAACACCAGACCCGCAGTGAAAGCGATGAGCGGTCCCATGTCAGCCTCCGATCAGATGACGGGTGACGAACACCGTGATCGCCGCCACGCCCATGAACACCAGCACCGCCACCAGCGAGCGCTGCGACAGGTTGCCAAGCCCGCAGACGCCATGACCGCTGGTGCAGCCGGAACCCAGCTGGGTGCCGAATCCGACCAGCAGGCCGGCAACGATCAGCAGCGCCGGCGCGTGATCGAGTTGCACCTGCAGCCAGCGGTGGGTGAATACCAGCGCCAGCACCGGCGCCGCGATGAATCCCAGCAGGAACCACAGGCGCCAGGCGCCCTCGCTGCGGGCGCGGCCGGTGACGACGTTGCCGAAGATGCCGCTGATGCCCGCGATTTTTCCCTGCCCCAGCAGCAGTATTGCTGCTGCCAGGCCAATCAGTACGCCGCCGAACAGCGATTGCAGCAGCATGAGACGCCTCCGTTCAGTCCAGATGCACCGTCAGCGCGATGCCAACGGTTTGTTCCTTGAGGTGAATATTGGCCTCGCCGCCGCCGAAATTCTTCGGCGGCAGATCCAGCACCGTGCCGTTCGGGATCGAGTTGTGACCGTAGACCGTGTGCTCCGGGGCGTACAGGTACGACAGGTTCAGGGCGTAGCCGTGCCCCAGGTCGATCTGAGCGCCTGCGGTCCAGTGATGCTCGATCACGCCCGGCGCGAGGATGTTGAACAAGGTCTGGTCGTCGGGAATGGGCTGGCGGCCGTAGCTGTAGCCGAAGCGCAGCAGCACCGGGCTCGCCACCTGCACGGCGGCGCCGAACTTGTAGATCGTCATGTCGCGCCAGCCAAAGCCCGGGCCGCCGTCGGCGCCCAGCTTCACACCGTTGACGAAAGGCTGCAACGGCGTGCCGACCGAAGACACCTTGCTGTAGTTGATGCGCTGCACGTCGGTGGACAGCACCAGCAGCTTGCGCCAGCGATAGGCGACGCCGCCGCCGTAGTTCTCCGGCACGTCGAACACGCCGTGCCCCGCAAACAGACCGGCGTATCGGGAGAAGCGCTTCATGTGCGTCTTCGGCTGGTAGCTGCCGCCGATGGTGAAGCCGTCGAAGGGCTCGGCGAGATAACCGACGCGGTAGCCGAGGCCAAAGGAATGATCCGGCCCGCGATCGGTCACCTTGTCCGGCGCCACCGAGAACGGTCCGACGATGGGCGCCTGCGCCGTGGGATAGCCGTCGAGCGCGAACGCCTGCAGGCCCCAGGCCTTGAACTGCTGGTAGACGATGTCGAGCGATACGCCGAGCGATTGATGATCGGTGAGCCGCAACGCCAGCGTCGGTGCCACGAACAGCTGCTCCAGGTCGACGCCGGCGTTGCGCGGCGTGCCCTTGAGCTGGAAGGCGGCGAAGGGATTGTTCCTGTAGTCCGTCTGCAGGCCGCCGTTGCCATACATGGCGATGGCGAAGCTCAGGCGCTCGTTGATGGGCGTGGCATAGCCCATGCTCGGGATGTAAGCATTGGTCTTGCGGTCGCCGTTGTAGCTGCCGTTGGCGGTGGGACCGGTGAGGTTGCCGCCGCCGCCCAGCACGCTGCCGCTGTTGACCAGCGGCGCGATGGAGTTGTTGCCATAGATGGTGGCACCGCGACGGGGCGTGAACCAGTCGACGCCAATGTCGAAACGGTCATCGAGCAGGGTGATGCCGGCGGGATTGGCCGCGGGTGCCAGCGCATCCTGCGGCAGGGCGTAACCCACGCCCCCCATCGCCTCCGACGCCGCGCCATAGCCATGCAGGAAATAGCCGTTGGTGGCCATCGCCGGCGCAGCCGCCATCCCGAATGCGATGAACAACCCGACCCGCGATGCGCGCTTGACCATGAGCAGCCCCGATACCTGTTATGGACGGCGCAACATCGCCACCGTCTTCTTTAGGCCCGCATCTTATTTTTCAGCGGCGCGTTTTCCCATGCCTTTTTGAGACCGTTTTCTTCTGAGTTTAGAACGGCCTGCCTTCACAAGGTCTCGGGACGCAGGGTCAGGCTGGTGTCGTCGAGCCGCGCCAGCAACTCGGCCTGATGCTGCGTTTTCGGCAACTCGTGCCGGAAGAAATAACGGCACGCGGCCAGCTTGCCGTCAAGGAAATCGCGATCCGCGCCGGCAGCGGTCCCCGCCCGCGCTCGCAGCGCGCACTGCGCCTGCTGCAGCCACAACCAGGCCACCACGGTGTGTCCCAGCATCTCGAGATAAAGGTGCGCATTGGCCAGGAACAACTCGACATTCCCCTGCATCGCCACCGCCGCCAGCGCCTGCGTGGTGCGGGCGGCGCGCGCCAGCGCCTCGTTCAACGCGGTGGCGTGCTCGGCGAGTTCCGGCTCGACGGCCGCCCGCGCGGTCTGCTGCATGCGCGCCAGCAGCAGGCGGAAGGCGGCGCCGCTCTTCATCGTCACCTTGCGCCCGAGCAGGTCCAGCCCCTGGATGCCGTTGGTGCCTTCGTGAATCGCGTTCAGGCGGTTGTCGCGATAGTGCCGCTCCACCGGGTAGTCGCGCGTATAGCCATAGCCGCCCAGCACCTGGATCGCCAGCTTGTTCGCCTCCAGGCAGAACTCCGCCGGCCAGGCCTTGGCGATCGGCGTCAGGATCTCCAGCAGCAGGCCCAGTTCCTCCTTCTGCTTGGCGTCACCGGCGGTCGCTTTCTCGTCGACCAGCTTGGCGCAGTACAGGCACAGCGCCAGCCCGCCTTCGACGTAGGCCTTCTGCTGCAGCAGCATGCGGCGCACATCGCTGTGCGCGATGATCGCCACCGGCTTGCTGTCCGGGTTCTTGTCGCCGACCGGCCGGCCCTGCGGCCGCTGCCGGGCGTAGTCCAGCGCGAACAGATAGCCGGCGTAGCCGCTCATCACGCCGGCAAGACCAACGCCGATGCGCGCCTCGTTCATCATGTGGAACATGCAGGCCAGTCCCTCGTTGGGCTTGCCGACGAGATAACCGGCGCAGGGCGTCTCGCCGAAATTCAGCACCGTGTTGACGGTGCCGCGACAACCCATCTTGTGATTGAGACCGGCCAGCCGCACGCCGTTGCGCGCGCCCAGCGTGCCGTCGTCGTTGACGTGGAACTTGGGCACGATGAACAGCGAGATGCCCTTGACGCCGGCCGGCGCGCCCTCGATGCGCGCCAGCACCAGGTGCACGATGTTCTCCGACAGCTCGTGCTCGCCGCCGGAAATCCACATCTTGTTGCCGGTGATGCGATAGCTGCCGTCGGGCTGCGGAGCGGCGCGGGTCTTGATGTCGCCCAGCGACGATCCCGCCTGCGGCTCCGACAGGCACATGGTGCCGAACCAGCGGCCTTCGATCATCGGCCGCATATAACGCGCCTGCTGCTCCGCCGTGCCGTGGGCCCGCAGCAGGTTGGCGGCGGCGGCGGTCAGCATCATGTAGCCGACGGCCGGCCCGTTGGCCGAGGCGAACAGCGACGCCACCGCCTGCGCGACCACGTAGGGCAGCTGCGAGCCGCCGACATCGGCGTCGAAGGCCGCCGACAGAAACCCGCCCTCGACATAGGCGCGCAGCGCGTCCTTCACCTCCGGGACGATATGCACGCGCTCGCCGTCGAACATCGGCTCGTTGGCGTCGAGCTTGGCCGCGAACGGCAGGAATTTTTCCTCGGCCAGCGTGTGCGCGGCCTCGATCACCGACTCGAAGGTCGCGCGGTCGTGCTGCGCATAGCGCGCCGTGGCGCACAGCGCCGGCACGTCGAGCCAGTCGTACAGCAGGAAATCGAGATCGCGGCGGTTGATCAGGGCGGACACAGGGGACTCCGGGACAGGTGGCACACCGTAAACAGCGTCCGGGCCGCCGGCAAGGGCCGACAAGCGGCCACCCGCTCTCGGGCGTGGCTCGATCCAGATCGTTAAATTTTATTTATTAAATTTAAAATTAATAAATAAATAATAACATTTTTGTGAGCCTGCACCGACAGAGCGGGTGGCACCTGCGCGGCTGTCGCGGCTTGCTACAGCGGTGTTACAGTCCGGCCAAAGACCGCTGGGCACCGGCGCGAGGAGACTCATGAACACCAAGACCGCACTCGTCGTAGACGATTCCAAGTCGGCGCGCTTCGCGCTGCGCCGCTTCCTGGAAAGTCATCAGTACCGTGTGGAAACCGCGGAGGGCGCCGAGCAGTGCTTCGCGAGCCTGCGGACCCTGCGGCCGGATGTGGTTTTCCTGGATCACGTGATGCCGGGCATCGACGGCTTCGCGGCGCTGCGCCAGATCAAGTCCGATCCCGCCACCGCCGGTCTGCGGGTGGTGATCTGCTCGTCCAACGAAGGGGCGGAATTCGAGGCCCAGGCGCGCCAGTGCGGCGCTGCCGGCGTGCTGCAAAAGCCGCCCAGTGCCGAACAGCTGGCCCGCATTCTCGACAACCTGCAGAAGACCGTGACGGCACCGGTCGCCGCGCCGCCCGCACCGCCGCCGTCCAAGGTCGCCAACATCCGCGAACCGGAGGTGGCGATCGAGCAGCGCGTGATGAAGGTGCTGCGCAGCTCGCTGGCCCATCCGCCGCCGGCCACGCCGGCCGTGTCGGCGCTCAACGAAGTGGCGTCGAACCTGAGCGCCCAGATCGCGCAGCTGCAGGCGCAGGCCGCACAGTTGCAGACGCGCATCGACGAGGAACAGGCGCAGGCCCAGGAACTGGCCTCGGCACAGCCGGATTTCTCCGAGATTCACGCCGCACTGGCGACGCAGCTGCAGCGCATCGAAGCGCTGGAGCAGCTGGTAGACGAGCATTTCCACGAACTGCACAGCGCTCTCGAAGCCGGCCTGCGCTCGCAGATCGAGCGCATCGAGAACGTCACCGCGATCGCCTGCGAGGCGGCGCGCGAGGAAGCCGAGCGCGCCGTGATGAATGCCGGCGCGCGCATCTCCGATCAGTTGGCCAATTCCATCCTCACCGCCCTGCGCAGCGTGACGCTCACGCCTGCGTCGCCGCGTAGCCCAGAAGCAGCCAGCCCGCCAGGAACAGCAGACCGCCGAAAGGCGTGATCGCCCCCAGGATGCGGAGGTCGCTCAGCGCCAGCGCGTAGAGGCTGCCCGAAAACAGCACGATGCCGGCGGCGAAGCAGGCGCCGGCGAGATCGAGCGTGCCGGACGGCGCCTGCCGGACGAGCACCCCCAGCAGCAGCAGCGCCAGCGCGTGGTAGAACTGGTATTCGACGCCGGTTCGCCACACCGCCAGCATCTCCGGCGTCAGCCGCGTCTTGAGCGCGTGCGCGCCGAAGGCGCCCAGCGCCACCGCCAGAAAACCGCTGATCGCGGCCAGGCCCAGCCAGAGACGCGCCATCAGCTTTCCAGCACCTTGAACTGGATGCCGGCCGCCTGCAGACGCTCGACCAGGTGCTCGCCCATGGCCTGCGCCGGGGTGATGACACCGGCGTACTTGCGCGGCAGTCGATCGAAGGCGAGGCACAGCGCCGACTCGGCCAGCATCTTGCTGGTCTCGCCATAGCCGGGATCGCCGCCGCTGACCTCGGTGATGACCTTCTTGCCGCCGCCCTCGCCGATGAAGCGCACGCGGAACCAGCTCTTGAGACGCTGCTCCTCGCTGGGACCATCGCCCGGGTCCTTGAGCTTGAGCAGGCGCTCGCGCGTGAGCTTGACCTGCGCGCCGGCGAACAGGGCGGCAACGCCGCCGACCAGCATCGCGACGCGGCTCAGCTGCTTGACCAGCACGTAGTGACCGTAACGGAACGAGGAGCCGTAGCGCTCGTCGGCAGCGGCGCTGCGGCGCACCACCTGCGGGTCGATGGTCGGCATCGGCACCGCCCAGGCGGAGAATTCGCGCACGAAGCGGATGCGCTGACGCGTCGAACCGATCTTGCGGTCCACCGGCCAGCCTTCGCGGCTGTGGCGGGCCTTGCGCACCTTGGCGTATTCGCCCACGCGCGAGAACGCGGTCACCGCCGAGTGCAGGGTGCCGCCGGAGAACGTCCCGCCGGCGCGCACGAAGCCCTCGACCTTGAGCGGCACGTCTTCCGGCAGCTGGCGCACGGTGAACCAGGCACCGAGATCGTGCGGAATGCTGTCGAACCCGCAGCAGTTGACGATGCGCGCGCCGTTGGCCTTGGCCAGATCGTGGTAGCGCAGCCACATCAGGTCGACGAATTCGGGTTCGCCGGTGAGATCCACGTAATCGGTGCCGGCCGCGGCGCAGGCCGCCACCAGCGGCTCGCCGTACTTGATGTAGGGGCCGACGGTGGTGATGACGACCTTGGTGGCGGCCGCCACGTTCTTGATCGACTCGGCGTTGTCGACGTCCGCCATCAGCAGATCGAGATCCTTGCAGTCCGGGTTGAGGTCGGCGAGACGCGCGCGCACCAGCTTCAGCTTGTCCGGGTTGCGGCCCGCCAGCGCCCAGCGCAGCTTGCTGCCGCCGTGCTGCGCGAGATATTCCGCCGTCAGTCCGCCGGTGAAGCCGGTGGCGCCGAATACCACGATGTCGTATTTTCGCTTGGTCGTCATGAGAGTCCTTTCAACGATCAGACAATGCCGGGCTTCGTCGGGAAGCCGCCGCCCGCTCAGGGCTGGATATCCTCGAACGCCTTGCGCAGGGCCTCGACCCGGTTGCGGTTGGCGCCGAAATCATAGACCGCCGTGCGTCGCGACGAGCGCACCTGGATGAGGTGGTTGGCGAACAGCATTTCCAGGTCGTCCGACAGGCCCGGGACCAGCGACGGAAACGCGGCGTGGATGTAGCCGGGCGTCACTTCCACCACCTTGGCCTCGCCCATGCCGCTGAGGATGCGCAGCATGGCCTGCTGCGCCGGCGCGTCGCTGCCGCCGTAGCGGATCGGCGCGATGTGACGCCCCTCCTCGTAGGAGGTCGAGGACACGCAGTACGGCCCGCCCTCGCAGGGCGCGATGCGATGCACGACCGGCGCGGCAACCGCTGCCTCCGTCGCGGGCGCAGCCGGCGCTGCCGGAGCCGCCGCAGCGTCCGGCAACGCCGGCGGTGTCGGGGCGACGGCGGGCGCTGCAGACGACGGCGATGGCGCGGACGCCTCCAACGTGCCGGGCGCGGGCGCGGCTTCCGCGGTCGCGGTTGCTGCGTCCTGGGCGGCCGCAGCGGTCGCCAGCAGGCAGCCGCTAATCAAAGCCGCGCTCAGTGTTCTGTACATCCGTCACCCTCCCGTTTTCCAGGACCACCAGCCGCATCAGGTAGGCCGAACCGAAATTGTAGGTCCATTCCTCGCGATACACCGTCGTGCTGTAGCCGCGCGCATCATAGCCGTGCCGGCCATAACGGTCGTAGGGCACGATCAGTGTCTGCACCCGCCGGGTCAGCGGCGTGCCGCAAAGCAGGGCCAGACGGTACTTGGACATGCCTTCGACGATGTCCGCCGGCGCGCAGGGCGGGCTGGGCGGCTGATCGTAGCCGTAGCCGTCGGTGGCGATGTCGCCGACAGTGCCGTTGCGCAGATGCAGCACGCGCAGCAGCTGGTTGGCGCCGAAGTTGTAGTACCACTCTTCCGCATCTCCCAGGAGTCCGCGACCGTATGCATCTTCGTTCCAGGCATCGCGGTACGCCGGCTCGCCGCAGGCGGCCAGCACCGCGGCCGCGGACATACCCTCGCTGACGATGCCGCCGCGGCAGCGCATGGTGCCGGCCGCGGACGATGCGCAGGGCCAGACGGCGGCAAGGACCAGTAGAATGACGGCCAATCGAGTCATGACGGGATTCCGAAGGCGTTATCCAAGCTTACGCCCGAACCCGTCGCGGTTTGCGCGGTCTGACCTGCGACTCACCTGGGATGCCATGAAGATCGGATACCGATTCGCACTTTTCGCCGGCCTGCTTTTCGCCACCCTGGGCGCGCAGGCGGCGGCCGTGCGCACCGAGCACCTGGACGCGGAACTCATCGCCGAGAACACCGCCCTGGTGCCCGGCGAAAACTGGGTCGCGCTGCGTATCCGGCCGGATGAGGGCTGGCACACCTACTGGCGCAATCCCGGCGACACCGGCATCCCGACGTCCCTGACCTGGACGCTGCCGGCCGGCGTGCAGGCCGGCGACATCCAGTGGCCCTATCCGCAGCAGCACAAGCTGGGCGACCTGGCGTTCTACGGCTATGGCGGCGAAACCCTGCACCTCGTGCCGGTGACGCTGACCGCGCCGGTCAAGCCCGGCGACACCCTCACCCTGCGCGCGGAAGCCAAGTGGCTGGTCTGCGCCGATGTCTGCATCCCGGGCAAGGCCAGCCTGGACCTGCGCCTGCCGGTCGCGGCAACGGCCAGCGCCGATCCGCGCTGGCAGCAGGCCTTCGCCGACGGCAGGGCGCGCCTGCCCCAGCCCATGCGTTGGCCCGCGCAGTTCAGCACCGACGGCGGCGATTTCTCGCTGCGCGTCCAGAGTCGCGAGCTCGCCGGCGCCCGCGCCGCCTTCTATCCCTATGCTAGCGATCTGATCAGCCACGTCGCGCCACAGCGCGTGGCGGTCGATGCCGACGGTCTGCGACTGTCGCAGGCACTGAGCCCGTATTTTGTCGGTGCACCCGCCGATGTCAGCGGCGTGCTGGTGGCCGATCTCGGCGGCAAGACCACCGCCTACGAGATCAAGGCCGTCCCCGGCGCGGTCGCTCGGGTGATGTCGGCACCGGCGCCCGCGGCAACGGCGCCGGCAGCCGCGACGACCCTGCCGCCGATCCTGCTGTTCGCCCTGCTCGGCGGCCTGTTGCTCAACCTGATGCCCTGCGTGTTTCCGGTGCTGTCGCTCAAGGCGCTGTCGGTGCTCAACAGCCGCGGCCACGAGCGCCACCGTCAGCGCGGCCATGCGCTGGCCTACACCGCCGGCGTCGTGCTGTCCTGCCTGGTGGTGGCGGTGGCCCTGCTGGCGCTGCGCGCCGGTGGCGAGGCCATCGGCTGGGGCTTCCAGTTGCAGTCGCCGATGTTCGTCGCCGCACTGGTCTATCTGCTGTTCGCGCTCGGGCTGTCGATGTCGGGCGCGGTGGAACTCGGCACCGGCCTGATGGGCCTGGGCCAGTCGCTGACGCGCGGCGAAGGCTATGGCAGCTCATTTTTCACCGGCGCCCTGGCGACGGTGGTGGCCACGCCCTGCACCGCGCCGTTCATGGGCAGCGCGCTGGGCTATGCGCTGACGCAACCGCCGTTGCCGGCCCTGGCCGTATTCGCCGCGCTCGGACTCGGACTGGCGCTGCCTTTCCTGCTGCTCGGCTTCTTCCCTGCGCTGGCGCGGGCGCTGCCCAGGCCCGGCGCCTGGATGGTGACGTTCAAGCAGGCGATGGCCTTCCCGCTGTACCTCAGCGCCGTGTGGCTGCTGTGGGTGCTGGCGCATCAGACCAGTGCCGATGCCGCCTGCCTCGTGCTGATCGGCGTGGTCCTGCTGGGCTTCGCGCTGTGGCTGTGGCATCGCGGCGGCATCGTCGCGCTGGGCCTGCGGCTCGCCGCCCTGCTCGCCGCGGCGCTGCTGCTGGGCCATCCGCTGCTGCGCATGGCGACGAATACGGCTGCGGCCGCCGTCGATGAACCGGGCCACGAACCCTGGAGCGAATCGCGCGTGCAGGCGCTGCGCGCGCAGGGGCGCACGGTGTTCGTCGATTTCACCGCCGACTGGTGCATCACCTGCAAGGTCAACGAGCACACCGCCCTCGCTTCCCAGCGGGTGCGCGATGCCTTCGCCGCCGGCAAGGTTGCGGTGCTGGTCGCCGACTGGACCCGCGCCGATCCCGCGATCACCGCCGCCCTGCAGTCCTTCGGACGCAGCGGCGTGCCGCTCTACCTGGTCTACGTCAACGGCGGCGAGCCCAAGGTGCTGCCGCAGGTGCTCACGCCGGAGACGGTGATCGCCGCCCTGCAACCCTGAGCGCGCAGGCCAGGTAAGCGGCGAGCGACGCGGCCAGCGACGTCAGGTACGGATACTCCCAGTGGCGCCAGTGCGCGCCCGCGACATAGACGGCCACGCCGGCCAGCAGCGCCGCATAAGCCGACGGGGCGCCGCCGAGACGCGGCAGCCACAGCGAGAACACCATGATCACCAGCACGCCGGACGAGCCCAGGCTGGAGGACTCCTCCACCAGGGCGTAGACGCTGTCGCTGGACAGCGCGATGCCGTAGGCCAGAACGCCGAACACGATCACGGCGATGCGGTCCAGCCGCAGCTTGGCCTTGTCCTTCAGCCCGGGGCGCAGCGGGATGACCACGTTGTGCGCCGCCAGCGATCCGGCGACCAGCAACGCGCCGGACAGGGTCGACAGGATCGCCGACACCAGCGCGCCCAGGAACAGGATGTACAGCGGCGTGGAGAGATAGCGCTCGGCGAATTCCGGCAGCACGCGCTCGGGATCGACGCCCGGGCCGATGAAGGCGGCACCGGCCAGTCCCAGGCACACCGGGATCAGGCCCACGGCCAGGTACACCGCGCCGGCACCGACGGTGGCGCCGCGCGCGAGCGCCGGGCTGCGCATGGCCAGCACACGCGACACCAGCTCCTGCGCGGCGATGGAACTGAAGATCGGGATGGAAAAGGTCTCCAGCGCCGCCAGCGGCGCGCGCGCCGCACCGAAGCTCAGGCGCTGCACCGGGATCGCGGCCAGTTGCTGCGCCCCGCCGTGCGCGAGAAACACCGCGCCCAGCACCAGCACGCCGAGGATCAGCACCACACCCTGCAACAGATCGGTGACGGCATCGGCCCACATGCCGCCGATGACGGTGTAGGCGATCACCACCACGGCGGCGAGCGTGATGGCGGCGAACACGCCCATCTCGCTGCACGATGCCAGCACCTGGCCGAAGGCGCGGACCTGCGCCGCCGCCCACAGCACCGACGTGGGAATCATGATGATGGCCGCCATCCGTTCGACCCCGATGCCGTAGCGCTGACGGAACAGGTCGGCCAGGGTCATGATGCCCCGCTTCCACAGCGGCGCGGCGAAGAACAGCCCCATCGCGACAATGCCGATGGCGTAACCGAAGGGATCCGTGCTGACGCCCTCGAGCCCGGCGCGATAGGCCTGGCCGGCGGCGCCGATGCAGGTCTCCGCGCCGAACCACGTCGCGAACACGCTGAAAGTCGCCAGCCACGGCCCCAGGCTGCGCCCGGCCAGGAGGTAGTCCTCCTCGTTGCGCACCCGGCGTCGCGACAGGCCGAACACCACGGCCAGCTGCAGGGCGATGTAGGTCAGTACGCAGAAAAGAATGAGGTTCATGCAACTCGGCTCAGTGCCACGATGTATCGCCGTCCCGTCCGACCATCGGCGCGGCCGCCGCGAGCCCCCGCCTGCGGCGCTGCGTCGAACAGGCTGTCGCCGACATCGTCGCGGCCCGGGCGAATACTACTGAATCGTCCGCCCCTCATCGACGCGCCCAGCGGGCGCACACAGGCCAGTGGCGGCGACAGCCCGCGCTGGTGCGCACCCGAGCGCATCCGCCAACGCCCGCCTCTTGCGCAGGGCGGGATGGTCTCTCCGCACAGTGTCTGCGAGTGCCACCCGCTATCGGTCGAGATGGAATCGACGATGTTATTTTATATATGATGTTTTTAAATTTGAATAATATTTTATAACATCAAGAAAGCCGCCGAGGGCAACAGCGGGTGGCCTGAAATCCGCGCTGCGGAATGTTTTAATGCGGCGGAACACTCTGGAGCGCACATGATCCGTCTCGCCTTGCACGGTGGCGCCGGCGACCTCGCCCTGGGCGCCATGGACCAGCCCGAACATCGCGCCGCGCTGCTGCGCATCGCCGAGGAAGGCCGCCGACTGCTGAAAGACGGCGCCGACGCCCTCGACGCAGTCGAGCGGATGGTGGTCCTGCTGGAGGAATGCCCGCTGTTCAATGCCGGCGTCGGCGCGGTGCTCAACCGCGACGGCTTGCCGGAACTCGACGCCGCGATCATGGACGGCCGCGACCGCCGCTGCGGCGCCGTCGCCGGTGTGATGCGCTCGCGCTCCCCGGTGCGTCTCGCGCGCGCGGCGATGGAGCGCAGCCCGCATGTGCTGTTCGCCGGCGCCGGTGCCGACCAGCTCAACCGTGATCTGGGGCTGGAGACGGTGACGCCGGAATTCTTTGTCACCGAGGAGCGCTTCCACCAGCTCAAGGAAGCGCATCGCAAGGGCGTGATCGTGCTGGATCACGACGCCGCGTTCGGCACCGTCGGCGCGGTGGCCCGCGATGCGCGCGGCCATCTGGCGGCGGCCACCTCCACCGGCGGGCTGACCAACAAGCATCCGGGCCGCGTCGGCGATACGCCGCTGATCGGCGCCGGCACCTGGGCGGACGACCGCAGCGCCGCGATCTCCTGCACCGGCACCGGCGAATGCTTTATCCGCGCCTGCTTCGGCCATGACGTCCATGCCCGCATGCACTACGCGGGCGAGTCGCTGTCGCAGGCCTGCACGGCGGCGCTGACCGAGGTGCAGCGCCTGGGCGGACGCGGCGGCTGCATCGCCATCGATCGCGACGGCCATCTCGCCCTGCCGTTCAACTCGCGCGCGATGTACCGCGCCTGGATGGATGCCGACGGCGACATCCGCACCGCCATCGGCGCCTGATACCTCAGACGCCCAGCGCGTAGTTCGGCACGCTGTCGGCGAATCCCTTCACATCCAGCGCCGGCCGCGGCGTCATGCCGTCGCGGCCGGCCAGTTCGACGGTGCGGCTGTCGACCAGGATCTCTCCGTGCAGCGCCTGCTCGCAGAGGCGCGAGGCCAGGTTCACCGCCGAACCGACGGCCGTGTATTCGAGGCGGGCCGAGGCGCCGATCACGCCAACCGTCACCAGGCCGCTGGCCACACCGATGCCGATGCCGAGCCGGTGATCGGGCGTGCTCCAGCGGCGCGTCAGTTCGGTGGCGACCACGCGGATACGGCGCGCGATTTCGACGCCGATGCGGGCGTGCTGCTCCACCGGCAACGGCGCGCCGACCAGGATCAGGATGCCATCGCCAGCGAAATCCTTGATGGTGCCGCCGAAGTCCGCGACGATCTGCCCGACGGCGTCGTAGTAGTCGCGCAGCACCCGCAGCACCTGTGCGGAACCGTGCCCCTGCGCGTAGGCCGTGAAGCCGCGCAGGTCGCAGCAGACGACGGTGATCTCGAGATGTTTCTCCTGCATCGCGCTGACCAGGCCGCGCTCGCTCACCAGTCGCGCCACCTGCGGCGACAGGAAGCGCGACATGAATTGCCCGCGCTGTCCCTGCAGCACGTGGTAGTGCACCGAGCCGACCAGCAGGACGATCTCGCCAATCACCACCGTGATCGCCGCCGCGTTGAGCGGCAGCACAAAACCGGCAAGGAAAAACGGAATCGAACCGGCCATCGCCAGCAGGCGCGTTTTCTCGGCGCGGTCCGGGCGGCGGTTGAGCAGCAGCAGGATGCCGACCAGGCCGGCGAAGGTGGCAAACAACACGGGCGTGGCGAATAGCCAGAAACCCCAGGAGCGGAATGCCCCGGGCTCGGTGGCCACGCGCAGGAACTCCTGCGTCCTCACCTCCGGCCACAGCAGGCTGAAAATCCCGTAGAGCACGCCGGCACCCTGCCCCAGGCGCAGGATGCGATCCCCCATCGTGACATTCATCCCCGGCGCCGCCGGCACCGTGCGACGCACGCGCAGCAGCCATTCGAGGATCGCGATGGTCGCCGCGGTTTCCGGCAGCGCCAGCCAGCCCGACCACGGCGGCGGATGATGCAGATCGCGGATCAGGGCGACGTTGAGATAGATCGAAAGGCCGACGAAGGCCAGGGCCGCGGCCAGCGCGCGCGAGGTCAGCGAATCGCGGTCCGCCGACAGGAACGCCAGCCCCATGCCCAGCGCCATCAGCGAGACCAGGATATGCGGCGTGATTTCCGGTGCGATCAGCATCGTCTCAGCCATGCGGCGCCGCGACGCGTTTGCCGCGCTGCCCTCGTTGACGATGCTGCATGCCCTGCCTCCATAAGGCGACACCGGCATTATGCAGCGCTGCGGATACGGGCGACGCACCCCGCCGGTACGACGGCCCCCAAACCGGGCGGGCGTTCAAGCGTTCGCGGCTTTCGAGGTGGCGTCCGGCGTTTCCGGCACCACCGGCGCTTCGCGGTCGGCCTCGAACAACTGTTCCAGCTCGCGCGCCGCTTCCTGCGCCGTCTGGATCAGTCGCTGCTGATCGCGGTACACGGCCTGTTGTTTCGCCAGCGCCGTTTCGTCGAACCGCCGGAAGATGTCGATGGCGTTGGCGGCGCTGGCCTCCGCCTCGCCGAGTTCGATCAGCAGGCGGCGCGTCATCTCCAGGCTGGAAAAATAGGCGCGACGGATGATGTGCGGAATGCCCAGATCCATCAGCTGCATCGCGTGATTGCGGTCATTGGCCACAGCGAAAATGGTCAGCTGCGGGAAATGCCGGCGCACCGTCTGCGCGATGTGGATCGAGGTCGCGGTATTGGCGATGGAGATGACGAACAGCCTGGCCTTGTCGGCATGCGCGGCCCGCAGCAGGTCCAGGCGGGCGGCATCGCCGTAATAAATCTTGTTGCCGAACTGGCGGACGAAATCCACCTGCGCGGAATCCTTCTCGAGCACCGTGAAGCCGATTTTCTTCAGGCGCAGCATGCGGCCGATGATCTGCCCGAAGGGCCCGAAGCCGGCGATGATGACCGGCGCCTCCGGCGCGTCGATGCTGTCGTAGGCCGGTCCCGCCAGCGGCTTGGCGAAGCGTGCCTGCAGCGCATACAGCGGCGGCGTCAGGATCATCGACAGGGTCACGACGATCACCAGCAAGGCCTCGAGATCGCGGCCGATCACGCCGGCAGCTGCGGCGACACTGAACAGCACGAAGGCGAACTCGCCGCCCTGCGGCAACGCGAACGCCAGCGCCCGGGCGGCATCCGGCGGCAGGCGTGTCACACGCCCGATGCCGTACAGCACGCCGCTCTTGACCGCGATCAGGCCCGCCGTCAGTCCCAGCACCAGCAGCGGCTGGCCGAACAGCAGCCCGACATTGGCCGACATGCCGACGGCAATGAAAAACAGCCCCAGCAGCAGGCCCTTGAACGGTTCGATGTCGGCCTGCAGTTCATGGCGATACTCGGAATCGGCCAGCAGCACGCCCGCCAGGAAGGCGCCGAGCGACATCGACAAACCGGCCAGTTCCATCAGCAGCGCCGTGCCGATCACCACCAGCAAGGTCGCGGCGGTGAAAATTTCCGGCACCTGGGCCGCGGCGAGCGTGCGGAACAGCGGACGCAGCGCGTAACGGCCGCCCAGGATCACGGCGCCGAATACCGCGAGAGTTTCCACCGCGGTCCGCCAGGAGCCGCCCCCCGCGGACTGCATCGGGTGTGTCGCCAGCAGCGGAATCAGTGCCATGAACGGAATCACCGACAGGTCCTGGAACAGCAGGATCGCAAACGAGGCCCGGCCCTGGCGCGTCGCCAGCTCGTTGCGCTCGGCCAGCATCTGCAGCACGAAGGCCGTCGACGACATCGCCAGTCCGAAGCCGGCAACGATGGCTGCCGGCGCGTCCAGTCCCAGCCAGAAGCCGGCGGCCGCCAGCGCCAGCATCGACAGACAGACCTGGGCGCCGCCGAGACCGAACACGACACGACGCAAGGTCCACAGACGCGACGGCTGCAACTCCAGACCGATGATGAACAGCAGCAGGACCACGCCGAATTCCGAGAAATGCAGGATGCTGTCGACGTCTTCGATGAAGCGGAATCCCCAGGGGCCGATGGCGATGCCGGCGGCGAGGTATCCCAGCACAGCGCCCAGTCCCAGACGACGGAACAGCGGCACGAAAAACACCGCCGCGGCCAGGAAAATGGCGACATCCCTCAGCATCGCGCCCCCTGCAGAGGTCCGAAATCACTGAAAGCAATTCCAGACCAGCCAATGAGTTGTGTTAACTTCTTGATGTGAAACATAAACCTTCGAACGCTTGCAAATGACGTCAGATTGTTTTTAAATATACACACATCTAGGCTTCTATCTAGGCTTGGTCACACATGGACGAACAAAGCAAATCCGAGCGCATCATTGAATTGGCGCAGAAGCTGGGCGTCCTGCGTCCGAAGGACCTCGTGCCGCATGGCATCCAGGCCGAATACCTGCGGCGACTCTGTGACAAGGGCACGATCAAGAAGGTCGGCCGTGGCAGCTACGTGCTGTCCGACTCGCAACTGTCGCCTTCGCTGTCGCTCGCCATCATCGGCCGCGCCGTCCCCAACGGCGTCGTCTGCCTGCAGTCGGCACTCGCCTTTCACGGCTTCGGCGACCAGGCGACCAACGAGGTGTTCGTCGCCATCGAGCGCCGCGCCGCGCGTCCACGCGTCGATTATCCCGAAGTCCGCGTCGCGCGTCTTGGCGGCCCGGCTTTCACGGAAGGCGCCGACACGCACACCATCGAAAATGTGAAGGTCAAAATCTACAGCCTCGAGAAGACCCTGGCGGATCTGTTCAAGTTCCGCAACAAGATCGGACCGCATATCGCCGTCGACGCGCTGCGCGCCGCGATGAGCGAGCGCAGCCTGAACATGAAGAAGCTCTGGCACTTCGCCAAGCTGTGCCGCGTCGAGCGCGTCATGAAGCCTTACGTCGACGCCCTGACCTGAGTCCGGACGTCAGTTGCAGGACATGCCCGCTCCGGCGGGCATTTTTATTGGAGCGGCACGATGAAAGTTCTGCTGTTTGCAGCGGCGATCGCCTGCCCTGCCGCGTATGCCGACGATGCCGTGTCGACTTCCTCGCTGCCCGACCATCAGATCCTGGCCGAGCCCCCGGCTGCGAATCCCTCCCCGCAGGCCGTGCTGCCCGATATGGGCGAGGCAGCGGCCAAGACGCCCGAGCGCACCGCCGCCAACTACTTCGACAATTTTCACCAGGGGCCGGACGACTACTCGATCACCAGCGTCGCACGCGGCCTGTCGACACACCGGCCGATGTATGTGCTGCCCTACACCTACAGCGCCGCCTATGACGGTCGCCATACCGAAGTCGTCTTTCAGATCAGCGCCAAACAGCGGCTGTTCGGCACCAACTTTTATTTCGGCTACACCCAGAAATCCTTCTGGCAGCTCTACAACAAGCGCGAGTCCTCGCCGTTCCACGAGACCGACTACAACCCTGAACTGTTCTACCGCTGGGCGCCTGCCATCGCCTGGCTCAATCATTGGGGGACGGATGCCGGCTTCGAGCATGAATCCAATGGCCGCGGCCTGCCGGAGTCGCGCAGCTGGAACCGGATTTACATCGCACCGTTCCAGGCCAAGGGCAAGTATCTGGTCTATCTGAAGTTCTGGTATCGCCTGCCGGAGCGGCGCAAGACCGGGCCGACCGACGCCGAGGGCGACGACAATCCCGACATCCAGCGTTACGTCGGCCATGCCGAGTTTCAGGTGCAGCGCCAATTCTTCGATCGACAGCTGGCGCACTTGACCGTGCGCGCCAATCCGGCCACCGGCAAGGGTTCGGTAGCGCTCAATTACAGCGTCCCGTCCAGGGATGGCTCGCTGTTCTACTGCCTGAATGTCTTCAGCGGCTATGGCGAGAGCCTGATCGACTACAACCGGCCGATCACCCGTGTCGGCATTGGCGTGATGATGACGCGCTAGCGTCCACGCAATGCCTCGAGTTCTTCCCAGCGGCTGTAAGCCGCTGCCAGTTCCGCCGATACGGCCGCCAGGCGCTGCTGCACCGCCACCGCCCGTGCCTTGTCCTGCTGGAAGAATCCCGGATCGCTGAGCTGCGCGGTCAGCTGCGTCTGCTCGGCCTCAAGCTTGTCGATTTTCTTGGGCAACCCATCCAGTTCGCGCTTGTCCTGGCCGCTGAGCCGGCTGGCGGACATCGGTAGCGGCGCCGGCGCGGCCGGCATGACCGGCACCGGTGCCGGCTTGCGGGCGGGCGACACGGCGGCTTGCGCCGGCCGCTGCCGCAGCCAGTCGTCGTAGCCGCCGATGTATTCGTTGACGCGGCCTTCGCCCTCAAACACCAGGCAGCGTCCGATGACATTGTTGAGAAAGGCGCGGTCGTGCGAAACCACCAGCACCGTGCCGCTGTAATCCGAGATCAACTCCTCCAGCAGCTCCAGCGTCTCGACGTCGAGATCGTTGGTGGGCTCGTCCAGCACCATGAGATTCGAAGGCTTGGCGAACAGCTTGGCCAGCATCAGGCGGTTGCGTTCGCCGCCGGACAATGACTTCACCGGACTGCGCGCGCGGTCCGGCGTGAACAGGAACTCCTGCAGGTAGCCCATGACGTGCTTGCGCTGCTCGCCGATCTGCACGTAGTCCTTGCCCTCGGCGACGTTGTCGATCACGGGCAACTCTTCCTTCAGCGCGCCACGCAGCTGATCGAAATACGCCACTTCCAGCTTGGAGCCCAGCTTGAGCGTGCCCGAGGTCGGCGCCAGCTTGCCCAGCAGCAGGTTGATCAGCGTGGTCTTGCCGACGCCGTTGGGGCCGATGATGCCGAGCTTGTCGCCACGCAGCACCGTCGCCGTCAGGCCGCGGATGGTTGGTGCCAAGGCGCCCGGATAGGTGTAGCTGACGTTTTCGGCCTCGGCGACCAGCTTGCCGCTGCGCTCGGCCTCCTGCACCAGCATGCGTGCCTGGCCCGGCTGGTTGCGGCGCTCGCTGTAAACCTGACGCATCTCCATCAGGCGCTTGACGCGGCCCATGTCGCGCGTGCGCCGTGCCTCAATGCCCTTGCGGATCCACTTCTCTTCCTGCGCTAGGCGCTTGTCGAACAGGGCGCGCTCCTGCGTTTCGGCGTGCAGGCGCTCCTCGCGGCGACGCAGATAATTGTCATAGTCGCCGGGCCAGCTGGTGAGCCAGCCGCGATCCAGTTCCAGGATGCGCGTCGCAAGATTCCGCAGGAAGGCACGGTCATGCGTCACGAACAGGATGGCGCCGTCCCAGGCTTTGAAGAACTCCTCGAGCCAGGCGATGCTGGCGATGTCGAGGTGGTTGGTGGGCTCGTCGAGCAGCAGCAGGTCGGGCTGCGAGACCAGCGCCTGCGCCAGCAGCACGCGGCGCTTGAGCCCGCCCGAAAGGCTGGCGAAGTCCGCCTCGCCCGGCAGTTCCAGGCGCGAGACGGTCTCCTGCACGCGGCTTTCCAGCGTCCAGCCGTCCTGCGCGTCCATCTGGTCCTGCAGGCGCCCGAGCTTTTTGAGGTCGGGATCGGGCTGTTCCAGCAAATGATGGTATTCCGCCACCAGCCGCCCGGTGGCCCCGAGGCCCAGCGCCACCACGTCGTAGACCGTACCGGAGATGGTCGTCGGCACGTCCTGCACCAGCGTCGCCACCTTGAGATTCTGGGCACGGACGATCTCGCCATCGTCCGGCTTCTGCTCGCCGGCGATCAGCTTGAGCAGCGTCGACTTGCCCATGCCATTGCGGCCGATCAGGCAGACGCGCTCGCCTTTCTCGATGGTGAACCCGGCCTTGTCCAGCAGCACCGTGTTGCCGAGCCGCAAGCTGACGTCGCGTAAAGTCAGAAGCATGATGAGTGAGTCGTGATCTGCCCCCTCGGATCAGCGGAGCAATGCGGCACAGGACCGCGTGGAGTTGCGGGAAACCAACGGCGCCACTGGCACCAAACCCGAGGGCCGGCATGCCGAACCTCGGGTTTGGTGCCGGCTGTCAGAGTCGAACTGACGACCTTCCGCTTACAAGGCGGGTGCTCTACCAACTGAGCTAAGCCGGCAACAGGTTTAGAGGCGCGCAGTGTATTGAACCGGCACGCACTTGTCTCGCGGCCGACACGCCAGCCGCCTACGCCGTACGAGATCGTCGCGCTGGCCGGTCGGTGCCCTGGCGCGGCAACGGCAGGGCAGCGGCTCAGATCCTGTGTGGATACGGGCTGGCTTCAAAGCGCTCCCAGTATCGGGACACCCTGCTTTTCTGACCGTTCATATGGGGGCATGATGAGGACTCAGGGGTCCAATCCATCGGAAGATCAACGCATGCTTTTGACCACCACCCCCCACATACACGCCAGCCCGAACGACGCCCTGCTCAGAGTGCGTCCAGTCGGCTCCGGTGGCGCAGAAGAGATTGCCATTGAAACGCCGGTGGCGCTGTCGCTCAACGGTATTTCTCAGGCGGTCATGCTGGCGACGCCGCAAGATCTGGAGGACTTCGCGCTCGGCTTTGCCCTGGCGGAGGGATGGATCGCCGATGCCGACCAACTGCTGGACACCGAGGTCATCAAACGCACCGGCGGCATCGAATTGGCGCTGCGCGTAAAGGCGGACCACCTCCAGCCTCATCAACTCCGCCGCCGCACACTGTCGGGCAGAACCGGGTGTGGCCTCTGCGGTCTCGACAGCCTGGCGCAGCTGGAGGTCGTACAGCCCGGCGAAATCCGCCAGCCCCGGCTCACTGATGATGCCCTCGCCCGCGCCTTCGACGCCTTCTCCAGCGCGCAGCCTTTGAACGCGCGCTGCGGTGGACTGCACGCGGCGGCCTGGTGCGATGCCGAGGGGGCATTGAAGCTGGCCCGAGAAGACATCGGTCGCCACAACGCACTCGACAAGGTCACCGGAGCACTGGCGCGTTCTGGACAGAAGGGTTCGGCAGGCTTCATCCTGATGTCCAGCCGCGCGAGTTATGAGCTGGTCCATAAGGCCGCCATGGCCGGCGTGGGTTTGCTGGCGTGCATGTCGGCACCGAGCAGTCTCGCCATCGAGTCGGCGCGGCGCTTTGGCCTGCAACTCTGGGCTTTCGTGCGTCATGACCGCGCCACGCGCTATGCCTGATCGGGGCGATGCCTGCCATCGCCATGCTGAGGTCCGTGGAGATTCTCATGAGCAAACGACGCGACGTTCCAGGCATCCGTGAATACAACGGCCCGGCGGGGGGCTGGGGCGCCCTGCGCGCAACCGCACAGGCGATCCATCAGCAGATGGACACGCTCGAAGCGCCGATCACCCTGCTGCGTACCAACCAGCCAGCAGGCTTCGACTGCCCGGGTTGCGCCTGGCCCGACAAGGAGCACCGCTCCACCTTCCAGTTCTGCGAGAACGGCGCCAAGGCGGTCACGTGGGAGGCCACCAGCAAGCGGGTGACCCCGGATTTCTTTGAGGCGCACACGGTATCGTCGTTGCTGTCGCTGCCCGATTTCGAGCTGGAGAATTTCGGACGCCTGACACACCCCATGGCCTACGACCCGGCCACCGACAAATTCAAAGCCGTCGAGTGGGACGCCGCGTATTTCCGCATCGGTGAAATCCTGCGTGGATTGCCCTCCGCCGATCAGGTCGAGTTTTATACCTCTGGCCGCGCCTCCAACGAAGCCGCGTATTTGTTCCAACTGTTTGCCAGGGAGTACGGCACCAACAACTTTCCCGACTGTTCGAACATGTGCCACGAGGCGACCAGTGTCGGTCTGCCGCAATCGATCGGCATCGGCAAAGGCACCGTGTCCCTCGATGATTTTGAAAAAACCGAGCTCATCATCTCGATCGGGCACAACCCGGGCACCAACCACCCGCGCATGATGGGCACGCTGCACGAGGCCTCACGCCGCAAGGTCCCCATCATCGTCTTCAATCCCATGCGCGAACGCGCGCTGGAACGGTTTGCTGATCCGCAGAATTTTCTGGAGATGGCGACTTATGGCTCCACGCCGATTGCATCCACCTACTATCAAGTAAAGGCCGGTGGTGATGCCGCCGCGCTCAAGGGCATCATGAAGGCGCTGCTGGCCATGGAGACCCATCAGGGTGGCGTGATGGATCACGCATTCATCAGCGAGCACACGCAGGGCTTCGAGATGCTGGCCGCGGATCTGGAGGCGACATCCTGGACTGACATTGAAACCGCCTGTGGCCTGAGCCGCGCCGATCTTGAACAGGTTGCGCAGGCCTATGCGAAGTCGAATGCCACCATCGTGACTTACGGGATGGGCATCACTCAGCACAATAAGGGAACGGCAACCGTGCGCCTGGTGGCCGATCTGCTGCTGCTGCGCGGCAACTTCGGCAAGCCGGGAGCGGGCATCTGTCCCTTGCGCGGGCATTCCAATGTCCAGGGAAATCGTACCGTCGGGATCACGGAAAAGCCCTCTGCAGCCTTTCTCGATCGCATCGAAGCAGTGTTTGGCTTCAAACCCCCTGCCACACATGGACATGACGCGGTCAAAGCGATGGAAGCCATGATTGCAGGATCGGCGAAAGCGCTGATCTGCCTTGGCGGAAACTTCGCGGTCGCCCTGCCCGATCCCGAGCGATGCTTCCCGGCAATGAAATCGCTCGATTTGAGCGTGCACATGGGCACGAAGCTCAATCGCTCGCACCTGCTGGTCGCCAGGGAAACATTTCTGCTGCCAGTGCTGGGCAGAACAGAAATGGATATCCAAGCCGGCGGACCACAGTCGATCACGGTAGAAGATTCGATGTCCATGGTTCACGCCTCAGCCGGCAAGCTCAAACCGGCCTCGGAGCACCTGCGGTCCGAGTCCGCTGTTGTCGCAGGAATCGCCCATGCCACGCTTCCGCAGAGCCGGGTGAACTGGCGGTCCCTGATTGAGGACTACGACCGCATCCGTGACCTGATCGAGCGGACCGTCCCCGGCTTTGAAGATTTCAACGCCCGCATCCGCCGTCCGGGCGGCTTTCGCCTGCCCTTGCCCCCCACCGAGAGAAAGTGGCCCACGCCCTCGGGCAAGGCCGTGTTCTCCGTATTTGATGGCGTGCGGGTGAACTATCAGCCGTGGGCCGACGATGTGCTGCGCCTCATCACCATCCGCAGCCATGATCAGTACAACACCACCATCTACGGCATGGACGACCGCTACAGGGGCGTCTTTGGCCGCCGTGACATCCTGTTCATGCACGCCTCGGATCTGGCTGCGCGCGGACTCGAACACGGCGATCGGGTCGACATCGAGACGGTGTCTCTTGGCAGGCCCTTGCGACTCGAAGGCATCACCGCCATCGAGTACGGCATCGCGCCTGGAACGGTCGCCGCCTACTATCCCGAAGCCAATGTGCTGGTGCCGCTGGACTACATCGATGAAGCCAGCGGTACGCCGTCTTACAAGTCCATTCCCGTCCGGATACTGCGCTCGCCGCAGTAGTCGACGCCGCCGACCACACCGGGACCGAACCGGCGCACCCGCCTCGCCGCCTTCAGCGCCGCGCCGTTGACAGCGCCAGCAGCCCCCGCAGCACGAGATCGTCACGCTGCTGCCAGCCGCTGCCCAGGTGCGGCAACAACACGGCGGCATCGCCACCACAGAGATAGCGCACCGGTGGTGCACCGGCGGCACGCACTCCGCGCTCGACCGCGCCCAGCGCCGCCAGGAACGCGCCCTGCCGCACGCAGGCCTCAGTGTCACGGCCCAGTCCATCGTGATAAGCGGTGCCGAGCTCGGCCGTCGGGAAGCGCGTGTTGCCCAGCGTGGCCTGCAGCATCGCCGTCAGCCCCGGCGCGATGAACCCACCCTGGTGCCGGCCCTCGGCGTCGACGGCGTCGAACGTCAGCGCAGTGCCGGCGCTGACCACGCAGCAGGCCTCGCGCCGCTCGCTCCAGGCGGCCAGCATCATCAGCCAGCGGTCAACGCCGAGCCGGGCCGGTTCCGCATAGGCACTGCGAAGTCCGAGCTGCGTGTCGCCGCTGCGGGCAAAGCGCGGCGGAACGCCGAAACGGTTCGTCACGGCTTGCGCGATGGCGGCCTCGTGCTGCTGGCCGACCACATGCGCGATCCACACCGCCTGCAGGGGCCGCTGCGGCAACTGGCTCAAAGCTGTCGCCGGCTCGCCGCGATGCGTCACCGCGACCGTGGGCGACAGGACAACGCCGTCCCACAGCGCCCATTTCAGGCGGCTGTTGCCGATGTCGATCAGCAGGATCATGCGAGCCGCAGGCTGATGTCGCCGGCGTGCACGCTCTGCAACTGGCCCAGGGTCTCCAGCAGCAGCGCGCCGTGCTCGTCAATGCCACGCGCCGTGCCCACCAGTTCGCGCGCCGGCGACAGCACGCGCACCTCGCGGTCGCGCGTCAGGTCCAGCGCCGCCCAGTCTGCCGCGAAAGGCTCAAAACCCCGCGCCTGGAAACTCTCCAGCGCCGTGAGCAGGCCCCGCAGCAACTGCGTGGCCAGCGCATTGCGCGACGCCGTCGGCAGACCGCGCGAATCCAGGGCCTCGTTCAGCGCTATCCACGGCTGCGTGACGCCCTGCGCCTGCGCCGCGCTCATGGCGACATTGAGGCCGACGCCGACGACGACCCGGCAGGGCCCGCCCGCCTCGGCGCGATGCTCTATCAGGATGCCGCCCAGCTTGCGGCCATCGACGTAGAGATCGTTCGGCCACTTCAGCTTCACCGCATCGAGGCCTGCCGCCTGCACCGCCTGGGCACAGGCGACACCCACCGCCAACGGCAGGGCCGTGAGCTGGCGCGGCCACTGCGGAAACGACCAGGCGAGCGAGAGATACAGGTTGGCGCCGAACGGCGAGATCCAGTCGCGGCCACGGCGGCCGCGGCCTGCAGTCTGGAATTCCGCGAACAGCGCCTGCGGGTCCTGTGCCGGATCGCCCTCCATCAGCAGGGCGTTGGTCGAGGTGGCGACGCTGAGCACTCGCACGCGACATTGCGGCGCCGCGGCCTGCAGCGCGTCGGCGGACAGCCGCTGCAGCGGTGCGGTCAACCGATAGCCGAGGCCGGTACGGGTCTCGATGTCGAGCTGCCAGTCGCGCAGTTTCTCGATGCGTTTGGCCAGCGCCGCGCGGGTGATGCCGGCGCGTGCCGCCAGCGTCTCGCCGGAATGCCAGCCGCCGTCGGCCAGTGCATCGACCAGCGACAGCAGTTCGGTTTCGGTCAGCGGCTGAGCCATTTGCCAAGAATACGGGCTTTCTCGAAGCGGCTTTCGCTGCCGCGCGCCAGGCGCTGGATGTTCTCGCGGTGCTTCCACACCACCAGTACCGCCATCGCCAGCGAGAAGGCGAAGGTCATCGAGTGCAGGCCATGCGCATCGAGACCCGCCGACCAGACCACGGCGATGGCCGCGGCGGTGAGCGTGGCCAGGCTGGCGTAGCCGGTCAGCAGCACCACCAGGATGAAGCCGCCAAGCATCCACAGCAGCGTCACCGGCATCAGTGCCGCGAACACGCCGGCCAGCGTGGCGACGCCCTTGCCGCCCTTGAAGCCGTAGAACAGGGGATAGCAATGCCCCACGGCCACGGCGAGGCCACAGAGATAGGCCTGCAGTTCGCGCGGCACCTCGGTGGCGCCGGCCCAGCTCCACTGGATCGCCGGCATGAAAGTCACTGCGCCGACCCCCTTGAAGAAATCGATCAGCAGCACCGCCAGCGCGAAGCCCTTGCCCTGCGTGCGCAGCGCATTGGTGGCACCGACATTGCCGCTGCCGACCGTGCGCAGATCGACGCCGCCGCGCAGCTTGCCGATCAGCTGGCCGCCCATGAGGTTGCCGATCAGGTACGCCCCCACCACCTTGAAGAACAGTTCGATCATGCGTCCCTTCCCCGCCTCATACGCCCAGCCAGGCCTTGCGGCGTCGCAGGCTTGGGCCCCTGGCGGCGGCCAGCGTCATTGTCCAGGTATCGGCGGGCGGCGCCGACGGCACCAATGGGCGATCGATCAGCTCATCGCCGCGGAACAATTGCAGCGTCACGGCTCGCCCCGGCGTCAGCCTCCCGGCCTGCGCCGCCCAGCCGCCCGCGGTGATGCGCAGACCATCGAGCGCCACCAGTTGGTCGTTGACCGACACGTCGGCGCGTGCCGCCGGTCCACCGGCCAGCACTTGCGCCACGCGCGTATCGCCGGCGCGCAGCTTCAGTCCGGTGTACGCACGCGGCGGCTCGCCGGAGGCGCGGCCGCCGGCATCGGACTCGCTGATCGCGGCGCGGACTCTGGCCTCGACGCCGAACTCGGCGAGCAACGCCGCCACCGGCAGTTCCGCTGTCGAACGCAGCCAGCGATCGAAGCGCGGCGCCAGCCGCAGGCCGGACAACTCTTGCGCCACGGCCTCGAGCCCGCCTTCCGGCACGCCGATACCGCGCGCGCCGTAGCGGACCCACAGCGCACGCAGCACGTCGTCGAGCGTGACGCTGGATTCCAGCCGCAGCGTCAGGTCCAGGCACATCGCCGCCAGGCCGCCCTTGACGTAGTAGCTGACGGTGGCGTTCGGCGTGTTCTCGTCCGGCTGGTAGTACTTGATCCAGGCCTCGAAGCTGGCGTCGGCCAGCGTCTGCACCTCGCGACCCGGCGTGCGCTGCAGGCGCGTGGCGTTTTCGGCGACGACATCGAGATAGCCCGCCGCATCGAGGATGCCGGCGCGCAGCAGGAACAGGTCGTCGTAATAGCTGGTGACGCCCTCGTAATGCCAGAGATCCCGCGTGTAGGCCTCGGCGCCGAGATCGGATTGCAGGAAGCGCTGCGCGGTGATGCGCTTGACGTTCCAGAGATGGAAATACTCGTGGCTGCACAGCCCGAGGAAGCCGCGGTAGTCCTTGCCCAGCTTGCTCTCGCCCGGGCGCGGCAGGTCGTTGCGCGAGCAGATCAGCGCGGTGGAGCTGCGATGTTCCAGCCCGCCGTAGCCGGCGCCGACGACATTGGTCAGGAACAGGTACTCGTCCAGCTTCGGCTGCTGGCCAAACAGCTCGCGCTCGACGTGGCAGATCTTCGCAAGATCGCGCGCCACGCGTTCGCGGTCGAGTTCGTAGCGACCAGCGAGTACCAGGGCGTGCGGAATGCCATCGACATCGAAGTCGATACGCTCGAAGTCGCCCAGTTCCACCGGGTGGTCGATCAGGTCCTCGTAGTCCGGCGACACGTAGACGCCGAAGCCGTCCTTGCCGATCTTCTTTGCTTTAAGCGTGGTCGCCAGCCGCCAGCCACGGCACAGCGCGTCCTCGGGCCGGCGGATTTCGATCTCGAAGCCACCCTGCTCGCAGCCGGCCGGGCAGTAACACAGCGAGCTGGCGTTGAAGAAGCCGCGGCGCGTGTCGAGATACGCCTTGCGCACGGATTCATCGTAGGAATACACGCGGTACTCGATGGTCAGCGCGCCCTTCACCGGCGCGCAGCGGAAGCTGCGCTTGTCGAGCCGCTCGATAACGACCGGCTTGCCGCCCGCCTGCGCGCGCAGATCCTGCACATGCTTGGCGAAGTCGCGCACCAGGTAGCTGCCGCGCAGCCAGGACGGCAGGCGGAACCCCTGGCCCGCAGGATCGGGCCGTCCAACGGTGCAGGTGACGGCGAACAGGTGCGCGCGCGGATCGGCGGCGACAACGGTATAGCGGACGGCGGGCTTCATGCGCAGCATCGGGGCAGGGATGCGGACTATTATGCCTGCGACGCCCCGGCGAGCTTTTTTCGCGCGAAAAGTCGTCACCCGCTCATGTCAGCTTATGTTTCAAGTTTGTTTATTTTTATTTATTTAACTTATATTTAATATATAAAATATAACAATCTTGCGAGGGAAATGACCCTAAGCGGGTGACACCTGCGCGACGTTCGCGTGACGCTTTCATCTGTCGGTCATACCGGCTTCACATGCGTCCACTATCGTTGCGCGTCATGTCGATAGCGTCCCTCAAACCCACCGGCGACATTGCGGCGCTGCTGACGCGCGTGCCGGCAATTTCGCCCACTACACGCATCAGCGACGTCGGCGAACTCTTCCTCAACGACACCTACGCGCGCCTGCTGTCGCTGCCGGTGGTCGACAAAGGCGTCCCGGTCGGCAGCATCAGCCGCTATCAGATGATCAACATCTTCCTGATGCGCTTCGGCCGCGAGATTTACGGCGCCAAGCCGGTGTCGCAGGTGATGAACGCACAGCCGCTGCTGGTGCCTATCGAGCAGCCGCTGGACGCGGCGGCGCAGCACGTCGCCCGCAACATCGGCACGCCGATCACCGAGGACTTCATCATCACCGAGAACGGCCGCTACCTCGGCGTCGGCATCGTGCTCGACCTGCTGCGGGCCATGGAGCAGCGCGTCGCCGCCTCCACCGCCAGCCTCGCCGAGGCCTATGGCCAGCTCAAGGCCTCGCAGGCGCAACTGGTGCAGTCGGAGAAGATGGCCTCGCTCGGCCAGATGGTGGCGGGCGTGGCGCACGAGATCAACACGCCGCTGGGCTACCTGCGCAACAACGTCGAGATGATGCAGGGCGTGTTCGGCCAGTTGCGCGAGGTGCTTGCCGATCACGACCGCCTGCTCGACCTGATGGCGGCGGAGTCGCCGGATGAGGACGCCATCCACCAGCAACTGGTCAAGGCCTCCAGCGCCTCCGCCGAACTGCGCGACAGCGGCACGCTGGACGACACCGAGGCGCTGTTCAAGGATACGCTGTTCGGTGCCGACCAGATCAAGGAGCTGGTGGTCAACCTGCGCAACTTCAGCCGCCTCGATCAGGCCAAGGTTGCCGAGGTCAATCTCAACGAGAGTCTCGACCAGACCCTGGTGATCGCGCGCAACGTGCTCAAAAACAAGGTCGAGATCCTGCGCCGCTATGGCGAGATTCCGCCGGTGGCGTGCTCGCCCTCGCAGATCAACCAGGTGCTCCTCAATCTCATCACCAACGCCGCGCAGGCGATCGAGCACAATGAAGGTCGCCTGCTGCTCAAAACCGAGAGCGACGACAGCCACGTGCACGTCAGCGTGCAGGACAACGGCCGCGGCATTCCGCAGGAACACCTGCAGAAAATCTTCGATCCGTTCTTCACCACCAAGCCGGTCGGCCAGGGCACCGGGCTCGGCCTGTCGATCTGCTACCAGATCGTGCAGGCGCACGGCGGCAAGCTGCGCGTCGCCTCCATCCCCGGCAAGGGCTCGCGCTTCGTCGTCAGCCTGCCGCTGGCCACCGCGCAGGCCGCCGCTGCCTGAACCGGAAACCCCGATGAAACCCACCCTGGTGCTGGTCGATGACGAAGAGCGCATCCTGCGCTCGCTGGCCATGCTGTTCCGCCCGCACTACAGCCTGTTCACCACCGTCGATGCGCGCGAGGCGCTGGATTACGTGCGCAACCATCCCACGCACGTGATTGTCAGCGACCAGCGCATGCCGGCGATGCGTGGCGCCGACCTGCTCAAGGCGGTGAAGGACATCTCGCCCAACACCATGCGCCTGCTGCTCACCGGCTACTCGGAGCTGGAAGCCATCGTCGCCTCGGTCAACGAGGGCGAGGTGTTCCGCTTCATCAACAAGCCCTGGGACGCCGCCGAACTCAAGCAGACCGTCAACCACGCCGCCGAGATCGCGCTGAACCTGTTCAGCGCCGAGCCGGCCGTGCGCCCACCCGTGGCCACGCTGACCGAAACCGGCAGCTTCGTCGCGCCGCAGCCCGGCGAGGGCATCCTGGTGATCGACGACGATGCCGAGGTCTACAAGGCGGTGCAGGAGATCGTTGGCCCCGCGCAGCCTGTGCACTGGGCCTCCAGCCTCGAGCAGGCCTTCGCGCTGCTGGCGGAGCGCGAGATCGGCGTGGTGATCTCGGAACTGTTCGTGCGCCGCGAGGCCATCGCGCTGGCACTCAAGCTGCTCAAGGCGCAGCACCCGGAAGTCGTCACCATCGTGATGACGCCGTTCCAGGACACCACGGTGCTGATCGGCCTGATCAACCAGGGCCAGGTCTACCGCTTCCTGCCCAAGCCGATCCGGCGCGGGCCGCTGGGCATGAACATCGCCTCGGCGCTGCGCCACCACCGCGCCCTCAAATCGGCGCCGCGACTGCGCGAAGCGCATGCAGTGGAGACCCTGCGTCAGCCCGAGGACAGCGTCATGGCGACGCGCGTGATGGGTTTTCTCGGGCGCCTGCGCAACCGCAACTTCGCCAGCAGCCGCGCCTAGGCGCCCGCTTATCGTTGCGATGGTTGCCCGGAGCGGCGCAACGCGGCCGCTATACTCCGCCCGCATGAAACGGCTCTACACGCTTGTGCTCGCGCTGGCGCTTGCCGCCTGCGGCCGCGGGCCGGCGTCTGGCGACTTCGACCCGCTGGCGCTGGCGCAGGCCAGCGCCGGCCATGTCGGCAACCCGGACGCGGTGGTGCCGCCGCAGTGCTACACGCGCACCGACGGCGTGGCCAATCCCTGCTGGACCTGTCATACCGCGCGCAACGGCCGCAACCTGACCGACGACGTCCGCCTGCAGGAGCGCTACGCCTTCAAGCATGGCGGCATGCGCAATCGCTGGGACAACCTGTTCCAGGATCGCCGCACCGCCATCGCCGGCATCGACGATGCGCAGATGCTGACTTACCTGCGGCAGGACAACTACAGCGCCTTGCGCGACAGCCTGCGCGCACGCCGCGACTATCCCGGCTGGCGGCCCGATCTCGATTTCTCGCGGGGCTTCGACGCCGAAGGCTTCGCGCGCGACGGCAGCTGGTGGCGCGCTTTCCGCTACAAACCCTTCCCCGGCACCTTCTGGCCCACCAACGGTTCGACCGACGACATCGCCATCCGCCTGCCGCGTTTCTTCTACAGCGATGCACAGGGACGACCCTCGCGCGAGATTTACAAGATCAATCTCGCGATCCTCGAGGCGGCGCTGGCCGTGCCCGACACCGTGCCGGACGCGCAGCTGCGGCGCCGCATCGAGCCGGTGGACGAGAGCGTCGCCGGCATGGATCTCGACGGCGACGGCCGCATTGCCGGCACGGTCACCCTGATTCGCGGCCTGCCGCTGCACTATGCCGGCGGCGCGGCCGGCGTGGGCGTGACGCGCCACCTCTACCCCATCAATACCGAGTTTCTGCACACCGTGCGCTACCTCGACCCGGATGCGCCGGATCTCGCCAGCCGGCGCATGAAGGAAGTGCGCTATGCCATCAAGACGCGCTTCCTCGCCGGCGACGATCTCGCCGAGGAGTACCGCGAGGAGGCGGCCGAGGACCGCAGCGACCGTCCGCCGGTGTTCGCCGGCACGCCGGTCACCGGCGTGACCTCGCCCTTCGGCTGGCGCCTGCAGGGCTTCATCGAGGATGCGCAGGGCCGCCTGCGGCTGCAGACGCAGGAGGAGCACCAGTTCTGCATGGGCTGCCACACCGGCCTGGGCATCACCGTCGATCAGAGCTTCGGCTTTCCGCGCAAGCGGCCGGGCGTGGACGGCTGGGGCACGCAGTCCTTGGCCGGCATGCCCGATGCGCCGCAGGCGGGGCAGCGCGAGCCGGAGACGCTGGTGTATTTCCGCCGCGCACGCGGTGGCGATGAGTTCCGCGCCAACGACGAAGTGCTGGGGCGCTATTTCCCCGCGGGCGCTCTGGACGAAGCGAAAGTACGCGCCGCCCAGGATCTGCGCGAGCTGATCACGCCCTCGCGCGAACGCGCGCTGCTCCTGGACAAGGCATCCCTCGCGCTGGTGCGGCAGCAGGACTTTGCCCACGGCCGCGACGCGCTGCCGCAGCCGGCCGTCAACGTGCACCGGTTGATCCAGAACGGCGACACCGGCCTGAAGAAGAACCACGCGGTCTACGACGATGGCCGCCTGTGGCTGGACTGGCCGGAGGCCGCGGGCGCGACGCCTCCCTGAGCGCGGCTGGCGTCGCCCATCCCCAGCGTCGGCACCGCCCGTCTCGTGACGGCGCGGCGCCGGGCTTCCCGCTCAAGGCGCCTTGAGAAAAATCGGATTGCCCAGCGTGGTGCGCGTCTGCAGGCCGCGCGTCTCGACGCGCCAGTAGCTGCCGAGCGGTCCTTCCGTCGCCGTGTTGCGCGTCACCGCGACCTCATCGACGAAGGGATCGCTGGTGATCGGCACCGTGCGCACCGCCAGCGGCACGCCGTCCGGCAGGATGATGCCGCCGGGCAGCGTCGCGCTGACCAGGGACAGCTCGCCGTTGCGGTAGTAGCTCAGGTATTGGCCCATGCCGCCGGTGACGGTGGTGCGCAGCGTCACCGTCTCGGCGCTGCCGACGCTGAGCGTGTCGCCGAAGATGGCGTGGCGGCCATCGGCGGTGATCGCCTCGAACTGCAGCGACGGGCTGCCGGCGACGCCGCGCGTCTTGACGTAGGCGTGGCCGGCCTTGATCGCCTGCGTCAGCGCCGCGCGCGACAGCTCGCTGGCGTAAACCGACGTCGCCGACGAGCCGTAGCCCTTGCGCGAGCGGTCGGCGACCGCATCGACGCCCTTGCTGTCGGTGCCGGACACGCCGGTGATCTTGTGACCGGCGCGCAACTGGTGATCCCACAGCGCCAGCGCGGTGGTCATGAACGGATTCTCGACCTCGACCTGGGTGATCGGCACGCCGAGATCGTCGCCGTTGGCGCGCACCGGGCCGTTGAGGATCTCCATGGTGTCCACCTGGTTCCAGTCGATCTGGTCGCCCAGCTGGAATTCGCAGCCGCGGCAGAAGTTGGCAAACACCGGACCGGGGAAGCTGGTCGGATGATTGACCTGGAACAGTGCGCCATCGGCCTTGATCGCCTTCTGGATGTCGCCGATCTTCACGTCCTCGAAGCCGTGGCGGAACTCGGCGACATGCGGCGTCTCGCCGTGTCCCATCACGTGGCCGAAATAGGTGATGACCTCGCGCCCCGGCCAGATCAGCAGGTCCGGATTGGCGCGCTGCACCGCGCCCAGCGTGCGCCAGTGCTGCGTGGTGACGTACTCGGTCACCATCAGGAAATCGAGCTTGGCGGCGCGCGCCTGCGCGATGAAATCGTCCCAGTCCGGCGCCTTCGGGTTGGAGTGGTAGGCGTGCATGTGGAAGTCGCCGTTGAACCAAGCCGGACCGCTGCGCGCGACATGGGTGCGATCCACCGGATCGTCCGCCGGCGTCACGCCGCCCGCCGCCTTGCACGCGACCTTCACCGTCCAGTCCGCACCCTGCGGCGACGATGCGCCGACGCCGAGGTCCGCGTACCAGACGCCCGGCTCGATGGCGCCCGGCAGATAGCCGCGCTCGGCGCTGTCGGCCTGCACGAAGACCGGCGCCTGCTGCTGGTCGATGCGACCCTGGCGCGAGCCCGACCAGCCGCGGAAGCCGGCGGCGCTGCGATAACCGTGCTGATCCCACAGGCCGAGATCGAGCGTGGTCGAGGTCAGCGGCGTCGAGGGCGGTCCGGCCTTGTCGGTCCAGCCATAGCTCAGTTCGATGCGACCGGTGCCTGGCGCCACGTTGAACGGCAGCATGCGATAGGTCTTGGCGTCGGCGGTGCCGACGCTGCCGCTGAACTGCACGGCGTCGGCGCCCGGCGCGCAGGTCTTGTCGGCCACCGGCGGCGGCTGGACCGCAGCGCGGGACGTGGCGGAACTGCCGCAGGCGGACAGCAGGGCGATGCACAACGCGGCGAGCAGCGGATGCGGTTTCATGCGGCCAGTCTAGCGCCGGCAGGCGCCATTCCGATGACGCGGCGGCCGCAACGGCGCCACCCGCTCTCACGCGTTCCCCCGGGGAAATCGTTTATTTTTATTTATTGTTTTTATATTTGATAGATATTTAATAACAAAGTGTGGCCACCCGATGCTTACAGCGGGTGGCCGTTTGCGGGCTCTTCCGGCGCGCGCAAACCCGCTAAGCTTCGGCCATGAAAACCACCCGCCCGACTCCCGCGCGCCTGTCGCTGCGCGCCCAAGTGCTGCGCCGCGTGACCCGGCTGCTGCTCCGTCCCGTCCTCAGCGGCGACATGCCGATTCCCCGCCAGCGCGCACGCCTGGCACAGATCAGCCGCCTGATGGGCCTGATCCCGCTGCCGCGCGGCACGCTGGTCTCGCAGCAGCCGCTGGGCGGCGTGCCGACGGAGTGGCTGGAAAATCTCCACGCCGGCGTGCAGGGCTATCTGCTCTACCTGCACGGCGGCGCCTACGCCATCGGCTCGCCCGCCAGTCATCGCAACCTTACCGCACACCTGGCCAAGCGCTGCGGCGTGCGCGTGGCGGTGCCGGACTATCGCCTGGCGCCGGACCATCCGTTTCCGGCGGCGGTGGACGATGCCCTGGCCGCTTACCGCGCGCTGATCGACATGGGCGTGGCGGCGCAGGACATCGTCATCGCCGGCGACTCCGCTGGCGGCGGTCTCACGCTGGCCTGCGCGCTGGCGATCCGCGACGCCGGCCTGCCGCTGCCGGCCGGCCTGATCTGCCTGTCACCGTGGACCGACCTCACCGGCTCCGGCCAGAGCATGACCGGCAATGCCGCCACCGAGGCGATGCTCAGCCACCGCGCCACCGGCGTTTATGCCGGCGCCTACCTCAATGGCGCCGATCCGCGCACGCCGCTGGCTTCGCCGATGTACGCCGATCTCGCCGGACTGCCGCCGCTGCTGATCCAGGTCGCCGACGCCGAAATTCTTTACAACGACGCCACGCGGCTGGCCGACGCCGCCCAGCGCGCCGGCGTCCGCACCGACCTGCAGGTCTACGCCAACCTGTGGCATGTCTGGCAGCTCTATGCCGGGCAGATGCCGGAGGCCGACGACGCCGTCGCCAGCATGGCGCAGTTCGTCACCGCCAGGCTGGGCGGCGCATGACGCCGGCGCAGTGGCGCGCCGCCGGCCGCCGCTTCGACTTCAGGCAGCACGCGATCTTCTATCGCGACGAGGGCGGCGGCAGCCGCGCGCTGCTGCTGATCCACGGCTTTCCGACCGCGTCCTGGGATTACGCGCGCCTCTGGCCCGAGCTGAGCCGGCGCTTCACGCGGCTGGTGGCGCCGGACATGCTCGGCTTCGGCTTTTCCGACAAGCCGGCGCAGCATGCGTACTCGCTGATGGAGCAAGCCGACCTGCACGAGGCGCTGCTGGCGCAGCTCGGCGTGCACCGTGTCGACATCCTCGCCCACGACTACGGCGTGAGCGTGGCGCAGGAGCTGCTGGCGCGACAGCTGGAGCGCGACGGCGCCGGCCTGCGCATCGACTCGGTGGCCCTGCTCAACGGCGGACTGTTTCCGGAAACCCACCGCATGACCTTCACCCAGCGCCTGCTGCGCTCGCCGCTGGGACCGCTGCTGGCCGGGCGGATGAACCAGGAACGCTTCGGCCGCAGTCTGTCGGTGGTGTTCGGCCCGCTCACCAAGCCCAAGCCGGACGAGATACGGCAGTTCTGGGAGCTGGTGACTTACAACGACGGCCCGCGCGCCATGCCGCGCCTGATCGGCTACGTCGATGAGCGCCGCCGCCAGCGCGAGCGCTGGGTCGGCGCCCTGCAGAACACGCGGGTGCCGCTGCGCCTGATCAATGGCCCGGAAGACCCGGTGTCGGGCGCGCATATGGTGGCGCGCTACCGCGCCCTGGTGCCCAATCCCGACGTGGTAACGCTGGACGGCGTCGGCCACTACCCGCAGACCGAAGCGCCGAAGGCCGTGCTCGGCGCCTATTTCGCGTTCCTCGACCGCCTGCCCGGCTCAGCTGCCCGGCTTTAGCTGCTTGTAGCGCTCGATATCCTTGGCGAACTTGTCCTGCGTCGCCGCGCGATCCTTCTGCAGCTGATCGAGCGACGTCTGGCTGTCCTTGAGTGAAGCCTCGAACTTGGCGATCTGCTTGGCCAGCTTGTCGTCCACCGGCTTGCCCGCCTTGTTCAAACCGTCGGCGCGGCCGTGCAGGTCCTGCAGCGTCTTCTGGTTGTCGGCGATGGCCTTCTGCACCAGCCCGATGCGGCCGTCGGTGATCTGCACTCGGCGGTCGCGCTCGGCCTCCAGCTCCTTGGGGCTGGCATAGGTATCGAGCAGAAAACGGTCGTAATGGGCCTGGTCCTCGGCGGCCCTCTGCGCGGCGGCGGCCTCGGCGGCCTTGCGCTCCTCTTCGGCAATCTCTTCCGGCGTCTTCTGGCGCGCCTGCGTGCCGATCACCACGCCCTGGCTGTTGTAGATGTCGCGCTGGTCCTTGGCGAACTGCGGCGGCACATGGTCGCCGCAGGTGCGCACGCCCTTGTCGTCGGTCCAGCACTGGATCTTCTTGGGCGTGCCGCCGTTCGGCGCCGCGGACACGGCCAGCGGCAGCAGCAGGACGGCGGATATCAGGATCGTTCTCATCACGGCATTCTCCTCGTTCGCGACCGATTCTACGGCCGGACGCCGTAGCGTGCCTGGTAGGCACGCATCGCGGCGATGGTGTCGGGATCGGCCTGCTGCGCCTGCAGGTACTGCAGCACCTCGCTGGCGGTGACCAGCGGCACCACGCGGATGCCGGTGTCGCGCTCCATCTCGGCGACCGCCGACTGGCCGCTGGGGCCGACTTCCTGGCGATCGAGCGCGATCACCGCGGCCACCGGCTCGGCACCGGCGGCACGCAGGAGGCCGACCGCCTCGCGCAGCGCGGTGCCGGCGGTGAGCACGTCATCGACGATCACCACACGCCCCTTGGGTGCGGCGCCGACCAGCACGCCACCCTCGCCGTGGTCCTTGGCCTCCTTGCGGTTGTAGGCGTAGGGCACGTCGCGGCCCTGTTCGGCCAGCGCGATGCCGGCCGCGGCCACCAGCGGGATGCCCTTGTAGGCGGGGCCGAACAGCATGTCGTAGGCCAGGCCCGAGGCGCTCAGGGCCTGCGCGTAGGCGCGGCCCAGCTCGCGCATCGCGGCGCCGCTGCTGATCTTGCCGAGGTTGAAGAAATACGGGCTGACGCGGCCGGACTTGAGCGTGAACTGTCCGAACTTGAGCACTTCGTGCTGCAGGGCGAGCTGTAGAAAGGCGGTCTGGTAGGGCTGCATGGCGTGAGGCCGGAAAAGTCAGCCATTATGATACCGACTGTTCAGGAGCTTCCGTGCGCATCATCAGCATCAATACCAACGGCATCCGCTCGGCCGCCCGCAAGGGCTTTTACGACTGGCTGGCGCAGCAGCAGGCCGATGCCGTCTGCATCCAGGAGACCAAGGCGCAGCGCGCCGATCTCGACGGCGACGCCCAGTTCTTTCCCGCCGGCTGGCACGTGCATTACCGCGACGCGCAGAAGAAGGGCTATGCCGGCGTGGCGCTGTATACGCGCAAGAAGCCCGACGCGGTGCTGACCGAACTGGGTCATGCCGAATACGACGGCGAGGGCCGTTACCTGGAAGTGCGCCTGGGCAAGCTGTCGGTGGTCTCGCTGTACCTGCCCTCCGGCTCCGCCGGGCCGGAGCGCCAGGCATCGAAGGATCGCTTCCTGGACTTTTTCCTGCCCAAGCTGCGCGAGTGGAAGGCCAGCGGCCGCGAGTACGTGATTTGCGGCGACTGGAACATCGCGCACCAGAACATCGACCTGAAAAACTGGAAGTCCAACCAGAAGAACTCCGGCTTCCTGCCGCACGAGCGCGCCTGGCTGACCACCGTGTTCGACGAGGTCGGCTGGGTCGATGGCTACCGCGCCCTGCATCCCGACACCGAGGGCGAGGCCTATACCTGGTGGAGCAACCGCGGCAACGCCTACGCCAACAACGTCGGGTGGCGCATCGACTACCACGTCGTCACGCCCGGCCTGAAGAACAAGATCAAGGCCGCGCAGGTCTACAAGGGCGAGAAGTTCTCCGACCATGCGCCGCTGATTCTCGACTATGCCCTCTGAGCGCGCGGCGCAGGGCTGGCGCGCCAGCCTGCGCGTCTATGCTCATCCGCGCGTGCTGGGCATGCTGTTCCTGGGCTTTTCCGCCGGGCTGCCGTTCCTGCTGGTGTTCTCGACGCTGTCAGCCTGGCTGGCGCAGTGCGGCATCAGCCGCACCACCATCGGCTACTTCAGTTGGGTGGGGCTGACCTACTCGCTCAAGTTCTTCTGGTCGCCGGTGGTGGACCGCCTGCCGCTGCCGCTGCTGACGCGCGCGCTCGGCCGACGCCGCAGCTGGATGCTGCTGGCGCAGTGCGGCATCGCCGCCGGCCTGGCCGGCATGTCGTTCAACGACCCGGCGCAGCACCTGCTGCCGACCGTGGCCTTCGCGCTGCTGGTCGCCTTCTCCTCGGCGACGCAGGACATCGCGCTCGACGCCTATCGCATCGAGGCGGCGGCCCTGGAGCTGCAGGGTGGCATGGCCGCGGCCTACCAGATGGGCTACCGCATCGCCCTGATCGTGGCCGGTGCCGGCGCGCTGTTCCTGGCCAGCAGCGCCGGCTGGCACATCAGCTATCTGACGATGGCGGCACTGACCGGCATCGGCATCGCCACCGTGCTGGTCATCGCCGAGCCGCAAGCCGCCGTCAGCCGCGAAACGCTGATGAGCGAACGCCGCGTGGTCGCGTTTCTCGAACGCTCCGCGCACTGGCCAGCGGCGCTGCAGCGCGCCATGGCCTGGTTGATCGGCGCCGTGGTCTGCCCCTTCGTCGACTTCTTCACCCGCAACGGCCTGCGCCGCGCGCTGTTCATCCTGTTGTTCATCGGCCTCTACCGCATGCACGAGTACGCTATGGGCGTGATGGCCAACCCGTTCTATCTCGACATGGGCTACAGCCTGGCGCAGATCGCCAGCATGTCGAAGATCTTCGGTGTGATCATGACCATGGTTGGCGTGGCCATTGCCGGCGCGATGGTCGCGGCGCTCGGCATTCCGCGCACGCTGTTCGCCGGAGTCGTGGTGATCTGCGCCGGCAACCTGTTCTTCTCCTGGCTGGCCAACCAGCCGCCGACGCTGGCGGCCCTGGCCACCGCCATCGGCGTCGACAACGTCGGCATCGGCATCGCCGGCACGGCCTTCGTCGCCTACCTCTCGGGCCTGACCAACTCCGCTTACACCGCAACGCAGTACGCGCTGTTCGGCTCGCTGTTCCCGCTGCCCGGCAAGATCGTCGCCGGCTTTTCCGGCGCTGTGGTCGACGCGCTCGGCTACCCGCTGTTCTTCCTCTACACCGCCGCCCTGACGCTGCCGGCCCTGCTGCTGTGCCTGCTGCTGATCCGGCAGAATGTCGCCACCCGCGTCACCACCCGGAGCCCCGTATGACTGACCCCATCGTCAACGATGCCGACCAGGCCAGCGAATCGGAACGCACCACGCTGACCATTGCCTACGTGCTGCACGTGGTCGGTCCGTTCACCGCGTTCCTGCTCAACCTCGCCGGCGTCATCCTCAACCACATCAAGGCGGCAGAGACGCGCAACCACTACATCCGCAGCCATCATGTCTGGATGCTGCGCACGTTCTGGTGGACGCTGCTGTGGTCGGTGCTGTGCTGGCCGCTGTGCCTGGTGGTGGTTGGCTTCTTCGGCCTGGCCATCGTCGGCCTGTGGTGGATCTACCGCGTGGTGCGCGGCCTGATCAATTTCGCCGAACGCCGGCCGATGCCGATCTGACCACACGCGGTCACGCCGCCGCCGGCAACGCCTCGACATCCTGCAGACGGCGGAACACTTCGGCGAAACGCCTGGCGATGTCGTTGCCGCGCGGCACGTCCCAGGCGCGGTGGTACACCGGCAGCATCAGCCGGTCGATGTTGTCGGCGCGACCGGCATGCGTCGCGCCCAGCAGTTTGAGATGCTTGATGATGCGGTCGTTGTCCGACAGCACATCGTAGTAGAACGTGCGGATGCCGACGTTCCAGGCGCTCAGGTGCAGGCAGGCCTGCAGCACGAAGCCGGCGCCGCGTCCCTGGTAGTCGTCAGCGATGACGATGGCGACGTCCGCCGCGCGCGGCTCGCCGTTGAGGCGCGCGTAGCGCGCGATGCCGATGCCCGGCTCGTCCGGTCTTTCCAGATTGGCGGCGCCCCAGGCGACGGTGCCAACCTCGTCGCCGGCGACGAGCAGGCGCAACTGGTCGTCGCTCAGTTCGGTCTGCGTTTCCGGCATGAAGCGGCGACGGCGCGCCAGTTGCGACAGCTTGCGAAAGCCCTCGCGCAAACGCGGCGCATCCTCGGGACGCAGCGGCCGCACCAGGATCGGCGTGCCATCGTCGAGCACATAACGAAACGCCGCGGGCAGCCGCGGCGTGATCAGCGATTTCATGAACATGTCGCGCTCCCTGCGGCTCAGCGCGTATCGAGCAGATCGAGCGGGTTGTCCCAGCGGCCGCTGCGCACGCGGCTGTCGGATTCCTCGGCGTAATCCTCGCGGCCGATGTCGATGGCGCCGGAGTAATCCTCCGGCGGGGCTGCGGGCCGCGCCGCCAGTTCCACCCAGCTATCGAAGTCGAATTCCTCGAGCGTGCCGTCGAAGTATTGCACCAGAACGACCTCGGCCTTGGTGTCGACGCCGACGATCTCGAAGGGATCGCCGCCGGCTTCGTACCACTCGCCGACGGACATTTCGCGCAGCCATTCCGCCATCTCGCACCTCCGCCACCGCCATTGCTGCGACGGTGTGCGTTCTGTTTTACGCCTCTTGCGCAGGGGCTTCAACCCCTGGCGCGAAGGCCGGCCGGCAACTGGCTGAAATGGCGCGAACTGTTACGGCACGCAGCTCAGGGACAGGGAATGGTGTAGCGGCGGTGGATCGCCTCGATGCCCTTGAGCAATTCGTTGCCGAGCGTCACTCGGTCGCTGGCGATGTCGCTGGCCAGCTGCTCCAGGCTGGTGGCGCCGATGATGTTGGCGGTGACGAAGGGCTGCGCCGTGACGTAGGCCAGCGCCATCTGCGCCGGGTCGAGCCCGTGTTGCTGCGCCAGCGCTACGTACTCGCGCGTCGCCAGTTCCGCCTGCTCGTTGTTGTAGCGCTGGAAGCGGGTGAACCGCGTCAGCCGCGCCTTGGCCGGGCGCACGCCGTGCAGGTACTTGCCACTGAGCAGGCCCATCGCCAGCGGCGAGTAGGCGAGCAGGCCGATCTGTTCGCGGTGCGCGAACTCGGCCAGTCCCACCTCGAAGCTGCGGTTGAGCAGGCTGTAGGGATTCTGGATCGAGACGATGCGCGGCAGCGATTTCTCGCGGTGCAGGCGCAGGTACTCGGCCACGCCCCAGGGCGTTTCGTTGGAGATGCCGACGTGGCGCGCCTTGCCCTGCCGCACCAGCTCGGCCAGCGCGTCCAGCGTTTCCTCGACCGGCGTGGCGTGCGCATCGTCGCGTGGCGCGTAGCCGAGCTTGCCGAAGTAGTTGGTGTTCCGCTCCGGCCAGTGGATCTGGTAGAGGTCGATGTAATCGGTGCGCAGGCGCTGCAGGCTGGTGTCGCAGGCGGCCAGCACGCTCTTGCGGTCCAGCCGCGCGCCGCCGCGCAGGTAGGCAAAATCGCCGGGGCCGGTGATCTTGGTCGCCAGCACGATGTCGTGGCGCTTGCCGGTCTTGGCGAACCACGAGCCGATGTAGGACTCGGTGCGCCCCTGCGTCTCCGCGCGCGGCGGCACCGGGTACATCTCGGCGGTGTCGAAGAAATTGATGCCCTGCGCCACCGCATAGTCCATCTGCGCGTGCGCCTCGGCCTCGCTGTTCTGCTCGCCCCAGGTCATGGTGCCCAGGCAGATGCGGCTGACCATCAGGCCGCTGCGTCCCAGCTCGTGCCGCTTCATGCGCGCTCCTTGTTGAGTGCGGCCTGGCGGCCGCGCATCAGGCTTTCGATGGCCGGCCGCAGGATCAGCGCCATCGCCTCGTCCATCATCGTGCCCGGCACCACCAGCGTCTGCGCGTGCGACTGGAAGGCGCCCGGCAGCCTGCCGATCAGCGTCTCGAAATCGACCCGCACGCGCGAGTGATCGTTGAAGTGCACCACCACCAGGCTCTCGTGCGGCGCCGGAATATCGCGCACCACGAAGGGATTGCTGGTATCCACCAGCGGCACGCGCTGGAAGTTGACGTCGGTTTTGGAGAACTGCGGCACGATGTGATTCACGTAGTCCGGCATGCGGCGCAGGATGGTGCGCGCCACGTCCTCGGGATTGTGGCCGCGCTCCTCGGTGTCGCGGCGAATCTTCTGGATCCACTCCAGGTTGATCACCGGCACCACGCCGAACAGCAGGTCCATGTGACGCGCGATGTTGATCTCGTCGCCGACGTAGCCACCGTGCAGGCCTTCGTAGAACAGCATGTCGGTGTCCGGCGGCAGGCGCTCCCAGGGCGTGAAGGTGCCGACGTTCTGCCCGGCCTCCGCAGCCTCGGCCTCGGTGTGCAGATAGCGCCGCACCACGCCGGTGCCGGCATCGCCGTAATCGCGCAGGAAACTGTCGAGGCGTTCCAGCAGGTTGCCGCCGGGTCCGAACAGCGAGAAGTTCTCGCCGCGGATGCGCGCGCGCTCCATCGCCGCGCGCAACTGCGCGCGGTCGTAGGCGTGGAAAGCGTCGCCCTCGACGATGGCGGGGCGCACGCCGAGTTCCGCGAACAGGCGCGCGGCCATGCGCAGCACCGTGCTGGTGCCCGCGCCGCTGGAGCCGGTGACGCCGATGATGGGATGTTTCGCTGACATCGCTGGTGCCCGAAATGACTCTGGATGACGTCACCCGCTGTCGCCTCAGGCGCTGCGGGATTTGTTATAAAATATTATTCGTATTTAAATTCGATCAATATTTTATAACGCTCTGATCTTGCTCTTTGCCGAGAGCGGGTGCCGCCTGCAGCGCCGCCACACGGCTCAGAGGGCGACACCGGCGCGCCGCAGCAGCGCCATCGTCAGCACATAGCAGCCCAGCATCACCGCGATGCCCGCCGCCAGCGACGGCCAGAAGCCAAAGCCGCGCCGCAGCAGCGCCGGCAGCACCAGGAACAGCGGCAGGGTCGGCAGCACGAACCAGAACGTGCTGGTCGACAGCTGCGCGATCACCTGCGTATCGCGCGTCTCGGCCCAGACCCAGACCAGTGCGATCAGCGAGACCAGCGGCAGCGACTTGATCAGCCCGCCCAGCGTGGCATTGACCTTGGCCGCCTCGGTCACCGCGACGATGATCGCCGCCGATGCCAGCAGCTTGACGAGGTAATAGCCCATGCCTCCTTTTTACAGGCGGCGGAACTCCAGATCAAACACTTCGTGCCCGAGACGTTCGCCGCGCGCCTCGAAGCGCGTCTTGGGCCGCGTCGGATGGCGCGGCACGTAGCGGCCGTCGCTCGCCACGTTGACGAAGCCCGGCGCTGCATTGAGCACCTCGAGCATGTGCGCCGCGTACGGCGCCCAGTCGGTGGCCAGCAGCAGGCGGCCGCCGCTGTGAATCTTGCGCGCCAGCAGGTCGACGAAGGCCGGCTGCACCAGTCGCCGCTTGTTGTGGCGCTTCTTGTGCCAAGGGTCGGGAAAATAGATGACGGCTTCGTGAAGCGCGCCATCGACTATCCAGTGCTCCAGCACCTCGACCGCGTCGTGGCAGGCGGCGCGCAGGTTGTTGAGGCCGGCCTTCTCGGCGTTGTGCAGCAGCCGGCCGACGCCGGGGCGGTGCACCTCGACGCCGATGAAATCGTGCTGCGGTTCGCTTTGCGCGCGGGCCAACAGGTGGTCACCGTTGCCGAAGCCGATCTCGAACACCACCGGCGCACTGCGGCCGAACACCTGCGCCAGATCGCAGGGCGCAGCCGGCGCATCGAGCCCATAGCGCGGCCACAGCCGCTCCAGCGCGGTCTTCTGACCGTCGGTCATGCGTCCTTCACGCCGCACGAACGAGCGGATGCGACGCAGATGCGCCAGGCCGTGGTCAGGGACGCGGGACTCACTCATGCGCCTGCATCCAGTCGGCCATCGCCGCGAGGTCCGGGTGCTCAGTGGCGCGCAGCTCGGCGACGACCTTGGCGCGGTCGGCCGGCGTGCGGTTCTGGTTGAACTTGAACTTGGCCTCGAGGCGCTCGATCGGCAGGCGGAAGGCGACGATGGCGTCGAGCATCTTCTCCAGCTGCTCGCCACCGACGCTGCGCGTCCACGGCGGCGTGTTGCCGCGCTCGAACTGCGCGGTGGCGCGGTCGATCAGCGCCAGCTTGTCCTGCGGCGCCTCGATCAGCTGCGGCCGGCCGTGGGCGTGCACGGCGGCGTAGTTCCAGGTCGGCACGTGCTGCTCCGGCTGCGCGTACCAGGATGGCGAGATGTAGGCGTGTGGCCCGTGGAACAGGGCCACCGTGCGCCCCTGCGCAAATGCCTGCCACTGCGGATTGGCGCGCGCCATGTGGCCGAGCAGCACGCCGTGCGCGCCGCCCTCTTGCCACAGCAGCGGCAGGTAGGTGAACTGCGGTTCGCCGCCATCGCTGGTCACCAGCGTGGCGAAGGGATAGTCGCGGACCAGCGCCAGCGCGTCGGCGTCACCGCCGCGGAAATGTGCGGGCGTGTACAGGCTCATCGCACGGCGCGCCGTGACGGCGCGTCCTTCCAGTGCCACCACTTCAGTTTCTGGGCGTCCGGCTTTCTCGCTTGCGCGAAATACACCGCGCAGCGGTAGACGTAGAGCAGGCAGCGGTCCTGCACCGTGCCGGCGATGCGGTTGGAGCGGTCGTAAAGCGCCTGCGGATCGCGCCCGCGCAAATCCTCGACGCGGCGGATGCCCAGCGCATAGAGATCGCGCGCGATCGACGGCCCGACACCGGGGATCACCTGCAGCGCCTTGAGCACGGGCAGATCCGCGGCCGCCACCGGATGGCGCCGCAGCTTTTCGTTCTTCCGCGGGCGCGTGGCGCCGCTCACGCGATGGTGCCGTCCAGCGGCGACGAGGCGCTGGCAAAGCGGCGGCGCGGCATGCGGCCGGCGAGAAAAGCCTCGCGGCCGGCCTCGATGGCTTTCTTCATCGCGCTGGCCATCAGCACCGGGTTCTTGGCCTCGGCGATGGCGGTGTTCATCAGCACGCCATGGCAGCCCAGCTCCATCGCAATCGCCGCGTCGCTGGCAGTGCCAACGCCGGCATCGACCAGGATCGGCACTTGGGCGTTCTCGACGATGGTCAGGATGTTGTAGCGGTTCTGGATACCCAGGCCCGAGCCGATCGGCGCCGCCAGCGGCATCACCGCGACGCAGCCGAGTTCTTCGAGGCGCTTGCAGACGATGGGGTCGTCGCTGGTGTAGACCATCACCTCGAAGCCGTCCTTCACCAGCGTCTCAGCCGCTTTCAGCGTGGCCGGCACGTCCGGATACAGCGTCTTGGCGTCGCCGAGCACCTCCAGCTTCACCAGCTTGTGGCCGTCGAGCAGCTCGCGCGCCAGGCGGCAGGTGCGCACCGCGTCCTCGGCGGTGTAGCAGCCGGCGGTGTTGGGCAGGATGGTAAAACGATCCGGCGGAATCACGTCGAGCAGGTTGGGCTCGCCCGGGTTCTGGCCGCCCGCTGTTTGAAAGAAGGGGGTGCGGCGGATCGCGACGGTGACGATCTCCGCGCCGCTGGCCTCGATCGCGGCGCGCGTCTGCGCCAGATCCTTGTACTTGCCTGTGCCCACCAGCAGGCGGGAACGGTAGCTCTTGCCGGCAATCAGCAGCGGGTCTTGGATGGGAACGGACATGGCTTCGCTTTTCTGAATAGCCCGGGCCACGGAGGGCCCGGTCTCGTAGCTTTTCTGAAAAACCCGGGCATGGATGCCCGGATCTTTGACAGGGAGGTCGATCCTGGAGCGGGCGATGGGAATCGAACCCACGCTAGAAGCTTGGGAAGCTTCAGTTCTACCATTAAACTACGCCCGCGATGGCTGCGATTCTAACGCCACGCGCCGCGCCAGACGAGAGCCCTTCGTGAAAGTCACCGTCAACGGCGAGAGTCGCGAACTCCCCGCCGGCACCACCGTCGCCCAACTGATCGAGCACCTGCAGCTCGGCGGCCGGCTTGCGGCCGAGCGCAACGGCGAGATCGTGCCGCGCTCGGCGCACGCCGCGACCGCGCTGGCCGAGGGCGACCGCATCGAGATCGTCCGCGCCATCGGCGGCGGCTAAGCCCCAAGCCGCGGCACCCGCAGTCCCGGACTCACGCTCCCGCCATCGGCCTGGGGGTATTTCCCCCATTCCGGCCGACTTGGCATGGCGCTAGCATGTAAAGAAACAATAAAAGTCTTTCCAGAGACCGTGGCGATACGCACGCGGTCCGCATTGCGGGAAAACCATCCGGCCTCGCCGGGTTTACGCGGTATCAAGGGAGTGTCGTCATGCAGAAACTGCTGAACCTGCGGCGTGCGGCCGCGCTGTTCGCCGGAAGTATTCTGAGCCTGTCCGTCATCGCCGCGCCGGATCGCGCCGGCACCGACCTTCAACAACTATTGACGCAACTGCGAAGCAATGCCGGCGGCCCGCTGGCGCTAACCTGGTCGCCGGGCACCCAGGCCTACAACTTCATCCGCGGCAACGGCGCCGCGCTTCTGATGCAGGACAGCCCGGCACAGCCGGCCGAAGACCGCGCCCGCTTCTTCCTGTCGATTTACGGCGCGCTGGCCGGCATCCAGGATCAGGCCAGCGAGCTGCGCTACCTGCGTACCGATCAGGACCAGACCGGCACGCTGCATGTGCGCTTCGCGCAGCGCTACAACGGCCTGCCGGTACTCGGCGGCGACACCGTCGTGCACATGAACAGCCAGGGCATCCTCGCGCTCAGCGGCGCGCTGGTGCCGGGCCTCTCCGGTCTGAACACCGTACCGGCACTGCCCCAGGCGCAGGCGCGCAGCATTGCCCTGTCGCGCGTTGCCGAACGTCACCCCAAGGCGGCCCTCGATGCCACCGACAGCGCGCTGGCGATCTATCGCAGCGGCCTTCTGGGGGAAACGCAGACTCCGCGCAGTGAACTGGCCTGGGCCATCACGGTGCGCGGCCCGGGCGTTCACGAGCAGCTGTGGATCAGCGCCCGCGACGGCGCCATCCTCAACCGCATCGACCGCGTCGAGCATGCGCGGTACCGCAAGATCTATTCGCCGTCCTACGATCCGGCCAGCGAAGACAGCAATCTGGTCCGCCGGGAGGGCGACGGCCCCATCGTGCCGGTGCCGGTGCCCGTCGTCGGCGACCCGATCGACAACCTCTACGATTTCGCCGGCGAGGTTTACGGCTTCTACTTCAACACCTTTGGCCGGGATTCCTACGACAGCGCCGGTGCAAAAATGCACAGCGTCTACCTGGTCAACGACCAATGCCCCAACGCCTACTGGGATGGCACGGCGACCAACTACTGCCCGGGTTTCGATGCCGACGATGTCGTCGCGCACGAATGGAGCCATGCGGTCACGCAATACATCGACGACCTGATCTACCAGTACCAGCCCGGCGCGCTGAACGAGTCCAACTCGGATGTGTTCGGCGAAACCATCGACCTGACCAACAATCGCGACGGCATCGGCGGTTCCACCAACGACAAGCCCTATCCGGACGGCGAGCGCTGGCTGATCGCTGAAGACATCGGCACCGGCACGGTCGATCCCGTGCCCATCGTCGGCAAATTTGTCGAGTCCATCCTGTTGCGCGACATGTGGGACCCGGATCGCCTGGGCTCGCCGGGCAAGGTCAGTTCCAACAACTACATCTGCGACCCCAGCCGCGACAACGGTGGCGTGCACACCAATTCCGGCGTGCCCAACCACGCCTACGCCATTCTTGTCGACGGCAAAACCTACAACGGCGTCACCACCACCGGCATTGGCCTGGTGAAGGCCGCGAACATCTACTACAAGTCGAAATTCTTCCAGGGGCCGTCGAGCAATTTCGTCGCCCACGCCGACGCGCTGGAAGCGGCCTGCCAGGATCTGATCGGGCAGCCGCTGAAGAACTTCGACGGCACGCCCTACGCCTCCACCATCACCGCGGCGGACTGTCAGCAGGTGGTCAACGCCAACACCGCGGTGGAGATGCGCAAGTCGCCGGCGCAGTGCAACTTCCAGCCGATCCTGCAACCGGAAAGCGCAACTCCGGCGCTGTGCGGCAGCGGCTATGTCACGCCGGTCCTCAAGGAAACCTGGGACTACAGTTCGGGCACCCTGCCCGCCGGCTGGACGCTGACCAGCACCGGTACCGGCGATGCCTGGCCCAAACTCAACTGGGCCATCACCCGCCAGTTGCCGCCGGGCCGCGGCAATGCTGCGATCTACGCCAAGAACGACCGCGGCGGCACCTGCAAATCGGGCGGCGACATCTCGGGCTCGTTCAGCCTGACCAGCCCCGAAGTGACGCTGACCAATAACGCCAGCAAGATCGCATTCACGCATTACGTGGCGACCGAGTCCGGTTTCGATGGTGGCAACCTCAGCGTCAGCGTCAACGGCGGCGCCTTTGCGCTGGTGCCGGACAGCAGCTACAGCTTCAACCCGCCGAATGCGACGCTCAACGACGCGCCGCCGCCGACGCCGGTGCCGGTCCCGGACCCGGTCGGCCTGTTCGGCAACAACAGCAACCCGATGGCCGGCCAGCGGGCATGGTCCGGCACGGACGGCGGCGAACTGCACGGCAGCTGGGGCACCACGCTGGTCGATCTCTCGGCGCTGGCCAAGAAGGGCGACAAGATCAAGCTGCGTTGGACTTTCGGCAACGACTGCGCCAACGGCGTCGACGGCTGGTATGTCGATACGACCCAGGTCTACAGCTGCGAAGCCACCGCGCCGGTCAATCACGCGCCGCTGGCGAGCCTGGTGGCCACTACGCCAACCAGCGGCGCGCCGCCGCTGACCGTGGGCCTGGACGCATCGAGCTCCAGCGATCCCGACAGCGATGCGATCACCGCCTATGCCTTCGACTTCGGCGATGGCGCGAAGCAGTCGGGCGCCTCGCCCACGGCCTCGCACACCTACACCACCGATGGCGATTACACGGCGACGGTGACCGTGACCGATGAACGCGGCCTGTCCAGCACGCAACAGGGCACGGTGCATGTCAGCGTCCACACGACGCCTGCGAACCAGCCGCCGACCCTGAGCGCATTCAGCGCCACGCCGTCGACCGCGGATACCGGCGTCAGCATTGCCTTCAGCGCGAGCGCCAGCGATCCGGACGGCGATGTCATCACCTACACCTTCAACTTCGGCGACGGCAGCGCCCCGGTGCAGCAGACCACGGGCAGCGTGAGCCATGCCTACACCAGCGCCGGCACGCATACCGCCAGCGTCACGGTCAAGGATGCGACGCACCCGGAGAGCGCGCCGCTGACGACCACGGTGACCATCACCACGCCGGGCGGCGGAGCTCCGACCAACCACGCGCCGGATGTCAGCAGCCTGACGGCAGACCCCGTCAGCGGACCGGGCTCGGCGGCCACGCCGCTCAATGTCCACTTCACCGCGGTGGCCAGCGATCCCGATGGCGATGCCTTCAAGTACATCTTCGACTTCGGCGATGGCCTCGGCACCCAGAGCGCCAGCGGCACGGTCAGCCATGCCTACAGCGCAGCCGGCACTTACACGGCCAGCGTGCAGGCGATCGATGCGAAGAATCTCGCCGGCAGCATCAAGAGCGTGACCATCACGGTCACGGCGATCGCCAATCGCGCACCGACGGCGGCGCTGACCGTGAGCCCCGCCAGCGGCGAAACGCCCCTGACCATCGACGTCGACGCCGCCGCTTCCAGCGATCCGGATGGCGATGCGCTGACCTACAGCTTCGATTTCGGCGATGGCCAGAAGCTGCTGAACTCCAACGCCGCGCGCGTGCAGCACATCTACACCGTCCCTGGCAGCTACACCGTCACGCTGACGGTGACCGACACGCAGGGCCTGACCAGCAGCAAATCCGCAGCCGTATCCGCCACCGCGGCGGCGGCCGGCCTGGCGCGCCCTCACGCCGGCGGCGCTCTCGGCCTGGCCCTGCTGCTGCCGCTGTTCGGACTGGCCGCACTGCGGCGGCGCCTGCCGGTCTAGCAGACGCGATGGCAGTTTCTCGGGCGGCCTCCGGGCCGCCCTTTTTTTCGCGTGTCGGCCGTCGTAGCGCGGCAGGGCGCCACCCGCTGGTCCGGATCAACGCAGGCAAAATGTTTTTATTTATTATTCAATTTAATTTTTATTAATTATAATATAACAAACTCCCGGTACGTTGACGGTGGAGCGGGTGACGCCGTCCGGGGAATTCCCGGCGCCGACATGGGTCCAATCTCCGTCGCTTACACTAGTTCGTCTTCTACGCGCTTCGATCGGAACCATGAGCAAGCCCCTCAAAATCGTCCTCGCCATCCTCGGCGGTTTCGTCGCACTGCTGATCGTCGCGGCCATCGCGCTGCCGCTGCTGTTCGACCCCAACCATTTCCGCGCGCAGATTTCGGCAACGGTGAACGACGAGTACCACCGCAAGCTGGAGCTGGGCGACATCAAGCTCAGCGTGTTTCCGTGGCTGCGGGTGCGCGTCAGCCAGGTGACGCTGGGCAACGCCGAGGGCTTCGGCAGCGAGCCCTTCGCGCAGGTCGGCGAACTCGACGTCGGCGTCAAGCTGATGCCGCTGCTGTTCGATCGCCAGCTGCAGGCCAGCACCCTGAGCCTCTCCGGTCTGCGACTGCACCTGCAGAAGAACGCCAAGGGCGTCACCAACTGGGCGGACCTGACGACATCGAAGGATGAAGACAAGACGCCCAAGCCGCAGAAAAGCGAAGGCGAAGGCTTTGCCCTGAAGGGCGTCAACGTCAGCGGTATCGAGATCAGCGATGCCGCGCTCGACTACAGCGACGCGCAGGCCGGAAAGCACTACAGCGTTGACCACCTGAGCCTCAAGACCGGCACGCTGAAGCCGGGCCAGCCCGTGGACGTGACGCTGGCGCTGGCGCTCGACTCCAAGGCGCCGCAGGCCCATGTCGAACTCAAGCTCGGCGGCACGCTGGTCACGGACGTGGCGGCCAAGACCTACGCCGTCAAGGATCTCAAGCTGGATGCCGACCTCAGTGGCGCCGCGGTGCCGGGCGGCAAGCAGAAAGTCGCCCTGCGCGGCGATGCGCGCTACGACCAGGGCCAGGGCAGTGCCCAACTGAGCAAGGCCTCCCTGCAGGCGGCGGGCGTGACGCTGGAGACCGAGATCAGCGGCAGCGGGCTCAACGGCGATGCGCCGAAGCTCAGCGGGCCGATCATCATCAAGCCGTTCAAGCCGCGCGAGGCGCTGACGCAACTCGGCATCAAGCTGCCGGAGACCGCGGACAAGGCGGCGCTGTCCGACGCCAGCCTCAAGGCGCAGTACAACGGCGATTTCAAGAGCGCCGCACTCAGCGGCCTGACGCTGGACCTCGACCAGACCAAGCTCAGCGGCAGCCTCAATATCCGCGACTTCGCCACGCAGGCGATTGAATTCGCGCTGCAGGCCGATCAACTCGACGTGGACCGCTACCTGCCCCCGAAGAAGGCCGCCGAGTCCGGCAGCGCTGGCGGCGATCCCGCCACCGCGCGCACCGCGCTCAACGCCACCAAGCTGCCCGGCGATGCGCTCAACGCGCTCAACGTCAATGGCAGTGTCGAGATCGGCACGCTCAAGGCCAGCGGCCTGCAGTTGAGCAATGTGCGGCTCAAGCTCAGCGGCGCCAAGGGCGCGCCCAAGCAGCAGGAACTGAGCGCCAAGCTCTATGGCGGCCAGATCGCGGCCACCACCAAGGTCTCCGGCAAAAGCTACGGCGTCAACGCGCAGCTGCAGTCGCTCAACGTCGAGCCCTTCCTCAAGGACCTGACTGGCAAGGACAAGCTCAGCGGCGTCGGCAGCCTCAAGCTTTCGGTGACCGGTAACGGCGCCACCGTCGGCGAGTTGCGCCGCACCCTCAACGGCGATGTCAGCCTCAATCTGCAGAACGGCGCAGTGAAGGGCTTCAACCTCGGCCAGATGCTGCGCGACGCGCAGGCGACGTTCGCGGGTCAGGCCTCGTCGGCGCAGAGCAAGAGCACCAAGGAAACCGACTTTGCGGCCGTCTCCGCCAGCGGCAAGATCGTCAACGGCATCCTCAAGTCGGACTCGCTCGACGCGCGCAGCCCGCTGCTGCGCATGAGCGGCAGCGGCGAGATCGATCTGGTCAACGAAACCATCAATTACACCGCCAAGCCTACCGTCGTCGAGAACAGCGAGGGCCAGGGCGGCAAGGATCTCTCGGCGCTGCGCGGCCTGACCATTCCCGTGCAGCTCAGCGGCAGCCTCTACGACCCGCAGGTGCGGCTGGCCGTCGGCGATGCTCTCAAGCAGAAGGCGACGGCCGCCATCCAGCAGCAGCTCGGCAGTCATGCCGATGAAATCCAGCAGAAGCTGAAGGACAAGCTTGGCGACAACCTGGGTGGCGTACTCGGCAACCTGCTCGGCGGCAAGAAGGCCGAAACGCAGACACCGCCCGCACAACCGGCGCCCGCCCAGCCCCCACCCGCGCAGCCGACGCCTGAGCAGACGCAGCCCCAGAAGCCCGGCACCTGATGCGCGACGGATCGGCGAAGATCGCGGACTTCGCGACACGGCTGCTGCACTGGTTCGACCGCCACGGCCGGCACGACCTGCCCTGGCAGCATCCGCGCGAGCCATATCGCGTGTGGCTGTCGGAAATCATGCTGCAGCAGACGCAGGTCAGCACCGTGATTCCGTTCTTCCGGCGTTTTCTTGCGCGCTTTCCCGACGTGCGCTCGCTGGCGCAGGCCCCGCTCGACGACGTGCTGGCGCATTGGGCCGGGCTGGGCTACTACGCCCGCGCGCGCAATCTCCACCGCTGCGCGCAAATGATCGTGGAACGCCACGGCGGCGAGTTTCCGCGCGATCTGGAAGCGCTGACCGACCTGCCAGGCATCGGCCGCTCCACCGCAGGCGCGATCCTGGCGCAGGCGTTCGGTCAGCGTCACGCCATCCTCGACGGCAACGTCCGCCGCGTGCTCGCGCGCCACGCCGCCATCGCCGGCTGGCCGGGACAGCCCGCCGTGCAGAACAAGCTCTGGACATTGTCCGAGCGCCTGCTGCCGCGTGAGCGGCTCGCCGACTATACGCAAGCGATCATGGACCTGGGCGCCACCGTCTGCAGCAGCCGCAAACCTGCTTGCGGCATCTGCCCCCTGCGCGACGACTGCGCCGCGCGGCTCGAAGGCCGCGTGCTCGACTATCCCGGTGCCAAGCCCAGACGCGCACATCCGCAGCGGCGCACGTGGATGCTGGTGATCGAAAACGCGGGAGGCGAAATCTTGTGCGAACGCCGTCCGCCAGCCGGCATCTGGGGTGGCCTCTGGTGCCTGCCGATGACCGAGGCATCGCAGGACTGGCCCGCCTACTGCCGCACGCGTTTTGGCCTGCATTGCAGCCCGGCCTCGCCGCTGCCAGCGATGCGCCATGGCTTCACCCACTTCGATCTCGAAATCCTGCCGCTGCGCCTGCGCATGCTGGCCGCTGATGACACGATCCGCGAAGGCAGTGACCTGGCGTGGATTAAAATGTCGGCCTCGCCCGCCGTCGGCTTGCCGGCGCCGGTGCGCAAACTGCTGGAATCACCCAACCTGAACCTGGATCGACTGCAATGCCCCGGACCGTCCACTGCGTAAAACTAGGTATCGACGCCGATGGACTGGAGCGCCCGCCCTACCCCGGCCCGCTGGGACAGCGCATCTACGAGCAGGTGTCGAAAAAAGCCTGGCAGGACTGGCTGGCCCACCAGACGCGGCTGATCAACGAGTACCGGCTGACCCTCTCCGATGGCGAGGCACGCAAGTTCCTGGCCAGCGAAATGGAAAAATTCTTCTTCGGCGGCGAACTCACCGGCACCCACTACGTGCCGCTGGAAAATCCGCTGAAAAATCCTTGACTCAGGCCGGCCGGCCCGCTCTAATACGCGGCCTCGCGGTGCAAGGCTGCGAATTTGCGGTTGGTTTCACGTTGGCCGAGTAGCTCAGTCGGTAGAGCAGGGGATTGAAAATCCCCGTGTCGGCGGTTCGATTCCGTCCTCGGCCACCAGTTAAAAATCCTTCGGCGGCAACGAGTTAAATCTTCGCGGACGCGACGCGTAGATGATGGACTTTTTGCGACTGTGTCGTAAACGTACCTAAAATCCGGCCCGCTGCGAACTGGAGATGATCCGCCGCGAGATGTGCATACCTCATGACCCTCTCCAACGACGCCCAGCCTCCAAGCTCCATCAATTCTTGAAGACTGGTCCCGCTCCGCACGTGCCAGGACGCCCAAGTGCGCCGCAGGTCGTACCAGCGAAAGTTCTTATCCCCGCCTTGTCACAGGCCTTGTGCCAAGCTTCTGTTGAACTCCGCGCCACGGGCTTGTCCTGCAACGTAAACGCATATTCCGGGTGACGTCCGGGATAGCCCCGCAACACCTCGACCGCGTCCTCGTTCAGTGGAACCGCGAAACGCCGCCCGTCGTTCGCCAATGTGGTCGCTCGCCTCCCGGATCAAATGACTGAGCACCAAGTGCTCCAGGCAGGGATAGTCACTACAGCTTGTCCTCTGGCCGCTATTCGACTGTCACCGATTTCGCTAGATTGCGTGGGCGATCGACGTCAGTGCCTCGAATGAGCGCGGTGTAGTAGGCCAATAGCTGAAGTGCCACGGCGTAGGTGATGGGTGCGATCAGCTCATCTGCTGCGGGCATTGCAATCACGGTTACGCCCGGCCCGGCCTGCACGGCATGCTCATCGTCCGTGAACACGAACAACTCGCCACCCCGCGCCGAGACCTCGCGCAGGTTGGATTTCACCTTTTCAATCCAGCCATTGCGTGGGGCCACCGCGATTACCGGCATCTCGGCGTCGACCAGCGCCAAGGGTCCGTGCTTGAGTTCGCCGGCGGCGTAGGCCTCTGCGTGGATATAAGAGATTTCCTTTAGCTTGAGCGCGCCTTCTTCCGCAATCGGGAAGAAAGGTCCGCGTCCCAGGAACAGTGCGTGTCGGCGCGCGGCGATGCGGCCCGCGACGGTAGCTATGGCGTCGTCCATTTTCAATACCGCCTCGACTGCGCCAGCGGCATTGCGGAGTTGCCGCACGATCTCGCGTTCGCTTTGCCTTCCGCCATGACGTCGCGCGAGAACACCGGTCAGCATCAGTAGCGATAGCAATTGCGTGGTGAACGCCTTGGTCGAGGCCACACCAAGCTCAGGACCGGCGTGCGTCAATAAGCTGAGATCAGACTCGCGCACCAGCGAACTCTCCGGCACGTTGCAGATGCTCAGCGTTGCCAGATAGTCGGCCTTTTGGGCGTAGCGCAGCGCTGCAAGCGTGTCGGCGGTCTCACCGGACTGCGAAATACCGATGAAAAGGCTGTCCTCCACAACCACCGGCGAACGATAACGATATTCACTGGCCAGCTCGACGCCACAGGGGATACCGGCGATTGCCTCGATCCAGTAGCGTGCGACGCGGCCTGCGTGGTGGCTGGTGCCGCAGGCTGCGATCTGTACGTTTTGGATACGTTCGAGCAGGTTGCGTGCGCGAAAGCCGAGGCTATCTCCAAGGAGAGCCTCACCGGCGATGCGCCCTTCTAGCGTGGCAGCCAACGCACGCGGCTGCTCGTGGATTTCCTTGAGCATGAAATGGCGGTATCCGCTCTTGTCGGTGGCGCCAACCGGAATTTGCAACTCTTTTACCGGTCGTAACGCGACATGTCCGTTTGCGTCGACGATATTGATATCGCCGCGCTTGATTTCGGCGACATCCCCTTCTTCGAGAAACATGAATCGATGCGTTACCTGCAACAGTGCGGTAACGTCGGAGGCGACGAACTGCTCGGACTCACCGATGCCGAGCACGAGCGTACTACCGCTGCGCGCCACCACCAAAGTGTCAGGCGCCTGCACAGAAAGCACCGCAATGGCGTAAGCCCCACACAACTCGCGGACGGCTTTCTGAACCGCGACGAACAGGCTATTGCCGGCGGCGAGGTGATAATGGATCAGATGCGCGATGACTTCAGAGTCAGTTTCAGAAAGAAACTCATAGCCGCGACTCTCGAGTTTTCCTTTGAGAATATCGTAGTTCTCGATGATGCCATTGTGTACCACCGCGACATCGTCTCCGGAGACATGGGGATGCGCGTTGCGCTCGGCCGGCTCGCCGTGCGTGGCCCAGCGCGTATGTCCGATACCTAGACGGCTGCTCACCATACCGCGACCGAGGCTGCGGCGTAGCTGGCTAACCTTGCCGACACGGCGCCGCACGGTCATGCCCCGCTCGTTGTCGAGAACCGCCACGCCAGCGGAGTCGTACCCGCGGTACTCGAGCCGTCGCAACGCGTCCACCAGGAAAGGAGTGACGTTTTTTTGGGCAACCACGCCCACTAGTCCACACATGATCGTTCTCCGTTGGGATTTCTCTTCAAGCGCCACGTGCTTGCGCGCTACTGCCTGCGGTCACCGCGCGTTGCTGCCGGTAGTTTTCTACGAGTTCTGTGAGTCCCTGGTCGAGCGCAACCCCGGCCGAATATCGTAGTTGCTCGTGCATGCGTTCGGCGCTGCCACAGGAGTGGCGGATATCACCGATTCGATTGGGGCCGAACTCCAATGCGACGGACGTGCCTAGCGCGCCTCCGAGAATACGCGCCATTCGCAGCAGATCGACGCGCTGACCAGTAGCGACGTTGCAGATGCCACGATAGTCGGAGTGCAACGCCGTCAGACAGGCCTGCGCGACATCTCGCACGTGCACGAAGTCTCGGGTCTGGCGACCATCTCCAAACACCTGCGGCGAACGTCCTGCCGCCATACGCTGCAGGAACTTGCTGATCACTCCCGAGTATGGCGACTTGGGGTCCTGTCTCGGACCGTAGACGTTGAAGAAGCGCAACCCCAGACTATTCAGATCGTACTGACGCGCGTAGAGATCGGCGTAGAGTTCGTCGACGTATTTTTCCAAGCCATAGGGATTCACCGGGCGCGCGCCCTCGGTCTCGACCAGCGGTAGATTTGGGCAATCACCGTAGACCGCTGCCGACGAGGCGTACACCAGACGATCAAGCCGCAGTGCGCGTGCCGATTCCAGAACGTTGATGAAGCCGAGGATGTTGCTGGTGGCCGACTCGCAGGGTTTCTCGACCGAGAGAGCCGCCGAGACCTGCGCAGCAAGCATCACGCATCGACGCATACCGAGCATGGCGCTCTGTACCGTCTCGTAATCGAGGATGCTCCCGATTTTGAGCTCAAGGTCTGGATGGTTCAGCGGCAGATTTTGCAATTTGCCGCTCGAAAGATTGTCCAGAACGCGTACTGCGCGACCCTGCGCGAGCAGCGCTTCAACAATGTGGGAACCGATGAATCCGGCGCCGCCGATCACCAAGGTCCGCGGCAGGCGGCGGACCCGCCCCCTGTCGACGATGCGGGTTTCGGAAATAGTCATGTCAGGACCTCCAGTAGTCCAGCACCGACTGCAGCGAGGCCCAGCCGCTTCGCAGAGCCGCCAAAACGTCATTCCGCAATCGGGTATTCCAACGGTTCTCGAAACGTACCGTCACCGGCAGACCGTCAATCAGCGCCGCCTGACCAGTGCCGTCGTCGAGGAACTTCATCCGAACCAAAACGCCGACCTCGCGCGCGCCGAATATCTCCGGGTGCGCGATTGGAATTTCCTGTGTGATCTCTGGCACGTCGGTGATCTGGGCCAAGCGCTGGCGCCCGTCTGGAAAAACCACGGTGGCACGTAGGCCATCCCGGGCATACTGCGAATATTTCGGCGGAACGTAAGCGTCGAGATGTAGATCGCTACCTTCCGGTGCAATCATCGCAATCTTGCCGCCGACCGCAAGCTGGTCACCCTTGACCAGGACCAGATCGACTACACGTCCCGCTGAAGGCGCCGTCACCAGCAGGCTCTCGTTCTGTTTTTCCAAGCCGGCGATCTCGGAGCGCAGCGAGGCGATGCGTGCCCTCACCTCCTGGCCGGCAGTGCCGTCAGGCGGCTTGTTCAGAGTGATCATTTCCTGGTTGATCTGCGCTATCCTGGCGTTGCTTTGCTGTAAATCGCTGCGCGCAGCGGCGCGCTCGGCATCGGTGGCAGCGCCCTGGTCGTAGAGCTGTTCGACCATATCGAGACGCTGGCGCTGCTGTTCACGCAGTTGATTGGCAATCTGCAGTTGGTCTTCTAAGTTGACCGTTGGCGTGCGATTGGCGCCGTCCGCGACCTTCACGCCCTCCAGCGTACGCAGCTCCGCTTGTAGTTGGCCGATACGCGTGCTGAGGGCAGGGTTGCGCAGGCGTACCAGCGGCGTGCCGCTAACGACCTCCGTCATCGGCTTAACAAAAACCTCGTCGACATAACCCTGGCTAGAGGTACGTACCGTGATCTGCTCTTGGCTGATCACCGCCGGCGCCTCGATCACCACCGATGACCACGCCACCTTGCCGGCGAAATAAAGCAGAGGGCTGCTCACTACCAGCAGGATCAGGTACCAGCGCCAGTGCGCCTGGTAACGTTTGGCCGGCGCGTAAGGCACGGCGATGCCACGATCACGGTTTGGATCGATCCGCTCCGGCTCAACGAATCTCACTTTCATGATTCATCCTCATGAGGTCGCCCCAGGCCTGCACCACTACGCCGTTGGCGTTGGCCAGAGTCGACATTTGTTGCTGCAGTTCGCGCATTGCCGTCTGAAAATCTTCCAGACTACGTCGTGCATGGCTCAGCGTCGGATCAATCTGCGGTTCGACACTTTGTGCGATGCGGAAGCGCATCTCCGGCGCGTCGGCCAGGATCGGCCTTGCGATGGCAGCAACCTTTTGGGGATCGGAGGAGAAAATCATCAGCGCAACTTCTCTCACGCCGCCGTCATGCAGCAGCTGTGCCAGCCTCCACTCACGATATGGCGTATCCCTGAAATAGCGCGGATGTACGCTAACTGCAGTTGGCCACGGTGAGGCCTTGGCTGCTGCGCACAGCGTCAGCACCCAGTCGTTGAATTGGGCGCGCGTCAGAGGCTGCGCATAGATTTGGTCAGGCTCGATATCCAGGTGCAGTCCGGAGAATTCGAAACCACGCAGGCTCAGAATCACATGGATCAGATCCTGACGCTGCGTCGCTTCAATCCAGCTTGGCTCTCCTAGGAGGAGTTCGACCGCAACATCGCGATCACGCGCCTTACTCAGGAAATCGTGCAACGCCAACGGCCGAGCCTGCGCCTCGTGAATCTGATCGCCGTCCAGCGAGATCAACAGGCGACGGATCGAAAGTCGGTCAAGCAGGTTCCAAAATTCGGGCTGAAACTGTTTTTTCGCGATGAGGTCATGACTGTTCCAGACGTACACTGCCATGCCAGGATCGGGCGACTTAGCATCTGCCGCCAAAAGACCGTCGGACAGAGCCAAGCTGAGTCGATTGCCCGACGGTGTTGCCGACACCGGCAGTATCGCGGATGCGGTACGGGCGGTCTGCGGTCTCCAGTCGATATTCCGCATTCCGGCAACCAACTGGCGGGGCAATTCATCGTTGCGCCGGATCGTCGATACAGCGCTCGTCGAATCGGAGGGCGCCTGCGGCACAACTATCACTGAACTCACCTGCGTTTCCGCTGGCGGAACGTCGCCCCTACCACTTTCGTCGGCCGGCATCGTCTGGCCGGACTTTCCATGCAACACGCCAGCGATGGCCACCAGCGGTCCGGCGAGCTGAGCGCCCAGACTAGAGTCTGTGCTCTTGGGCGTGACCGTGCTATCGCTGACGGCTTCGAGGTAGCTACGAGCCTCAATATTGGCTTGCCATACGCGTACTCGTGCGTCGATTTCGCTCAGAGCCTGTGTAGTGTAGTCGCGCAGTTGCTGTGATAGTGCCTCAATGCTTTCTTCGGAGAATACGTTACTGCGCAACTGTCGCTCGCGCAGTGCTGCGGCAGATGCCTGCGTTTTCTGTGCCGCAAGGTCCATGGCCTCGCCGTCCTGCGCCAGCCGGTCGAGCGCGGCGCGAGTCTCGGCATTTAACTCGTCGCCGCGCCGATGTTGTTGCAGGCGCACAGATTCAAGTTCCGATTGCAGGCGTTGACGTTCTTCACGTCGCACGCGGACCAGCGACAGCGGCGCACTGAAATTGAAGCCGACAAAGGCGGTTCCACCTGTCTGGTGGTCACGCTGGTCGCTATTCGCGGCGGCCATGACGCTGAATGCAGCGTCCATGCCATACCACCCGCTATTGTCGATCTGATCCTGCAGCGCATCAGACTGTGCGCGCAAGGCGACGAGATCCGGATGCCGAAGCACGGCGTCAGTGGCGACACTATCTGGAAGAGCCGGCAGCACCACCGGACGCGCCTCGAAATCCGCTAGAGGCTGCCCCGTGAGAACGGCCATCCGATTGCGGGTCTCCTCGCGTGCGCGCAGCAGTTGCTTACGCTCGGCGCGGGCGCTGGCATAGCCCGACATCAGTTCGATCATGCGGGACTCCAGCATCAGCTTTTTCTGTTGACGCAGCCGCAGTCGTGGACCCAACTCCGACTCACTGGAGAGGTAGGTATCGATTACCATCATGGCCTCTTGCGCACCCCAGTAGCGCGCGTAATAGGATTCCAGCTCTAGTGGCGCGCGGCGGCGAGCCTCTTCCAGCCGCACCTCCTTCTCCCTCACGTTGCCGTGGGCAGTATCTATGGCGCGCTGGCGCTGTTCAGAGGAACCGAGCAGTGGATAGGAGAAGCCGACCTGGCCTTGCGCTGCCGGGTAGGACAGCGCCCTGTTCTGGTCGACGATATTGCGGATCATTCCATAGCCGAGGGCGCCACTAAGCTGCCAGCCACTCTGTCCGCGATCACGCTGCAGCTCGTGGCGCGCACCATCGAGCGCGGCCTCCGCCTGCAGAATGCCAACCGCATGCTGGGTATCACCGAGCAGCATCTCCAAGGAGATCGGCTCGGCACGCGCCACCGTGGAAACAAGAGCCACTATGGCCATCACGGCCGCTATTTGATACTTCATCGTGGGCCTCCTCTGCGGATCACCCACCATGGCCCCATTGGCGAATCTTGGTGAGCCTTGTTGAACCACTCGTGCAGCGTCGCGACGACGCTCCAGACACGCGCGCTGACCATGAACAGGGGCATCAGTGGCAGTACAACGATGTAGGCGGCGTCGGTACGGGGCCGCTCCGACAGTAGCGCTATGAATAGCGCAAACTGCAGCGCAGTGAGCATGAAATAGAAGCAATAGACCATCAGCATCACGCCGATTAAAAATGGCGCTGGCGTGAATAGCAGCAGGTAGGAAAAGAATCCCACTTGAAGCATCGGCAGAAAAATCTGAAACAACAGCCCGTACCAGACAACCGACAAAAAATTTTTCCAGCCGATCAGCGGCGAGAAGCTGTGCCAGTGCTTGCGAAAGTAGATGTAGGAAAGATCGCCGTCCCAGCGCAGGCGCTGCTTGAAAAACGCAGAGAAACTGTCCGGGACATCCGTATGGGCAACCGCGCCAGGGGCGAACGCGAGTCGCAATTTCGGGTGCCGGCTGATGTACTGTTTGACTCGTAACGTGAGATCGAGATCCTCGCCGGTACCAGTGTTCCAGCCACCGACGTGATCGAGGATCGACTTGCGATAGATCATGAAGGCGCCCGGGAGGTTGTTGATCAGGTTCCACTCCGCTAGACCGACCTTTCCCAGGTAAATCGCGATCATGTATTCGACCGCCTGCAACCGTGTCACCAGCGACGTGCTGGCATTGCGAACCCGCAACGGTCCGGTAGCGCCGACTACGTTGGGATCCACGAACGGCCTCACGGCATTGGCGACCATCTCGTTGTCGAACGAGGTGTCGGCGTCCAACGCCATCACGATTTCGCCGGTGGCGTATAGCAGGCCGGTGTTGGTTGCTGAGACGCGGCCGCCGCGCTGCGGCTTGGGGATAAAGCGCACCGAGCGCGCGCGCGAGCTGGTGAAGCGCGGAACCAGTTCTCGGATAGCGTTATAGGTATCTCGATTGACGACCGCGCCATCCAACACCAGCAGAAGTTCGATGTGTCCTGGATAAATCTGCTCCAACAGCGAGCTTACTGAGTACTGCACGTCGCGGCCTTCTGCATACGCATTGCAGATGCAGGTGACTCGCGGGTAGTAGGGGATGTCTATCGGCACTTCGTGACGCTTGCGCCTGAGGTAGTGCATCACCCCGATCCAGGTCAACAGATAGAGCGGCAATTCCAGCAGTAGTACGAACGGCGCGAACTTCAGTATTAGATGCGTCGTATCGGCGCTGATCAGCATGATGAATACGGCGTAACCCTGGACGAGAGTATTCAATAGCGCATCCATGGCTTAGGCCGCCCGCGCGGTATGGTTCATGTCACTGGCAGTGCTACCGAGCTGTGTCAGTAGCGTTTCGGCGCTTTCGTGACGGGCTGTACGGGTATTCACCAGAACTTCCGCCACGTCCCATGTAGGGCCTATACCGCCCTCCTGGCACGCTCGCTCGGCCAACGTTTTCATTCCCGCACGCAGTTCAGTGACATGCTTGCGGTCGTAATGCGTCAGGAGCATCAGTACAGTCTCGTCATCCGTGTGCGCCATTAAATCAGCGTCACCGAGCTGTTCTCGTAGCCTTTCGACGTATGCCTGCACTAGCCGTGCTGCGTTTTCTCTACCAAGGGCATTCTTGAGTTCAGTACCGTTGACCAGACGCAGGCTTAGTAAAACGACTTTTAGATCACGCTGGTTCTGTGCGAGTTTTAGAACCCAGTCCAAGTTTGCGACGAAGCGTTCACGACTGCTGCCATTGGTTTCGATGTCTCGACTTAGCATGCGTTCGTGGCCGCCCTGCGCTGCGAGTCGGCCGGTAGCGCCCAAGCGCCAGGAATAGAATTTGTGCAGTCGCAGTGCTGTTGGCAGCATGCTATGCGCGCAGATTGCGCAGCGTGCTATTACGTCACCCTCGACAAAGACGTGGTCGCAGCTGGCGCAGACGCAGGTTTCAAGCGGCCGGTCGTAGTCGGTGCCGATATGTCGCAGCTGTGTGCCGCATTTCGGGCAGATTCGTTTGCCACTTTGGGCGAAGCGTTCCTCGGGGGCGATCAGGCCGCAGGTGAAGCAGTGCAACGCGGTATGCTGATCGATATCGATGCTCCGGCAGTTCGGGCAGACGTCGATGAAGTTGAGGTGAGCGCTGCCGCAGAAATCGCATTCGCGCTGACGGTCTTTCAGCGCAACTTTTTCGAGCAGCCCTCCTCGATCCATCTTCTGCAGCCAGACGTCCGGATCTGAATTGGTCCGGTCGAGAGCTTCCAGAATCGGATAGTGATAGCGCTGCGGACTTCTCCAATCGGCCAGGGGCTCGAGCACACAGCCCGGCCGCAGCCACAGGTATTCCAGTAGTAGCGCTTCCGGCGTCAGATCATCACCGCGTGCACGCATCGCTCTTGCGCGCTGTTGAAACTCGCCGATGCGATCGAGCAGGGCCTGGTGCGTCGGCGGCATCGGTCCATCGCTTAAAGGCTGGTTGCCGGCGGCGATATTGCCGTCGGTGAAGACCAGCGCGGTGGCGTGGTCTGGGTCGTGCCGGATCTGCTGCAGCAGGGCGCCAACGTAAGCTTCGTCGTCGCTCCTGATTATGATGGCCGCGGGGGTCAGCATGGCTAAGCGGAAGTCGGCATAGGCGGCAAAGCAATGCGCGACACAACCGGCAGGGAGCAGCGGCGACCGTGTTACTGCTTGGCTGTAAAACATCGCGATGTCGTACGTAGGACTCAAGACGGTTCTCCTGGCGTGGAAGCTGGGATGACGGCCAAGACCTGCTTTTTGCAGGCGCTTGCGGCAAGGGGGCAAGGGCCATGCCATATCGGCGCATCTCGATAAAAAACAGAAACTTGTGTGCGCGAACCAGCTCGCCGCAAGCGAATTGGGGACTGCTCGCAACAGAAATTGTTGCTAATGGCCGACAGCCAAGTGCGCAGGCGCCGGCAAGCCCCTGTTTGGCAAAGGGTTGATCGCGTCGGCGAACAGCGACAGGGAAATTGATTCGACGAGCCGCACGCCGCCATTGCGTCGGCAAGTAGCACCGTCGGCAGTCAGCGACAGTGACTGAGAATGCCGTTACCGCTACTCAGGGGCCGTTGTCGCCAATCGCAGACTGACACTCGTTGAGCGCTGCAGATACTTTTGCCGAAGGGCGGTAGTTTGCTGATGGGATCATGCCGGCGAGCATCGCGTCTGTGCCTGTCGCCAATCAGCGACAGCAGAATTCCCTTCGCTGCAGTCATTCGCCTGTTGTGATTGCAGGGACTGTTGCCATGTGCAGACAGTTTCAAGCCTGCCGCGCTTGGATGTTTCCGGCTCAACCCACTCCACTAGCCGGCAACTGTTTGAGACTGCTGCGGTTTATCCGACGTGGCATCGGGCTTGCTCTATCGGCTCCGGGCGGAAACGAATTGACGGTTTCCGAATCCCTCATTCATTTCGTTCTGGAGGTTCAACGTGAATATCAAATCGCAACTTGGTCTCATCGCCTTGGCTGCCGTCGCCTCAAGTCTGGCTCTGGCAGCCAACGCCCAGGTGGGCGGCGGCTATCCAAGCACCACTCCACTGAACTCGGGTAGCAGTTCCGCAACGAGCGAGGATTTCAACAGGCTGGATGCGAACAGGGATGGCTACATCAGCAAGTCGGAAGCAAAAAAAGACAAGGAACTCAGCAAGATTTTTGACTCGCTTGACACCAACCATGACGGCAAACTCGATCCCAATGAGTTCGCTTCTTATGGCGGCGCATCTTCATCCGGCGGTGGCTCGATGGACAGTCCTACACGCAACCCTTGAGAAGCCTCAAACTCAGGCAGAGCCGCTTGTCGCTCGGCGAAAGATTCCCTGCCCGTCTTGCAGGCGCACCGGGCTCCTGCAAGACGGTGAAAAGTAGCTGAACGCCCGCCCCTCACAGCGGTCCAATCTGCGACTCCATTGTTGCAGGGACGCAATGAGCGCACGCGGATTGATCACGGCGTTGCGGCCGCGCTGGACGGTGAGCCCGATTGTTGCGGCGGGTGTCATGGATGTCGAGCACTGGCTGCCACGGACTATGGCGGGCTGGGTTGGTATCGGCTGCATAGTGGTCGCCGCACCGCTGCTCGTTGCGCTGTTGCTGGCGGACCTGGCACTGGCTCGACTGGCGCAGCAAGCGCAGACTTTGACTGACGAAAGCCTGCGCGTTGCCCATATCGGCACCGATCTGCGCGACACCCTGAGCAATCTCGAGCGCAATTCCCGCCAGTATTTGGCGCTGCGCGAGCCGGCCCTGGGCGAGGTGGTAAGCGCGAGAATCTCCAGTGCCGGCGATCTGCTTGAACAACTAGAGAGGCGGCCGCCATCCGAGGCTCTGCGCCAGCAAGCTCTGCTGGTGAAGACTGGCCTTGGTGAGATCAAGCAGATCTGGCAGACGCAGAACGGCGCTCTCGAGGGCATCGGCGACAGATTGCATACGTTACTACTGCAGAGCGACCCCATCGCCGACATGGCGCGCGCGAGCGTTGACCAGCAGATGCGGCGTTTCAGCGACGAGATGGCGAGCACGCGGCGAGTGATCGTATTTTCCGCGTTGACCCTGGTTCCGTTCGCGGGACTGCTGGCAATGGGTTTTTCGGTAGCGGTGACCCATCCGTTGCGGCGCATGGGCCGAAGCATCGCCGAGCTTGGGCATGGCCGCTATGACCAAGCTGTGAGCATTGGCTTCCCCTACGAGATGCAGCGCCTGGGCGAGCGGCTCGACTGGCTGCGGCGCCGGCTGGCCATGCTTGATGCCGACAAGGACCGCTTCTTGCGGCACGTCTCGCATGAATTGAAGACACCGCTGGCAAGCCTCAGGGAAGGTGCCGCATTGTTGCACGAGGGTTCGTTGGGCCGACTGACGCCGCAGCAGACCGAGGTCGCTCAAATCCTGATCGAATCATCGCGGGAGCTCGAAACGCTGATCGGCAATCTACTGACCTACTCCGAGTGGCGGCGCGGCGACCGGCAAATGGACATGGCCTGGTTCGACGCCGGCGATTTGATTGAAGAGGTGCTTGTGATGCACCGTCTGCCGATGGCCGCGCGCCGGCTTTCCGTGGAACTCCACGTGCAGTCCCGTCGTCTATTCGGACAGCGCGTGCAACTGCGTATCGCCCTGGACAACCTATTCACCAATGCCATCAAGCACGCACCCGAAGGCAGCGTGGTCCAAATCTGCACCGAGATCCGGGATGGGTCGTGCCAGTTGTGGGTGAGGGATCAGGGAAGAGGTGTACCCAATGACGACAAAAAAAGGATTTTTGAACCCTTCGTCCGCGGCGCCGAGGCAGAAGAATCCAGCCAACGTGGCGCCGGCGTTGGCCTTTCCATCGTGCATGAAGTCGCAGAGGCCCACGGCGGTTGCGCCCTGGTGGAAGATGCTGGCCCTGGCGCGCGCTTCTGCGTCCGATGGCCTTGCCCGCAGCCTTAGCGCTGCATTACTGGTCGCACTGTCGCAAGTAGGCTGCGCCTACCTACCTTCGACAGCCGGCAGTGCGCGCCAGCAGCTCGACTTCATGGCGCAGGCGATGGCGGCCAGCCCTGCGGCGCGTGAGGCGCAATGGCAAGCCATGCGCAACAGCAACGGCGGGACGGAAAGTTGGGAACTGCGCACAGCACTGATGCAAAGTATCCCCGATCATTCCGGCTACGATCCTGCGGCTGCGCGCAGACGCCTGAAGAATTTTCTCGCGCACGATCCATCGCCCGACCTGGCTGCGGTGGCGCGCGTCCGCATTGCCGATCTCGACGCCGTCAACGCCTGCCACGAAGAGGTTGCTGATCTAAGAAGACGCGTAACCCAGGTGGTCGAGATCGAACGGCGCCAGGGCCAGGAGCGACGTTGAAGATGGAGGCCGCCCAAATTCTGCTGGTCGACGATGACACGAAGCTGCTGCGTGTACTGTCGCTGCGCTTGGAGTCGGCCGGTTATCAGGTCGCTGCGGCGACTTGCGGCCAAGATGCGATTAATCAGCTCGGAGAGTTGCGCGTCCAGTTCGTGCTCGCGGACCTGCGCATGCCGGACATGGACGGCATCGAACTGTTAACACGCATCCAGGAGCGCAGTCCCGGCCTGCCGGTCGCGATTCTCACTGCGCACGGTGACATCCCCGAAGCGGTAAGGGCAACCCATGCCGGGGCGGTTGATTTCTTAACCAAGCCGATAGACCGCGATAAATTGCTGGATTGCCTGCAGCGCCATATCGCTGGCGGTACGCAAATTTCGGATTGGAGCGCGGGCATCGTCACGCGCAGCGCACAGATGAAGTCAGTGATCGAAGATGCCACTCGCGTTGCGCGCATGGATTCTGCGGTACTGATCACCGGCGCCAGCGGGTCCGGCAAGGAGCTACTGGCACGTGCGATTCACCGTCACAGTCGACGCGATGCACGGCCGTTCGTGGCAATCAATTGCGCTGCGGTGCCAACGGAGCTACTGGAGTCGGAGCTTTTCGGCCATCGCCGCGGCGCCTTCACCGGCGCACACACCGATCATGCTGGCCTTTTCCGCGCTGCCGAAGGCGGCACCGTGTTTCTTGACGAAATCGGCGATATGCCGGTAACGCTGCAGGTAAAACTCTTGCGCGTTCTGCAAGAGCGCGAGGTACGGCCGCTAGGTGAGACACGCACGATTCCGGTTGATGTTCGCGTGCTCTCGGCTACGCATTGCGATCTCGAAGCACGCGTCGCGTCTGGAGAATTCCGCGAGGATCTGTTCTACCGTCTGAACGTGGTCCGTCTGAAATTACCGGCTCTGGACGAGCGACGCGAAGATATCCCGCTGTTGGTCGCGCACCAGCTTTCACAACTCGCCGCCGCTGGCGCGCCGCGTCGTGTCTGTTCACGCGAGGCAATGGAAGTTTTCGCCAGCACCAACTGGCCCGGCAACGTGCGCCAGCTATTTAACGTGGTCGAACAGGCCGTGGCATTGTCGCCCGGTCGCGTCATCGGCTCGGCACTGGTGCGTAGCTGTCTCGGCGGTCAGAGCGGCGCGATGGTGTCCTACGACCAGGCGCGCACCGAGTTCACCCGAAACTATCTGAGCCAATTGTTGGACCTCTCGGGCGGGAATATCAGTCGAGCAGCTCGACTGGCGGGTCGCAATCGTACCGATTTATATAAATTGCTCAGTAGGCACAATATCGACGCAAGCGCACACAAGACTCGCCGGCCTTGAAATGGCCCATCCGCGAAACGAGCCAAGGTCGCCGGCAGGCTTTCTCTGGACCATCCGCCGGATTGTCGAGACAGGCTCGTTCCCCGCGACCGGGACAGTGAACCATGCAAGCCAAAGGGGGACGGGCGTATGTCCAGTGATCCCTCCACCCTCCGTGCTCGCACGGCTCTACGGCAGCGCCAAGACAAGTGATGGCGGCGTAACCCCCATCGCTGGCAACTAGATTTTTGGGCGCGACTCGTCGGGAGCCTTTCTGGCACCTCGTCGAGTTAAATAATATTTATTTCTTAATAATCATTGCGTTGAGTCGCCAGTTCGATTGCGTTCTCGCAGTGGTGGCTCCCGCCCCGCCGGGATCGATCTGCCTTGCGCGCACCTGCCCGCTTTCCAAAAAATGTGGTCAAAGTACTGAAAATGGCGGGGTGCCGGGCCATGATCTCCTACATAACGTAGGAAAAATCTTATATCCTTGGCTTCAGGTGTATCGCCACCGCATCGGGGCCGAAAAACCCAGTCGGCCCGGCTGATCAGAGTGTCATCCGCACGTCGCAGGCCGTTGCCAGCATAAGCTGGCCTCAGAGGGAGAGAGCTTCATGTTCGAGACTGAGACAGTTGCGACTGGCGTCGAACGCTCCGCCGATCTGCACCTCGCCTGCAGCACCGATCCTCGTCCCTTCAATCCGCACACTGACACCACCGCGCCGGGCTTCATCCGCAAGCTGCCGGCGCTGCAGTCGGCAGGCGAAGCGCACGACCTGCTCGGCAAGCTGCAGAACCGGCCGCCGCAATGCCTGGTCTGCGAGTTCAATCTCGACCAGCAGAAATTTTCTGAGATGCGCGCCAGCGTGCTGACGGCGGGCGTGGTGGCACTGGCGGTACAGGCCGGTCACCGTGCCGTGATCTCGGCACGGAGCGTCGACCTGCCGATTGCGCACTGGCGCGCCGAGTTCATTTTCCGCGCGGTCAGCGGCATCCGCCTGCTGAAACCGGAGCTCGACTCCGGCAAGGTGCTGCACATCGTCACGCGGGCGATCCACTTCTGCTCGTCGCCCGGCGACGAACCCGAGGCGGCGCAGCACTAATCCGCCCGGCGCCGGGTGCTCGATTCAGCCCAGCCAGCCCAGCACGCCCAGGCCGATTCCGATCAGGGCCGAGGTGCCCGCGCCCCACACCAGCCAGCGCCGACGCGTCAACGCGGCGATGGACGCCAGCGCGATGCCGACCTGCAGCAAGGTCATGGCCTGCGCCATGTGGTGATGCGGCCGCATCACCGCCGCGCTCTCGTCGTTGAGCCGCGCGCTTTCCTCGTCCAGTGCCTTGGCTTTCTTGGCGATCTCGGCTTTTTCCTCTTCGTAGCGCGCCGCCTTGGCCTTGTAGGCATCGGCCTGCGCCGCCGGCACCACGAGGGCGCCAAGCTCGGCCAGCGCCTGCTTCTGGCTCTTGGACTGGAACTGCGCCCACTGGTCAGCGGCTGTGGTTTTTTTCAGTAGCGCTTCGTTCTTGAGCAGCATGGCCTCGTTCTGCGTAGCCGCGCCCTCGTAAGCGAACACCGCGCCAAGCGTCGACAGGATCGCCGTCATGATGGCGATGCGCTGCGACAGCGACTCTCCCGCGTGCGCCTTGTGCTCCAGCTCGTGCTGGTCGGCGCCATGCACATGAAAACCGTGTTCCATCGCTTCCTTTCTCCAAATCATCCGCCGGCACGTCCACCGCGCGGCGCCGGATTATATGCAAGTCAGCCGTACTGCTTTTCGACCTTTGCCACTTCGGCGACGTATTCGCGCATGGCCGCCTCGCAGCTCATGCCCTTGAGCGACTCCCAGGCCTGGTACTTGAAGCGGCCGATGACATCGAACATGCCCGGCTTCTTGCCCGAGACATCGCCATCGGTGGCCTGGCGATAGAGCGCGTACATGCGCAGCTTGTAGTCGTTGCCCGGCTTGAAGGCGCCGTCTTCCGGCGCGTTGCGCACCTTGTCGACGGCGGCGGCGAACTGCTTGGCAAGATCGGATGCAGACATGGCAGTCTCCTGGAATACCGGATACTCAATCGCAATAGCGCGAGATGGTGGTGAGCAGCTTGGCCAGCGGCAGCAGATGCCCGCCGAGCACCGCCTTGCCGGTGACGAGCAGGCCGACGGCGATGTCGCGGCGGGGATCGGCCCAGCCCAGGATGTTCATGAATCCCAGGTGGCCATAGGCGCCGTTGGTGTTGGGGCCGTAGATGCCCACCGGCGTGGCGCCCAGCATCATGCCCTCGCTGTAGCGCATCGGGATGTTGAGCGTGTGGTCGAAAGCCATGCGTCCGGCCGGGCGCACCGCGCGCTGCACCGTCTCGTGCTTCATGACCTGCCGGCCGTTGTAGATGCCGCCGTCGAGCAGCATCTGGTAGAAGCGCGACAGCTCCTCGGCAGTGGCGTAGATGTTGCCGGCGGGAATCACGGCATCCATGAACACTTCCGAGTTGGACACTTCGATCACGCGGTTCATCGGCGCCATCAGCGCGCGCTCGAGAATCACCGAAATCGGAAACCGCACCGGCGTGCCGGCGGCATAGTTCAGCGCCACGCGCTCGCGGTACTGCGGCGCCAGGCCATAGGTGAAGTACTTCATGCCCAGCGGCTTGCGCAGGCGCTCGTCCAGGTACTGCTGCACCGGCGCGCCGGTCACGCGCTGGATGATCTCGGCAAGGATGAAGCCGCCGGTGATGGCGTGATACGACATCTTGTTGGCGCGTCCCGGCGTCGGTGGCGCGTCGCAGATCATCTTGATGACGCGCTCCCAGTCCAGCAGCAGTTCCGGCTGCAGATCGCCGACAGGCAGATCGAGCGTCGGGAAGCCACCGCGATGCGCCAGCACCTCGGCCACCGTGGTGTCGGCCTTGCCGCTGGCGCCGAAGGCCGGCAGGTAGCGCGCCACCGGCATGTCGAGGTCGATGGCGCCGTCCTCGGCCAGCAGATGCGTCAGCACCGCCGTCACCGCCTTGGAAGCGGAGAACAGGCAGATCGGATCGTCCGCCTTCAGCAGGCGCTTCTCGGCGCGCGGCGACTCCAGCGGCCCGTTGCCCTGCGCGTGTCCCAGCGCGCGGTTGATCAGCACCTGGCCACGACGGCGCAGGCAGAAACTCAGCCCCGGATAGGCGCCGCTGCGGTAGAGATTCTCGACATCGTTCCAGATCGCCTCCACCGCCTGGTGATCGAGGCTGGCGGCGGACGCCGGCGCCTCACCCGCCTCGTCGCGGTGCAGCACCTGCGAGAGATTGTCTGGCGTGCGGACCTTGAGGTACTGGAACCACTTGAGATTAAGCATGGAATGAAGTCCTCGAAAATTGGCGGCAGTCTGTTCGGCGAGGCCTCAGGGGTCAACCGCCGATGCGCCGTTGGATGGCGGCAGCGCGGCCATGTCCGTGGCCCAGCCGCTGGTGTCGGCGCTGGCACCAACCGCATAGCGCAGCGTGCCGCCGTGCGCGATGTCGGAAAAATGCAGCCAGGCACGATCCAGCGCGACGCCGTCGCGGGTCAGGCCCTGCACAGTCGCGCCTTGACCATCGCGGACGATGCGCAGATCGCCAGCGGGCAGATGCAGCGTGGCGGCGGGAAACAGCGGCGCATTAAGCAGCAGCGTATCGGTGCCGGGCACGGCCGGCATCAGGCCCAGCGCCGAGAGCACCCACCAGGCCGACATGGTGCCGAGATCGTCATTGCCGGGCATGCCGGTGGGCGCGTCGTCGTAGAGCGTCGTCAGCGCGCGCTGCACCAGTGGCCCGGTCTGCGCGGGGCGGCGCAGCCAGGCGTAGAGCCAGGGCGTGAACAGCGTCGGCTCGTTGCCGAGGTAGGCGTAGGCCGACTTCGGGCCGGCATTGATCTGCGTGAAGAAGGTATCCAGCCGCCGCGCCGCCGCGTCCTCGCCGCCCAGCGCGGCGATCAGGCCGGCGACATCGTGCGGCACGAACCAGGTGTACTGTGCGCCATCGCCCTCGACGAAGCCGTCGCCGCTGGTGGCGTCGTAACCGCTCTGGAAAGTGCCGAGCGCCGAGCGCGGCTCGATGGCGCGCGTCGCCGGGTTCAGCAGGTTCTTCCAGTTGCCGGCGCGGGCGCGCAAGGCATCGGCGCGCGCCCCCTGCCCCGTCGCATCGGCGAAACGACCGACGGCGAAATCGGCCAGCGCGTACTCCAGCGTGGTGGCGGCGCTACCCCACACGAAATCGGAACTGAGCACGTAGCCGATACCGCCGAGCGGGCTGTCGAGCTCGTGTGGCACGTAACCCAGCGACTGATAGGCGTCCAGCGCCTGGCGTTCGACGTAGGCGTTGTTGAGGCTGACCGGATTGTTCGCGTGCCCGCTCTGGGTCGCGCCCTTGAGCATCGCCTCGAAAGCGGCGGCGGTGTCGAAATTGCGCACGCCGAAGGCATAGGCGCCAGCGATCGTCGGCGCCGCCGGATCGCCGACCATGGTGTCGGTCTGCTGGTTGGCGTAGGACCATTTCGGCAGCCAGCCGCTTTGCTGCGCGTCCACCACCAGGGACTGCATCATGTCGCCCGCGCGCTGCGGATCGAGCATCGCCAGCAGCGGCAGCTGCGTGCGGTACACGTCCCATCCGGAAAACGTCTGGTACTGCATGCGCGCCGTCTCGCGGTGCACCTGTCCGTCCATGCCCAGGTAGTCGCCGTTGACGTCGCTGAACACGCTGGGCGACAGCAGCGCGTGATACAGCGCGGTATAGAACACGCGCGACCAGCGCGGATCGGCGCCGGCGCCGAGTTCGATGCGCGCCAGCTCGTGTTGCCAGCGGGCCTGCGCTGCGGCGCGCAGTGCATCGAAATCACGGCCGGCGAGTTCCGCCGCGAGATTGGCGCGCGCGTTGTCGACGCTCACGTATGAGATCGCCACGCGCAGCAGCACCGTCGCGCCCGGCTCGAAGCCCAGCACCGCGCCGGCCTGCGCCGTGCCGCTGGGATTGCCGGGGATCGATGCCGGTCCGCCGGGCACCGGCTCGTAGTTGACCGGCAACACGCCGGTGTCGCTGGCGCGGGTGCCGCCGGCGCTGAACGCCTGCTTCTGCCAGGTGCCGGTGCTGCGCAGCGGCTGGTCGAACACGGCGGCGAAATACACGGTGTAGCGGTTGTCCTGGAAACAGAAGCGGCCGCTGCTGGCGCTGCCGCTGATCTCGCGCCGCGCGGGATCGACCGTGATGCTGGCCGCGGAATCGGCCATGGCGCTGCCACCGGCGTTGACCAGGAGCGTCGCCGGATGATCGGCGGGATAGCGGATGCGCAGGGCACCGCCGTGCAGCGTCGCGGTCAACTCCACATCTACCGGCGCGGCGCCGGCGGGATCGAGCCGCACCGCGTAGTAGCCGGGCTGCGCCTGCTCGTGCGCATGATCGAAAAGCATCGGCAGATCGGCGTTGAGGCCGGCGCCCAGCGGCGGCACCGGTGAAGAGGTGATCTCGCGCGCCAGCGGCAGCATCGGGACGTCTTGCAGGATCGCGCAACCCGCGCCGGAGATGTGCGTGAGGCTGAAACCCTTGATGCGCGTGTCGCTGTAGGTGTAGCCGCCGGCGAAGTTGTCGGTGGACGGCGTCGTGTCCGGCGACAACTGCGCCATGCCGAACGGCAGCGTCGCGCCGGGAAAAGTGTTGCCCGCACCGCCGCCGGTGCCGTAGTCCGCTGCGCCCGACTGCGTGCCGACCAGGGGATTGACCTGCGCCAGCACGTCGCGCGCCGTCGTCGACGGCGCCGACGAGCGTGCGCAGCCCCCGAGCAGCGCGGCCAACACCACCGCAAAAAGGTACGTTTCCCGCTGGTTCATGCCACCTCCCGCCCCACCCGCTGCCGCCGTTTTCCCTGGGGAAATTGTTTTATTTTATATTTATATTTTTAATTCTTATTATATTTTTAAACATCTACGTCACCGCCGTTGCCGTTAGCGGGTGGCGCATTGTCCGCCCGCATCGGGCGCCACGATAGCAGCAAGATCAGCCCATACACACGGCGGCGCGCATCGCGCCGGCCCGCTCACGCCGAGCCGCAAACCGTGGCCATGGCTTGCGCTATCCTGAAATCGTCGCGGCATCGCGGTCGCCCGCCGTGAACGTCCCGCCACACCGGAAATGAAGATGAACCCGTCGATTGATGCCGCCGGCAGCATGCTGAACCCGGACTCGCTGCTGAGAAGCGTCTGCCTCGGCGTGCTGGTGTTTGCGCTCACCTCCATCGTGGCCCTGCTGATCCGGCGCGGAGCACGCCGCATCGAACATCACCTGACCGACGTCACCGCCCTGGGTTTCGTCAGTGCGTTCGCGCAGTTGCTGACTTATCTGTTCGGCTTCGTGCTGTATGCGCACCTGATCCCGGAACTGCGGGCCCTCGGGTCCGCCCTGCTGACCGGCGTGAGCGTCATTTCCGTGGTCGTCGGCGTCGCCGCCCAGAACACGCTCGGCAACCTGGTCGCGGGCTTCTCGCTGGTGCTGTCCAAGACCGTGCGTGTCGGCGATACGATCCGCCTCGCCTCGCCGGTCGGCCCGCTCTCCGCCACGGTGCGCCTCATCTCCCTGGGCTACACCGTCCTTGTCGACAACGACAACCACGAGGTGGTGGTGCCCAACAGCGTGATCATGGGCAGCGCGATCACGCGCATCGAGCGGGCGCCGGCCTGAAGCCCCGCGCGCGGAAAACGGTGCGCTGAAGACAGGTCGCGCTTTTTCCGCGCTCTCGGCAGCAGCCGCTTGAATCAACCGTCCAGAAACGCCCGCACGCCCGTCTCCTCCAGCAGCGGCGACAGCGTCGCACGCGCCGGCGCCGGCAGCGCCTGCCAGCGGCGCAGGATGTCGGCGTAGCACTTGCCCTGGTAGGCAAAAGCGTCCTGCGTGTACTCGCCACCCTCTAGCGTCACCCGCACGGTTTTCTCGCCGGCCTGCAGCGCGGCGGCATTGGCGCGCAGGAACGGCAGGTATTCGGCGGCGATGCGGCGCAGCAGCGCCTTGCGCGTGTCCGCCGCCCACGGCGCCTGCGGCTGCCACTCGCCCTCCACGCCGGAGGCGTCGTCGAGCAGGAGGGTCCAGCCTTCCAGCGTCGGCGCACGCTGGCGCAGCACCGACAGCGGCCAGGGATCGATCGACAGCTGCGCGAGCTGGCCGTAGAGCGCGAAGTCCGCCAGCGACGGCCGCGTGCCGAACAGGTAGCGCTCGCCACCAAGCTGCGCGCCGAGGATGTCGAGCGCGCGCTCGTAGCTGGCCTCGATCAGCGGCGCGGTGTCCGGCGTGCTGCCGACCAGGGCCATGCGCCCGCGCTGCCGGTCGTGGAAATATTTCGCAAAGCTTTGCGCCTGCGGCCCCAGCGGCGCCGGCAGCGTGTCCTGCGCGATCCAGCGCGCCGCCCAGGCCGCGGTGGCATCGTCCTTCCAGCGGTAGTGGAACATCCACTTGGTGCCCCACTCGTCGGCGTAGTCCTCGATCAGGTGGCAGACGAAAGCGTCCGCCGGATCGGGCGGAATGATCGAGCGCTCGGCGTGGCGCCGCTCCAGCTCATACGCCAGCGGCGTGGAGTCGACGCGATAGTCGCCCTCGGGAAACCGCAGGATCGGGATCAGCTTGGGCTTGATCGCCTCGATCTCCGGCGACATCGCCGGCCGCCGCAGCCGCCAGACGTGCGGCAGGCGGCGGTAGCGCAGGATGGCGCGCAGCTTGCGCGAGTACGGCGAGGGGTTGGCGCCGATCAGCTCGTACACGGTCGCGCTTCAGGCCGCGCGCCGCAGCGCCGGCGCGCGGTACAGCGTGCCGTAGTGCAGGTCGCCGACGCTGACGCTGGGCTGCGTGCGCGGGAACAGCCAGTAGCCCTGCGACTCCGAGCTGGGCGCGATGTTGGGATAACCCTCGAGGCGCTTCGACGGCCCGGCGATTTCCTTCTCCTGCACCATCGAGATGTACTGGTCGACGGCGTATTCCTGCGTGTTGCCGTTGAGGATCACCTCGGCGCCGGTGACGCGCGCGTACTCGGCGACACCGGGAACGGGCGAGCGCAGCGGCGCATAGGCATCGAGCGACACGCCGTTCTCGCTGGTGACGAAGATGCCGTCGTCGGTGGACGCCACGATGGAATGGTTGCCCTCGGTGTGCCCCTTGGTGCGCACCAGCGCCACGCCCTCGCCGAGAAAGACATCGCCGTCGAAGAATTCCACGCGCGACTCGTCGACCCCGTCGATGCCGCCGGGGCAGTACCACTGGCGGTCCCAGGGCAGCAGGCCCTTGGCCGACTCCCACTCCTCGCGCGTCACCAGCAGCTTGGCATTGGGGAAGATCGCCGGCTGGCCGCTGGCGCCGAGCCAGCGGGTGACGTTCTGCGTGTGCAGGTGATCGTAGGTCAGATAGTCCACCTGCGCCGGGTCGAGGCCGATCTCGGCCAGGCAGTCCAGCACCGTGCGGGTCTTCTTGAACACCAGGCGCTCGCCGACGCCGGCCAGCGGCCCCATGGCGTCCGACAGGCGCTGGAAGAACGGCGTCGCCAGCTGGTGCTCCCAGTCCGAGGGCGAGGCCAGCAGCGTCTTGATGCCCTGCGGGCTGTCGAACTGGATCACGAACAGGCGGTTGCACAGGTGCAGGTAGGGCGACACCGAGTTCCAGGCGTTGAGATAGCCGAACTTGGTCGGGTACGGCACCCGCACCAGCTCGAAGGAGCGGTAGTAGACGACTTTCGACTGCGCCAGCAGGGCGCGGCGGAAATCCTTGGCGGCCTCGCGCACGTTGTCGACGCGCTGCATCGGGCGGCGGGCATCGCGGGTGCCCTGGAAATGGCTGCTGGGACGGATCACGGACATGCGGACACTCGGCGTTGGGAACCGGGCGGCACTATAACGGGTTGATGGCGGCGCCGGGCCGCCCCCCGGCCGACCAGCGGCCCGACGAACGGCAGGGCCGGGCATCAAGTCGCCGTTGCGGGCGCCGTTATTCCCTGCAGACCGCCCGACCTGCCGATGCCCTTTTCCTACTACAACATCTTGCTCAAGCGCCTGCAGGCCTGGCGCTTCCACCCCTGCGCCGCGCTGGTGTACCTCGACGTGCGCCACATGCGCGCGCTCAACCGCTACGCCAGCCCGCAACATGGCGACCGCGCGCTGGCGGCGGTGAGCGAAGCCCTGGAGGATTGGACCGCCGGCAATGGCGTGTCCGGCCGCCTCTGGAGCAACGAATTCATCGCCGTGCGGGCCATCGATCACGCCCAGACCGCCATCGACGAGGCCTCGCGGCTGCGCGACCGTCTGGCGCAGATCCGCTATCCCTCCCTGCTCGGCGAGAACCACCTGGGCGTGGCCATCGGCCTGACCGTGGTGCGTCCGGACGAGGACTGGCATCGTGCGATCCACAACGCCGGCGACGCCTGCCATCAGGCCAAGCGCCGCGGCATCAACCAGGTGGTGAGCCACGTGGTGCAGCGCGACGACGCCGGCCGCGACGCCGCCAGCGCCAACCTGGTGATCAATTTCCGCAAGCTGATGGCCGAAGGCCGCCTGGTGCTGCACGCGCAGCCGATCATGGACATCAGCCGCGGCGGCGCGCGCCTGGCCAAGGCCGAATTCCTGATCCGCCAGCACCACGAGGGCAGCTACGTCACCCTGCCGCCGGACACCATCGAGACGCTGGAGCAACTGAGCCTGGCCAGCGAGCTGGACCACTACTCCTCGCAATGGGCGCTGGAGTGGATCACGCAGAACGCACCGGCGCTGCGCCGGCTCGACGGCGTCTCGCTCAACCTGTCGGCGCAATCCATCGGCGACGGCCACTTCATCGACAACCTGCTGCGCGACGTCAAGAGCGCGCAACTGCCGCCGGGCCAGCTGTGCTTCGAAATCACCGAGACTGCCGCCATCGAGCATCTCGAGGTGGCGGCGGAGGTCATCGCCGAGTTCCGCGCCGTCGGCTGCAAGTTCAGTCTCGACGACTTCGGCTCCGGCCTGTGCTCCTTCGGCTACCTGCAGTCGCTGGCGGTGGATGAGGTGAAGATCGACGGCCGCTTCACGCGCGACCTCGTCGAGAACCCGGTGTCGCAGGAGATCCTGCGCGCCATCCGCCAGGTGGCACGCGCCACCGGCAAGAAAACCGTCGCCGAGTTCGTCGACCACGAGCGCAAGCTGGCGGTGCTGCGCGAGATCGGCGTCGATTACGCCCAGGGCTGGCTGTTCGCACCGGCGATTCCGCCGGAGCGGCTGCTCGCCATGCTGCAGACCAGCGCCGCCGCCTGAGCGTTACGCCGACGGCGGCCCAGCCTCACACGTAGTCGTCCACCAGCCCGCGCCGTCTGCGCACGAGGACCGGCGCGGCCGTCTCGTCGCCAGTTGTGGCGCCCGCGCCCGTGGAAAATCCCGACGCGTCGTCGCGCCCCTGGTGCGGCGTGTCCTGCCGCTGCGGCAGCTGCGAGTGCACGCTGGCCTGGCCGAGGCTGATGCCTTCGCGCCCCAGCATCTCGCGCAGTTGCGGCAGCGCCTGTTGCAGCGCCTCGCGCGTCTGCGCATGCGCGGCGCCGAAACTCACCTGCGCCTGATCCTGATCCAGTCGCAGGCTGATGCTGAGCGGGCCGAGCTCCGCCGGATGCAGGTGGATCTGCACCTGCTGCAGGTCCTGCCCCAGGCTCCACACCACCTGCTGCCCCAGCGCCTCGCTCCAGCCGGCGTGATGCACCGGCAGCGGGAGGGTCAGGGTCGCCGTCGCCGCGCCAGCGGCCGGCGCAGGCACAGACGGCAGCGTCACCGGCACGGCGGAAGGTGGCGGGACCGGCGGCGCAGACGCGGCGTCCGCGCGCTGCAGCCAGGCGCTGAACTGCTGGAAATCGGGTTCCGCCGCCGTCGGTGCATCGGAGCGGGCAGCGACAGGCGCGGCGGCCGGGGATGGCGCCGCTGTCGTGCCGGCGACCGAGGCGTCCGGTGCGGGTGCGGCGGCAGACGTTGCTCGTGGCGAGACCCCGGTGACGTCCGCCGGCGGGGTCCTGCTGGCCGGCGCTTCGCTGACCGCACGCTCGGGGCCGGTCGCGGTAGCCGCCGGCACCGGGCACGACGCGACCGCAGGCGGCGGCGCTGTCACCGGCAGCATCGCGGCCAGCCAGGGGTTGACCGGCGCCGCGCTTTCGCCGGCCGGGGTCGCCTCGGCGGCGGCCGTGTCGTGCGGCGGCGCAGCCGCCTCCGGTAATGCCGGCACGGCGCCCGGCGTCTCGCCGAGATTCAATCCCGCCGAGGCATCGGGCGCGAGGCCCGGTGTGGGCGTCGGCACCCGCGCAGGTGCCAGGCTGGCGGCGGGCGGCGACGCGTGGGTTGCACCGGCCGGCGTGCCGGCGTCCGCAGGCGCCAGGCGCGGCGTCGATGCGGGGTTCAAGGTCGGCAGCGCGGCAGTGCCCTCGCTCGGGTTCGCCGCTGCGATCGGCGCGGCGGCTGGCGTCACGGCGGTCGGCAGAAAGAAGTCCGCCGGCGTGCCGGCAGGCACGGGAAGCGGCCACCCGCTATTGGGTTTGGCACTGGTGATGTTGTTATTAATTATATTCATTTTTTAAATTTGATAGATATTAAATAACAACATAGGCGGCCGCGATGGCCAGAGCGGGTGGCGCCGTTACCACCGCTACAGCGGCGTCGGCGCGCGCCGCAGCGCGATCTCGTCCAGTTCCTTCTGGCTGCGGCGCTCCGCCTGCGCGCGCTCCTGCGCGCGATAGCTGGCGGCGAGCTGCTCCAGCGTGCCGCTGTCGCGGCGCTTGAGCAGGTAGCGCGCGCGCTCCACCTCGCTGCTGGCCTGTGCCTGTTCCACCGCGCGCCGCTGGTAGGCCTCGGCCTCGCGCAGCCGCGCCAGAAAAGCGTGGCGATTGCCGAGCAGGGCCGGCGTGGCCTGCGCCGGCATCGCGTTGCTGTAGTCCTCGATGTAGCGCTGCAGTTCCCGCAGCCGCGCCGCCTGCTCCGCCGCCTGGCGCTCGCTGCCCGCGAGACTGCGCAGGGCTTCGTCCTCGCGCAGGCTGGCCAGTTGCTGCAGCGGTTGCAGACGCGTCGAGCGGGCGTTCATCGAGGGCTCCTCATGTCGTGGTCAGCAGGGTGTTGAGCGCCTGCAGGCTGCCGAGGAAATCGGCGGACTGCTGCACGTCCTGGCGCAGGAACTCTTCCATGCGCGGCCACAGCGCGATGGCGGCATCGACGCGGGCATCGCTGCCCTTCTGGTAGGCGCCGATGCTGATCAGATCCTTGTTGCGCTGATGCGCGGAAAACAGCTGGCGGAAGCGGCGCACCAGCTGCTGGTGCGGCGCGGAGGTGATTTCGTGGGCGACGCGGCTCACCGAGGATTCGATGTCCACGGCGGGATAGATGCCGGAGTCGGCGATGGCGCGCGACATCAGGATGTGGCCGTCGAGGATGCCGCGCGCGGTGTCGGCGATGGGATCGTTGGGATCGTCGCCCTCGGTCAGCACCGTGTAGAACGCGGTGATCGAGCCGACACCGTTGACGCCATTGCCGGCGCGCTCGACCAGGTGCGGCAGCTTGGCGAACACCGACGGCGGATAGCCGCGCGTGGTCGGCGGCTCGCCGACGGCCAGGCCGATCTCGCGCTGCGCCTGCGCGAAGCGCGTCAGCGAATCCATCAGCAGCAGCACATGCTTGCCCTGGTCGCGGAAATGCTCGGCGATGGACGTGGCCAGCGCCGCGCCGCGCAGGCGCATCAGCGGCGAGCGGTCGGCCGGCGTCGCCACCACCACCGCGCGGCGCAGGCCTTCGGGGCCGAGCGCATGGTCGATGAAATCGCGCACCTCGCGGCCGCGCTCGCCGATCAGGCCGACCACGATCACGTCGGCGCTGGTGAAGCGCGTCATCATGCCCAGCAAAGTGCTCTTGCCGACGCCGGTGCCGGCGAACAGGCCGATGCGCTGGCCGCGCCCGACGGTGAGCAGCGAATTGATCACGCGCACGCCGACATCGAGCGGATCGGTGATCGGCGCGCGCGCCAGCGGATTGATCGGCACGCCGTTGAGGCGCACGCGGCGCTCGCAGCGCGGCTTGGGCAGACCGTCGAGCGGCTGGCCCTCGCCATCGAGCACGCGGCCGAGCAGCGCGTCGCCGACTGCGACCTCCGCCGCCTGGCGCAGCGGGATCACGCGCGCATTGGGCGTCAGGCCGTGCATCTCGCCGGAGGGCATCAGATAGACGCGCTCGCCGGAGAAGCCGACCACTTCCGCCTCCTGGCCGTGACCGTCGGCGCCCAGCACACGACAACGGCCGCCGATCTGCACCTGGCAACCCACCGCCTCCAGGGTCAGGCCGACGACGCGCTTGAGCACGCCTTCGACCACCGGGCCGCTGGTGGACGGCAGCCGCGCCGCGGCGGCACCGAGCCCCTGGATCAGTCGCTGGTCGCGCGCGGCGCGAAATTGGTTCATGCGTCCTCACCCATCAGGCCGCGCTGCAGGCCCGCCTGGCGTGTTTCGAGACGCGCATCGACGCGGCCGGCGTCGGTCATCAGCAGGCAGTCGCCGCGCGACAGCGTGTTGTCCGGCACCAGCTTCCACTCGGCTTCGGTATTGAGGGTGAGCGTGTCGCGCAGCAGCTGCACGTCTTCGGGATGCAGGTGCACGCGCAGCTCGCGCGGCGCGCTGGCCAGCGAGGCCACGGCCTCGTGCACGGCGCCGGCGACCTTGGCCGGGTCGAGCGCCAGCTCGGCGTTGACCAGCTTGCGCGCCGCGTCCATGGCGAGCGCCACCAGGCTGTGTTCGATGTCGGCGGACAGCGCCTCGAAAGGACGTGCAAAGCCGTCGAGCAGATCGCCGAGGCGCTGGATCTGCTCCTGCACCTTGGCCTGCCCGGCGCGCAGGCCGGCGGCATAGCCGTCGGCGTGGCCGCGCTGCAGGCCTTCCTGGTAGGCGGACTGCTCCAGCGCGTCGAGATGTTCGGCGGTGTGCAGCTGCGCGCCGATCACGGTGTGATCCGCCATCGCGCCGGCGGCGAACAGCGGCAGCTCCCAGCGCGTGGCGGCGCCGGCAGTCTCGGCCGGCAGGATCTCAGATAAGTTCTTCACCCTTGCCTCCGAGCACGATGGCGCCGGACTCGGCGAGGCGGCGCGCCACAGCGAGGATTTCCTTCTGCGCGGCCTCGACGTCGGAGACGCGCGCCGGGCCCTTGGCTTCCATGTCCTCGAGCAGCATCTCGGCCGCGCGCTTCGACATGTTCTTGGTGAACTTGTCCTTGACGCGCGCCTCGGCGCCCTTCAGCGCCATGCCCAGCGTCTCGGTGGAGACTTCGCGCAGCAGCGCCTGGATGCCCTTGTCGTCGACGTCGCCGAGATCGTCGAACACGAACATCAGCTCCTGGATGCGTGTCGACAGGTCGGCATCGGCTTCGCCGATCTTGGCGATGATGCCCTGCTCCACGGTCGAATCCATCAGGTTGAGAATGTTGGCCGCGACCTTGATTCCGCCAACGCTCGATTGTTTGAGGTTGCCGCCGCCGGAGAACTGACGCTCCATGATCTCGTCGAGTTCGCGCAGCGCCGCCGGCTGGATGCCGTCGAGCCGCGCGATGCGCATCAGCACATCGCTGCGCATGCGCTCCGGCAGCAGCGCCAGCACTTCCGCCGCTTGGTCCGGGTCGAGATAGGCCAGCACGATGGCGACGATCTGCGGATGCTCGTTGCGCACCAGATCGGCCACCGCGCGGGTCTCCATCCACTTCAGCGCCTCCAGGCCCTTGCTGTTGCGGCCGAGCAGGATGCGATCGATGAGGCCGGAGGCCTTGTCCTCGCCCAGCGCACCGACCAGCACGCGGCGCACATAGTCGTCGGCACCGACGCCGAGCGAAGTCTGCGACTCCATCTCGGAGACGAAATGTTCCATCACCTGCGTCGCGCGCTCGCGCGAGACATTGGACAGCGCCGCCATCGCCTGGCCGACCTTCTGCACATCCTTGGCGCCCATGTGCTTGAGCACTTCGGCGGCCTCGGCCTCGCCCAGCGACATCAACAGGATGGCGGCGCGCTCGGGGCCGGGAATCTGGGCGTTGGCATCAAGCATCGGTGCCCACCCAGGTTTTGATCACCTGCGCCACCCGCTTCGGGTCCTGTGCAACGGCGCCGCGCGCCTGCGCCAGCTTCTGTTCATACGGCGGCAGCACCCGCGGAGTTGGCTCCTCGTTGGCATCGGGCAGCGCGCGGGCGGAGCGCTCGATGCCCAGCGCGGCCGCACCGGGCCTGCTGTCGGCAACGGTGGCGCGCACCGGCACCGGCGCGGTCAGCGATTTGAACGCGGGCCGCAGCACCGCGAACACCACGATCAGCACCAGCAGCACGCCGAGCGCCTGGCGGCCGATGCTCAGCACCTGCGGCCGCTGCCAGACCGGCAGGTCGGCGACGGCGGCGGCGGGCTCGTTGATGAAGGACACGTTCTGCACGCTGACGGTGTCGCCGCGCTGGGCATCGAAGCCCACCGCCTGCTTGACCAGGGCCTCGACCTTGGCGATCTCGTCCTTGCTCAGCGGCGCCAGCTCGGATTCTCCCTTGGCATTGGCCTTGGGCAGGTTGTCGACCAGCACCGCCACCGACAGGCGACGGATGCTGCCGCCGGGACGGCGCGTGTGGCTCACGGTCTTGTCGAGTTCGTAGTTGCGCGTGCTCTGGCGGCTCTGCGAGGTCGGCGTGGCGCCCGCGGCATCGCTGGCCGTCGCCGGCGGCGTCGCGCCGTTGGGCGCGGCGGCAGCACCGGCCGCAGCCACTGCCGCCGGCGGATTGAGCGGCTTGGCTTGCGCCGCCGTCGCCGGCTGGTTGCTGGCGGCGCCGGGCACCCCCTGCGCGGCGTTGCCGCCCGGCGCGTGCGTGGTGTCTTCGGAGGTCTGCTCGCTGCGGATGGCCTGCGGGTCCGGCTTGTAGGTTTCGCTGGCCTCCTCGGTTTCGGAGAAGTCCATGTCGGCCACCACCTGCGCGCTGATGCGGCCGGTGCCGGTCATCGGCGTCAGCAGTTCCTCGATGCGCCGCACGTAGTCGGCTTCGACGCGACGCGCCTGCTCGAACTGGCTGGCGGCGCGCTGCGCCGGATCGTTCTGGGTGCCGCTCTCGCTGAGCAGGTGGCCGTACTGGTCGATCACCGTGACGTTGCCCGGTGCCAGATCCGGCACGCTGGCGGCGACGAGATGGACGATGGAGGCGACCTGCCCGCCTTCCAGCGAGCGGCCGGGATAGAGATCGACCAGCACCGAAGCGCTGGCGGCGTTGTTGTCGCGCGCGAAGGCCGAGGGCTTGGGCATGGCCAGGTGCACGCGTGCCGCCTGCACCGACTGCAGGCTGCCGATGGTGCGCGCCAGCTCGGTCTCCAGCGCATGCTGGTAGCGCGCGGTCTCGATGAACTGGCTGGTGCCGAAACCCTGCTCCTGCTGGATCATCTCGAAGCCCATGCCCGAACTCTTGGGCAGGCCCTGGGAGGCGAGCTTGAGCCGCGCTTCGTAGAGCTTGTCGCCGGCGACGGTGACGGCGCCGGTGGTGGCATCGACCTGGTAGGGGATGCCCGCGCCGCGCAGGGCGTCGGCCACCTCGGCCGAATCCTTGGCCGAGAGGTTGGCGTAGAGCGGCGCGGCGGCCGGCTTCTGCGACCACATGTAGATGCTGATGCCGCCGGCCACCGCCGCGGCGATGCCGAGCAGCAGCGCCAGCTGGCGCAGGCCGGGGATATCGCGCAGTTGGCGCACGGCGGGGAGGGTCATTTCAGCCATGGCTCATCCCGTCAGATCGGCATGTTCATGATGTCCTGGTAGGCACTCACCAGGCGGTTGCGGACCTCGGTCATCGCGCGGAACGAAACCTGCGCCTTGGCCTGCGCCAGCATCACGCTGGCGAGGTCGGCGGAAGGGTCGCCCAGCTCGAACGCCTTCTGCATGCGGGCGGCATCGTTCTGGGTTTCGTTGACCTTGCCGATGGCGCCACCGACCAGCTGTGAGAAACCGGTCGGATCGGCCGCCTTGGCGGACGCGGGCGACGACGGCGCGTTGGCAGCCTGCGCGCTGAGGGCGCGGATCTGCGAAAGCACGCGGTTGACGTCGATGTCGTTCATGGCGGCGCGGCGGGTGGTGGAGGCTCGACGGGGATCGAGCAAGTTCCATGCCCCGGCTGGCCGCAATGAAAACAAGGGATTATCGAAGGCCGGCGGCGTCAAAACTCCGTCGCCGATCGCGGCCGGACGGCGACGGTTCGCCAGCGCGGAGGCGGAACGGCGCCACCCGCTGTTGCCCTTCAGCTCATCCGTTTAGTTTATATTTATTAAACGAATTTATATTCGACATATAAATAAAAACAATTCCGTCTCGCCCATCGGCAAGAGCGGGTGGCACTGCGGGGACGACCGCTAGCGCGCCGGGACTTGAGCCCGACGCCGTGCCGTGGCGGCGCCGCTGCAGGAATCGGGCCGCGTGGTTCAACCGCGGCAAGCCGCCGCAGGACGGAGACCGCGTCGAATCGGCGTCGTCAGGACGGCGCGGTCGCGCCGCTCAGGCGTCGAGCGGGACCTGGCTGAAATCGTGCGCCGCGCGGTGCGCCGGAAACGGCCGCGCCTGGGCATCGCGCAGCAGCTGGCAGGTGGCCAAACCCGCGGCGCGGGCGGCATCGAGTTCCTCGCCGATGTCGGAAAGGAACAGCAGCGCGCCCGGCGCGAACCCGGTCTGCGCGGCGATGGCGGCGTAGGACGCGGTCTCGCGCTTGCCGCCGATGCGGGTGTCGAAATAGCCGGAGAACAGCGGCGTCAGATCGCCGTAGGCGGTGTGGCCGAAGATCAGCTGCTGCGCCTCGACCGAACCCGAGGAGTAGACGTACAGCTTGAGGCCCTGCGCGTGCCAGCGGCGCAGGTAGTCGGGCGTGTCCGGGTAGACATGGCCCTTGAGTTCGCCGCGCTCGTAGCCGACGCGCCAGATCATGCCCTGCAGGGCCTTGAGCGGCGTCGCCTTGCGGTCCTCGGCGATCCACTGCTCCAGCACGTCCGCCGCGGCCTCGACATCCAGCGCGCGGCCCACCTCGCGCGACAACGCGTCGAGCTGGCGCCGCACCTCGTCATCGCCGGCCTGCGTGCGCAGGAAGGTGCGCAGGTGCGCCTTGGCGTAGGGAAACAGCGTCTGGTGGACGAAGTCGATCGAGGAGGTGGTTCCTTCGATATCCGTCACGATAGCCTGGATCACGCCGCCGCCTCGAAACGCGGGAAATGATCGGCGATGTCGCTGCCGGTGAAATTGCCGACCCAGCCGTCCGGCGTGGTGAACAGGCGGATGGCCTTGAAGTTGGGCCGCGGCCCCATGTCGAACCAGTGCGTGACATTGGCCGGCAGGTTGATCAGGTCGCCTTTCGTGCACAGCGTCATGTACACCTTGCCGCCATGGTGGATGTAGAACATGCCCTCGCCGTCGACGAAGAAGCGGATTTCGAAATCGGCGTGCGTATGCTCGGCCAGGAACTTGCCGCGCGCCACCTCGCGCTGCGGGTGCTCCGGGTGCATGCTCACCACGTCGATGGACTGGAAACCGTACTTGGCATTGAGCCGGTCGATGGATTCGCGGTAGGCCGCGATCACCTCGTCCTGGCCGGCGGTGGCGGTAAGCGGCTGGCTGGCTTCCCAGCGCTCGAACTCGACGCCGATGGCGCCTAGCGCATCGCGGATGTCCTCGAAGCGGGTCAGCACTTTTTCCGGCTTCTGCGGCGCCTTGTCGGCGTAGATCGTCAGTGTCGTCATCGTCAGCTCCTCATTTCGCACTCGAACATGAATTCGAGCGCCTCGACCCGGTGCCGCGCCTGCGCCACGGTCTCGCCCCAGGCATAGAGGCCGTGACCGGCGATCAGGTAGGCCGGCACGCCGGGATTCTGTTTCATGTACGCGTCCACCCGCGCCGCCAGGCGCGGAATGTCCTGGTCGTTGGCAAATACCGGCACCGTCGCTTCGGCGTCGTGCGTGGTGATGCCCGGCAGCAGCTTGAGCAGTTCGTAGCCGGCCAGGCGCACCGCGTTCAGGCGGCGCGACAGCACGGTATTGGCGATGGAATGCGTGTGCAGCACGGCGCCGATGGCGGCATCGTGGCGATACAGCTGCGTGTGCAGCAGCGTCTCGTAGGACGCCTTGCGCGTGGCATCCAGCGGCCGGCCGTCGAGGTCCGCCACCAGGAAACTCTCCGGCGTCAGTTCGCCTTTGTGACCGCCGGAGGCGGTGATCAGCATGCGCTCGGCCGACAGGCGCGCGGAGAAATTGCCGCCGGTGGCCGGCACCCAGCCGCGCGTGTGGAACAGCCGGCCGGCCTCGATCATGTCGTGGGCGAATTCGGGAATGCGGGCGTCGGCGGTCATGGCGGCGGCACTGTAAGGCAAGGACCGGGTCGGAACAATGACTGTCGTTAGATCAAAAAGATCGCCGCTAGGCCCAGGAAGATGAAGAAGCCCATGGTGTCGGTGGTGGCGGTCAGCAGCACGCTGGAGCCCATGATGGGGTCGCGGCCGATGCGCTTGAGCGTGACCGGGATCGCCACGCCGGCCAGGGCCGCCACCACCAGCTCCAGGATCATGGCGCCGTAGATCACCAGCGACAGCTGCCACTTGCCGTAGAGCAGGTAGGTGGTGAAGCCCAGCGCCGCACCCCACAGGCTGCCGTTGAGCAGGGCCACCAGGAATTCCTTGACGAAGGTGCGGCGCAACTGCGCCGAGCCGAGCTGGTCCAGCGCCATGGCGCGGATCACCAGCTCCATGGTCTGCGTGCCGGTGTTGCCGCCCAGCGAGGCGATGATCGGGATCAGGGTGGCGATGGCGGTGAACTGCGCGATGACGTCGTCGAACACGCCGATCACGCGCGACGAGCCGAACGAGGTGACGAGATTGAGCCCCAGCCAGGGCCAGCGGTTGCGGCCGCTCTGCAACACCGGGCCGTAGAGGTCTTCTTCCTTCGACAGACCGACCTGGCGCAGACCCTCGCTCTCGGCGCGCTCCTTGACCGCGTCCAGCACCGCATCGACGGTGATGCGGCCCACCACCTGCTGGTGCAGGTTGACCACCGGCGCCGACAGCAGGTCGTACTTCTCGAAGGCGTCCACCGCCTCCTTCACCGGATCGTCGGTGAAGAAGAAGGTGATCTCGCGGCTCATGGCCTCGGCGACGGTCTGCTCGGGCTCGTTGAGCACCAGCTGCTGCAGCGTGATCTTGCCGCGCAGCACGTTGCCGCGGTCGACCACGAAGATGTCGGTGTTCTCATCCGGCAGATCGTTCTTGATCCGCCGCAGCAGGCGCTGCACCGCCTCCAGCGTGGCGTCCTCGCGCACGCTGACGTAGTGCAGGTCCATCATCGCGCCGACGCTGCCCTCGGGGAACGACAGCGCGGAGCGCACCTCGAACTGCTCGGCGCGGTCGAGGCCGGCCAGCACCGTCGGCGCCACGTCCTCCGGCAGCTCGGCGACGACGTCGGCAATTTCGTCCGGCTCGAGGTCGCGCACCGCGGCCACGATTTCCTCCGGCCGCATGTCGTCGACCAGGGTCGGCAGCACCGCGTCGGAAATCTCCAGCAGCACCGCACCGCGCTGCTCCGGCGCCACCAGGTGCCAGGCCATCGCGCGCGCCTCGGGCGCGAGGCTCTCCAGCACGAAGGCGATGTCGGCCGGGTGAAAACTGGCCAGCCGCTGCGCCAGGGCCGCCTGCTGCTGGCGGTCCACCAGTTGCGCCACCACGTCCTGTTTCTGCCCCTCGGCGCGGGCCACCAGGTCGCGCTCGACCGCCTGCCGTGACAGCAGTTCGATGATCTGCGCGCGCGACTGCTCCAGATGCCGGTGATGCGGTCGGCTGTCGCTGCCCGGATTGGCGGTGGCTTCCGTCATACGTTTGGACTCTTGGACGGCGCCCATGGTAAGGCCGCCCCCATGACAAAGAAACCGCTGCTTCTGCGCATCCTTGCGCCGGCAGCATCCGGGCATCCTGCCCATCAAAAAAGCCCGCACGGAGCGGGCCTTTTTGGATTCCCCGCCTGCGCGGGGATGACGTCCGCTAAGCGGACCTCACTTGATCTTGGCTTCCTTGAACACCACGTGCTTGCGCGCAACAGGGTCGAATTTCTTGAACTCGAACTTGTCCGGCGTGTTCTTGCGGTTCTTGGTGGTGGTGTAGAAATAGCCCGTGTCGGCGGTGGACACCAGCTTGATCTTTTCGCGGTCTTTCTTCTTGGAGGCCACGGCTTACACCTTCTCGCCGCGGGCGCGGATTTCAGCCACAACGGCCTCGACGCCCTTCTTGTCGATGATGCGCATGCCGTTGGTCGACACGCGCAGCGAGACGAAGCGCTTCTCGGTCTCGAGCCAGAAGCGGTGCGTGTGCAGATTCGGCTCGAAACGGCGGCGGCGGCGGTTGTTGGCGTGCGACACCGTATTGCCCACGATCGGGCGCTTGCCGGTGACCTGACAGACTTTGGACATGATTGGAAACCTCGAAAACAGGCGGACCAGCCCATCGGCCGGCTCACAAGGGGGCGCTTTATACCAGCTTTGGCCTTGGCGAGGCAAGCCTCGCGGCACTGTCCGGCGCGCGCCGGAGCGGGCAGAATGCCGCCATGACACGCGCACGCAAAACCGCCACGGCCGCAAAAGCGCCGTCGCGCAAGCCGGCGAAACGGCCCTCCGCCACGCCGCCGGAGCCGCGCGAAGCCCTGCTTGAAGCCGGCCTGCGCCTGCTGGCCGGCGGTCTGCCTTCGGCCCGCCTGACGCCGCGCGACGTCGCTGCCGAGGCCGGCCTGCGCACGCAGCAGTTCAACCGCCTCTTCCCGGATTTCGGCGACTACCTGGCGGGCGTTCAGCGCCGCCTCAGCGAGCAGGTGCGCGCCGACACGCTCAAGGTCATCGCCCGCAAGGTGCCGGGTCTCGACCTGGTGCGCCAGGGCATCACCGCCTACCTGGACGCCATCCTGCAGCGGCCGGCCCTGATCGAAATCTCGCTGTCCATGCGCCATCACCCGGCCTGCCAGCAGGTCACGCGCGAGCGTGCCAGCAGCATGGTGATGCTGGCGACCCTGCAACTGAAAATGGCCGGCGTCGCCAACGCCGAAGGGCTGGGCCGCCTGGGCATGGCGATGCTGTTCGAGATCGCGCAGGCGGAGTTCGAGGCACGGCGCATGCTGCCGGATTTCCGCCACACCATCGACGCCTACTTCCTGCGCTCCTGAGCCCACCGATGGCCGCCAAGAAATCTGCCCCGATCAACACGGCCCGACTGTTCCGCACGGTCATGCAGATGGCCGAAACGGTGCCCTACGACGAGGCCAGCCTGGCCAAGATCGCGAAAGCCGCCAAGCTGCCGCCGGCGCGGCTGCGCCGCCAGTATCTCGACTTCACCCACCTGCTGATCGCCGTGCAGCAGTTCTTCCTCGACGGCCTGCGCGACGAGGTGATCAACGCCACCGCGCACTATCCGCCGGGCCTGGAGCGCGTGCGCTGCGCCACCCTGGCCTTTCTCAACTATTCGCTGAAATGGGGCGGCCTGCGCCGATGGCTGATCCGCGCCCGCCACGATGAGCCCCTGCTGGCCGAGGGTTTCCGCCGGCAGACCCACTCGTTCGGCCTCGTCATCTCCACCGAGTTTCACGCCCTGGGCTGGCCGTATCCGCTGGCCGCATCGCGCATGTACCTCGCTGCGATCCAGGAGGCGGCCCGCCTGGAGCAGGCCAAGGGCGAACCCCTGACCTACGTGCGCGAGGCGATCTGGGACATCGCGCGCTTCTACACCGGCCAGGTCAAGGCCGGCGTCGCCAGGTAGCGCGCTACAACCAGCCGCGCTCGGCGAACGACGCCGGCGCGCCCTCGCCGATCACCAGGTGATCCAGCGTGCGCACATCGATAACGGCCAGCGCCGCCTTCAGCTTTTCCGTGAGTGCGCGGTCGGCAGCACTGGGCTCGACGACGCCGGAGGGATGGTTGTGCGCCAGGATCACCGCCGCCGCGTTGTGGCGCAGCGCCGCCTTGACCACCTCACGCGGATAGACCGCGGCGCCGTCGAGACTGCCGCGCGCCAGTTCCTCGTAGGCAATCACGCGGTGACGCGTATCGAGAAACAGGATCGCGAACACCTCGTGCGGCAGATCGCGCAGCCGCGATTTCAGGTAATCGCGCGCCGCCTGCGGGTCGTTCAGCGCATCGCGCTCCGGCAACGCCTCCGCCAGATGGCGCCGCGCCATCTCCAGCACCGCCTGCAGCTGCGCATACTTGGCCTGGCCCAGGCCCTTCTCCGCGCAGAATGCCTCCTGCGAGGCTTTCAGCAATGCACGAAGGCTGCCGAAATGCGCCAGCAGTTCGCGCGCCAGATCGACCGCGCTCTTGCCGGCGACGCCGGTGCGCAGAAAGATCGCCAGCAGTTCGGCGTCGGACAATGCCGCCGCGCCGCGCGCCAGCAGTTTCTCGCGCGGACGCTCGTCCTCGGGCCAGTCGGTGATCGGCATGGGCTCCTCCCCTGGCCGGCATCGTAAACCAGCTAAAATGGCCGCATGCAAAACGCCCTCGCCACCCTCGCCGGCCGCCGCATCCTGCTGGGCGTCACCGGCGGCATCGCCGCCTACAAGGCGGCCGACCTGACGCGCCGCTTCAAGGAAGCCGGCGCCGACGTGCAGGTGGTGATGACCGCGGGCGCCACCGAATTCGTCGCGCCGCTGACCTTCCAGGCGCTGTCCGGCCGCGAGGTGCGCAGCGCGCTGTTCGACGCCGCGCACGAGGCGGCGATGGGCCACATCGAACTGGCACGCTGGGCCGACGTCATCGTGATCGCGCCCGCGAGCGCCAACTTCCTCGCGCAGCTCGCGCAGGGCAGCGCCGGCGACCTGCTGACCACGCTGTGCCTGGCCACCGACCGCCCGATCGCGCTGGCGCCGGCGATGAATCGCCTGATGTGGGGCAACGCGGCGACGCAGGCGAATGTCGCGACGCTGCGTCAGCGCGGCGTGCACCTCTTCGGCCCCGGCGCCGGCTCGCAGGCCTGCGGCGAAGTCGGCGACGGCCGCATGTGGGAGCCGGTGGAGATCCGCGCCGCGGTGGCGCAACTGTTCGCGCAGGGGCCGCTGGCCGGCGTGCGCGCAGTGGTCACCGCCGGGCCGACGCGCGAGCCGATCGACCCGGTGCGCGTCATCACCAACCGCTCCTCCGGCAAGCAGGGCTACGCCGTGGCGCAGGCGCTGGGCGCGCTGGGCGCGCGCGTGACGCTGGTGTCCGGCCCGACGGCGCTGGCCGCGCCCGCCGGCGTGCAGCGCATCGACATCGAGACCGCGCAGGACATGCTCGACGCGGCGCTCGACGCGGCAGCGCAAGCCGAGATCTTCGTCGGCACCGCCGCGGTCGCCGACTACCGCCCGGCCCGCGCCGAGGCGCAGAAGATCAAGAAGAAGGACGCCGCCTTGTCGCTGCCGCTGGAGCGCACCGACGATGTGCTGAAAGCCGTGCGCGAAAGATTTCCCAGGCTGTTCATGGTCGGCTTCGCCGCCGAGACCGAGAAGCTCGCCGAGCACGCGCAAGGCAAGCTCAAGAACAAGAAGCTGGACCTGATCGCGGCGAATCTGGTCGGCAACGGCCGCGCCTTCGACCAGGAGGACAATGCCCTGCACCTGTTCTGGCCGGGCGGCGAACAAGAACTGGCGCCGGGCTCCAAGACCGCGCTGGCGCGTGAGCTGGCGCAGGTGATCGTACAGCGCTACCGCGAAAAAGCCGGCACCTGAGCGTGCACACGGTGCGCAAAACCGCCACCCGCTGTCACCGTTTCGCTGCACCAGCCTGTTATTAAATATATACCTATTTAAATTTCTATTTATTTTTTATAACACCTTTCCCAGGGGAATCCGCCACAGCGGGTGACATCAGAAATGCAGAAAATCCAGCTGAAAATCCTCGACCCGCGCGCCCAGGCGCCGGCCTACGCCACCGACGGCGCCGCCGGTCTCGATCTGCGCGTGGTCGCCGATGCGCCGCAGGTGCTCGAACCCGGCCAGACCGTGCTGCTCAAGACCGGCCTGTCGATCTTCATCGGCAACCCGCACCTGGCCGCGGTGATCCTGCCGCGCTCGGGCCTCGGGCATAAGAACGGCATCGTGCTCGGCAACCTCGTCGGCCTGATCGACTCCGACTACCAGGGCGAGCTGATGGTGAGCTGCTGGAACCGCGGCCAGACCGCGTTCACCATCAACCCCGGCGAGCGCATCGCGCAGCTGGTGTTCGTGCCGGTGGTGCAGGCCGCGTTCGAAACCGTCACCGAGTTCCACGCCACCGCGCGCGGCACCGGCGGTTTCGGCAGCACCGGCAAGCACTGAAAGGAGCGCGTCATGCCGATCGATCTTTCCAACGCGCAGAACATCGCCCACGTCCTGACCGAGGCGCTGCCCTACATCCGCCGCTTCGCCGGCAAGACCCTCGTGGTCAAGTACGGCGGCAACGCGATGAAGGACGACACCATGATCGCGTCCTTCGCGCGCGACATCGCGCTGATGAAGCTGGTCGGCATGAACCCGGTGGTGGTGCATGGCGGCGGCCCGCAGATCGGCTCGCACCTGGAGAAGCTCGGCAAGAAGAGCGAGTTCATCGAGGGCATGCGCGTCACCGACGAGGAGACCATGGACGTGGTCGAGATGATGCTCGGCGGCCTGGTCAACAAGGCGGTGGTGGCCGCGCTCAACCAGCAGGGCGGCCGCGCCGTCGGCCTCACCGGCAAGGACGGCGGCCTGATCCGTGCGAAGAAGATGCTGGTCAAGGGCCAGGACATCGGCCAGGTCGGCGAGATCGAGAAGATCGACCCGCGCGTGATCTCGCACCTGGAGCATGGCGGCTTCATCCCGGTGATCGCGCCGGTCGGCGCCGGCGAGCACGGCGAGGCCTTCAACATCAACGCCGACGTCGCCGCCGGCAAGATCGCGGCGGTGCTGCAGGCCGAGAAGGTGATCTTCCTGACCAATGCGCCGGGCGTGCTCGACAAGAACGGCAAGATCCTCACCGGCCTGACCGTGCCGCAGGTCGAGGGCCTGATCGCCGACGGCACCATCTCCGGCGGCATGGTGCCGAAGGTGCGTTACGCGCTGGACGCGGTGAACAGCGGCGTCAAATCCGCCCACATCATCGACGGTCGCGTCGAGCACTCGGTGCTGCTGGAACTGTTCACCGACGCCGGCATTGGCACCCTGATCCGGGGTTGACGCCCGCGGTTCCCGGCCCGATCCAGATCCATCGCGATGACCCCGCACTGGAGGCTCGTGCTGTGGTGCCTGCTGCTGACCTGGAGCCTGGGCGCGCGCGCTGAAGACGCAGTGCGCGTATTCGCCGCCGCCAGCCTGACCAATGCCCTCAACGACATCGGCATGCGGTGGCAGCGGCTCGGCCATCCCCGGCCGAGCCTGGCCTATGCCGCCTCCTCGACACTGGCCAAGCAGATCGATGCCGGCGCCCCCGTCGATCTTTTCGCCTCGGCCGACCTGTCGTGGATGGAGTACCTCGAGGCGCGCGACCGCGTGCGGCCGGACACGCGCAGCAACCTGGTCGGCAATGCCCTCGTGCTGATCGCGCCCAAGGGTCACGCCTTCAAGGCCGAGATGCGCGCCGGCTACGACCTCGCCGCCGCTTTCGAGGGGCGGCTATGCACCGGGGAGCCGGGCATCGTGCCGGTCGGCATCTACGCCCGGCAGAGCCTGGACGCCCTGGGCTGGCTGGCGCCGCTGAGCGGCCGCATCGTCGGCACCGACGATGTGCGCACGGCCCTGGCCTTCGTCGAGCGTGGCGAATGCGCCGCCGGCATCGTCTATGCCAGCGACGCCGCGATCAGCGACAAGGTCGAGGTGCTCGGCGTTTTTCCCTCAAGCAGCCACAAGGTCATCGTCTACCCGGCGGCACTGCTGCGCGGCGCCCGACCGGAGGCACGCGCGTTTCTCGACTATCTGAAGACGCCGGAGGCCGCCGCCGTCTTCGCGCGGTACGGCTTTACACCCCCGCCCTAGGCCGCTTCCGCCAACCATGGGCGACGCTGGCGGCTGACCGGGCGCCCGGCTATGCTGCCGCCGGGGCAGGGAGCAGCGTGCATGTTGTGGAAACGCCAGGATCCGCGGTCCGGCGGCTCATCGGATCGCAAGCAACTCGACATGATCGGCAAGTACAAGGTGCTGGGCGAAGTCGGCCGCGGAGCCTGCGGCGTGGTCTACAAGGGCTACGATCCCTTCGTCTCGCGCGACGTCGCGATCAAGATCGCGATCACGCCCGCCGACGCCCTGGAGCAGACCCGCAACAAAGACCATGAGCGCGGCTTCTTTGCCGAGGCCCGCGCCGCCGGCCGCCTGTCGCACCCGCATATCGTCTCGCTGTACGACGCCGGTGCCGAGGGTGAACTGAGCTACCTGGTGATGGAATTCGTCGACGGCAACACCCTGCTGCCGCTGTGCAAGAAGGATGGCCCGCGCGCCAGCTTCGACCAGATCATCGACATCGGCTTCAAGTGCGCCAAGGCGCTGGACTACGCCCACGTGCGTGGCGTCCTGCATCGCGACATCAAGCCCGGCAACATCATGCTGACGCAGGACGGCATCCCCAAACTGATGGATTTCTCCATCGCCATGGTCGGCGCGCAGGTCAACGAGACGCAGGATAAGCCGGTGGGTTCACCGCGCTACATGTCGCCCGAACAGACCCGCTGCGAGCCGCTGGGTCCGCAGAGCGATCTCTACTCGCTGGGCGCAGTGCTCTACCAGTTGATCACCGGCGAGCCGCCGTTCACCACCAACGATGCCCAGCAGCTGTTCCACGATGTCGCCAAGACGCCCGCCCCGCGCGTCGAGACGCTGCGCCCGGACACGCCCAAGGCCCTGTCCGAGATCGTCACGCGTCTGCTGATGAAAAACCCCGCCGAACGCTTCCAGTCCGGCAACGATCTCGCCAACGAGCTGATGCGCCTGTTCAACCAGTTGCGCCTCAGCGGGCAGCAGATCGCGCGCCGCGAGGGTCGCGACTCGCTGCGTTCGCTGCGCTTCTTCGATACCTTCTCCGACGAGGAGATCGAGGAAATCCTCAAGGCCAGCGTCATCAGCAACTACAACGACGGCGACAGCATCATCCGCGAAGGCGACATCGATCACGCCTTCTTCATCATCGTCGAAGGCACCGCCGAGGTGCAGAAGAACGGCAAGCCGCTGAGCCTGCTCAAGAAGGGCGACTGCGTCGGCGAAATCGGTTTTCTCGGGGCCGCCCGGCGCACCGCCTCGGTGGTGGCCAAGGGCCGCGTCCTGTCGCTCAAGGTCAACGCCACGCTGATGGAGCAGGTATCGCAGGAGTGCCAGCTGCGCTTCTACAAGGTCTTCACCGAGACCCTGATCTACCGCCTGTCGATCACCAGCGCAAAACTCTCCACGCTGGTCAGCTAACCCGCCCCGTGCTGGCCCGGCCCCTCGCCCAGGCGGCGGGCGGCCTGCGCAAGACTGTTATATTTTATTAATCATATATAAGATATAACAATATAATTAAACCAAAAGTGATGCGGGACGGCCGCAGCGGGTGGCAGCCGCCATTCAGGGACATGGAGCGGGATCATGAAGTCGTCGATACGCGAGGCACTCTGGTTTCACGGGCTGTTTTTTGTCATCGGCCTGCCGCTGGTGCTGTTCCTGCAGGGGCCGGCCCTGGGTCGCGCGCTGCTGGGCCTGGCCATCGCTTACAACGTGGCGCTGCCGCTGCTGTCACTCGTCCGCGGCCACGGCGAGTGGCTCAAGCTCTGGCTGTTCCTGCTGCCACTGTCCTGCGGGCAGGTGATTCCGGACTGGGCACTGGCCGATATCGCCGGCGTCCTGGTGTTCCCGGATCACGGCATCTGGCGGGTGGGTGGCGCCGTCCCGGTCTACTTCATGGGCCTGTGGATCATGCTGCTGTTCCCCATCGTCCTGCTGTGCGACCGCCTGCGCAGCCGCTACCTGGCGGCCGCCCTGCTCAGCCTCCTGCTGTTCGGCTTCTGGGAGTGGGCCGCGCGACCGCTGGGGCTCTGGTACGCGCGGGACGTGCGCATGGTGGCCGGCACCGCCCTGTATCCCCTGGTGCCGGAGATGCTGCTGGGCCTGGCGACGCTCTCCGCCTACCGAAATTCCCGGGGACGCGCCATCATTCAGCAGTGGTTCAGCGCTTTCGGTGTCAACTTGTTCTACACCGGAGCCGTTTTTATCGGTCTGCTGCTCTCGCAACGGCTGTTTTAGCGTTAGAGTGCCGCTCACAACAACGACTGACCCCACCCCAAGGAGTTTTACTATGAAAATTCGCAACCTCGCCCTGGCCCTGATCGTCGGCAGTGCCGTCGGCTTCGCCGGCTGCTCGCAGAATCAGCAGAGCGACACCGAGAAGGAACTGGCGGCGCAGCAGGCCGCGGACGCGCAGCAGAAGCTGCAGGACGCCGAGAAGGCCGCCGACGACGCCCGCAAGGCGGCCGCCGACGCCGAGGCCCGCGCCAAGTCGGCCGAACGCAAGGCGGATCGCGCCACGCGCGCCGTGTCCGCACCGGCGTCCGCGCCGGCGGTTTGCAGCAACTGCGGCACCGTGACCGCCGTCACCGCCATCAAGCAGAAGCCGGACGGCAGCGGCGCCGGCGCGGTGCTCGGCGCGGCGGCTGGCGGCGTGGCCGGCCACCAGGTCGGCGGCGGACGCGGCAAGGACGTGGCGACCGTGCTCGGCGCGCTGGCCGGCGCCTACGCCGGCAACCAGGCGGAAAAGGCGATCCGCGCCGAAACCGTGTACCAGGTCGATGTCCGCATGGATGACGGCAGCTCGCGCCAGATCACCGTGAAGGACGCCTCGGGCCTGGCGGTCGGCAGCAAGGTGCGCGTCAGCGGCGACACCATCGAACCGCGCGGCTAATTGCTCTGGCGGTACTCATCGCCCCGTGGCCGCAAGGCCACGGGGTTTTTGTTTTCCGCTACCCTAACGCCCCCAAAAACGGCGGCGGTGGAGCATGGCTGAGAAGATCAAGGTCCTGGTGGTCGGCGGCGGCGGGCGCGAGCACGCGCTGGCCTGGAAGCTGGCGCAGTCGCCGCGCGTGGCGGAAGTGCTGATCGCCCCAGGCAATGCCGGCACCGCGCGCGAACGCGGCGTGCGCAACGTCGCCGTCGCCGCCGAGGACATCCCCGGCCTGATGGCGCTGGTGCGCAGCGAGAACATCGCCTTCACCGTGGTCGGCCCCGAGGGCCCGCTGGCCGCCGGCCTGGTGGATGCATTCACCCAGGCCGGTCTGCGCGTGTTCGGCCCCACCAAAGCGGCGGCGCAGCTCGAGGCCAGCAAGGCCTTCACCAAGGATTTCCTCGCGCGTCACCAGATTCCGACGGCGCAGTACCGCGTGTTCACCGCGATCGAACCGGCACTGGCCTACGTCAACGAACGCGGCGCGCCGATCGTGATCAAGGCCGACGGCCTCGCCGCCGGCAAGGGCGTGGTGGTGGCGATGACGTTGCCCGAGGCGCAGGCCGCGATCCGCGACATGCTCTCCGGCGAGATGCTGGGCAAGGCCGGCGCCCGCGTCGTCATCGAGGATTTTCTCGACGGCGAAGAAGCCAGCTTCATCGTCGTCGCCGGCGGCACCGACTATCAGCCAATGGCCAGCGCGCAGGATCACAAGCGCATCTTCGACGCCGACCAGGGCCCCAACACCGGCGGCATGGGCGCGTATTCGCCGGCGCCGGTGGTCACGCCGGAAGTCCACGCACGCGCCTGCCGCGAGATTATCGAACCGACGCTGCGCGGCATGGCCGCGGAAGGCGTGCCGTTCACCGGATTCCTCTACGCGGGTCTGATGATCCGCAAGGACGGCGCGCCGTTCGTGATCGAGTTCAACGCGCGCATGGGCGACCCGGAAACGCAGCCGATCCTGTATCGCCTCGACTCCGACCTGCTCGGCCTGCTCGAAGCCGCGCTCGACGGCACGCTGCCGCAGAACGCGCCGCGCTGGAATCCGCAGCCGACACTGGGCGTGGTGATGGCCGCCGAAGGCTATCCCGGCCCGGTGGCCAAGGGCGATGCGATCACGGGGCTCGATGCCGATTTTGGCGACGCCAAGGTGTTCCACGCCGGCACCGCCGAGGCGAATGGCCGGATCGTCACCAGCGGCGGCCGCGTGCTGTGCGTGGTCGCACGTGGCGCGAACATCCGCGCCGCGCAGCGGAATGCCTATGAGGCGGTGCAGAAGATCCACTGGCGCGGCGAGCAGCACCGCCGCGATATCGGCTGGCGCGCAGTGGCGCGGGAGATCTGAGCGCGGCGCATGAGGCACAAAAAAGCGGGCCTTGGCCCGCTTTTTTGTTGGCCGTCCCTGCCTCAGGCCAGCATCGGCGCCAGGTAGCGCACCAGTTCCGCCAGCGCGTCGCGTGGATCGCGGAAGGACTGCGGGTCTTCACCGGAGATGCCCAGCCAGGCGTGGCCGTCGATCTCGGTCTCCTTCTCCGGATGCTTGCGCGACAGGATCAGGTTGCAGTGTCCGCGGCGTGATTTCTCGACCACCTTGACCGCCACCTCGCGCTCGTCGCGGGCGATCACGAAGTACAGCACCTTGGGATCCTTGCCGACGCGGTCACGCAGTTGCCGGGCCGCGATGATCGCTTCCCGCCAGAATTGATCGAACTGTTCGCGCTCGCTCTTCTGGTTCTGCTCGTAACGATCGCGCTGGGCCTGGACGCCGCGGACCTGCTTGTCGAGCAGGCCGGTGATGGAATCCGCCAGCGTATTGGGCACCGGCTCCTCCACGCGCTGCGCTGCCGGCGGCGGCGCGGTGAAGCGGAAGCCCGCGACCTCCTGCACCGCCGGCACCGCGGGGCGCGCCGGCGCCGCGGCGACCGGCTTGGCCGTCATCTCCAGGACATCCGGCGCCGAGGGCGGCGACGGCGTTGCGGCAGCCGCGCGGCGCAATTCGATCACGAAGTCCGCAATCTCGATGCGCGCGCCGGCGTCGATGCGCGTCGGGGTCTTGCCCACCGGCTTGCCGTCGACGGCACTGCCGTTGGCGCTGCCCTCGTCACGGAACAGCAGCTGGCTGCCGTCGACGTGCAGGCTGGCGTGCAGTCGCGAGACCAGTTTGGAATCGAGCACGATGTCGCACTCGAGGCCGCGACCGATGTTGACGGTCCCGGTGGCCAGGGACACCGGCTCCCGCAGGACCTGTCCCCTGGAATTTTTGACAATCAGTTGCCACATGTCGTGTGTTACTCACCCCGCTCCCTTTAGCGACGTTAACGGCTGCGACGGAGGCGATCAAGCGCCGCGCCGCAGCGTCCCGCGCGGCAGGGTTCAGCTGGAGCGGCGCGCCATGAAGGCGATGCGCTCGAACAGGTGCACGTCGGCCTCGTTCTTGAGCAGCGCGCCGTAGAGCGGCGGCAGCGTCTTCTTGCTGCTGGCCTCGCGCAGCACCGCCGGGTCGATGTCCTCGGCCAGCAGCAGCTTGAGCCAGTCGAGCAGCTCGGAGGTCGAGGGCTTCTTCTTCAGGCCCGGCAGGTCGCGCAGGCCGAAGAACACTTCCATCGCCTCTTTCAGCAGGGTCTGCTTGAGCTTGGGAAAGTGCACATCGACGATCTTCTGCATCGTCTCCCTGTCGGGGAAACGGATGTAGTGGAAGAAGCAGCGGCGCAGGAAGGCGTCGGGCAACTCCTTCTCGTTGTTGGAGGTGATGACGATCACCGGCCGGTGCCTGGCCTTGATGGTCTGGCGCGTCTCGTAGACGTAGAACTCCATCTGGTCGAGCTCGCGCAGCAGGTCGTTGGGAAACTCGATGTCGGCCTTGTCGATCTCGTCGATCAGCAGCAGCGGGCGCTTGTCGCTCTCGAAACACTCCCACAGCTTGCCCTTGACGATGTAGTTGGCGATGTCCTTGACCTTGCTCTCGCCGAGCTGCGAGTCGCGCAGGCGCGACACCGCGTCGTATTCGTAGAGGCCCTGCTGCGCCTTGGTGGTGGACTTCACATGCCACTCGAAATACGGCAGGTCCATGGCCTTGGCCACTTCCTGCGCCAGCCGCGTCTTCCCGGTGCCGGGCTCGCCCTTGACCAGCAGCGGACGTTGCAGGGTCACGGCGGCGTTGACCGCCATCATCAGGTCTTCGGTGGCGACGTAGTCTTGGGTGCCGGTGAAACGCACGGTGCAATCCTCGAAATGGCGGAGAAACAACCGGAAAAATCGCCACCCGCTCACGATGCAGGCGGCGGCAATTCAGTTATTAAATATTTAACGAATTTATTTTCGTTTAACAATTAATAACGATCCGCCCCAGGAAAAACCGGAGAGCGGGTGGCGCAATGTAACGGGTTCCGGGCGTGATTGCGATGCGCCGGAGCAGGACATCGGCGCCATGCCGGCGCCGGATCGCCGCGCCCGGCGTCAGAGCAGCAGCGGCTCGTCCGGCAGCTCGTTGCCGACGTCCGCCGGACCCGGCGGATACCTCGCCAGGATGGCCGCCACCGCCTGCACGCCGGCCACGGCACCGGCTTCGAAATGCCCCTCGCGGAACGGCGCCTCGAGGCTGCGGCAGGCGGCGTCCCACTCGGCCTGGGGCACACGCCCGCGGGCCACGAAGCGGTCGGCGACGATCTCCACCGCGCGGTCCGCCAGCAGCAGGTAGATCAGCACGCCGTTGTTGTGCGCGGTGTCCCAGACGCGCTGCTGTGCGAACACTTCAAGCGCGCGCTGCCGCGACGTCACGCCGCGCCACACGGCCGACAGCGACAGCGCCGCCTCGATCACGAAGCGGATCTCGCCCGGATGCTGGCGCTCGCAGTCCCGCACCGCCTGGGCGATCGCCGACTGCGCGGACGGCGGGAAATCGCGCCGCAGTTGCCAGTGGCCGGTGCAGGCGTGTCGCAGCAGTCTCGCAAGATGCATGTCACCAGCTCCCCGAAGCGCCGCCGCCACTGAACCCGCCACCACCGCCGCTGAAGCCCCCGCCAAAACCACCGCCGCCACCGCC
>SSEB01000020.1 GCA_008012115.1 Nevskiaceae bacterium
AAAAACACCCTGTTTCGCGCTGTTTACAAGCTCCGCGACGCGGGCCTGCTGACCATCAAGGAACAGTCTGGCCAGCCGAACCGGTACCGCCTGGAATACGAAGCGATCACCGCGGTGCTGGACAACCCCCTACCCAAAATGGGGCGCCCCAATGTGGGTAGGGCCCCTACCCAGGATGGGGTGGGTACCCTACCCATTGTGGGTAGGGTCACTATTAAAGAGGTTTTAGATTCTGAGACTCTACAACTACAGGGGGGTGTGGATAACACCGAAAAGCCCATGCCGATGGGCTGGCTTCCGAGCGACCAATGCCAAAACGAGCTGCGCATTGCCGGGTTCAATCCTGAGTTCGCGGCCAGCCTGCTGCCCGAGTTCCGCACCTACTGGACCAAGCGCGGCGATGCCAAGGATTGGGATTCGGTTTTCTGCTGGCACGTCCGCACCCAGGCCGAGAAAAAGCAGCAGCGCGACGCGATGGCGGCCAAGGCCGCCGGCAAGCCCGAGCCGTACCGCCCGCGCTACCCCGGTACCCCGGGGCCGCCCGTAGAAACCCAGCAAGGCCGACAGCCGCCGGCCGCTGAAGTGATCGCAGCGTTTACCCCGTCCAGCCCCCTATCGCCCGATGAGAACCGCAAGCGCTTCGCCGAAGCGTTTGCCCTGCTGAAGTAACCCCACTGGAGCAATCGCCCATGCCCGACCAGCCCGCCCTGCTGTTCCACTTCATCATCCCCCACACGCCCGTGGCCAAGGGCCGCGCACGCTCCACGATCAAGCGTGCCAAGGGCGGTAAGCCGATCCTCACGAAGGAGGGCCAGCCGATCATCAGCACCTACACGCCGGAGAAGACCCGCGACTTTGAGGCGCTTGTGCGCGACTACGCACAGCAGGCCGCCCGCGGCGAGCTGCTGACCTGCCCCGTAGACCTGCTGGTGCAGTTCCGTTTCAAGATCCCAAGCAGTTACACGAAGTGGCAGCGTGACCTGGCCGCCGAGGGTCTGCTGCACCACACGAAAAAGCCGGACTGCAGCAACCTGGTAAAGGCGATCGAAGACGCCTGCAACGGCGTGCTGTTCAAGGATGACGGCCAGGTGGTCGGCTGCATCACCGACAAGGCATTCACCACTGAGCAGGAGTGCATCGTGGTGCACGGGTACCGCCGCGCCGGCGTGAGCTGCACCGCCACGCGCGCCGAGGCCGTCGACTTCCTGGCCAACTACCCCACGCCGTCCATCCGCATGAATCACCTGGGGCTGGGTACGCGCATGCGCACCATGCGCCTGGTGGGCCGGTGAACGCCGGCGACGACTTCCAGGACGATGACCTGTTCGCCGACCAGCAGCTGCCGGCGGCCGAACAGATCCGCCTGGCAGAGGAAGCGCTGGCCGCCGTGAATCGCCTGGTGGCCGCGCAGTTCACCCTGGGCACGTCGGTGCTGCAGCACGCCGTCTGCGCCCAGGTCGAGTGTTACCGCGCGCTGCACTTTGCCCGACAGGTGACCCATGACCCCTGAAGAAGAAAAGACCCCCGCCGGCTTCATGGTGGCGCGTGCAGCTCGGGCGTACATCGTCCACCTGCTGCCCACCGATGACGAAGGCAAGCACCTGGCCAGCTACACCGCGCGCTGCGGCTGGACACCCAGGCCCCGCGGTAGAGCGCGCCCCACCTGGTACCGGCCCGCGGCCTACAACCCCGGCAACCGCTGCCCCCGCTGTTTCCATGACGTGCCACTCAACGAGGACCATCACCATGCCCCGTAAGTCGACCACCCCGAAGCCGCCCGCCAAGCCGCGCAAGATCGTGCCCACCAAGCACATCAGCGAGGTGCCGCAGATCCGCCTGGAGCCCGTCGTGTCCAGCCAGGTCCAGGCCATCGGCCACGACCCTGCCACCAACACCCTGGCCATCCGCTTCCCGGGCTGGGATGACAAGCCGGGCTCGCTGTACCACTACGCCAACTTCAACGCCGACCAGTTCGCCGAGTTCTGCGCCGCCGAGTCGGTGGGTAGTTTCTTCATCAAGCAGATCAAGGCCAATGAGGCCCTGTTCCCCTACACGAAGATTGACGAAACCCCGCAGGCCTGAGCCTGCAGCGCCATCGCCCTGGAGCCCCTATGTCTACTTCCCCGCTCGACTACCTGCGGCCGCGCCTGGTGCCGCTGCCGGTGGCTCAACTCACACTGAACCTGGCCGACGACGTGCCGCGCACGCTGCTGACCACCGGCGGCAACCGCGTGAGGCTGGGCGAGCTGGGCAGCACCGACATGACCATGCTGGCGATGGCCAGGGCACGCCACACCGTCGACACCTGGCACAGGGTGGCCACCGCCAGGCTGCGCATGCAGGACGCGCAGCTGGTGGAAACCCCGCCGGCGATCCACCAGGCGATCGCCGAGCGGGTGGCCAAGTCGATTGCAACCGAGGACGGCCGCCGTTGGGCCGACATTCCAGACCACGCCCGCGACCGCTACCTGGTCGACGCGCACCGCCACATCAACCATCTGCTACTGGAGCTTTCCCGCCATGTCTGAGAACGAAATCACCATCACCGTGCACGGCCACATCGGGGTCGGAAAATCCGCCGTGTCCCTTGCGATCCTCGACGCGCTACGCGCTGCCGGGTTGGCCTGCACCTGGGACGATGAGCAGTCCGAGCGCAACCTGGGTACCGGCGCCGGCGATATCGCCGCGATGGAAGAACGCCCCACCATCCGCCTGATCGAAACGAACCCCAGCAGGTGGCCGGAGTGGCCCATCGGCCGCCTGCAGCTACGCCAGGGGCAGATCCAGCAGCTTGCCGATTTCGCCGGCGTTCCGGTCGAAGGCACCGCCGAGGAGGACCAGGACGTGCTGCAGCTGACGCTGGGGCATGTCGGGCATTCCGGCCCCGGCCTTTACGCCAGCTTTGACGACGTGCCCGAGGGCGGCGCCATCTTCCTGGGCGTTCCCGAAGGTGACCCGCAGCTGCTGTTCAGCGCCGACATTGCCCACCCGAAGAACGGCGAACAGCGCCGGTGGTTCCTGGCCGGCGCCAGCGCCGTGGCCACGGGCCGGGCGTTCGTCAACAGCGGCGACAGCGAGCGCCAGTTCATCACCGACAGCGACGACGACACCGCCGCCCTGCAGGTGGCCACGCAGTTCACGTCGGAGAACGAACCGCGCAAGCGCGCCGAACTGCAGGTGGCCATCATCGCCGCCCTGCAGCACGCCCGCGCCAGCCAGGAACGCGGCCTGTACCACGTCGCCGACACGCTGCCGATCGCGGTCAACGCTCGCCGGCTGGGCCACTGCCTGGAAGTGATCCGCCTGAACCTGGGCAGCATTGAGTCGAGCGCCAGGCACCTGGTACCGGGCAACAACGACGACCGGCTGCGCCTGGCCAACATGCAGCACGAAGTCACCCACGCCCAGCAGGTGCTGAAGTCGGTAGAGGAAATCGTGTGTGAGCTGCTGACCGGCACCAAGGTGCGGCCCGCCTTCGACTACTTCGCCCCGGAGTACTACATCCACGACGGCGCCGGCCTGGTGCACTTCAGCCGCGTGCCGCCGGCAGAGTGGCCGGAATGGGCGACCGAGGCGCTGCAGCGCATGGGCGGCGGCGTGAGCCTTTACGACGACCTGCTGGCAGTGCTGCAGGCGAAGGACCACACCACCGCCCGCGCCAACATCGGCGGGATGCGTGGCCGCATCGTGTCCCTGCAGTCCCAGCTGGAGGACAGTGGGCGCCGCCTGGTCGACGCCCAGCGCCTGGCCTGGGCGTTGGTCGACGCCGCCGGCGGCAGCGTGGAGCTGGGGCAGTCGGTGTTGGCCACCACGGACTGGCGCGGTAAGAAGCTGCAGCAGCTGCAGGTGCCCACCGGTGGCGTGCGCTTCACCAGCACCCAGGACACCCCGCGATGAGCAACGGCGACATTCCCTGCCCGCGGTGCGGCCGCTACTACAGCCGACAGGGCGTGCTGGACCACATGCGCGACCTGCACCACATCACCCGCCGCGATGCCGGCAACCTGGTGGCCGCGGCGCAGGCCCAGGCGAAGCCCAAGCCCAAGCCGGCCCAGGACGATGACGACGGCGCAGCCTGGGTGTTCCGTGCCCTGGCCCAGCAAAACAAGGAACACCGGGCGGCGATGCTGGCCAAGGCCGACACCACCGGCTGGCAGCAGCTGTCGCCGTACCACTACCGCCGGTGGTTCTACGACACCCGGGTGGACTGGTGGCCGAGCGGCGGCAAGGCCCAGGTTTTCACGAAGGGATCCGGCCAGCCGCCGCAAATGGTGTACGGGCATCGGCGGGTGGCCGCGCTGGTCGAGCGGCTGAAGGGGATAGAGCGTGCAGGCTGACCTGTTCGCCGCCGCGCCGGCGCCGGCGGATCCGCCGCCCCTCCTGCAGGCCGGCGGCCGCACCTACCGCACCAGGTCGACCGATCGCGGCCTGGCCATCAACTGGACCGGCCCCGGGGCAACCCAGGGCGTGGTCGGGCAGTACCACCCAACGGAGGCGGCCGCACTGGCCGCCGTCCACCACATCGAGCAACGGAGACAAAAACCATGATGGGCGACGCAAAGCCGACCTACACGAAGAACCGGCACGAGTTCCTGCAGCTGGTGAACGCCGCCGGCAGCGTGGGCTGCAGGGCGCGCGGCGCCGCTTTCGGCGCTGCATGCACCGCCATGCGCCAGCTGGGATGGGTCGAGCAGGTGCCGGCGATCGGGATCAAGGTGCGAATCACCGACCTGGGTACGCGAGCCCTGCAGGCCTGGGACGCTGGCCAGCGCGGCGAGCTGGACCTGCGCACGGGCGAGGAGCGCCGGCAGCAGATCCTCGAGGACGTGCTGGACCTGGCCGAGCAGCACCAGCTCGATGAGCGGCTGCTGCGCGCGCTGCTGCAGCGCATGCCGGTGCTGGAGGTCCAGCGGTGCATCCGCGGCGCCGTCCAGGCGGCCAGCGCCGCGGTGGCCACCTGCAGGCCGATGGGCCCGGCCGAGCTGCAGGAAACCCTGGAGACGTTCGACCGCCTGGCCGGCGGTACCGGCGTGATCCTGCCGGCAGAGGATGACGACACGGGCATGGTGGTGCTGGACGCAAACGGGCGCGTTCTGGAGGTGATCGAGGACGCCACCCAGCGGCACACCGGGGGCATGGTCACGCTGTCGCCCGAGGCGCAGGCAGAGCCCGTGCTTACCCGCGGCGAGGCAATCCTGCCGGTCAGCCATCCGCTGGTGCAGAAGATGCTCGCCACGCCGGTACCGGAGAACGTCGAATCCAAGACGATCACCGTAACCGTGAACCCGGAGCCTGCCGCGGCACGCATTGCCCGGGCCGAGCTGCAGGAGGGCGGCCTGGCCAACCTGCTGGGCGGCGCCCGATCGTTCGTTCCGGGCGGCTACACCGGCGATCGCCCTGCAGGTCCGGCGGTAGTCGCCGAGGATCCGCCGGCGGCCGAGGAGGACGAAGACGACCACGGCCTGGTCATCTGCCCGAGCTGCGACGGCCGCGGCATCACCGGGCCGCTGCACCTGGACTGCCGCATGTGCAAGGGCGAAGGCGCGATTAAGCGGACGGTGCAGCTGTGATTGGCAGCAAGCGAGCAAGCAAGCGCGAATGGGCGCACATGGAGGCGTGCAAGACCCGGGTGTGCATCCCCTGCCTGGTCGGCGTACAGCTGGGCCTGATCGACCCAGCGCACGCCGTGCGCGGTGGCGACGACGACGACGGCATGCCGCTGCCAATGGTCACCTACCAGCACTGCAAGAGCGGAAACCTACGCATGGGCCACCTGGACGGCTACGGCTGCTGTCTGTGGCACCACTTTGGCACCCAGCAGCTGCATGCCCTGGGCATGTCGAAGGAGGAGGCCCGCGCGCGCTGGGGCCCGAACCTGCATGACAACGGCCGGGAGTTCCGCGAGACGTTCGGCACCGAGCTGGAGCTTATCGAGGTCCAGGCCTTTGTCCTGCAGCAATCCGCTACAGGTGATAGGCTTTCTGCGGTTTAGTGAAGCGAAGGGGAAACGATGGCAAGCGCGATTCTGGATGACCTGGTGCAGCTGATCGGCCACCACCACGCCATCGAGCTGCTGCGCGCCTGGGGTGGTCGACGCATCAAGGTTCCCGAATCCCTGGGCCAGGACCACCCCCTGGCCTTTGTCGTTGGGCTGGAGTCGGCGCAGAAGCTGGCCAGGCGCTACGGCAGCACCGAGCTCGACCTGCCGGCCGAGCGTAATTTCCTGATCGACCTGCGCAATGCGGCGATCGTGAGCGACTTCACGGCGGGGAGCAGCATTCTGTCCCTGTCGTGCCTGTACGGCGTGAGCCGCCGGCAGATCCAGACAATCCTGGACGCGATGGGGCACCGCGAGCTGCGCCTGCAGCGTGCGGGTTCCCGCACCTGACGCCGGCGGCCAATCGGTGAACAATGCCCCCCATTCCACACGGGGGCATCACCATGTATCAACTCGGTTCACGATCGCTGGCCAACCTGAAGGGCGTGCACCCGCGCCTGGTCCAGGTGGTGCAGCTGGCCATCACCCTGTCCGCCCAGGACTTCACCGTCCTGGAGGGCGTGCGCAGCCTGGCGGCGCAGAAAGCCAACGTGGCCAAGGGCGCCAGCCAGACGATGGACAGCAAGCACCTGGTGCAGGGCGACGGCTATGGCCACGCCGTCGACCTGGCCGCCTGGGTGAATGGCAAGGTGGCATGGGATCCCTGGGAGCGTTACGACGTGATCGCCGACGCCATGCGCCGCGCGGCCATCCAGCTGGGCGTACAGATCCGGTGGGGCGGCGGGTGGTTCAATCTCAACCAGCTGGCCAGCCCGGCGCAGATCCTGGCCGCGCGCCAGGCCTACACCGCCGATCGCAAGCGCGCAGGCCGTAAGGCGTTCCTGGATGGCCCGCATTTTGAGCTGCAGGCGGTCGCCCGGTGATGGCCGCGGAGAAAGCCGCCGGCATCGCGGTGACGGTGATCGCCGGCGTGCCGGCGTTCCTGTCCAGCCTGTCCAACGACATGACGGTGCCCGTGATCGGCGTGGGAGCAACCACGATCGTGGGCGCCGCCCTGGGCACGCTGGCCGCCCTGGGCTACGACAACAACCCGCCGCGGCCAGGCGGGCGCCTGGTCATCCGCTCCCTGTCCACCATCGTCATGGCCAGCCTGCTGGTTGGCGGCGTGCCGGCGATCACCGGCTGGCATTGGGACGTCCAGGCCGCAGAGGGCGCCGTCACCGGGTTGACCGCGATCGCGGTGTATTACCTGTTCGACCCGATCAAGAAATGGGCGCAGGGCCAGTTCACGGCTGACCTGAAGCTGTCCGATTTCATTCCCTGGATGCGCAAGCGCACGCCAACCCCCGCCAACCCGGGGCAGAATGCCCCGTCCGACGATGAGGGCCCCCGCCCATGAATTCCTGGTATCTGATCGCTGCCCCCGCGTGGGTAATCCTGTTCATCACCGCCGTCGCGCGCCTGGCTGACATGGACCGCGCGCAATGGGCCACAACCGACCATGTGCGGCGCTTGGGCATGACCGGCGTGGGCGGTATGGCCGTCATCATGCTGGCCATGCCCTTCACCAAGGACGGATGGGCCTACCCGAACGCCACATGGCGCAGCGCCGGGCTGGCCTGGTCCTGGGCGCTGGTGTGGTTGACGACCCCGGGCATGCCGCCGTGGTGGGACTTCATCCTGGGCGTGCACCGCCGCACCCACGAATGGCGCGACCAGGGCCTGCGCGCCCGGATCCGCGGCGAGTGGCGCGCGCTGCGCGATAGCTTCCGCCCGCGCCGCAGCCGCAAGCCGATGGCCGGCCCGCAGGGGCCGCTGCCGTGATCGATACCCCGCAGAGCTGGGCCGCCCGCAATGCCGCCCGCCTGGCCATCTACCTGCTGCTGGCCATCGTCCTGGTGGCCACCTGGCTGCAGATCCGCACCTGGCGCGAGGACGCCCGCACCGGTGCCGAGCGCATCGAGCAGCGCGACAACACCGCCGCGGCCGCCGGCGCGATCGCCGATGACCTGGCCACCACCACCACCGACCGCCAGCGCGTGGAGGTCCGCATCACCGCCGACACCGCGCAGATGGCCCGCGACCTGGAGAAGCTGCGCCGTGAAAACCCGAGCCTGGATCATTGGATGCGCGCTGACATTCCTGTGCAGCTGCGCGAGCTTGCCCGCCAGCGACGTGAAGCCCGCGACCGACTTGCAACTGGTGCGCCTGGGCGTGGAGCAGCTGACCAGGGAGCGCGAGCCCCAGGGAGTGGTGACCAGGACTGAAGACGCGAAGGACGGCGAACAGCTGTTCGGCCTGGCCATCGCCCTGGAGGACACCAACTGGCTGCAGAATGACGACAAGCGCCGCATTCGCCGGTTCGTCAACGCCGCCACGCTCCGCATCGAGCAATCGCGCCTGCCGAGCTGCAGCTGGTACCAGTGGCGATGCCTGCGCACCAGGCGCGCGCTGCAGGCCGCGATTGACGACGCCGGCACGCCCCCGTAGGATTCGGCCCAAGGTTCACCCGGGCAGAAAAAAACGGGTCACCGCCGCCCCGCAACTCAGCATTGCGGACAGGGACAAACCGGGACACCCGGCGGCATCAAGTGGCGCGCGAACCTTTCGAGCAACAACTGGCTGGCGGTACATGGGAAGCTGACAGCCAGGTTCCACTCACTCTCCAGTGAGCGATAGGAGCCGCGGACCCGGGGGCGACCGGGACCAAGCCAAAGGGGTGCCACCCTGCGGCCCAAGGCACAGGCCGACTACCCCCGGGGATTGCACCCCGGGGGTTTTTCGTTTTAGGATCGCCCCGTGCCCTTCCACAGCACAGGCCAATCCCCTGGCCACCCGCGGATCCTGTCGAGCCAGCTATCCGCCCCCCGAAGGCCCCGACCACCCCCTGGTCGGGGCCTTCTTCTTTCCAGGGCAGAGCCAAGCTCGGCTCGGCCGGATCCGCGCCACCCACGCACGCTTTTTCGATTTTTGTGGACGCTCCGCGCCTGTTCAGTGACGCATTCCGGCCATTCCGCGAACAGCCCAGCCCTGGGCGTACACTGCGCGCGCCACCCACCTGGAGCGCGGACCCATGCCCCGTAAGAAGAAGCCCACCCCTGACACCTGGCGATCGCGGATCGTTGGGGAGGGGGAAATCTCCCCGGCCGACCTGTTGGCCAACCCCTACAACTTCCGAGTTCACAGCACCGAGCAGGGCCGCGCGATCGACGGCGCCCTGGACGAAATCGGCTGGATCCAGCGCGTGATCGTCAACCGCACTACCGGCCACGTCGTTGATGGCCACCTGCGGGTCAGCCGCGCCCTGCGGCGCAACGAGCCCACAATCCCCGTGGTGTACGTCGAGCTGACCGAGAACGAGGAGCGCATTGCGCTGGCCACCCTCGACCCGATCGCTGCAATGGCCGGTACCGACGCCGACTTGCTCAACGAGCTGCTGGCCCAGGTCGAAGCGACCAACGAGCCGCTGCTGGAGTTCCTGCAGGAGCTGCAGCCCCAGCTCGGTACCGGCGAGGGTGGCGACGGTGGCGGCAAGAGCAAGCCCGAGGAGGCCACCACGGTGTGGGGCGAAATCATCGCCCTGGGCCAGCACCGGCTGCTGTGTGGCGACATTGACGACGACGCCCACCGCCTGGCGGTAACTGCAGGACAACCCGGGGCACCCGTTCTGGACATTGCATCGGCCATCATCACGGCCCTGGCCAGGACGAAATCCGCCGGCCCGCTGTTCATCATCACCGACGACGCGCACCTGTGCGACTCAATGGTTACGGTGTGGGAGGCCATGACCGGCAAGGCCTGCGAGCGATTGCCACCCGTCTGACACCCCGGCGTCATTGCTACAGCGATAAGCGAGCTGATACAGTGACCACGCCCGAGCTGGGCACGGGGGAAAAGCGGGACGAAACACGAATCCCCCGAACACCAACACCCTTACTGGAGAAAAACGCATGTCGCCCACTTACGCCGGCTACGCTGGCATGGAACCCGAGTTCACCCTGGCCAGCGGCCGGGTAATCTCCGCCGGCGAGCTGATCGCCGAACACGCGGTGAAGCTGTACCACCAGGCATTCCCCGGCCTGGACGAATCCCAGGTGCCTGCAGCCTGGAACGCCGCCAGCGACGTGGAGCGCCGCGGCTACTGCATCCAGGCGTTCGACAAGCTGGACCAGGCTGCAATCGATGCCGCCGCCAGCGACGACCAACGCAACCTGCTGGCCACCGTCGCCCCCAAGGCCGAGCTGGTGCTGGGCGACGGCTTGATGGACGTGGTACTGCAGGAGCTGCGCCTGCTGTCGAAGCCGTGGCAGAGCCTGACCGAGGACCAGCAGGAAACCATCCTGGCGCGCGCCACCCAGCGCGTGCGCGAGGTCGCCCGCCTGACCGTGCGCGAGCTGGCCGCCCGCGGTACGCACCACATCGTGGCCACCCTGGAGCAGATCACGATCAAGAAAGGCGCCAAGGCCGTGCTGGCCATCCCCGCCCACCTGATCGATGAGAACCTGACCGAGTCGGTACAGCAGCAGGTCATCCTGGTGCTGGCCGGGGAGCTGAACGCCGCCGACGAAATCAAGCAGCCGCAGGCCGACCTGCAGCAGCCGGGGCTCGACCTGGGCGACTCGGGCGTGGTCCACAGCGACCCGCAGGACTGACGCCATGACCGCACAGGACCAGGGGGCGGGGCAGCAGCAGCTGCCCCAGGACGTTTTCCAGCTGATCGTTGGCGCCATGTGCGTCGACAACTGCTGCGACTTCGACGCGACCGAGGATGACCTGCAGGAGGCGCTGCCCCACATCCAGGAGCTGATCGCATCGGGGTACTTCGCCGGCGACCTGAAGGCCCAGGCCGATGACCTGGACGGCGATATCTGGATGGCGGCCGCCGGCGAGTACTCCGAGGCAGAACGCCATTTTGCTGGCGACCTGGAGGCGTACCGAGCGCTGTCCGACGTGCTGAATCGTATTTTCGACCGGCCCCTGGCGGGCCCCCGTAGCGAGGCGTAACCCAATGGCTTTCATCGTTCTGACCAACTCCAACGGGGATGAGGTCCACGTCCGCGCCGATCGCGTGGTGACCATCACCAGGCTGCAGGTGCGCGACGGCAATGCAGCGCGCGCCAGCGTTGCCCTGGAGGGCCGCGACCACCCGCTGACGGTGCGCGAGGATGCGGCTATCGTGTTGCAGGCCATCGGTGATGCGGAGGTGGTCGACCGCGGAAAGCGCCTGGATGAGTGGGCATTGCGCGAGGCAATCAACCTGCGCACCGTGGTGCAGGATCCGGCCGCTACCGACCACGACCAGGGCTGACATGCCAAGCAAGGGAAAGACCCCGAAGACGCCCCCGGCCAAGCCGGGGGCGAAGCGTTCCAGGCGTACCGCACAGCCGCGCTACGCCGAGGCCGCACAGCTGCGCAGCGAAATCCTGGCGTACCGCACGCTGGGGCTGACCCTTGATGAAATCGCGGCCCGCGTGAACCGCAGCAAGTCGGTGGTGCACACCCACCTGACGCACGCCCTGCAGGAGCTGGACGAAGAACAGAAAGAGGCCAGCGACCGCCTGCGCGCGCTGGCCTATGCCCGCCTGGAAAAGGTACTGGCCAGGGCCATGCTGGGCGCCATGAAAGGCGACGTGAAGTGCATGCGTGAGGTCCAGCGCCTGATCGGCCAGCAAGGCCGGTTGATGGGCTGGGGCAACTTCGCCAAGGTCAACCCGGAAACGGGCGTGCCGCTGGGTGAAGGTGGCGACGGCGTACCGCCGGGGCACTGGACGCTGCCCATGCGTCCCACCGTCGACCTGGGCGCATGGCAGGAGCAGGCAGAGAAGGTATGGCACGAACAGCAAGCGCGCGCCGGAAAGGCGGGCTAACCGGCACCGCCGCCGAGCTGCAGGCCGGCGGCTTCCCCGTAAACCTGGTGTGGCGTCCGCAGGCTGGCCCGCAGACGCTCCTGATCGCGTGTCCGGCCGACGATATCCTGTTCGGCGGCGCCCGCGGCGGCGGCAAGACAGACGCGCTCCTGGGCGATGCCGGCATTTACAGCCAGGCCTACGCGCCGCACTTCCGCGGGATGCTGATCCGCCGTACCTACGATGAGCTGGACGAAGTGGTGGCGCGCAGCCAGGAGCTGTTCCTGCCGCTGGGCGCGAAGTGGCAGGCGGGCCGCTACACCTGGCGTTTCCCGTGGGGCGGCTTCCTGAAAATGCGCTACCTGAAGCGCGACGAAGACGCGAGCCGGTACCAGGGCCACAGCTACAACTGGCTGGGCAAGGATGAGGGCGGCAACTTCCCCGACGTGCGGCCGCTGGACAAGCTGTCTGCCACCCTGCGCGATCGCAACGGCGTGCCCATCCGCGAGATTATGACGGCCAACCCAGGCGGCCCTGGCCAGCCCTGGATCGTTGATCGGTACATACGCAACCGCCAGCCTATGGTCCCGTGGCGCGACCCCGAAACGGGCCGCGTGCGCGTCTACATCCCCAGCCGGCTGACCGACAACCAGGCGCTGCTGGCCAACGATCCGGGGTACATGCGCCGCCTGCGCGGCTCGGGCCCGTCCTGGCTGGTGGCGGCGTGGTTGAACGGCGACTGGTACGCCACCCAGGAGGGCGGCGTCATCAAGTCGAAATGGTGGAAGCGGTACGCCATCGATGAGCCCGACGCCACGCCCCTGGAGCGCCGCCTGGCGCTGCCGCCGGGCAAGATCGTGGCTTGGGTGCACAGCTGGGACACGGCGCAGAAAGACAACGAGGTAAACGACTACAGCGTGGGCACGGTGTGGGCCGTCCATGAGACGGGCAACGCCTACCTGGTCGACGTCGTGCGCGAGCGCATGACGTACCCCGAGCTGAAGAAAGCCGCCACGGACCTGTACGACAAGTGGGGCGCCGACGTGGTGCTGATCGAGGACAAGGCCAGCGGCACGTCCCTGATCCAGGATCTACGCGCCAGCACAAAGCTGCCCGTGAAACCCGTGGAACCGGACGGCAACAAGGTGACGCGCGCTGTCAGCGCCACCCTGTTGATGGAAGCCGGCCGCATGTGGCTCCCGACCCGCGCCACCTGGCTGCTGGACTTTGAAAACGAGCTGACCAGCTTCCCCACCAAGGGCGTGCACGACGACCAGGTGGACAGCGTGAGCCAGTTCCTCATGTGGCTGCGGACCTTCCCGCTGACCCACATCCCGCAGGTGGCCAGCGCCGGCACCCGCATGGGCCTGACCAGCGAGGGCACCGCCGCGCCGGGCGCCCTGAGCGAGAAGCGCGAAACCAGGGATGCGGCCAGCCGCACCCGAACCCCCAAACCGCGATCGCGTACAGTTCGCCGCGGACCCGCAGGAACCGAAGGATTCTAGAAATGGCCGACCAACTGCCCACCCCCAAGCGCCCATCCCCCGCTGAATTCGCCAAGTCGCGCCAGATCGGTGTACCGGTCGGCGGCCGGTTCGTGGAGCTGCTGCAGCCCACCGACTCGGTGCTGATCGCCAAGGGCGGCAAAGACCTGAAGATTTACCGGGAGACGCTGCGCGACGACCAGTGCGCCGCCACGTTCAACGATCGCCGCCTGGCGGTGACGTCAAAGGAGTGGGTAGTGGATGCCGCCAGCGAGGATCCGCTGGACGTCGCCGCGGCCGACTTCATCCGCGAGGAGCTGACCAGGATCGGCTGGGATTCGGTCACCGATAAGATGCTCTACGCGCGCTGGTATGGCCATTCGGTGGCCGAATGCCTGTACCGCATCGATGGCAACCTGGTGCGCCTGGACAAGATCAAGGTACGGGACCGCGGCCGCTTCCTGTACGACACCGAGGGCGGCATCTGGCTGCTGGGCGATCGCGGGCAGTGGGAGCCGATGCCCGAGCGCAAGTTCTGGCACGTCGCTGTCGGCGCAGATAACGATGATGAGCCCTACGGCCTGGGCCTGGCCCATTACTGCTACTGGCCGGTGTTCTTCAAGCGCAACGGCCTGAAGTTCTGGCTGGTGTTCATCGAGAAATTCGGCGCGCCCACGGCCATCGGCAAGGTGCCCGGCGGTAAGTGGGATGATGAGGCGCTGAAGGAGGCCGTACTGGAGGCGCTCCTGCAGTTCAGCACCGAGGCCGCCATTGTGGTGCCCGAGGAAACCACCGTGGAGCTGCTGGAGGCCACGCGATCGGGGACGGCTACCTACGGCGACCTGTACGACAAGATGGACGCCGCACTGGCCAAGCTGATTATTGGCCAGACCGCCAGCAGCCAGGGCACGCCCGGCCGGCTCGGCAACGAGGAGCTGCAGGCCGAGGTGCGCAGCGACCTGGTGAAGGCCGACGCCGACCTGATTACCGACAGTTTCAATCGCCAGGTGTGCGCCTGGCTCACCGAGTGGAATTTCCCTGGTGCGAAGCCGCCGCGCGTGTGGCGCAAGGTCGAGCCCGAGGAAGACCTGGGCAAGGCCGCTGCCACTGACAAGGCCATCAAAGAGCTGGGGTTTCAGCCGTCTGAGGAGTACATCAAGCAGCGCTATGGCGAGCATTGGGAAAAGGCCGAGCCGCTGAACCTGGGCGCCGGCGGATCCTTCGCCGCGCAGCCTGGCCCGATCGGTGCCGCGGCCGACTTCGCCGAGCTGGGCGCGGTGGCCATCCTGAAGGCAGGCAAGCGGGCAGACCAGCAGTCCATGAAGGAGGCGGCCGAGTTCCTGGCCAACCGCGGCGGCCTGGTCGGCGCGCGCGTGGCGCAGATCCTGGCGTACTCCCAGGGCGAGGGCGTCGACTACGCCGACATGGCCACCGAGCTGCAGCGCCTGGCCCAGCAGCTGCCCGATAACGACGGCGTGCTGGAAATGCGCAATGCCACGTTCTTTGCCCGCCTGCTGGCCAGGTTCCGGGGCAACGCATGAACCTGGCCCGCCAGGTGCTGGAGTTCGTGGACGTGCCCACCGGCGCGTCCTGGATGCTGTCGCCTGAGCAGGCCGTGGAGTACTTCCGCAACCGCGGCCTGCAACCGACGTTCAACTGGTACGAAATGCTGGGCGAGGAACACGCCCGAGCGTTCACAGTGGCCAAGCTGACCGACACCGACCTGCTGGCGTTCGTGCAGCAGTCCCTCGACCAGGCGCTGGCCAACGGCGTGCCGTTCAAGGCTTGGGCCGAGCAGCTGGCGCCGGCGCTGCAGGAGCGCGGGTGGTGGGGGCGGCGCGACGTCGTTGCACCAGGTGGGAACCCGGTCAACGTACAGCTGGGTTCGCCGGCGCGCCTGCAGACCATCTACCGCAGCAACGTGCAGAGCGCCTACGCCGCCGGCGCCTGGGATGCAATCGCCGACCAGGCCGAGCTGGCGCCCTACCTGCTGTACGACGCCGTGGACGATGGCCGCACGCGGCCCGAACACAAGGCCTGGGACGGCACCGTGCTGCCCGTTGGCCATGTGTGGTGGCAGACGCACTACCCGCCCAACGGGTGGAACTGCCGGTGTAGCGTCATCCAGCTGTCGGCTGACGACCTGGCCGACATGGGCCTGCAGGTGTCGAAGGCGCCGGCATCGCCGACCGTGCCCTGGACGAACCCGAACACCGGCAAGGTGGAGCGGATCCCCGAAGGCATCGACCCTGGCTGGCAAACCAACGTTGGCGAGGCTCGCAACCGCGCGCTGGCCAAGGCCGTGAAGGAGAAGCTGCAGGGATACCCGCCGGCGCTGCAGGGCCCAGCTGCCAAGGGCCTGGAGGCGGCAGCGGCCGCCGGCAAGCAGGCCGCGGCACAGTCCGGCGCCAGCACCAGCACCGGCCTGGCCGCCAGCGGGTTGGCCAAGGGCACCAGCAGGGCGGCCGAGCGATCGGCCCAGCGCAAGATCATGGCCGCCCTGGACGAAAACACGCCTTACCTGGCGCCGGCGCTGCGCAACCTGCAGGCGACCGACAAGGGCAAGGCGCTGCCGGCATCGCAGCAGCTGCTGCAGGCCCAGGCCCAGGCCGACCGCCTGCAGGCGTCTGCAGGCCTGCAGGCCTACCGCAAGGCGCTGCTGGCCGACCGCAAGCCCAGCGCGCGTGCACAGGCCGCTTTCGACGCCCTGCCGGATGAGGCGAAGGCCGCCCTACGGTCGACCATCGACGCGCAGCGGGCCGACAGCGCGCTGCAGGCGGCCGCGCGGGCCGAGCTGGAGGATATCCGCGGCATGGCCCTGCAAAGCCCGCAGCGGGCCGCCCTGGAGGCCGTGGAGGCATACGCCGGTGATGCCAAGCCCAGCGAGCTGCTGGCCGCGGTCATGGTCGAGCTGCGCACGGCCGAGTCGCGCCAGGCGCTGGCCGCCGCGCTGCTGCAGGAGCTGCGCGCCGAGCTGAAGGCCGCGGGCGTCGACCTGCCCGAGGAGCAGCTGCAGGCGCTGGTCGCGCGGATCCGCGCCGGCCGTGGCCTGGTGTAGCGGCACTGGTCAACTTCCGCCCACGAAAAAAGCCCCGGGAATCCGGGGCTTGCGCGTTGAGTGGACCAGGTGGTGCAGCAGCTGCAGGTTTTAGGCCAGTAGCCCCTTGGCCCACGCCTTCACCTTGCGGGCGGTTGCCTTGCGTGTGGCGCTGTCGTTACTGCACTGCAGGTAGCCGTCCATGCGGCCGCACAGTTCATCGACTGCCCGCACCAGGGCATCCTGGCGGCTGTCCCCGCGCGCTGCCCTGGTCAGCATCAGGGGCGAGCTCGCCCCCGCATCGCCGACGTGGTACGCCGTCGCGTAGATCCACCCGAACGCCGGCACATGCACCAGGTCGATTTCAGCGGTGGCCATGCCGTAGCGCCCTGGGCTGGCCAGGGTCAGCGTTTCGTCGGGCTCAAACACCCCGTGCCGGTTCGGTACCGGCGGCGCACCCAGGGCGCGGTGTTCGCGCTCGGTGAACAGGTCGAGCTGGTCCAGGGTCATGGCAGCAGCTCCTGCAGGGCGCGGCATCCGTCGCACATGATGAGGGGGCCGAAAGCGTGCGTGTACTCGCCCGAGACGCTGCGCAGTTCCTTCACTTCATACCTGCAGGTGCATTCCCTGTTGTAGGGCAACGGCGGACCCGTCATGGCCGCGCGCGCGGCGGCCAGATCCAGCTCGCGCTCCCGCCTATCGGCTTCAGCCAGAGTCGGCACTGGACGGTGGCCAAGCGCGAATGAAATGCCCTTGATGCCCAGGTCAGTGGTGACGCCACCAGGCCCGACCACCAGCACCCGGCCGGTACCGGCGTACCCGTTCACCGTGCGGCGGATCGATGGCGGCAGCGGCTCCAGCACATCCTCCTGGCGCAGCCGCTCCTGCAGCTGCTGCCACTGCCTGCCCAGCCTGGCCAGCGCGCGCTGCCTGGCCGCCTCAAACTTCGCCCGTTCGCGCTCGCGGCGCATCCGGCGGTTCACACGATCACCCCGGCCCGCGGCCGCGGCGTGGGGTCGACCAGGCCGAGCAGCTGGAAATCGACCTGGTCGACTGCCCACCGCACCTGCGCCCTGCAGGCGAGCAGCTGCAGGGCCAGCACCGTGCGCGGGTGCCGATGCCTGGCCAGCTCGCGCACCGGCAGTTCACGGGCGTGCATGTGGCTTCGCCCGGTGCTGTCGCGCTTGAACGCGCGCACGGTGATGACGTCCGGCGTGACCGTGCGCGACCAGGCTACGCCGCGGCCCTTGCACGGGCGGTTCGTGGTCGGCAGCGCCTTCATGCAGCACCCCCGATCGTGCCGGCGGCGATCGCAGCCAGGCCAGCCAGGAGCGCCAGCACGCCCAGCGCCAGGCCGGCGTTGCGCAGGTATCTATCGGTGCGGGCGTGGCGCTCGATGCGCTGGGCCATGACCTGGTCGGCGGCCTGGCGGCCCATGTCTTCCACTCGGTACCGGATTGCGGCCATGCGCGTTTGGAACAGGCGGCGGCGCATGGCCAGCTCCGTCTGCGGCCGGATCACGCACCGGCACTGCAGGAACGGCAACGGCGCCGGCGGCTCCGGCGGTCCCAATCGCTTCAGCTGCTGGCCAACGGCGTGCCAGCGCGCTTGCTGTTCCGGGGTCATATGGTGTTCTGCCATTGGTCATTCTCCAGTGAGGCGGACGGTTACATAGAGCTGGCCGGCGCTGTCGGTGGCCACGCGGATTTCCAGGCGCTGCAGGTCGGCCGAGTTCACCCCGGGCACATGCAGCGGCACAGCATCGGGCACGCGCTTGCCCTTGGCGGTGGCGGCGTAGCGGTTCATCTGCTGCGCGGCAATGCGCCAGAGCGAGTGCTGGCGTTCGCCCTGGCGCCGCATTTCCGCCGGCGGCAGCATGGCGCTGACCTTGCCCCGCGGGCCGATGACCGCTTCCCAGGCGCCGATCGTGAGGAAACACGGAAACTGGAAGCCGTGCCAGTTGGCCATCAGCGTGCAGTCGACCAGGTCACCGGCGGCCACCAGCTCGGCCAGCGATCGCGGCCTGGCCATGTCCTGCAGGAAGGTTTTGGGGTCAAACGTCGCCACGGTGCACCCCCAGGCCCAGGCGCTTGGCCAGCGCGCGCAGGCGCTGCCAGACGGTGGGCGGTTTTCTCGACATGATCCGAGGCGCCACCGGTACCGGACGCTGGGCCAGCTGTTGGTTGGCCCATGCCTCGCTGCGGTTGCGCCGACTCACTCGCCACCCCCGAGCTTTTCAGCCACCACGGCCAGGGCGCCGCATGCCTTGCCGGCCTTCAGGGGGTTGAGTCGAAGGCCACGCCCGGCCCTGGACAGCTGCACCTGGGCGTCATGCAGCGCGCGCTGCAGCTCGGCCATCAGATCCTGCGGTACCGCCACGAACGCCGGCAGGGGCTGCGCGCTTTCCGGCCTGAAGCGCTCGCGCGACAGGTACATGGTGGCGCTGTAAACGTCGTGGGTGACGCCGCCGCCAGTGGCGCACCGCGGCAGAACCGCATCGGGCAGCGCCTGCCAATCCTCGATGCCGATGCGCAGCAGGGGCAGCGGTGCCGGTACCGGCGGATCCTGGACGCAGGCGCTGCACAGCTCCACGTCGACCCAATGGCAACCGCCTGGGCACGCCTGGGTGTCGGTGCAGCCGCAGCCGCGGCAGCGCCAGCCTATGGTGTCAGTCGGGTGCGGGGCGCTCACTTGCCCACCACCTGCAGGCCGATGCCCACCAGGAAGAAACCAACGATCACGGCGGCGCCGAACGCGGCATCGGCTTGCGTCTGCAGATCCAGGCCGCGGTACCAGCGGACGATGGCGCGCAGCCTGGCGCGCTTGGCGAAGAAAGAGGGCGGGCGGCGGACAGCTTGCGGGTGCATGGGATTCACTCCTGGGGCAGTTGGTCGATGAGTGCCTGCACCTGTTCGGCGCGGCGTTGGTACTCGGCGGATCGGGCCATGTTGCGTTCGCGCTCGGTGCCTGGAATGCGCTTGTCGCGGCGCTCGGCGGTGGCCTTGGCCTGGATGGCCAGGGCGGCCCAGCAGTCGCGGCCGCCTTCCAGTGCGCGCCGCAGCAGCTTGTCCTGGGATCCGGTCAGGGTAAGCGTCACCTGGCCACCCTGCATGCTGGCGGGCCGGGCCATCACAGCAGCCCCAGCACGGCCCTGCAGGCGGCCGCGATCGACACCAGGTCGACCACGGCCAGCAGGGCCACCAGCGGCGCGCGGTTGCGCGCCTGGGCGTGGCGGCGGTTCACAGCTCAAACGCCACGTTGAAGGCGTGCAGTTCGTCGCCCTGATCGCTGACGACCTTACCCAGGTAGAGCGGTTCGTCCGGGTTGGCGTGCACGATCACTTCCGGATCGATGACGCCTTCCGACAGGGCCCAATCACGCACGTGAGTGCGCACAGCTTCAGCCGACATGCTGCCGTAGTTCGCGCGGTTCAGGAAAATCTGGCCATCGCGGGCAATCTGCGCGGAATCGGTGCGGAGGACGGATGCGTACATGGGTTTTGCTCCTGGGAATGCGGCCGGGCGTGGCCGTGAATTGAATGCTACACAGAGTATCGAGGCGATGCAACAAGTATCGATGCGTCCCGTGGGGATGATATCGCCGGCCCCGCCGATCGGTGCGGGAGGCCGCACCTACCCCCCTTGGCCCTGGGCCCGTACATTTCGCACCGTCCCCAGGAGCGCGAGCCCACCAAGATGCCCACCGATCGCAAGCCCATGAAGTCTTTCAAGATTTTTCGCCCCGGTAAGCACACCGCATCGTGCGGCACCGTGGTGGAGTTCACCGAGCAGCAGCTGCTGGATGCGGTGAAGGTGTACGACCCCGGCCTGTATGCCACCCCGCTGGTGATCGGCCACCCCAAGCAGGAGGATCGCGCCTATGGCTGGGCCGCCAGCCTGTCCTACAGCGACGGTCACCTGTGGGTGAACCCGGAGCATGTGGAACCGCAGTTCGCCGAGCTGGTGGAAAACAAGGCGTTCCGCAACCGCAGCGCGTCCTGGTACATGCCCGACCACCCGAACAACCCATCCCCGGGCAACCTGTACCCCAAGCACATCGGATTCCTGGGCGCGGTGCCGCCGGCGCTGAAGGGCCTGGGTGATATCCAGTTCAACGAGCAGGCCAGCCCCGTGGACTTCGCCGAGGATCCGCACCCGGAGCTGCTGCTGGAGTTCGCCGACATGACCGCGGATGACCGCTGGTCGATGGCCAGCGCCCTGGCCAGCGTGGGCCGCACCCTGCGCACGGTGAAAAACTTCCTGATCGCGGAAAAGGGCCAGGAGGAGGCCGACCGCATCCTGCCCGAATGGGAGGTGGAAGACCCCACCCGCCAGTCGGTGCGCATGGAGGAGCGCGCGCGCGCTGAAGCGGAAAGCCGCAGCCCGTCCTATACCGAACCCGCCGGCAAGACCGGCCCCCAGGTCACCACGACCGACACCACCGGAGACAGCACCATGACCCCTGCCGAAATCGAAGCCATGAAGAAGGAAAACGAGCGCCTGGCCGCGAGCAATCGTGAGTTCAGCGAGCGCGAGGAGAACATCCGCAAGGCCGAATCCGAGGCCAAGCTGGCGCGCATCAACGCTGCCCTGCAGCCGCATGTCGACGCTGGCCGCCTGCTGCCGGCGCAGCGCCCGCAGGTCGCCGCCTTCATGGCCACCCTTGACGATTCGGCCCAGGTGGTCGAGTTCGGCGAGGCCGCCGAAGGTCAGCAGGCGCCGAAGCTGTCGCCGTATGCCTTCATGGACGCTTTCCTGGGCAAGCTGCCCAAGGCCGTGGACTTCAAGGAACGCTCCAACGCCAACACCGGCGGCAAGGGCACCATCAGCCAGCGCGAGTACGCCGAGAAGATCACCGCCAAGGTGAACGAAGCCAAGGCCAACGGCGTTGAACTGTCGTTTGCCGCGGCATCCCTGCAGGTGGCCGCGGACTTTGAAGTGGTCGCCCAGGACGGCACCCCGAACGTGTGACCAGGTAGAGCCCGGCACATCCCCGCAGTACCAACCCAAGCAGAGAAACGAGGTTCTACCAATGACCAGCATGCGCACTGACGGACTCATCAAGTCTTACACCGCCGATGCCGCGATTGCGCCGCATCGCATCGTCAAGGCCGGTTCCACCGACTCCAACACCGCCCAGGCCGCCGCTGCCACCGACGCCATCATGGGCGTGCATGGCTCGCTGCCGGCGGTCGCCGGCGACGTGACGGATACCGTTGTGAGCGGCTACGCCACCGTGGAATACGGCGGCACCGTGACCCGCGGCCAGCCGCTGACGTCCGACGCCCAGGGCCGCGCGATCGCGGCCACCGCCGCCGGCCAGCGCCTGGTCGGCTTCGCCGTCCTGTCGGGCGTCGTCGGCGACCTGGGCACCGTCCACGTCACCCTGGGTATCAACGCCGTCGCCGGCGCCTGATCCGGGTTGATCCAGCCCGAAATGCAGTAACCCCTCAACCCGATTAGAGGATAGAAACCATGCAGCGCCCCTACCCCAACGACGTCCGCCTGACCGGCCTGACGATCGCCTACCGCAACCCGGATTTCATCGCCGATCGCGTCATGCCGCGCGTCGAGGTTCCCACGTCGTCTTTCAAGTGGGACGAATGGGACTTCGCCGAGGGCCTGGCCCTGCCGGTCACCAAGGTGGGCCGCAAGGGCCGCCCGACCGAGGTTGAGTTCAGCTCGGTGCAGCGTGATGGCTCGGTCGAGGATCACGGCCTGGATGACGTGATCCCGCTGGACGATATCAACGACATTCCGCCGGGCTCGACGCTGGACCCGCTGGGCCGTGCCACCGAAGGCCTTACCGACCTGATCGCCCTGGGCCGCGAAATCCGCGTGGCTGGCCTGTCGCGCGATCCGGCCAACTACAACCACCATGAAGTGGTGGCCGCCGGCGACCGTTGGACCGACCCGGACAGCGACCCGTCCGTGCAGATCCTGGACGCCATCAGCACCCCGCTGGTGCGCCCGAACGTCGCCGTTACTTCGCTGGGTGTGCTGAACATCCTGCGCAAGAATGTGGCCATCGTTTCCGCCATCACCGGCAACACCAGCGGCCGCGGCATCGTGAGCGCCCAGCAGCTGGCCGCCTACTTCGAGCTGGAGGCCATCGAGATTGGCCAGGCCTACGCGAACACCGCCAAGCCGGGCCAGACGCCGGTGTATTCGCGCGTGTGGGGCAACGACTTCAGCCTGATTCGCCGCGGCCGCAACCTGGGCCTGCGCGGCGTCACTGAACCGTCCTGGGGCATGACCGCCGAGTGGGGCACCCGCGTGGCCAAGCAGATCCCGGAGCCGAAGACCGGCCTTCGCGGCGCCGTGCGCGTTCGTGTCGGCGAGTCGGTGGGCGAGGTCATCCAGTCCAAGGAAGCGGGCTACCTGCTGCAGGGCGTGATCGGCTGAACCCAGCCAGCGTAAAAGCGCCCAGGGCAACCTGGGCGCCGTAGTTCCAACCGAAGTACTCCACCGCAACCAGCGAGGAAACAACCGTGGCCAAGACCACCACCACCAAGCCCGCCAAGAACGCCGCCAAGACGAAGACTGCGCCGAAGACCACCGCCAAGGCTGGCGACAACGCCCACACCCAGGCCATCGACCAGGCCGCCCTGGAAGGCGCCACCGGCGGCCATGCCAAGGCCGATGCGGTCAAGACCCTGGCCAAGGCTGCGCAGGAACGCGCCGCCGGCGACGTCCAGGAAACCCGTTTCGCCGTGGCCAAGGGCCAGTCCATCCGCAAGGGCGGCGTCACCTACCGCGGCGACCTGGGCGATTTCATCGACCTGGGCCCGGCTGACGCCGAGCGCTTCCTGGCCAGTGGCCATGTGATCGAGCTGGACGACGTCGAGGAAGACGACGGCGAAGGCGAAGACGACGGCAACACCCCGCCGCAGGATCCGGCCGGTACCGCCGGCGCCGGCGCCGACGAAACCAAGTAACCGCAGCAACTGAGGGCACGCCCACATGGCCTACATCAACGCCACCGACTACGCCGAACGCTTCACCCAGCGCGAGCTGCAGCAGCTGCTGCAGACCGCCGGCGGATCCCTGAAGCTGGACGCCGCGGCATCGGACGCCACCGAGACGGTGGACAGCTACCTGGCGGCCATCCCTGGGCGTGCCTTCACCCTTCCCCTGACCGTGCCGCCCGCCAAGATCAAGGGCGTCACGGCCGATATCGCCCGTTACGAGCTGTGGGCGCAGAGCGCCAGCGAGGAAGTGCAGCGCCGCTACGACCAGGCGATTTCCTACCTGAAAGACCTGGTAGCCGGAAAGGCGCGCCTGGTGGTCGATGAGGAAACCCCGGTGGACAACACTGGAAACCCGATCTACCGCGTGGGCTACCGCACGAACGGCCGCACCTTCACCGACTGCAGCCTGCGCGATTTCGTAGGCGTGCCGGGCGAGCGCGGCGGCAGGTGGCGCCGTGGTTAAGTTCCAGCTCCTGGCCGACCAGGTCGAGGCGCGCCTGCGGCAGCTGTCGAGCGACAGCCCCGAGGTGCGCCGCGCCGTTGATGCCTTCGCCCGTGTACTGCGCACCCGGATCCAGATGGGGTTCCGCACCGGCCGATCGCCGAGCGGTGCCGCCTGGAAGCCGCTTAACCCGTTCTTCCGCGTTGGCCAGCCGCTGCGCGACACCGGCCGCCTGTACGGCTCGATCCAGGCGCGCCGCGTCGGTGACGCTGTCCTGGTCGGCACGAACCTGCGCACGCCGGATGGCCATCACAGCCTGGGCGCTATCCACCAGTTCGGCGCCACCGTCGAGCCGATGGAAGGCCCTGGCCAGACCTACCGCGGCCGCCTGCTGGGCCCGATCCGCACGGCCAGCAAGGGCACCATTTTCCTGAAGCGCGCCGTGATCCCCGCGCGCCCGTTCATGCCGATGGATGCAACCGGCCGCGTCAACCTTCCGCCGTCCTGGGCGCAATCCGCGCTGCAGGCAATGGCCCGAGCCCTGGAGCTGCCCGCATGAGTGTTGCCGCCATCAGCAAGGCCCTGCAGGCGCGCCTGCGCCAGGTGCTGATCGATGCCCCTACCGCCGCCGGCCAGCCGGCCCTGGCCGAAACCGTCTACAGCGCGCGCGAGTACGACGCGGTGGCCGAGAACAACATGCTTTGCCCGTCCGTGGCCGTCATCTACAGCGGGTACACCCCGATCCAGCGCCCTGGCCAGGCCGCCAACCAGGCCAACCGGCAGCAGGTGGGTTTCCAGTTCCTGGTAGTGCTCAACGTCTCCAGCGCCTACGACACCGCCACCGCTGAAGGCATCCAGGACGAAGTTTCACCGTTGTTCGATGCGGTGCTAAAGGCCCTGCTGGGTTTCCGGCCCCTGCAGGGCTTCCTGCCCATGACGCTGGATCCCGCCCCGGGCGCTGCCGTTTCGTCGGCAGGGTTCGGTTACTACCCAATCGCTTTCACCACCGCCGCAAGCTACGTCGGCACCCCCTGATCGGAGATACACATGCGCACTGATTATTCCTACATCGGCTCCGGCCGTATCCTGGTCCGCCGCCGGAACGTCGCCGGCGCCGGCTTTGTCGAAATGGGCAACTGCAGCGCCCTGGCCCTGGCCGTTGAATCGGAGGTCAAGCAGCTGCGCGACTTCCGCGCCCCGGGCGGTGGCACCTACAACCGCGTTGACCGCATCACCGCGGTGAATGTCTCGCTGACCGCGCACGACCTGTCGCCGCTCAACCTGTCGCTGGCGCTGTACGGCACCACCACCGCCGTGACCGGCGGCCCGGTGACCGACGAAAACGCCGTGGCCACCAAGGGCAGCTATGTGGGCCTGGCTGGCCAGCCGTCCGCCATCACCAGCGTGTCGCCGGCGAGCGGTTCCGGTACCGACCCGTATGTGGCCGGTGTCGATTACGTGTTCCAGCACGGCGGCCTGTGGATCCCCGAGGCGTCGGCCATCCCGGCAGCGACCGGTAACACGCCGAACATCAAAGTCACCTACGCGCAGAAGAAGGGCAACCTGGTACAGGCGTTGATGACGGCCGCCCCCGAGCTGGAGTTCATGTTCCTGGGCCTGAACGAAGCGGACAGCGGCAGCGCCGTGACCGTCAACCTGTGGCGCGCGAAGCTCGGCCCGGCGCAGTCCATCCCGCTGATCGGCGACGACTACGCCGCCCTGGAAATGACCGGCGCGGCGATGGCCGATGCCAGCCGTCCGGCCGGCACGTCGCAGTACTTCCAGACGTTCATCGAAGACACCACCGCGTAAGCACCTGGTGCACGCCGGCGCGAATGTTCCGGCGTGCACCATCACCGTTCCACCCGATCCACTGACCCCCAGGCCTGGAAGGAGGCCCACACCATGAGCAAGCGCCATCAGCAGCAGATCCCCAATGCAGCCCAGGACGTCCAGCGCGACGTCGACCAGCTGGCCAGCGGCAGCGGCGAGCCCGTCACCGTCGAGCTGGGCCAGTACACGTTCACCGTTCGCCCGCTGAAGATGCGGCAGGTGTTCCCGTTCCTGAAGCTGGTACGACCCATTTTCGCCACCCTGTCCAAGGCGCCCACCAGCGCCGGTGCGGGCCTTCCCCCGTCCGCCGCTACCCCTGGGCAGGGTGGCACCCCGAACGGCGCACAGCCGGCCGCACAGGCCGCCGAATCGCTGCCGCCGCACGTCCAGAACGTCCTGAACGATGGCGACTGGCTTATTTCCGTGCTGGAAGAACACGGCCCCAGCGTGCTGAAGGCCCTGGCCTGCGCCCTGGACACCAACCACAACGAGGACACCCAGCGGCAGCTGCTGCAGCAGTTCGATGACCTGGAGCTGGTCAGCGTGCTGGTGCTGGTCAAGCACGTTGTCGTGGTCAACGCCGGTTTTTTCGTGGCCCAGGGCTTGACCCTGGGCCGAAACGGCGGGCTCGGCGGACTGCTGACGCGCTGACAGAGGCGACATGGTTGTGGTCGGACACGCTGCAGCAGCTGTACGACCACGGCCACCCGCCTGATCGAGTCGACGGCTACACGCTCGACCAGGTGCACGCCTTCAGTGCCGCAATCGATCGCGCAAGGAAGCGCGATCAAACAGCGTTGGCCATCCTGCTGCGCGCGGCCCAGCACTACGAATCGAAAGACTTTGAAAAGCTAATCACAGGGAGCCCGCAGCAATGAGCAGCACCGAGCTGGAAATCCGAGTAACCGCCCAGCTGTCAGAAATCAGGGCGGCGCTCGCCCAGCTCTCCGGGCAGTTCCAACAGGTCAACACGAAGGCGCAGCAGTCGGCCAACGGCGCCAACGCGCTTACCAGCAGCTTGAACCGGACCACGGCCGCGGCACGGCAGACTGCCACCGCGGCCGAATCCGTGCGGTCCAGCATCGCCGGCGCGGTCACCCAGGCCCGGCTCCTGGTCGCCGGCATCGGCGTGCTGGGCGCCATCAAGGCCCTGGTCAACTACGCCGACACCGCCACCCGCCTGCGCGGCCAGCTGACCCTGGCCACCAAGAGCCAGGAGGAGTTCAACCGCGCCCAGGCGCAGACGTTCGTGATCGCCCAGCGCACCAGGCAGAGCCTGGAGGGCACCGTAAACCTGTACGCCCGCATTGCCCGCGCCGGCCGCACTACCCAGCAGCAGACCCTGGGCCTGACCGAGGCGATTAACCAGGCGGTGGCGCTTTCGTTCACCACCGCGCAGGCCGGCGAGGCCGCGTTGTTCCAGCTCGGCCAGGGCCTGGCCAGCGGCCAGCTGCGCGGCGAGGAGCTGAATTCGGTACTGGAGCAGACGCCCCGCCTTGCATCGGCGATCGCCGAAGGCCTGGTGAAGCTGGGCCAGATCAAGACCACCGACCAGCTGCGCAAGTTCGCGGCGGACGGCAAGCTCACCAGCGACCTGGTGGTGCAGGCCATCCAGACCCAGCAGCAGACGCTGCGCGATGAGTTCGCCAAGCTGCCGCCGACCGTGTCGGATGCCTTCACGTCGCTGCGCAACGCGGTAATCAAGTTCGTGGGCGACACCGACAGCGCGCACGGCGCCAGTCGGCAGCTGGCCGATGCCATCCTGGCGCTGGCCAACAACCTGCAGCTGGTGGCCAACCTGCTGCTGACCGGCGCAAAGCTGTGGGTTACCTGGTACGCGGCATTCCGCCTGGTGCCGGCGATCGTCGCCGGCGCCGCTGCCGCCTTCACCGCGCTGCGCACGTCCATTGCCCTGAACACCCCGGCCATGCGCGCTTTCCAGGTGCAGGCCCTGGCGCTCACGACCACGATCAACGGCACCACCACTGCGGTAAACGCCTTCAGCCTGTCCATGAACGGATCCGCCCTGGCGGCGGCGGGCTGGGCCACGAAGCTGAAGGCGGCGGCCGCGGTCGCCTTCGCGGCGTTCACCGGCTGGGAAATCGGCACCTACCTGTCCAATGAGTTCGTAGTGGTGCGCCAGGCGGGCGTGGCGCTGACTGCAGGCCTGACCAAGGCGGCGAACATCATCAAAAACAGCTTCATTGTGACCTGGGCCACCCTGAAGGCTGGCGCCCTGGGCGCGTTCAACGAGGTGGCCACGCGGGTGGCCAGTTTTTACGACAGTATCCAGGGCCTGCAGCGCGCGGTGCCGCTGGTCGGCGACAAGCTGGCCAACGCATCGGCGAGGGTGTCCCAGGCGCTGCGCGACTCGGTGGTGGCCACCGAGACGATGGAAGACGCCTACAAGCGCACGACCGCCACGGCCCAGGCCGAGCTGGCGCAGATCGATTCGGCGTACTTCGACCTTTTCGAGCTGGCAGGCCAGGCCAACAAGGCCGCCGAGGACACCCTGGACGGCGACGCGAGCGGCGGCGGTACCGCCAAGGGCGCCAAGGCTGCAGCCGACCAGTTCAAGCTGCTGAAGGATGCGGCCGAGCGCGCGCTGGTGGTGCTGCAGCAGCGCTACGACGACTGGCAGGTATCCACCCGCGAGTACTACGCGGAAAAAACGCGCCTGCAGCAGGCCAGCATTGATGCCGACATTGCCGAGGCACGCGCCCGCGCTGCCACCGCCACGACCGACCAGGCACGCAAGGCGGCCCTTACCGATATCATCATCCTGGAGCGCGCACGCCGGAACCTGGCCCAGGACAACGCGCGCGAGCAGCGCCTGGCGCTGGAGGAAATCAGCAAAGAGCTGGGCGCGGTGCAGATCCGCATCCTGCAGGCGATGGGGCAGACCGGAAAGGCGACCACCGCCCAGCTGGAAAGCGAGTTCCTGGAGCTGAAATCACGGTTGATGGCCAACGCCGACCAGGACGGAATCGACCTGGTAAACAAGCTGATCGACATGGAGACATTCAAGGCTCGCCTTGATGAGGTCGACCAGCGTGTGCAGCAGACCGTGCAGCGCTTCCAGCAGACCGAAACCGCCGTGGGCGCCCAGGTCGATGCCGGCATTCTCGGCAAGGATGACGGATCCGCGCGCGTGCAGGCCCAGCGGGAAACCGCGCTGGCCACCCTGGTCAAGATGCGCGACGAATACCAGGCGATCGCCGTTGCCGCACGCCAGGCCAATGACGCCATGAGCGAGCAGCGCGCGGTCGACTCGCTGCAGGAAATCAACGGCCAGATCGCGCAGATGGCCATCAACACCGACAGCCTGGGCTACAAGGCAACCCAGGTGCTGAAGGGGTCCGTAACGCAGCTGTTCACCGACCTGGCCAGCGGCACCAAGAGCGCCGGCGAGTCGCTGCGGGATTTCGTGGTCAACTTCGCCCGCGGCATGGCGCAGATCGCGGCCGATGCGCTGGCCACCTACCTGGTGCTGCAGCTGCTGGACGCCATCTATCCGGGCCTGGGCAAGATGACCGCCTCCCTTGCCGGCGCCACCGCCCACCACTCCGGCGGCATCGCCGGCCAGGGCTACCAGCGCCGCGAGCTGCCGGCCTACCTGTGGTCGGCAGCGCCGCGGTACCACACCGGCGGCGTGGCCGGGCTGGCCCCGGACGAAGTGCCGGCGGTCCTGCAGAAAGGCGAGGAGGTCATCACGCGAATGGATCCGCGGCACCGCCTCAACGGCGGCAGGGACGGGGAGCCCGGCAGCGACGGCGCAACGCGCATCGTCCTGGTGGATGATTCCCGCTCGGCTGAAAAATTCCTGGAAAGCGCTGCAGGCGAACGCATCGTGGTGCGTCACATGCAGCGGAACCGACTCACGAACGCAAACAAGGGGTAAGCAATGACCTGGGCAACCGGCGTGGCCACCGGCTACATCAACTTCATGGACCAGCTGCAGGCGCTGCTGTGCGATACCGGGCATGCGTTCGGCCTGGTGTATTCCGGTGCCGGCAACGGAACGCTGACTGGAACCACGGGCGTGCCTGGCGGGTACACCGGCGGATCCGCATCGGCCGCTGAAACCTTCACCATCACCGCCACCAGCTCCAGCACGTTCCAGGTGGTGGGCAGTCTCGCCGGCGATATCGGCGTGGCCACTACCGACCAGCCTTTCACCAGCGGCCAGGTGGCATTCCGCATCAACGGCGGCACCACGCCCTTTGCCGTGGGCGATGCGTTCAAGCTGTCGACGTCGCCGCGGTGGTCGCTGGTACGCCGGCACGGGGCGCTGCCGAGCATGCGTTTCTCCGATGGGTTCGCCAACCCGTCCAGGCTGTGGGACAACCAGGCCGGCACCAGCAGCAACTACCAGGCGCTGGCGGCCACGCTGCCGGCGAGCGCCGGTTTCTCGATGATCGGCCCGGCGGACGTGCGCCGGGTGAATGTGAGCATCTACGACGCGCCGTCGCGCTATCCAACCGCGTTCCGTGTCGAGTACTCCGACGATGGCCAGGCCTGGCAGGCCGCAGCTACGTTTACCGGCATCCAGTGGGCCAACGCCGGCGAGTCACGCACGTTCAACGTTCCCAGCGTTGGCCAGCACCTTTACTGGCGCGCGGTGTTCACCGCATCTACCAGCGGCCAGGTGGAAATCACCGAGCTGCGGTTCCTGAAGGGCACTACCGGCGACATTGAGCTGCACCGCCGGCCAGAGTGGATCGTGTCGGCTCCTGGGAATGATGGGCTCGATGCCATTTTCCTGGGCGTGGAGCTGTATGAGGACGCCGCAGTGGCGGCGCGATCGTTCAATTTCTACCAGTTCCGGGCCTATGACCCGCAGGTGATGGTGCGCAGCCAGGGGGCCAACAGTGGCCTGCGCAACGTCCCGCTGACGTCCAACAATTTCAACTGGTGGGCAGCGGTGAACGGTCGGCGCATCACCGGTGTGGCCAAGATCGGCGCGGTTTACGTCCCGTTCTACCAGGGCTTGGGCAAGCCTTATGAGCTTCCCAGCGTGCACCCCTATCCAGCCATCAATGCCGGCACTGGCAGCGATGCGGACGGTGTGGCGACCAGCACCAGCCCCAACTTTCGCGGGTTCAGCAGTCCAGGCCAGTACGGCATGGTTGCCCGGTACCCGGATGGCGTCTGGCGCCCACATTCAAATCGCTATTCCAGTGGCGGGGACGCCGGCGACGGATCCACGCGCGGCAAGGTGTACCCGGCTGCACTCAACAACGGCGGCAGGCTGGCCGACTTCCGCGAGGCACTGGATGGCACGCGCGTGCTGTACGAAATCGTGCTGACAAGCAACGATCCGCGCCACATGTGGGGCGAGCTGGACGGCTGCTATTTCACCCCCGGTTTCAACCTGGTTCCCGAGACGACCATCCGCATGGATGGATTCGACCACCTGGTGTTCCAGAACACTTTCCGCAACGCTGCGGCCGACTTCTTCGCCATCCGCCAGGACTGATCCCCCATGAGCTACCAAACCGGCACCGCCCTGGACGTAAACGACCTACTGGACCGCTTCCGCCTGTTCCTGCAGGCGGCAGGCTGGGGCATCGACTATTGGGGCGATCGCCTCAACAACGCCGGCCAGGGCAAGGCCCTGCAGGTGAACGCTGCAGGCTTGTTCTATTCCTGGTTCAGCGATGCCACCACGACCACCAGCGGCCCGTCGATCCAGATTGCCCAGCACACGGCATTCTCCAACGCCGGCGACACGGTGCAGCCTGGCGTGTCTCCCTATGTGCGTTCCAACCGTCTGACCGCGCCCATGCAGGCTTACCACTTCTTCGCTGGCGAATCGCCCAGCGGGAAGTACGCCTACATGGTGGTGGAGACGGACCCGGGCACCTACCGCCACCTGGGCATGGGCGTGCTGAAGAAAGTAGGCGCCTACACCGGCGGCCAGTTCGTGTTCGCTTCTAACTGGTCGGTTCAGGTGAATTCCGGCATTGACCAGCCCGATTCCGTGTACCACGGTGTGCCCTTCGATGATGCCGGCAGCATCAGCTACTCCACCGGAAATTCAACTGTCGTTCGCGCCGACTATGACGGCATTTCACCGCGGTACCACGTTGGCGACTACAGCGCCGGGCAGCAGCTGCGTTGCGGGTGGCGAACGGACAACGCCCAGCGCGGCACCGTGCTGCTGCCGTATACAGCAGCGGCCAGCATCATCACCGGCCGCGCGCCGCTGATCCCCCTTTGGTGCGCCGTTTCCCGCGGCAGCTCCCTTTGGTCGGATATCGGCTATCCGGTCGACATGCGCCTGGTCCGCCTGGACAACATGGAGCCTGGCCAGGATTACCCGCTCGGTACCGACACATGGCTGGTGTTCCCGCTGGCCAGGAAGAACGGCGCCGCCGGCACGGTCAATTCGGGCGTGTACGGCTACGCCTACCGGCGCGAGGGCTGACCATGTCCTGGGCATTGTGGGCACCGGATCCGCCGAACCCGCTTTCGTGGCAGGTAGGCACGCCGTGGAATGGGCGGGACGCCAGCGTGGCGCGCATGGCTGGCCGCGGCAGTGGCGTGCTTACCCCGCTTGGCCAGTCGCCGATCGCGCCGCCGCAGACGGCGCTGCAGGGCGCTTTCCAGCCGGTGTTCGACCTGGATTTCTACAACCGCCTGCACCTGTCGATCACCACGATGGCCCTGGGCAACGTGGTGGGCGAGCAGCAGCGCACCGTGTCGGTGTGGAACGCCTTTAGCTACGGCGTGCGCCTGGACAGCCTGGTGCTGGCCAACGGCGAGGGCATCGAGCTGGTGGGCCAGGGATCGCCGCCGCTGGCGTTCGGCCCCCTGCAGGAACGTTCCTGGTCGGTGCGCGTGTCGCCCGAGGGGCCGCCGACGATCGATGCGACCGTGTCGTGGAGCTTCGACACCGGAACCACCCTGGTGATGCACATCACCGGTAACCGCGTGAGCCCGTGGACCTGGCGCCCCGATTGGGGCCGCGGCATCGGCGAGTCGCTGGAATGGCTCACCGACGTGATGGAAGCCGAGGAGGGCGACGAACAGCGCGTGGCCAGGCGCCTGACGCCGCGGCAAACCTGGGATTTCACCGCCACCGCCACCGACGTGGAGCGACAGGCGATGGAGGCCGCCTTGCTGGGCTGGACTGCGCGCGCCTGGGCCCTGCCGCTGTGGCCACATGGTGCCGACCTGCAGGCCACTGCAGCCGCCGGCGATCGCCTCCTGCAGCTGCCGCCAACGATCGGGCGCGAGTTCGTCGCCGGCGGCCTGGCCATGCTGCTGGGCGAGGACGCCTTTACCAGCGAAGTGGTGGAAATCGACCAGGTTCTGGACAGCGGCCTGCAGGTCAAGCGTGACCTGGCCAGGAGCTGGCCGGCTGGTAGCGTGGTGTATCCGGCGAAGTCGGCCCGCATCACCGACGCCGGCGTGGTCCGGTTTACCGGATCCTGCAGCGACGTGTCGGTGACGTTCCAGGTAGCCGCGGCCAACCCCTATCCGGCGATCGACCCGGCCACCATGCCGCAACACCGCGGCCTGCCGGTGCTGGAGGATCGGCCGGACTGGTCCAACGCCCCGCAGCTGTCGCCCGAGCGGCGCCTGGCCATCACCGACAACAACGACGGCGTGCCGCGCTGGGTCGACCGATCCGGCTACCCGACCATGCGCCAGACGCTCCGCTACGCGCCGCTGGGGCGCGCGCAGATCGACAGGCTACGTCGCATCCAGTACTACCTGGCCGGGCAGCAGCGGCCGCTGTGGGTGCCTTCCTACGCCAACGACATGGACCTGCAGGTGCTGGCCGCCCCGGGCGCAACGAACATCGACGTTGCATTCATGGGTTACACCGCCTACCTGCGCGGCCTGGTCGGCCGAACGGATATCCGCATCGAGACGTCGTCCGGCATCCAGTATCGCCAGATCACCGGCAGCACCGACCTGGGCAACGGCCGCGAGCGCATCGGCCTGGCTGCGCCGCTGCAGCTGCTGCTGGATCCGGCCGCCGGTGTGCAAATCAGCTTCCTGTCGGTGATGCGCGGGAGTAGCGATCGGATCGAATGGGCGTGGTGGTCCGGTGACATGGGCGGCGACAATGCGCATGCCGATTCACCCATGCCGATGAGGACTTACCGCCATGAGTTTTGATTCCCTGGAGCGCAGCCAGTACCAGGGCCGCAAGGTCTACACCTACACCTGGGCGCGCGGTGGCAACGTGTACCGCTACACCAACGCCGACCAGGATTTGGTCCTGCAGTTCCAGACCTACAAGGCCAGCGGCACGATGCGACACGGCCCCATCGAGCAGGGCGGCGACCCGATCCGGTCGCCGATCGACGTCACGATGGAATCCGACAATCCCGTGGCCCAGCTGTTCCGGTCCACGCCGCCGATCGACACGGTGCTGCTGACCATCCGCGAGGTGCAGATGGATGACCCCACCGACCGCCGGGCAGTGTGGCAGGGCCGCGTCACCAGCGTGGCGTGGGACATGGAGACGCGCGAGGCGGTGCTAACCCACGAACCGACCTACACCAGCCTGCAGCGCATGGGGCTGCGCCGCGCCTACCAGCGCCTGTGTCCGCTGCTGACCGGCGGCCGCCGCTGCGGCATCAACCTGGAGGCCTTCGCCATCGAGGTGATCGCCCAGGAGGTGCAGGGCCTGCAGCTGACGGTGTCCAGCGTTGCCGGCCGCGCAGATGGGTGGTTCATGGGTGGATTCATCGTCTACGAAATCACGCCGGGCGTGATCGATCGGCGCCCGATCCGTGAGCATGTGGGCACACGCTTCACGCTGACCAACTTCCCCCTGGGCCTGGTCGCCGGCATGACGCTGAAGGCCTACCCAGGCGACGACCACACGCTGGTGACCTGCGCCACGAAGTTCAACAACGATGCGAACTATGGCGGGTTCCCCTACTTCCCCGATAAAAACCCGTTCGGCGGCTCGCCGGTTTACTGAGGCCTGACATGTACGTCCAGATTGTGATCCTGATCGTGGCGCTAATCATCGGTTACGCGATGGCACCAAAGCCGCCGATTCCCAAGCCGCCGTCGTTGAGCGACTTCGACGTGCCGACTGCCGAGGAGGGCCGCGCGATCCCCTGGTGTTTCGGTGAAGGCTGGCTTACCGGGTACAACGTGCTTTGGTATGGCGACCTGGCCACGCTGGCCATCAAAAAGAGTTCCGGGGGCAAGAAGTGACGCACGACGTTGTGACGATCGCGGACGTTCGCGCCAGGCGCTGGTGTGTCAGCGGCGCGCGCGAGTTTTGCCGCGCGCATCAACTGGATTGGCAGCAGTTCGTGCGCGAGGGCTTGCCCTGCAGCGTGATGCTGGCCACCGGCAACGACATGGCCAGGCAACTGGTGGAAGACGTCCGCAAGAGGAGCGCCAGCGATGGGCGGTAAGAGCAAAAAGCAGACCATTGGCTACTGGTACTTGATGGGCCTGCACATGGGCATCTGTAAGGGCCCGATCGACATGCTGATTTCGATCATGGGCGGCGAGCGCATCGCCTGGTCGGGAAAGGTCACCGGTAACCAGCGCATCCGCATCGATGCGTCCCAGCTGTGGGGTGGCGATGAAAAGGAGGGCGGCATCGATGGCCAGCTGGACGTGATGATGGGCGGCCCTACGCAGCAGCCCAACGACTACCTGGCCAGCGTGCAAGGCGGCACCTACAACCCCGCCTATAGGGGCATCTTCAGCACCGTTTTTCGCCAGGGGAAGGTCGGCGCCATCACGCCGTACCTGAAGGCCTGGGCCTACCGGATCCGCAGGACCAAGGCCGGATGGGAAACCGGCGTGTGCTGGTACCCGGAAAAGGCAGAGGTAGACGTGGGCCCGGCGCCCGACCTGCAGCCGCAGGGGCGTGCTACGCGCGCCTTCAAGTTCCTGGGCGCTGAGGTGAAGGTGGACCTTCCGCGCGTGGACGTGCCCACGCGGATCCTGTGCGCCAACCCGGCCCACGTCATCTACGAAATCCTGACCGACACAGAGGACGGGATGAGCCACCCGCCCGGCAATCTGAACGATGCGAGTTTCCGGGCAGCGGCCGACCTGTTCCACGCCGAGGGCCTGGGCCTGTGGGTGAAGTGGGTGCAGTCGGACAAGATCCAGGACACGCTCCAGCAGGTGCTGGACCACTGCAACGCCATGCTGATCCAGGATCCTGAAAACCTGCAGTGGCGCATCATCCCCATGCGTGGGGATTACGAGCTGGACCAGCTGGTGCACTTCGGGCCGCGCGCCCAGGGCTACGACGTCGACTGTGTGCTGGAGAACCTGGAGCGCGTCACCGCAGAGGAAACCGTCAATGAGGTGACCGTCACCTGGAACGATTCGGCCAACAACGCCGAGCGCGGCATCACCGTGGCCAACCTGGCCGCGATCCAGGCAACCGGCGGCGTCATCAACCAGACCAAGGCCTACGCCTGCTGTCCCACCGAGGCGATCGCCGCGCGCCTGGCCCAGCGCGACGTTGACGTGCTGTCGGCGATGCTGGCGCGCGTCCGGCTGCGCACGAACCGCAAGGCCTACAAGGTGGTGCCTGGCCAGGTCATCCGCCTGTCCTGGCCAGAGGAGGGCATCTTGAACATGCCCGTTCGCGTGCTGAAGGTGACCGACAACAGCCAGGACGGCGACGGGATCACGATCGAGGGCACAGAGGACGTGTTCAAGTTCGGCCTTACGTCCTACGTCAAGCCGCAGCCGCCGGGCTGGGTCGACCCGAACGGCGCCGTTCAGCCGCCGGCGTTCGTCCAGGCTTTCGAGGTTCCGTTCCGCGACCTGGTGCAGGCGCTGGGGCTGGACGCGGCAAAGCAGCTGGACCCTATGGTGGGCTTCTTCGGCATGTGCGCCAGCAAGCCGCCTGGCTTCGCGGTCAACTTCAACGCCTTTGTGCGGCAGGGCGCCGACTGGCTCGACGCCGGCGCCGGCGACCTGACGCCGACCGCCACGCTGTCGGCGCCCGCTGGGCGGCAGGAAACCGTCCTGAAGATCACCAACAAGCTGGGCCAGTGGGATTACCTGGAAATCGGAAGCACGGCCTGGCTGGGCACCCACCCCGATGCCGAGTGCGTGCGCATCGATGGCATGAGCCAGGACGGCACCCAGCTGACCGTGGCCCGCGGTTGCCTGGACACACTGCCCCAGGATTGGGGTACCGGCGTGCGGCTGTGGGCCTACGACAACGACAGTGTGCTGTCGCAGACGCAGTACGCGATCGGCGAGCAGATCACAGCGCGCGCTGTGACCAACTCCAGCACCGGCGGCCTGCCCATCGATGTGGCTCCCCAGGCGTCCGTCACGATCGCCGGGCGCCAGGCACTGCCCTACCCCCCGGCGCGCATGCGGATGGCCGGCGCTGACGATCCTGGGGCCATCACCGGCACTTTCACCGTCACATGGCGACACCGCGACCGCGTGCTGCAGTCTGACCAGGTCATCGGCCAGGAGGACGCCGGCGCCGGCCCGGATCCGCTGACCCGCTACGGGCTGCGGTTCATCGACAGCACCGGCGCCGATATCGTCGCCCGCGGCGATATCGCCGGCACCCAGGCCACCGTCACCCTGGTGGTGGCTGGTCGCGTCGACATGGAGCTGTGGGCGATCAACGATGACGGCACGTCGTGGCAGCGCTGGCGGCGCAGTTTCATTTTCACGCCCGAGCCTGGCCCGACGCAGAATGTGATCGAGGCGCCGACCTGGAAGCGGCCCGAAACCATCATTGACGGCGGCGAGGTAACCCCGAATGGCTGACACCGTCATCCACTACCGATTCCTGGTTCGCGGCGGTACCGCCGCTGACCTGGCTGTGGTGAACGAAATCCCGATGGCCCGTGAGCTGGTGGTGGAGGTCGACACCAAGCGCATGAAGCTGGGCGACGGCATCAAGCGGTACAACGATCTTTCCTACATCAGCGGCGCGGCCATCATCACGCTTTCGGCGCCGCCGACCGCGGCGACCGGCAATGATGGGGAGTACGCCATCTGGCCGAACAACGGTAATCCGATCCTGTACGGGCCCAAGGTCAATGGGGCTTGGCCAGCCGGCGTCTCGCTGAAGGGGCCGCAGGGCGAGCGTGGGCCTGCCGGCTCAACCGGCCCGCGGGGGCCGGATGGCTTGTCCGCCTACCAGGTCGCCGTGGCCAACGGGTTCCCGGGCACGCAAGCACAGTGGCTCGCCAGCCTGAAGGGCGACAAGGGCGACCGCGGCGAGCAGGGCCCGCCAGGCATTTCCGCCGATCGCCGCGTGCAGGTGATCCCCAACAGCGGCACCGGCACCGTGGCGTGCGATTGGGACGCATACGACGAAATCCGGGTGACGGTGACCACCGACACCACTTTCACTTTCACCGGTGCGCGGAATGGTCAGGGCTGCATGCTGAAAATCCGGCAGGACAGTGCCGGCGGCCACACCATCGCGCTGCCGGTCCTGGTAATGCGGTTCAATCTGAATATCCCGTCGTACAACCCGAGCCTGGGCGCCAACGTATCCGACCTGCTGGGCTTCCGATACGATGGCACCGATTCGCGCTATGACCTGATCGCGCTGACGCGAGGTATCCCTGGAACGTGAGCGAGTACACACCACCACTGCCCGATGCGGCTGACCTGGTTTTCAGGGGAAAACCCTACGTCTCTCCGCTTCCCGATGCTGCGGACCTGATTTTCGGTGCCGAAGATGACGACGCCGGTGACCTGATCCTGCAGACCAATTTCCTAATCTTCATCCCCATGTGAGGCAACCATGACCGTTCGCTTTTTTTCATCCGCCGACGTTGGCGCACCTGCAGTTCGTGGGAACACTGCCGGCGACATGATTAATGTTTTCGACAAGTGCCTGGTATCCGGCTACGGCAGCAAATTGCCGGCAGGGTGGACCAAGCCTTTCACCGGCACCAACGTGGCAGTTTTCAAGACGGGCGCGGGATCCAGGGGGATGCACCTGCGCATGAGTGAGCCAGTTTCGTCTGGCGCCTATGCAAAAGCAGACGTTGCTGGCTTTGAATCGATGAGCGACGTCAACACCGGAACGGGTCGCTTCCCTTCAGCCGCGACCCTCCCTGACGGTGTGTATTGGTACAAGAAGTATTCCGGTTCAGCCGATACCGATGCACGGCAGTGGTGGCTGGTAGCAAGTGAATCGTTCGTTATCTTTATGATTCAGACCTACCCAAGCCAGTTTGTAGGAAATCCTGGTTACTACTCTGAAATGTATTGTTTCGGTGACCTGGAAAACACGGGTCCGAACGACGCTTATGCAACGATCATCCAGGGAAGCACATCGAGCAGTGGCAACAGCTCGGGGGATTCTCCGATGAATTCGGCATCCCTTGGCAATACGCAGTCCGGGCTTTACATGCCACGCTCCTACACCGGCATTGGCGGTTCATTCCAGGCTGGATGGATGCACGACTCCAGCAAGGCGGGCTCCACTTCATGGGGTTCTTCAAGCTCCTACCTGCAGTATCCGCATGGTCCCGATGGGGCGCTTTTGCTTTCGCCAATATGGGTTGGCGAGCCTGGCGGAACCAACGGCAGCAACTTGCGCGGAACCGTTCCTGGCATGTGGGGACCGATGCAGCGCGGACTATCTCGCCTTGATATGTTCGATGGTCAGGGGCAGATGGCCGGCAAAAAGTTCATGGTTTGGGCTCACTACAACACGCGAGCCTGCATCGAAATTAGCGATACCTGGGGTTCGTGATGGCCGATCTTGGCGCCATAGCAAAGCTGGCACCTGGCGACAGGATCCCACTGGTTTCCGCTCGCTTTGATGGCCCTGGGCAGATCCCGGCCAAGGTTCCTTCATCTGGCGCCCCATCAGCTTTTGCCCCGCGTTTTTCGCCGGTGGGCCGCATCGAATCGGTGGAATATTCAAAGAGGTTGGTTCTTACGCCGCCATACTGGGGATCAAGACCAATCGGGACGCTTCCCGTGCCTGATTTCAAGATCGAGGGTCACGTATACCAGCGCGATGATGAGGGGAACGACACCCCGATTTACCTTTGCCGCGTGCGTCTCCACTACCGGATAAGCGGTGTAGCAATCGCCACAACAAAGACCGACGCGAACGGCTTCTATCGCTTTGAGGACTTGATGCCTGACGCCGCGTCCTACTACGTGGTGGCGTTCGACCCGGACGGCGGCGTGAACCAAAACGCCGTGATCCTCGACAAGCTGTCGACGGTGCCGGCATAGCGCCGGCACCGCTGCAGTTACCGATCGCCGAGGCGGCGAGCGCGCCGCGCTCGGTACAGCACCCAGGCCAGGCCGGCCAAGCTGGCCAGGTTGGGGGCAAAGGCCAGCACCAGGCTGGCCAGCATCGGCACCGGCGTGAGCCCGTGCAGATCCAGCACCAGCAGAACCGCGCCCACGATCCTGGCCAGCTCCAGCAGCCCAACGGCCGATGCCTCGACCTGCTGCCGCATCAGCAGCCGGCGCTGGTGGCGCTGCAGCTCCTGCTGCACTCGCCTGGCTTCCGCGGCCGGGTTCCGCGGCGGCATCCCGGGGCCGTAGGCGCTCACCACTTCACCATGATGGCCAGGCCGACCAGCACCAGGGTGACCACATCAGCCCACAAGGGGCGGCGTTTCGTCTGTCGCATTGCACGGATCCTCATAAGGGCGGATGGCCGCGGTGTGCGGCCAGTGGAGTTTGGCCAGGCCGCGGCCGCCGGTGCGGGCGACCAGGTAGGACGTTTCCGACCTGGGCCCGCGGCCGACGATGGCCCGGGTGTTGTAGCGTTTCTGCAGGCTGTCCATGAGCGGCCCCAGCGGCACGCCGGCGGGCACCTGCAGCACCACGACCCCGACGTGGTTCACGCGGCTGCCGTTGCCCTGGGTGTGCCAGCGGACCAGCTGGCCGCGGGTGAAGGTTGTGGCCACGGTGCCCCCTAAAACGGAATGTCGTCGTCGGCGAAGTCATCCATAGGCGGCGGCGCACTGTATGAGCCTGTGCCCGCCGCCTGGCTGTACCCGCCACCACCGCCCTGCCCGTACTCCTGGCGGGGCGCCTGCGCAGGCTGGCGCTGTCGCTGGGGCCGGTCCTGGCTCCCTTCACCGCTCACGCGGCCGCCGAGCATCTGCATTTCGTCGGCCACAATGTCGGTGGTGTACTTCTCCACCCCGTCCTGGCCGGTGTACTTGTCGTAGCGCAGGGCCCCCTCGACGTACACCGAGCTGCCCTTGCGCAGGTACTCGCCGGCGATTTCGCCCAGCTTCCCGAAGAACACCACCCGGTGCCACTCGGTGCGCTCCTGCATTTCCCCGTCGCGCGCCTTGCGCACGCTGGTGGTGGCCAGCGAAATGCGGGTGATGCACATCCCGCCCTGGGTGTACTTCACATCGGGGTCATTCCCCAGGTTCCCCACCAGGATCACCTTGTTGATGCCGCGTGCCATGTTGATTTTCTCCGTCCAGGTTGTAGGGGCGCCGCTGCCGGCGCCCCGTCATTGTCAGCCCGCGCGGCCCTTGCCGCGGCTGGAGGCGCGGATGCTCGCCGACTCTCCGAACAGGACGCCAGGCACGCGCGCTGCGCCCTTCAGGCCCTTGGCGGTGGCGTTCAGCGCGCTTTCGTTGGCCTGCAGGTAGGACAGCAGTTCGTCCGCGCGCTCGCTGCCTTCCTGGATGGCCTTGGCCGCACCCAACACCAGCTCGCGCAGGTCGATGCTTACGGCCTTCCAGGTGCGCACGGTGGACGTGCCTGCAGCGCGCGCCTGCGACGTGGCCACCGGTGCGGCCGGCGTCACGGCCAGCAGGTCGACCGTTTCCTGGACCTGCACCGCCTGGGCCTGGGCGGCCTGGGTCGCGGCTGCAGCTTCAGCGGCTGCAGCTTCAGCGGCAGCGGCAGCGGCCTGTGCCGCTTCCTGGGCAGCGGCATCGGTGGCGGCCTGGGCGGCTTCAGCGGCCTGCCGCGCGGCCTTGTCCGCAGCGGCCTGGGCTTCAGCGGCCTGGCGCGCGGCCTTGTCCGCCTCCTCCTGCTGGCGCTTCACTTCCGCCAGGCGCTCGCGCTCCTTCCGGTCGGCTTCCTCGCGCTCCTTCCGCAGGCGTTCCTGTTCGCGGCGGTCATAGTCGAGCATGCCGCGGGAGACGATATCGGCCGCCTCCTTCAGGCGGTCAAGGGGCACCTTGAAAAAGGCGTCAACGCGGCGGCCGCCTTCCAGGAATGGCTCCTTCAGGTGGACGCGCTGCGCCTCGACGGCACGAAAACTATCCTTCAGCGACTGCAGGTCATCGGCGGCCGCCTCGTAGCCTTCGCGGGAGTCGATCACCAGCAGGCGTGCGCCGTCGATCGCGGCCTGGGCCTGGCGCTCGGCGGCGATCACTTCCTGCGGCTTGACCAGCTCGGCAACGGCTTGGGCGATAGGGGTTGCGGTGGGTGCGTTCATGTTTTGGATTCCTGGAGGTAATGGGCAATGTTGAGGCACGACTGCCACACAAGGCGGTCGCGCGAATCGTTGGTGAAGGGGAGCAGCTGCCAGTCGGCAGTAACGGCGTTGGGAACAGCTTTCTTCAGCTGCAGGGCGTAGCGCCGCAGCGGGGTGGTGGGGCCCAGCAGCTCGGGGCAGTTTTCCCGGACCAGCTGGCCATAGGCGAACGTCTGCGGGCCGGTGCTGGGAGTCACCACGGCCACGCGCTTGGCATCGATGAGCGAAGGCAGGCCGTTCAGCACGCCCATGAGGTCGAGCGTGCCGGCGTAGCGGCCCTGGACGCTGGCCAGCTTCTTTTCCGACAGGTACGCCTGGAAACCGGACTGGCGCAGGAACATGCGCCAGCCGCGGTAGTAGGGCACCAGCTCGGGGTCGAGGCTGTCCGTGTCCAGATCCTGCTGCAGGTCCAGCTCGATCACCTTGTGCACGGCCTGGCCAAGCGCTGCGGCGCGCGCCATCACGTCGGGATCCACGCCGGCGTAGTGGGCCGAGCTGATCGGCTTCAGCACCGTGGTGACGCCTGGCAGCTTGACGCCGTCCAGGCGGTACTCATGCCGGGCTTCATCGAAGGTCAAGCCGCGCATGGTCAGACGCCCAGCGCCGCGTCGGCGCGTTGCTTCAGGCCCGCCAGCGACTCGCGGATATTGGCCTGGGTGATGATGCCGAACGCCTCAAACACCGCCGGGTCCGACATGCCGGCAACCTTGGCGCGTTGCTTGGCCATCGACAGCTGGCCGTCTGTCAGATCCGAGCCCCACGGGCTGGTGCACTCACCGGTGGCCACGTCCACCGCCGGATCCGCCGGGGCATCCTGGCGCGGCGGCAGCGCGCTGGGCTCGGCGTCTTCCGGTGCGGCGCTGGTGATCGGTGCGCGGCGCTGGTCCAGCTGTGTCTGCAGCTCGCGCATGGCCTGGTCGAGTTCGTCATGCCCAGGCTGCTGGCTGCGGCGCGCCGGCATTGCCACATCCGAGCTACCGCGGCCGCTGCCGGTATGCCCCGGGCGCTCCGATCCTTCCAGGTGCTTGGCGTCGTCGTCGTCGTCTGCAGCCACGCACAGAATCAGGGTCATGCCGTAGCGGCGGGCGTAGGTCAGCGAGCTGCCGTAGTCCTGCGCGGCATTCTGGCCGCGGCTGAAGAACAACGGGATATCCACCGCCATCCATTCGCCGCTGGAGTGCACCAGGACCGTGCGGACCACTTCCACCATCTTGCCGTCGACCGGCACCAGCTCGGGGCTTTGCAGCGTGGCCAGCTGCGCCTCCGACAGCGCCGGCCGGGTTTTCTCGATGATCGTTTCCAGCGGGGCGTATTTGTAGCTGTAGTTACCGACGATCCGGCGGGTTTCCCTGTCTTTGATATCGACGGTTACCGTGCGATCGCGGGGGATCGGCGGGAATGCGCCCTGGGCTTTGGCCAGGGCGGTGGCCACCTGGGCAAACGTGGTGCTGCACCTGATCGGCGGCAGCTGCTGCGGGGTTTCATCGTTCATGGGTGGGAATCTCCAGTGCTGGCCAGCGGGATTGCTGGCGCCGGCACATGATGATGCGCAAAGTAGCGGAATGCAACACCCATGCAGCGCAACTCACAAACCGACTGCGACAATCGTGTGGCATGTTGCTAATCCGTGCATCGTCCTGATACAGTCCACCGGCACCCACAACCCGGAGCGTTTCACCCCATGAGCAACGAACACGACACCACCAACCCCGAGCTGCCCCTGGACCCGGTCCTGCGCGCTCGCTATGTCGCCATCCGTTCTGCCGGCGGCGTCACCAAGGTGGCCCAGGGCGTCGGCCTGCAGAATCACGAAAGCGTGAGCCGCTGGTGGAAGAACACCAACAGCCACCCGAAGCCCGAGCAGGCCCGCAAGCTGGTGAAGCTGTGCGGCGGCGTCGTCACCCTGCAGGAAATCCTGCCGTCCGTGTATGGCGGCCTGACCTGCAAAGAGCTGGGTTACACCCCCGAAGGAGCGCCGCAGGAGTGAGCAGCAGCCGTGCCCTGATCCCCGAGCCGCCATTGCTGGTACTGCCCAGCCTGGCGGTGGCTGTCGGGCTGAATGAGGCAATGGTGTTGCAGCAGCTGCATTTCCTGGCCAACTGCCGGCGGCCTGGCCGCGGCGGTGAACGCTGGGTGGAAATGGGCAATGCCGACCTGCAGCACACGTTCCCATTCCTGAGCAAAAACACCCTGTTTCGCGCTGTTTACAAGCTCCGCGACGCGGGCCTGCTGACCATCAAGGAACAGTCTGGCCAGCCGAACCGGTACCGCCTGGAATACGAAGCGATCACCGCGGTGCTGGACAACCCCCTACCCAAAATGGGGCGCCCCAATGTGGGTAGGGCCCCTACCCAGGATGGGGTGGGTACCCTACCCATTGTGGGTAGGGTCACTATTAAAGAGGTTTTAGATTCTGAGACTCTACAACTACAGGGG
>SSEB01000018.1 GCA_008012115.1 Nevskiaceae bacterium
AGCCGATGACGCCGAGCGCGACGCTGGCGGAGATTGTGGGCGCCAAGGCGCAGCCGCGCGGTCAGATCACCAAGGGGCTGTGGGCGTACATCAAGAAGCACGGTCTTCAGGACCAGAAGAACAAGCGCCAGATCAATGCTGACGACAAGCTGAAGAAGCTGTTTGGCGGCAAGGCCAGCGTGAACATGTTCGAGATGACCAAGCTGGTGAGCAAGCACATCAGCTGATCCTTGAGCGGCGCAGCAGATCGCTGCGCCGCGCTTTCAACCAGGCGGCAGGCGCGACGTCTCGCCGTCAAACAAGTCCCGCACCGTCAGCCCCTTGGCACCTTCGATTGCCAGCAGGCGCTGCTTGGTTCCGAGCCCGCCGCTCGCGGAGAATCCTCCGAGATGTCCACCGGCGGCCAGCACGCGGTGGCAGGGGACGATGATCGGGAAGGGATTCCTGCCCAGCGCGTGGCCAACCGCCCTGGCGGCGCCCGGCATGCCCAGGCGCGTGGCAATTTCACCGTAGGTTGCGGTCTGCCCGGGACTGATCGAGCGAGCGACTTCGTAGACCTGGCGATGGAACGGCGGCAGGGTGCGCATGTCGAGGGTGGCGTTCATCAGATCCCGCTGCTGACCGCTGAGCAGGGCGACGATGTCCTCGATGATGCGCTGCATGGCGGGCGTCGGCTCCAGCGGCATCGCGTTGCAATGCCGGCGCAAGCGGGCTTCGGTCTCCGAAGGTGTGCGCTCCGGCAACTGCACGCCGGAAATGCCGTGGGCATTCCAGGCGATGCCGCAGCGGCCGATGTCGGTGTCAAAAAGGGTGTAAGCCGATGTCAGCATCCGCCGATGCTAGCATCGCGATACCGGCGCCGGCGCGGCGTCCGGCGAGGCGACGATACCTTTCTGAACATGCCACCCGCGATGCCCTCATGCCCAGGGAAAGTTGTTATTAAAAGTTGAATAAATTGAAATTAGATTGATATAATGTAAACACTTGATTTAGACTCGCGCCGGGAGCGGGTGGGGGTTTCGGGCGATGCAAAAGCGCGGCGGCCGCGATAAGCGTCGTGGCATCATATGCGCCCTCTGCGCGCCCGTAGCTCAGTTGGATAGAGCACCCGCCTTCTAAGTGGGTGGTCGCAGGTTCGACTCCTGCCGGGCGCGCCACCATTGACCTGGAAACCGGAGGGGGATGACGTGATGACGCAAATCAGCCGGCTTTCATCGAAGACAGAATTCATGACCTCATGTGTTATCCGCGCGCCTGACGCGCGCGCCGGTGCCGATGTTTCGCTTCGCGTGTTGCGTGTCATGCGATCGCTGTCCGGCGTGTTGTTGGGCCTGTGTGTCGTATGCAGCCTGCCGGCCGGTGCGGCGCAGGCGCCCGCTGTCGAACCCGCAGCGACGGCCACCATGCCGGAGCCGGTGGCGAAGCACGCGGCGATCAAGCTGGCGTTGCGATCGAATGCCGCCCTGGTGGTGGATCAGGACAGCGGCGAAACCCTGGTGATGAAAAACGCCGACGAGGTCATGCCGATCGCATCGCTGACCAAGCTGATGACGGCGCTCGTGGTGCTCGACGCGAAACAGCCGATGGACGAGACGCTGGACATCAGCCGGGACGATGTCGATACCCGCAAGCACACGCGCTCCCGCCTGTCGGTCGGCACCCGTCTGACCCGCAGCCAGATGCTGTTGTTGGCGCTGATGTCGTCGGAGAATCGTGCTGCCATGTCCCTGAGCCGGAATTACCCCGGTGGACGCCCGGCGTTCGTGGCACAGATGAATGCCAAGGCGCGGGCACTGGGCATGACGTCCACGCACTTCGCCGATCCGGCCGGATTGTCGGATCAAAGCGTTTCCACCGCGCGCGATCTGCATCGCTTGGTCAGCGCTGCCTACGCGCAGCCGCTGATCCGCAGCAACACCACGCATCCGCAAAGCGTCATGCGGGTGAAAGGGCATATGGTCACGTTCATCAATACCAACCGGCTGGTCCGCAAATCCAGTGATTGGGATATCCGCTTGCAGAAGACCGGCTTCACCAACGAAGCCGGACGTTGCCTGGTCATGCAGGTCAACGTGCAAGGGCGTCGCCTAGCCATGATCTTCCTGGATTCTTTCGGCAAGCTGACGCGCTACGCCGATGCGCTGCGCGTTCGTCGCCGCATCGAGCAGAGCCTGCCACATCGCATGATCGGCAGCAGCGCATCCGTGGCGGGATCACGCTAAAAATCGGGGGCTCCGGCTGCGCCGCCGCGCATGTAGGAATATCCCCATAGTTGATGTAGTCAAAAGTCCGAAAATTGTGGCTCTCATGGACTGCGTGGAGAGCAATTCTCCTGCGTAGCGGCGAGAAAATTCCTCGTTGAGTCGTGCGAAATTTGGGATTTTCAGGATTTTTAGCGCTGAGGAGCATCTGATACATTCATTCGCGGGAAAATACCGCGCGCCGGTTTATTGAATGATCAAATCTCCTCCATCGGCCGGAAAGCATTCCACGAGTCATCCAGCCTCTCAGGGAGCCGCTCAGCCGCAGCGGCAGGGCGTTGCTGCGGCGGAGGAATTGCGGCAGACCGTACGCACGGCGCTGGCAACCTTGTTCGGCGGGTTCCTGACCCGATTGCCTGCGGCTTTGATCGAGACTTCTCAAAACACTGCGAACATTGCGAGTCAACGCGCGTGTCTGGACCTGGCGCAGTCGGTCAATGGCAAGGCGACCGCATGGACCGAATTTTTCGTGCAGCAGGTCGATGCCCGCCTTTTTGGCGGCAGCGGCGCGCCGTCTGCGAAGGGCAAGCCCTCGCAACCGCAGGAAGAATCCATCGTTCTGGCCAACCTGGAACTGCGCGCCGAAGAATTGCATCACAAGCTGATTTCCGTGCTGGATGCGCGCCTGGATCGTATCCGTGCCGCGCTCTATGTCCCCCTGCACGCAAAGGCACTCGCGCCGGCCGGCCTGTGCCGCGCGCTGCAGGAGACTGCGGATAGCGTTGGTTGCGTAGCGGCCCAGCGCCGTATGCTCTTCATGAAATTTGACGACCTTGTCGTCAGCGAGCTGCAGCCCTGGTACGCGGCGTTGATCGAGGCGTTGGGGCAGATCGAGATCAAGGCGGCGCGCGTCTCGGCCGAACCCGTGGCCAAGCCGCAGCTCGCGGCGCCGGCCAGGCCGGCGGCTCAGCCGGCCGCCGTTTCTGAGCCGCGGCCCACTCCTGCTGTGGATCCGTTGGCGAAGACCCGGGCGAACGATCAGTTTTCGCCGCCGTCTGCGGTCGATCCCAACACCATTTCCATGCTCCAGTCCTTCGCTGCGAAGGCGGGAACCAACGGGTACGACGATGGCTCCCTCGCAGCCGACCTGCTTGCGCTGACGGACAGCAAGCCGATCCCGGGAGTCGAGAAGGATCAGAGCTGGATTCCTCTGCAGCGTATCGCGCTGGCGGGTCATTTTCTCAACGAGGCGATTTCCGATCCGTTTGTACCCGAGGAGATGAAGCCTCAGCACGAATGCGTGCGCTTCCCGCTGGTGAAGTCTGCGCTGACGGATGCCACGCTGTTCACCACCGCGACGCATCCGCTCGGCAGCCTGATCAATGAGCTGATGCTCAAGGCCGCGACCGCCCGCATCACGGGTAGTGCCGAAACCCGCCGGCTCGCCGAACTGCTGCAGCAAGTGCTCGTGCAGTTCGACCTCGCGCCTGATTTTGTGCGGCAGTCGATTCAGGCCGCGCAGCCGATCGAGGAAACCCAGATTCAGCGGTTCTTTGAACTGCAGAAACAGCAGGCGCAGCAGCGTCGCGACTTCGTGATCGGTGAGGCCAAGCGTCTCGTGGTGCGTGAACTGGAGCGCTCCACTTTTGGCAGGGTTCTGCCGGCGGCGGCGGTCAAGTTCCTCAATTCGTCCTGGGGGCCTCTGTTGACCAGGCGTCTGCTGCAGTATGGCGCAGCTCACGCTGAGTGGAAGGCCGCCCTGACCGTGATGGAAGATCTCCTGGATCAGTTGGATGGCCGCCGGAAAATCGATACGGAAGATCTGCCGGAATGGCGCAAACTCTTGGCGTCGCTAGCCGAGGCGCTGAAAGCCGAAGGCATGGAATCCGAGCGCGTCGCCGAGGCCCTGGCAGGATTGCAGACGCTGACGCCTGCCTGACCGTGTTAGGGGAATGCCGCGATGCCGGCCCGCTTCCCGTCCGCTGAATCCCGTGCCGGGTCTCCAGAGGGTCGTTCAAGCTTGAGGCTTTCAGCTTTGCCCGCGCCGCGGCGTTGTGGCTGCGGCGTTCGACGAGACTCTCGACCGGCGGCGTTCGTTGTGGGCCTCTGGCGTTCAACCGCCTCATCACCTATCATGCGCGCCGCCGATGGACCCGGCCGCTGCGTGGGGTTGATTCCCGCGAAATTGCACTACAGCGGACGGCAACGGCGGCAAATGGCATTCCACTGTTGACGGCGCCCTGTTTTTGCTATGATGCGCGCCCTCAACGGTGGCCGTAGCTCAGTTGGTAGAGTCCCAGATTGTGATTCTGGTTGTCGCGGGTTCGAGCCCCGTCGGTCACCCCAGTTTCGATTTAGAAGCAGATGGGCTGTTAGCTCAATGGTAGAGCAGCTGACTCTTAATCAGTAGGTTCGGGGTTCGAGTCCCTGACAGCCCACCATCCCATCGCAGTGAAACAGGCCGCCTAAAGCGGCCTTTTTCGTGCCCGTGTTTTCGCTCTAGTTACGCCGATTAGATTGCGTGAGGAGACGTGCACGTTTCACGAGCGTTCTTGGCGTACCGCGGTCGGGATGACAACGGTTTTTCCCTTCAGCGTGATCCTGCCCGATTTCGCAAAATCCTTGAGTACCATGCCGGCCAGTTCGCGGCTGCAGCCTGCCAATTTGCCTAGGTCCTGGCGGGTAATCCTGATGGCCTTGCCTTCAGGGAGATCGGGGCCGTCGCTGTGGGCGGCAATTTCCTGCAGCGCCAGCCAGACCCGGTCCGCCGCGTGCAACACGGGCATTTCCGCCAGCCGGTGATTGGTCGAGCGCAGGCGTGTGGCGAGTTGGCCCGCCAGTTCCAGCCACAGGCGAGGGTACTTCTGCGTGAGGTCCATGAACGTCTGGTAGCCGATTTCCAGGGCGACGCTGGGATTGCAGGTCTTGATCATGGCGCTGCGGGCATCCATCCCTGGCAGCAGGCACATCTCCCCGAAGAAGTCGCCTGGGTACAAATACGCCAGCAGCAGTTCGCGGCCACGCACGCCGGAGTGGCGCACCGCCACCAGCCCCGAAACCAGCAAGTAGAGGCTGCCGGGCTTGGCACCTTCGGCGACGACCACCTGGTTTTTTCCGAATTCCCGATGCCGCGAAACCCGGAACAGTTCCTGGAAGCCGGGCTCGGCCATCAATTTTTCGAAGCTCGCGGTGGTCATGATTCCCCTTCGTTTTTTATCGGCGCGCGTCTTTTCTTGCGCAGACTGAATAACCGGTACTTTCCGTAACGCTTGGCCAGCTCCACCTCGCCAGCATAGTCGAGCGCGAAATGCTGCGGCGCTTCCAGGGCCAGACGTGCGGCGAAGGCCTCTGTGACGTAGACCATTCCAGGTGGCGTCACCGGCTCGATGCGTGCCGTGCAGGACAGTTGGGTGCCGTAGTAGGTCAGCGTCTCCTCGATGGGATCGTGGCCGACGAACACCGGCGCGTAGTGCGCGGCGAGGCGGATTTCGAGTTCCGCCAACTGGCCGCCGGAACTGCGCAGGGGCGCGGCGATGAAGTCGTTGAGCTCGGTGACGATCTCGGCAGCGGTTTGCGCATCGTCGGTGACGATGTGGATGGCGTCGCCCCAGGTGTGGCGGAACAGGATGCGCTCCCTGTGGCGGGCCAGCAGCTTCGCCGCGGCGCCCATGACGTCGCTGGAGAACCGCGGCAGCTCGGCATCGCCCAGGCGCTGGAAGCCGAGGAAATCCGCGAAGATCAGCCCGACGTAACGCCGGTTGGGCGGCAGCGCCAAGGGGGCCAGCGAGCGGTGCTGGCCGGGAGACTGGGCCTCGCCTTCGAGACCGAAATCAGCGGAAGCGAGCAGTTTGCCGTCGCTGGATTTGACGGCCGTCCACTCGCCGCCGAGCCGTTTGGCAGTGAGCCGCGACAACCCCAGCGACATGTCGGCGATGTAGCTCAGGCAGAAGTCGGTCTCGCCGTCGAGGAAGCCGCGCGCGACCGAGACTTCGTGCGCCTGCTCCAGGCAACGCGCCAGCCGCCCGGCCCAGGCGCCGCCATAGCTGCGGTGCCAGCGGCCGATCTCGTCGGCGCGGGCGCCGGGAATGATCGCGTAAAGACGCGCGCCATGTTCCAGGCAATGCTCCGCTTCGACCAGCTGCGCCGGTTCCAGCACGGCCATGAACATCAACGGGGCAGTGTTGCCGACCTGCGAGAGCAGCGCGCCGCGGGGCGGACGTTGCATGCCGTGCGTGTCGGGTTCGACGTAGACCACCGGCGGCATGCGCAACAGGCGGTAGGGCTTGCCGTCGATGCCAAGCTGGCGGCACAGCAGCTTGAGCTGGCTGCGCGTGCGCGAGCGCGAGTTGAGGTCGTCGGGCAAGAGCCGGTCGGCGGCGCGCAGGCACTCTTCGCAGCGCTTGAAATCGGCGAGCAGCAATGCCGCTTCGGCCTCGGTGGCGAGCAGGTAGAAATGATCGCGATCATCGCGCGGCGAGATCGCGCCGACCATCGACATGACCTCGCGAGCCAGCGTCCGGCTGCGTTCGCGTTCGCCGCCCAGCGCGAACATGGTGGCGGCGTTGATGCCAGAGAAATAACCGCCGGTGCGTTCGTGCGAATGCCGATAGGCCGCTGCCGAGCTGAGAAACAGTGCCTGGGAGTGCGGCAGGCTCTGGATCGCGAGGTCCTTCAGCAGACGGCCTTCCAGCGCCAGCCAGTCCTCGTTCAGTTCGTCCGCTTGCAGGTCGAGCTTGCGGTACTGCTCCAGTGCATGGCGGGTGCTGCCGGCGTTGGCCAGCGCCAGGATCATCAGGTACTGCAGCTCGCGCGTGATCTGGCCGCCGGCCAGCTGCGCCTGCGCCAGGATGTCGTAGCTGTAAAGGTAGTTGCCGCTCTTGAGCGCGCTGCGGGCGCGGGCGGCGTAGTCCTCCGGCAGGTGCTCAGCCATGGTGGGCCGCCTCATCCGGCGCGACGACGAACAAGTGCAGGTGACGCTGAGGATCGCGCTGGCGCAGGGGCAGCGTGGTGACATCGGCCGGAATCCGTTGCGGCTCGCGCCGCCAGGACACGACTTCGGCGGTGCCGCCGGGTTGCGTGGCGCTGCTGTCGCGCAGGATCGCGATCAGCGCGTCGGATTGCTCGGCGAGACAGGCGGCGAGGCGCCGGTACTGCAGTTGACGGAACGGTTCGCTCAGCAGCGATTCCGGTGCGGTACCCGGCGGCAGCAGGTGCACGATTTCATCGCAGGCGTCGACTTCCTCCTGCATGCGCTGACGCTGGCGTTCGTGCGTCGTGGTCGAATAGTCCGGCTGCGTGCGCGCTTTTTCAGCCCAATCGTCGAGCATGACATCCACCGGCAGCGGCAGCAGGCCGACGACGCGGTACGGATGCCGGTGCGCCTGCAGCCAGCCTGCGGCGACGCTGGTGAAGACGTGATCCGCTCCGGGTGCCAAGCCCGTGAGCAGGCGCAGTTCGCGAGCCCCGGCGAGCGCCAGCACTTGCGGCAGGATGCGTTCGCGCAGCGCGTCAGCGACGCGGCGCTCTTCGGCGGGAGAGAGAATCAGGTGCCCGGTGCCGCCAAGCAGAAAGGGCGGCGGCGACACGACTTGCAGCCCCCGGAGCCATCGCTCCAGCGGCGCCGGTTGCCGGCGATGCGTCGCGCTGATCGAGTCCATGATCCGAAGCGAGGGTGTCCCGGTGTGGGCAGGCTGCCGCTATCCTGCCAGAGCGACGCGCAAAGCACCTACAGGCGGCTGGATACGCCTGGAAACCGCGCACCCGCTCTCGATCCGTTCGTGGGCAGGGATGTGATTAAATATTTGCCGAAAATAACTTCAGCGGATATTTATTAACATCGCCGCATGCCAACAGGGCCAGAGCGGGTGGCGCTTCAACGGCGGTCGCGGTGCGCCTTCTAGGCGCGTTTGCGCTTGGCGGGCGCCAGCAGCAGCGTCTCGAGTTCCTGCAACGCCTCGCCGGTGTAGACCGCGAGTCGCTGCATGTGCGGCAGCGTGTCGCGACAGCCGGTGAAGCCGAAGTTGAGCGTGCCGGCGTAGGACAGGCAGGTGATGTTGAGCGCGCCGCCATGCGCGATCAGCGACACCGGGTACATCGCCTCGAGGCGCGCGCCGTTGAAGTACAGCGGCTGCTCGGGGCCCGGCACGTTGGAGATGGTGACGTTGAACACCGGCCGCACGCGGCCGCCAAGGCCACTGAGCAGCTGCAGCATGTAGGGCGCCATCAGCAGCACGGTGTACTGCGTGATCGCCTCGCGCGGCAGGCTCTGCAGGTGTTCTTTCGCCTCTGCGGTCGAATCCTTGATCGCCTGCAGGCGGCGCAGCGGATCGGCGATGTCGGTGGCGAGGTTGGCGATGATGAAGCTGATCGCATTGCCGGTGCCCTGGTCATCCTTGGGGCGCACGTTCACCGGAATGCCGGCGGTCAGCGATTTGTTCGGCAGCGTGTTGGCTTCTTCCATGAAGCGGCGCAGCGCGGTGGCGCTGAGGTACAGCACGATGTCGTTGAGCGAGCAGTCGCTGGCCTTGGCCAGCGCCTTCAGCTTGCCGAGGTCGTACTGCTGGGTGGCGAAGCGCCGCTGGCCGGTGACGCGACGGTTGAGCACCGAGGCGGGACCGCTGAACGGGCCGGTGAGACCGTGCTCGTCGCCACGGGAGCCGCGCGCCACCCGCGTCAGCGCCTTGAGCATCTGGCCGGTGGTGCCGGCCTGCGCGCGCAGCGAATTCATCAGCGTCTGCAATGCGCTCTCGGTGGATGGCGTCGATGCCTCGCGCTCGACGCGCGGCGTGCGCGCCGGCTGCACGGTCCAGGGCGCGGGCATCTCGGTGTCGTTGGGGTCGGTGGACAGCACGCGCTGCAGCAGGCGCACACCGCTGACGCCGTCGATCAGCGAATGGTGCATCTTGGTGTAAAGCGCGAAGCGCTTGTTCTCCAGGCCCTCGATGATGTGGCATTCCCACAGCGGCCGCTTGAGATCGAGCTGGTGGCTGTGCAGGCGCGACACCAGCACGCCGAGCTCGCGCTCGCCGCCGGGCGCGGGCAGGGCGGAGTGACGCACGTGGTAGTCGAGGTCGAGGTCGTCGTCGGTGGTCCACATCGGCAGCAGACGGCCCAGCGTGGGGCTGCGCAGCTTGAGGTTCCAGGGCGGTGCGAAGCCGCGCTCGCTCTTGAGACGCGCCACCAGATCGCGCAGGAACGTATCCGGCACGTTCGGCGGCAGCGAAAAGATCTGCAGGTTGGCGACGTGCATCGGCGTGTCATGCGATTCCACGGCCAGCCAGGATGCGTCCAGCGGATTGAGGCGCTTCATTGTTGTCTCCCCCGGTTTCGGGTGTTCTGCTTGTGATGCGTCGCTCGGGGCGACGCTGGGACCATCCTAACGCCGCGCCGGGCCCAAGAGGAAGCCGGCCGGGTACGGAACCAAACCCCTGGGCCGGCGTCAGTAGCGGCGATGCCGGTGGCCTTGCTGAAAACCAGGGTTGATTGCACGACCGCGACCGGCTACAACTTGGCCCCGCATTTTGATGGCGCGCCCCGATGGCCGGCGACAACGCGGCCGGCGCGCCCTGGAGAACACTGTTGCGAACATCCTTGGAAGACAAGCCGGGTCGCTGGGCCCGGATCGCCCGTCTGGCCGGCCTGGCGGCAGCCGCGTTGAGCCTGTCGGCGCAGGCGCAATGGGACGCGCTGGGCGCGCTCGAACGCAGCGGTGCGCGCGTCACCGCCTCGGCGGTCGATCTGGGCAGTGGCACCACCCTGCAGGCGCTGAACGCGGATACGCGGCTGACGCCGGCCTCGCTGACCAAGCTGGTGGTGGCGGCGGCGGCGCTGGACACCTGGACCGCCGACAAGACCTTCCAGACCCGCCTGCTCGGCACCGGCGAGCTGCGCAACGGCGTCATCGGCGGCGACCTGATCCTCAATGGCCTGGGCGATGCCACGCTCGATCACCAGGCGCTGTGGCTGCTGGCGGTGCAGCTCAAGGCCGCCGGCATCAGCGGCATCGACGGCGGCGTGGTGGTCAACACCTCGCCCTTCGGTGAACTGGGTTGCGAGACCGCCGATCGCTGCGATGCGATGAAGCGCAGCGGCACCGCCTATAACGCACCGATCGCCGCCATCGGCGTCGACTACGGCAACTGGTGCGTGGACGTGCGTGCCGCCGAGGTCGGGCAGCCGGCTGTGGTGGTCGGCTGCAGCGTGGCGCAACTGCCGATCCCGGTGCAGGGCAGCATCCGCACCGTGCGTTCCAACGGGCGCAGCACGCTGTGGGTGGACCGCACCACCACGCCGCAGGGCGACGTGATCCGTGTCGGCGGCGACATCGCCGCCGGCAACGGCCAGAGTCTGTACCGCGCCATGTCCGACCCGGCGCTGGGCACCGGCCTGCTGCTGGCCGAGACGCTGCGTGAGATCGGCATCCGCGTCGGCGGTGCGGTCAGTGTCAGCCACGCCGCAGTGCCGGCCAGCGCCTACCTGATGTCGGCGGCCGATGGCCTGTCGCTCAAGGAGCAGCTCGGCCGCATGCTGCGCTTCTCCAACAACTACATTGCCGACGTGCTGACGCTCAACATCGCGGCCGTGACCAGCGGCAAGGCGCCGGCCAGTCTCGCGGATGCCGGCAAGGCGCTGTCCGCGTTCGTCGCGCGCGCGCCGCGCGGCCGTCGTGCCGGTGCCGGCAGTGCGCCGCCGCTGTTCAGCGGCAGCGGCCTGACGCCGGAGAACGAAATCTCCGCCGACGAGCTCACCGGCCTGCTGGCCGGGCAGTACTACAACACGCGCAATTTCCCAGCCTACTACGGCGGGTTGGTGGTGCCGCGGCAGGCGCCGTTCGCCTTCCTGCGCCAGGGCAGTGCGGCGTGGCTGGACCGTGTCGCGCTCAAGACCGGCACCATGGACGACCCGCACTCGGTCTGCGGCGTTGCCGGCTACCTGCGCAAGAAGGATGGCGGCTGGATCGCCTTCACCTCCATCGTCAACGGCGGTCCGCGCCTGAAGCACGTGCCGCTGTACAAGGCGATGGAGGCGATCCGCAGCGATATTGACGACCTGCTGGCGCGCTACTGAGCCGGCGGCTCTTCGCGGTTGCGCATCCAGTCGGCGGTGGCGTTGAAGGATTGGTCGAGCTGCAGGCGCAGGTCGCGCGGCACCCCGCGCTCGTCCATCGCCGCGAACATGCAGCGCAGCCACTGGTCGCGTTCGGCGATGCCGATGGAAAACGGCAGATGCCGCGCACGCAGACGCGGGTGGCCGAAGCGCTCGATGTAATGCGCCGGGCCGCCCAGCCAGCCGCAGAGGAACCAGTGCAGCTTGTCGCGCGAGCCGCCGAGATCCGGCGGATGCAGGGCGCGGATGCCGGCAAAGGCGGGATCGGCGTCCATGCGGTCGTAGAAGGCGTCGACCAGGGCGCGAACGGCGGGTTCGCCACCGAGCCGCTCGAATGCGGTGTCGGACATATCGGGTGCAATGGGATGCCGCAGCCGCGGCGAGGGCGCTAGGATAAGCCTTCGTCCCTGCCGATCCCAAGCCATGACCGAGGCTGCTCTTCCCGCCGCGCGCCGCGCGGCCGTGCTGTTCATCCTGATCACCGTGGTGCTGGACATGCTGGCCTTCGGCATCGTCATCCCGGTGCTGCCCAAGCTGGTCGAGCAGTTCATGGGCGGCGACACCGTCAGCGCAGCGCGCACCTACGGCCTGTTCGGCACCTCCTGGGCGCTGATGCAGTTCATCTTCTCGCCGGTGCAGGGCGCGCTGTCGGATCGCTTCGGCCGGCGGCCGGTGATTCTCGCCTCGTGTTTCGGCCTGGGCGCGGACTACCTGTTCATGGCGCTGGCGCCGGGCGTCGGCTGGCTGCTGCTGGGCCGCGTGATTTCCGGCATCACCTCGTCGAGCTTCTCCACCGCAGGCGCCTACATCGCCGACGTCACGCCGCCGGAGAAGCGCGCCAGCGCCTTCGGCATGATCGGCGCGGCCTTTGGCATCGGTTTCGTGCTGGGCCCGGCGATCGGCGGTGTGCTGGGACATGTCGATCCGCGCCTGCCGTTCTGGTTCGCTGGCGGCCTGGCGCTGCTTAACGCCTGCTACGGCCTGTTCGTGCTGCCGGAGTCGCTGCCGCCGGAGCGCCGCACGCCGACGTTTTCCTGGAAGCGCGCCAACCCGGTGGGCTCGCTGCGCCTGCTGCGCTCGCACCCCGACCTGCTGAGCCTGGCGGGCGTCAACGGCCTGTTCCAGCTCGCGCACTTCGTGCTGCCGAGCACCTACGTGCTGTACGCCAGCTACCGCTATCACTGGGATGCGGCGGCGATGGGCCTCAGCTTCGCCCTGGTCGGCATTTGCAACATCCTGGTACAGGCGGTGCTGGTGAAGCCGGTGGTGGCGCGCCTGGGCGAGCGGCGCACGCTGCTCACGGGTCTGACCTTCGCGGCCCTGGGTTACGCCGCCTTCGGACTGGCGCCGACCGGCGCGCTGCTGATGCTGTCGGTGCCGGTGTTCGCGCTCAGCGGCCTGTTCGGCCCGGGCCTGCAGGCGATGATGACGCGCCGCGTGGCGCCGCACGAGCAGGGCCAGTTGCAGGGCGCCAACACCAGCCTCATGGGCATGGTCGGCATCGTCGCGCCGGGCATCTTCACCCAGACTTTCGCCTGGTTCATCGATCCACAACGTTCGCCCTGGCAGGTGCCGGGCGCGTCCTTCCTGCTGGCCTCGCTGCTGGCCCTGGCGGCCTTGCTGCTGGCGTGGCGCACGGCGCGCACGGCCGCACCGGCCGTGGCCGGGCCGACATGAGCGGCGACGCGACCGCGCAGGTGCAGGCGCATCTGCGCGACTGGTTCGAGAACGAGGACGCCGCCGCGCTCGACGCCGTCTGTGCGCTGGCGCAGGCGCAGCCAGTGGACGTTGCCGCGCTGCTGCGCTGGATCGATGCGCAGTCCGATGTCGAAGCCACCGCACGTGATCTGGCGCTGCGTCGCGTCCGCCGCGCCCTGGGCCTGCCGATGATGCCGGGCGCGCCCTGCCGTCCGTTCGCGCGCTGAGGGCTTCGGACGCGCTGTCCAGGGTGCGTCATACCGTCACCCGCTCGCGGCATTGGCGCGGCCGAGGTTGTTATAAAAAATCGATCAAATATTAATTTGATCAATCAATATAAACAGATTTCCCTGCGCAAATGCGGACAGCGGGTGGCGTTGCGGCGGGCCCGCGCCACGCCGCGACGCCGCGCGGCGGATCGCCATCGACGGACATGGGCTGTACCGACACGACGCGATGGCGCATCGACGCTTGCTGCGGATGCACGGCGAGGGCACATTGCGCGCAGACCCCAGCGAGGAGAACGGAAATGACGGTCAACCAGCACGGAGCGGGCGCACGATGAGCGGCGATACCGTCAGTCTGATCGATATCGCCAAGGGCGCCCTGCGCGGCATTCCCGACGCGCTGGAGATCAACAAGGGCGCATTCAACCTTCTGCGCTATTCGCCGGACACCTGCGCCTCCATCGGCCTGCTGGTGGAGCAGAACGCCAGCCGCCACCCGGCGCATCCGGCGCTGCTGTTCGAGGACCGCCGCTGGACCTATGCCGAGTTCAATGCCTGGGCCAACCGCATCGCCGGCGTGCTGAAGTCGCGCGGCGTGCGGGCCGGCGACGCGGTGGTGATCCTGATGGAGAACCGCCCGGAGATGCTGGTCTGCGTCACCGCCGTGGTGAAGCTCGGCGCCATCGCCGGCATGCTCAACCACAACCAGCGCGGCGAGGTGCTGACGCACAGCCTCAATCTCACGCGTGCGCGGCTGGTGATCGTCGGCGAGGAATGCGTCGAAGCCTTTGCCACCGTCACGGCGCCGGAGGGCGCGCAGCGAGACCTGCTGTGGGACGGCGAGGGCGATGCGCCCGCCGGCTACGGCAACCTGCGCGCAGAGTCGCGCCTGCAGTCCGGCGCCAATCCGCCGGAGACCGCCGGCGTGCAACTGCGCCAGCCCTGTTTCTACATCTTCACCTCCGGCACCACCGGCATGCCCAAGGCCTCGGTGATGACGCACTACCGCTGGCTGCGCGGCATGGCCGGTCTTGGCCAGATGGTGCTGCGCATGAAGGCCGACGACGTGCTGTATTGCCCGTTGCCGCTGTATCACAACAATGCGCTGACGGTGTCGTGGAGCTCCGTGCTCGGCGCCGGTGCGACGCTGGCCCTGGGCCGCAAGTTCTCCGCCTCCAAGTTCTGGGACGAAATCCGCCGCTACGACGCCACCGCCTTCTGCTACATCGGCGAGTTGTGCCGCTACCTGCTCAACCGTCCCGAGACGGCGCGCGACCAGGATCACCGCGTGCGCGTGATTGTCGGCAACGGCCTGCGGCCGGAAATCTGGGATCAGTTCCAGCAGCGCTTCGGCATCCCGCGCATCAGCGAGTTCTACGGCGCCAGCGAGAGCAACCTGGCGTTCGCCAACGGCTTCGGCCTGTCCAAGACCGCCGGCTTCTGCCCGCTGCCGTTCGCCATCGTCGAATTCGACGCCGAGACCGAGCAGCCGCGGCGCGACAGCCACGGCTTCATGCACAAGGTGGCGCGCGGCGGTGTCGGTCTGCTGATCACGGAAGTCAGCGACCGCACGCCCTTCGACGGCTATACCGACAAGAAGGCCAGCGAGGCCAAGCTGCTGCGCGACGTGTTCGAGAAGGGCGACTGCTGGTTCAACAGCGGCGACCTGGTGCGCGACCAGGGCTGGCGGCATATCCAGTTCGTCGACCGCGTCGGCGACACCTTCCGCTGGAAGGGCGAGAACGTCGCCACCACCGAGGTCGAGAGCGCGCTGGCGCGCTTCCCCGGGGTCGAGCAGGCGGTGGTCTACGGCGTCGAGGTTCCGGGCGCCGACGGCCGCGCCGGCATGGCGGCGCTGACGCTGGCCGGCGGCAAGCTCGATGGCGCGGCGCTGGCGCGGCATCTGTGCGCCGAGCTGCCGGCCTACGCCGTGCCGCTGTTCCTGCGCCTGCGCGAGCAGCAGGAGGTCACCGGCACCTTCAAGTACCGCAAGGTGGAGCTCAAGCGCGAGGGTTTCGACCCCGGCGAGATCGACGAGCCGCTGTACGTGCTCGCCGACCGTCATCGCGGCTACGAGCCGCTCGGCCAGGATCTGTTCGCGCGCATCCGCAAGCAGGAGCTGCGTCTGTAAGTTGGGGTATCGCGGCCTGGCCACCGCGGGCCGGGCTGTCGTGCCGGCGTCGGCATTGACCGCGCCGACACGGCGTGCGTCCTGCCGGGCAATGCCATTCCGGCGCGCCGCTGCCAATCTTCGGCGTATCCCATCCGAACGAGATGCGTCATGAAGGTTTCCATCGCCATCGAGCGCAGCATCCAGGTGCCGGCGCCGGTGTCCAGGGTCCGCGAACTGCTCACCGACCTGGAGAGCACCATCGGCCGCTTCCCCAAGCTGCGCAAGCTCAGCCGCATTGGCGACAACGCCTACCTGTGGGAGATGAAGGCCATCGGCTCGTCGGTCGCCGGCATCGCGCATGAGGTCAGCTACGCGGCGCAATACGCGGTCGATCTCGACAACAACCGCATGAGCTGGCAACCGCTGCCCAAGCACGGCAACGCGCGCATCGAGGGCGTGTTCGGCCTGGCCGAGCGCGGCGGCGCGACGCAGATCAGTTTCCGCGTGCGCGGCGATCTCTACGACGTGCCGGTGCCGTTCATGTACCGGCTGGTGGCGCCGCCTTTCATCCAGGGCAAGTTCACGCGCCTGGTCGATATCTTTCTCGAACGCACCCGCGAGTCGCTGGTCGATGGAGGACAACACTGATGGCCAAGAACAGCAAGGATCGTTTCGGCGGACGCGTCATGGGCCTGGGCCTGCGCGCGCTCAACCGGTTTGCCGGCGCGCCGGTGATCGACCGGCTGCACCTGCGCAAGCCCTCGGAGAAGGCGCTGTACCAGGCGAGCAAGCTCGGCTTCCGCACCGCCGCGGCTGCTGCGCGCAGCTTTGGCGCCGTGCAGAAGCTGGCGCGTCCGGCGCGGCTGGGCAAGGCCTCGTCGAACGGTCTGTTCGACCTGACGCCGACCGAGGAACAGCAGATGCTGCGCGAGGCGGCGCAGACGTTTGCGCTGGAGCGCCTGCGCGCCGCCGCCACCGCGGCGGACGCCGCCTGCGCGGCGCCGGCCGAGCTGCTCAAGGAATGCGCGGATCTCGGCATCGGCCAGATCGGCGTGCCGGAGGAACTGGGCGGCGCCGGCAGCGAGCGCGCCGCCATCACCAATACGCTGGTGGCCGAAGCGTTGGCGCAGGGCGACCTGGGCCTGGCGGTCGCCTGCCTGGCGCCGACCGCGGTTTCCACCGCGCTGGCGCTGTGGGGCAACGAGCAGCAGCAGGCGGCCTACCTGCCGGCCTTCACCGGCGAGCATCCGCCGGCGGCGGCGCTGGCCGTGCACGAGCCGCAGCCGCTGTTCGATGCCTTCGCGCTGCAAACGAAGGCTGATGATGCCGGCGACGGCTACGTGCTCAACGGCGTGAAGTCGCTGGTGCCGCGCGCCGCCGAGGCGGAGCTGTTCATCGTCGCCGCGCAGCTCAGTGGCGGCCCGGGCCTGTTCATCGTCGAATCCTCGACGCCCGGGCTGCGCATCGAGGCGGAGCCGGCGATGGGTCTGCGCGCGGCGTCCACCGGCCGCCTGATCCTGGAGAACGTGAAGCTGCCGGCCGGCGCGCTGATCGGCGGCGGCGCCGGCGAGGTGTACGCCGAGTGCGTGCAGCTGTCGCGCATCGCCTGGAGCGCGCTGGCGGTGGGCACGGCGCAGGCGGTGCTCGACTATCTGATTCCCTACGTCAACGACCGCACGGCGTTCGGCGAGCCGATCAGCCACCGGCAGTCGGTGGCATTCAGCGTCGCCAACGTCGCCATCGAACTGGAGGGCCTGCGTCTGCTGACCTGGCAGGCCGCCAGCCGCGCCGAGCGCGGCGAGCCGTTCGCCGCCGAGGCGGCGCTGGCGCGGCGTTACTGCGCCGACAAGGCGGTGCTGATCGGCAGCGACGGCGTGCAACTGCTCGGCGGCCACGGTTTCGTCAAGGAGCATCCGGTGGAGCGCTGGTACCGCGACCTGCGCGCGGCCGGAATGATGGAAGGCGTGCTGCTCGTCTGAGCCGGAGAAGACCATGATCAATCTCGAAACCCCAAAGAAATTCCGTATGCTGGTGGAGCAGGCGCATCAGGTGGCGGCCGAAATCTTCCGCCCCAATTCGCGCAAGTACGATCTGGCCGAGCACAGCTATCCCAAGGAGCTGGACATGCTGGGCGCGCTGCTGGACGGCATGAACGCCGGCAGCGGCGAGGGCGCCGGTGCCGCCGGCGTGCGCCGCGACAAGGTGGCGGATGAGGGCAACCGCAACGGCAGCAACCTGTCGACGGTGCTGGGCGTGATGGAGCTGTGCTGGGGCGATGTCGGCCTGCTGCTGAGCATGCCGCGCCAGGGCCTGGGCAATTCCGCCATCGCCTCGGTGGCCAGCGACGAGCAGCTCAAGCGCTTCGAGGGCCGCTGGGCGGCGATGGCGATCACCGAGCCGCACTGCGGCTCCGACTCCGCCGCCATCCGCACCACCGCGCGACTCGACGGCGACCACTACGTGCTCAACGGCGAAAAGATCTACGTCACCGCCGGCGAGCGCGCCGATCTCGTCGTGGTGTGGGCGACGCTGGACAGGAGCGCCGGCCGCGCCGCGATCAAGTCCTTCGTGGTGGAGAAGGGCACGCCGGGCTTCGAGCTGGTACGGCTGGGGCACAAGCTCGGCATCCGCGCCTCCGACACCGCGCACTTCTCCCTGGTCGACTGCCGCGTGCCGAAGGAAAACCTGCTGGGCGATCCTACGATCAATGTCGAGAAAGGGTTTGCCGGCGTGATGCAGACCTTCGACAACACGCGGCCGCTGGTCGCCGGCATGGCGGTGGGTCTGACCCGCGCCTGCCTGGAGGAGACGCGCAAGCTGCTGACCCAGGCCGGCGTGAAGATCGACTACCAGCGCCCGGCGGCAACGCAGAGCGCGGCCGCGGCGGAGTTCCTGCGCATGGAGTCGGACTACGAGGCGGCGCGGCTGCTGACGCTGCAGGCGGCGTGGATGGCCGACAACCGCAAGCCCAACTCGCTGCAGGCGAGCATGGCCAAGGCCAAGGCCGGGCGCACCTGCGTCGAGGTGGCGCTCAAGTGCGTCGAGCTCAGCGGCACGCTGGGCTACAGCGAGCACAGCCTGCTGGAGAAGTGGGCGCGCGACGCCAAGATTCTCGACATCTTCGAGGGCACGCAGCAGATCCAGCTGCTGATCATCGCGCGCCGCCTGCTGGGCAAGAGTTCGGCGGAATTGAAATAGCCGCGCCACATCGCGCGGACCAAAAAAAGCCCCGGTGACGGGGCTTTTTGGTGCCACCCGCTGAGGCGCTGCGCCCCAGGGGAAATGTTATAAATAATATATAGAATAAAAATTCTATATATAAATAATAACATTTTCTCCAAGGCAGTGGGCACGAGCGGGTGGCATGAAAAAAGGCGGTGACGCTTGCGCGTCACCGCCTTCGAGGAACCACGTGGCGTTTAGCGGCTGCGCGCCTTGCGCTTGAGGTTGGCCGGGTCGAAGTAGTTGTCGTCGAACTTCTGCTCGAAGTCGGTGGTGGCGTCCTCGTTGATCATGGTCGTCGCGAAATAGCGGTGCGACTGCAGGTCGTAGATCAGTTCCGGGATGCCGGTCACGGTGGGGATGAAGGGCGCGGTCAGCAGATGCGCTTCCTGCACCTTCCACAGCGTGCCGCGGCCGTCGTAGCAGTCCACGGCGGCGATCGACCAGCTGTCCTCGTCGACGTAGAAGGTGCGCTTGGCGAAGTTGTGGCGCAGGCCCGGCTTCAGCGTCGCTTCCACCACCCACACGCGGTGCAGCTCGTAGCGCGGGTATTCCGGGTTGACGTTGAACGGCGTCAGGATGTCCTTGTACTTGAGCAGCGGGCTGTTGATCTTGTAGGAGTTGTAGGCGATGTACATCTCCTTCTTGCCGATCAGCTTCCAGTTGTAGCGGTCCAGGGCGCCGTTGAACACGTCGATCTGGTCGGTGAACTGTTCGTTGTCGGTGCCCACGGCCGGGTTGTCGTAGCCGACGTCCGGCGCGCGGTTCACGCGGCCCAGGCCCGGGCTGAAGATCCAGGCCGAACGGCTCTTGCCTTCGCCGCCCGCGGTTTCATGCACCAGGGTGATCTGGCCGGCGACGCGCGGCGGCGAGATGGCTTCCGACAGGTAGTAGGCGAACAGGCCGCCGTCGTTGTTGTTCTGCTCGTTGAGGTTGGCGTACTTGAACTTCACGTCCTCGATCAGCTTGGTGATGGTGTAGCTGCCGTCCGGCTTGACGATGGCCTGGTTGTTGTAACGGCGCACGGCCGAGCCGCGGAACTTGAGCTTGTGGTTCCAGATCACCTCGGCGCCGCTCTTGGGAACCGGGAAGGGGAAGCCCAGGCGTGCACCCTTGATCACGTCGGTGCCGGTGAGCGAGGCGCTGGTGGCGTTGGCCACGGTCGCCTTGTAGATCGCGTCGGGATAGAACGCGGTACGCACGCTGGTGTACACGTTCATCTTGAAGTTGGGGTACTGCGTCAGCATCGCCTTCTGGCCTTCGCTCAGCTTGTCGGCGTACTGCGCCATGTTGGCCTTGGTGATGGTGAAGAGAATCTTCATCTTCTCCGGGCCGGCCTGCTTGGCGAACAGATCCTCGATTTCCTTGGGATGGTTCTTGCGCAGGTCTTCGAGCTTGGCGTGGGTGTAGTGCTTCTGCTCGTCGGTGAAATTGACCGGGCCGCTCCACTCGGGGATGGTGCCTTCCTTGTTGGCGGCCTTGATGGCGCCGACGCAGGTCAGGTCCTTGCAGAGCTTGGCGGCTTCGTCGGCGGTGGCCGTGGCCTGGGCATTCAGCCCGTAAACGCAGAGCGCCACCGCCATGGCGATGCGTGGTTTGATTTTGAGCATAGAGCCTCCTCAGGGCTGGGACTGAATGACGCGGCGCGCAGGAGAACTGCGCGTCGCGCCGCGGAATCTACAACGATCCAATCGGATTGGCCATAGCCAATGTAACAGTGACGACTGTCGGAATAGTCATGCGCGGCTCTTCTCAGGAGCGCCGCCGCTGTTCACGATACTGCACCGGCGTCATGCCTGACCAGCGTTTGAACGCACGGTAGAAGGTGCTGGGCTCGGAGAAGCCGGTGAGATACACGATGTTCTCGATCGGCTCCTCGGTGCGGCCCAGCAGGCGGCGGGCGAGGGCGTAGCGGAAGCTGGCCAGCAGGTCGCTGAAGCTGGTGCCGGCGCGGGTCAGCTCGAAACGCAGGCGACGCGGCGCCATGCCCAGTTCCCGCGCCACGTCCTCGAGGTCGCAGTGCTCCAGCTCCAGGCGTTGCGAGAACAGCAGGCGGATGCGTTCGATCAGGTCCTGGCGCTGCAGGTTGGACAGGCGCTTCTCGGCCAGTTCCTCGTGCAGCTGCAGCAGGTCCGGGTCCCAGTGCGGCGAGCGGTAGTCGAGCACCGCCGGATCGATCCAGATGGCGCCGACGGCGCCGTCGAAGCTGACCGGGCAGCCGAAGATTTTCTCGTACTCTTCCTTGGGCGAGCGCTGGCTGCAGCGCAGTTGCACCCGCTGCGGCTGAAACTGGTTGGCGGTGACCGAGCGCGCGAACTGGATCATCTCGTAGACCACGAGAATCTCGGTATGCCGCAGCTGCGGCGCGCCCGCGGCGGCGCCGACGACTTCGGCGCGGGTGCCGGACGCGTCCTGCACCAGTTGCACGTTGATGGCGTCGCTGACCAGACGCAGATACTTCACCGCGCGCTGAAAGCCTTCGCCGAAGGTCGGGCTGCTGAACATCAGGTATTCCAGCACCTCGCCGCGATACACGGGCATGTGCGGGCAAAGATGCAGGCCGATGTCGGCATCGCCCGTGACCGCCTCCACCGTGGTCCAGAAGAACGCCTGCTGCTGGTGCGGCGTACGCAGATCGCGCAGGGGCATTTTCTCGGCGTCGTAGCCGAGTTTGGTATAGATCGCATTGACGTCCACGCCGGCTCTCACCATGCCTTCGTGGGTGACCTGCAGCATCTGTCCTGAATCGCGCATGCCCGTCTTTTCTAGCGGTTTGGATTTGGCCGACGGGACATGGCGGCGTGCCGCTCCGATCATTGTCCCTTTGGAGATGGCGTAGTTAACTGCCAGCGCCGAAACTATATAGCAGTTGTCCCGATACCAATACAGGCGCTGGCCGGAAGCGGATGCCGGACCAGGACCATCCCAAGCGACGGGGGAGCATCGTGCATCGATTTCGTTTGAAGGCGCTGTTGCTGGCGTGCGGTCTTTTGCTGGCCGCCTGCGGCAACGACAAGGCCAGCCTGGAAAATTACAAGAAGCTCGACTGGACCATGAACCGTTCCCAGGTCTACGCCCTGCTGGGGAAGCCAGAGGAGGTCAAGCAGGCGGGCAGCAATCCCCAGGATGGCGTCACCACCGTCGAAACCTGGCACGGAAACGACCAGGACCTGATTACAATTACATTCGTCAATGATATCGTCGCCATGAAAACGATGCATAGCAACGGCAGGGACTATTGATCCCGAGCCGGCAACGACGACAAGAACGGGACGCAAGCGGAGGCTTTATGCGCAATGTAGGGTGGGCGGCAATCGTCATGCTGGGCGTGTGCGGCAGCGCCAGCGCCTTGGAATACGACTGGAACGACGTCAACATCACGCTCAAGAGCCGCTTGACGGTCGGCGCGACCATGCGCATGCAGGACCGCAACTACCAGCTCATCGGCAAGCTCAACGTGCCGGGCCAGCAGAATATCTGTCAGCCGGACGACTGCATCTCGTTCACGCACGACGCCACCGCCAACCAGCGCCTGGTCGACGCCCAGGGCGCGTTCTTTGGCGCCAACGGCGATAACGGCGACCTCAATTACGACAAGCACAGCATCGTCGCCGCCACCGACATGCTCGATTCCGATCTCAAGGTCGCTTACAAGGATTTCCTGTTCCGCGTGCGCGGCATCGGCTTCTACGACCCGGCCAACACCCGGTTCGAGGAGCACCACACCAACACCCTGTACCAGCCGGAGTACACGCGGCGCAACGGCCGCACGCTCGGCGTGTTTGCGCGCAACGTGCGCCTGATGGAAGCCTACGGCCAGTACAACTTTTCGCTCGACGGACACAACGGCACGTTCTCGGTCGGCCAGCAGAACGTCCGCTGGGGCGAAAGCACCCTGATCGCGATCAACAGCCTGTCCGAGATCAACCCGCCCAACGGGCAGTTCCTGCACATGCCCGGTGCGCAGATCAACCAGATCTTCCAGCCGGTGCCGCTGGCCTTGCTGTCGTTCGACGTCGCCGACGGCGTCAGCATGGACCTGCTGTACCAGTTCGGCTGGAAGCCGGTGCAGCCGGATGCCGAGGGCAGCTTCTTCTCGACCAGCGACATCGCTGGCGGCGGCGAGTACGCGATGATCAGCCTCGGCCAGTTCTCCGAAGACCCGCATCAGAAGGCCAAGCCGGCCGGCGTGCTGGGCCTGATCTCGTCGACGTCCTTCAGCACCCGCGTGCTGCCGGACGACAAGGGCTATCCGAAGAACGGCGGGCAGTACGGCATGAAACTGGCCTACAGCGCCGGCTGGCTCAACGGCGGCACCGAACTCGGCTTCTTCTTCCTCAATTACCACAGCCGCTTTCCCTACGCGAGCGTGTTCGCCACCAACGAGTCCTGCGCCCGCAACTCCACCAACGCGGCGCAGGCGATGGTCGACTGTCATGGTTTCAACGGCAGCCTGACGGCGCAGCTGCAGCAGCAACTCGGCATCGTCGGCCTCGGCCCGCTGGAGCCCGCGCCGATCGACACGCTGAAGCTGTTCCTCGACTATCCCGAGAACGTCCACATGTTCGGCCTGAGCTTCTCGACCAATGTGGGCCCCTGGTCGCTGGCCGGCGAGTACTCCTATCGCCCCAACATGCCGCTGCAGGTGCAGCTGACCGACCTGGTGTTCGCCGGTCTGCAGCCGGCGCTGCCGCGCCAGGACATCGACATCGCCGGCACACTGACGCTGCCGGGCGCGCGCCATGCCTTCCCCGACTACGTCAGCGGCTATCGCGGCGTCAGCGATATCGCCGCCAACCAGTACATCCCGGGCTACCAGCGTTTCCGCGTCGGCCAGTTCGATCTCACCGGCATCAAGGCGTTCTCCAGCAATCCCTTCGGTGCCGACCAGATCATCTGGATCATGGAGGCGGGCTTCACGCACATCATGAACCTGCCGTCGCGCGATCGCCTGCAGATCGAGGGCGGCTACCTCAACGAAACCCATCACAGCCCCGGCGCCGATGGCACCGGCAATGGCGGCGTGGCCGATACGCGCCGCTTCAACCCGACCCAGCAGAACATCGGCTTCGCCACCCGCTTCGCCTGGGGCATGCGCTCCATCATCCAGATGGAATACAACGACGTGATGTTCGGCTGGACCTTCAAGCCGCAGTTCATCCTGCTGCACGACATGAGCGGCACGGCGCCGTCGCCCAACCAGAACTTCGTCGGCGGACGCTCGCAGGCGGTGGCGGGGACGGACATCAATTTCTCGCAGAGCCTCACCGGTCACGTCCAGTACGAGTGGTACTGGGGCGCCGGCCGCCGCAACAGCCTGATCGACCGCGACAACGTGTCGCTGAGCGTGGCCTACACGTTTTGATCCTGCTTCGACGGGCCGGCGTCGCGGGTAGTCGCGGCGCCGGCTCATGCGGCATCATGCGTGACGCCTGTTCCGTCGATTCTTCATGCACATGAATTTCGCTGCTCCGGGAGCGCTCCGGTGAATACCGATACCGGCCGCGCCGCTTACCGCCATTTCCAGCCGATCACCACGCGCTGGAAGGACAACGACGTCTACGGCCACGTCAACAACGTCGAGTACTACAGCTACTTCGACACCGTCATCAACACCTGGCTGATCCGCGAAGGCGGGCTCGACATTCACGCCGGGCCGGTGATCGGCCTGTGCGCGGAGTCGCATTGCCGTTTCCTGGGGCCGCTGGCGTTCCCGGAGACCGTGGAGGCGGGCCTGCGCGTCGTGCACCTGGGTCGCTCCAGCGTGCGCTACGAGATCGGCCTGTTCCGGCCGGGCGAGGACCGGCCGGCGGCGGAGGGCTGGTTCGTGCATGTCTTCGTCGGCCGCGACGACCGCTGCTCGCAGGCCATCCCCGAACGTCTGCGCGGCGCCCTGGAGCGTCTGCGCGTGGAGAGCACCTCATGAAAGTCCGTGCCGCCGTGTTGCGGGAAATGGGACTGCCGGCGCCGTATGCGCAGTCGCAGCCGCTGAAGATCGAAACCCTGGAACTGGCGCCGCCGGGGCCGGGCGAACTGCTGGTGCGCGTGCGCGCCGCCGGCCTGTGCCATTCGGACCTGTCGGTGATCGACGCTTCGCGCCCGCGCGTGATGCCGATGGTGCTGGGCCACGAAGCCGCGGGCGATATCGTCGCCTTGGGCCCCGATACGGCGGGCTTCGCCGTCGGCGACCAGGTGGTGTTTTCCTTCGTGCCGTCCTGCGGTCACTGCGCGCCCTGCGCCAGCGGCCGCGCGGCGCTGTGCGAACCGGGCGCCAGGGCCAACACCGCCGGCACGCTGCTGTCCGGCGCGCGCCGCTGGGCCAACGACACGCATCACCACCTGGGCGTTTCCGCCTTCGCGGAGATGACCGTGGTGTCGGCGCGCTCGGCGGTGCGGGTGGACCGCGACCTGCCGGCGGAGATCGCCGCGCTGTTCGGCTGCGCGGTGATGACCGGCGTCGGCGCGGTGGTGAACACCGCGAAAGTGGCGGCGGGCGAGAGCGTCGCCATCTTCGGCCTGGGCGGCGTCGGCCTCGCCGCGCTGCTCGGTGCGCAGGCCAGCGGCGCGCATCCGCTGGTGGCCATCGACGTGCTGCCGGCCAAGCTGGAGCTGGCGCGCACGCTCGGCGCCACCCACACCGTCCTCGCCACCGATGCCGATGCGCTGGAGCAGATCCGTGCCGCCACCGGCGGTGGCGCGCACTATGCGTTCGAGACCGTCGGCAGCGAGCAGGTGCTGGCGCAGGCCTACGCCGCCACCCGTCGCGGCGGCACCACGGTGACCATGGGCCTGCCGCATCCGCAGAAAATGTTCTCGGTGCCGGCGGTGAGCCTCGTCGCCGAGGAGCGCACGGTGAAGGGCTCCTACATGGGCTCGGCCGTGCCGTCGCGCGACATCCCGCGCTTCGTCGCGCTGTACCGCGCCGGCCGCCTGCCGGTGGACAAACTGCTGACGCATCGCCTGCGGCTGGACGAGATCAACGGCGCCTTCGACCGTCTCAAGCGTGGCGAAGCGGTCCGTCAGGTGGTTGTTTTCGACTGAGGGGGCGCGGCGCTTGCTGAATCCGTCCCGGTCCGTGGTCATTTTTCAACGCGGCTGGCCGCCGCAGGGCGCCACAGCGCCGCATCGATGAGTGTTATGAGCAAGACCCGCAACACCCAGGGCGCCGAGCGCCGCTCGTCTTTCGCCCGACTGACGTGGATGGCGGAATTCTTCCGCGGTCTCGCCGACCTGGAATTCCGCATCCTGATGACGCCGCGCATGATGCCGGCGCTGTACCTGCTGGCGATTGTCGCCAGCGCCTGGGCGGTGATCGCCTACGCCATCGAGGGCTTCACCGTGTCGCGGGAGCAGGGCCTGATCCGCGCGCTGCTGATCGCGCCGATGGGCTTCATCGTGCTGGTGACCCTCGTGCGCGTGGCGCTGGAGCTGTGCCTGGTGATGTTCCGCATCGCGGTGCACATCAACAAGATGGCCGGCCATACCGAGGAGATTGCCGGCGGTTTTCCCAAGATCACCTTCTGGCGCAGCTTCAAGCGCAAGGACGAGTAGGGCGCCCATACGCCCACGGGTTTTCCGCCCCGCGAGGTTCGGTCAGAATCGCTGCGCTCTCCCGTTCACGCGATCGCAAGTTTCCGTCATGGCCGCTCCCAACCTGCTCAATCTCGCCGTCAGCCGCATCAACCGTCTGCCGGCACCGCTGCGGCGCCCGCTGATCAGCACCCTGTTCGGCTTTGCCGTGCGCTTCGCCGGTACCGGCGGCGTGCGTTTCGAGCGCCTCGATGAGCTGCGCGCGATCCTGCACCTGCGCAACCGCCGCCGGGTGCGCAACCATATCGGGGGCATTCACGCCGCGGCGATGGCGCTGCTGGCGGAGTCCGCCACCGGTGCGGTGTTCGGTCTCAACCTGCCGGGCGGCAAGCTGCCGCTGCTCAAGACCATGCACGTCGACTACCTGCGCCGCGCCCAGGGCGATCTGCGCGCCGAGGCCTACATCGACGAGCCACAGCGCGAGGCGATGCGGCGCGAGGCGCGCGGCGAGGCGCTGGTGCACGTGCGCGTCACCGACGCGGCGGGCGAGGAGCCGATCCGCTGTGAGATGGTCTGGGCCTGGGTGCCGGAAAAAAAGCACGGCTGAGGCGCCGAAGCGCGTCACCCGCTCTGGCACCTGTCCCTGGGAAGGACGTTATTTTTAATAATACGAATTTTATTTCTATAAATAAATAATCACAACAATAACCGCCTTCGCCGCAACAGCGGGTGGCGCTTTTTTGCACTTTGCGGGCTGGCGCCGCAGGACTGACGCAGAGGACAGGGCGACAGTGGCGATGCAGCCATAGGCAAGAACGCGCCGCTTGGCCAAGCTGCGCGCCCTCACCAACCCCCACGTCATCCGATGAAGATTCCTGTCGAACTCGCCGACCAGTTCAGCGTCGGCGCCAGCCTGGAGACCGCGTTCGAACTGCTGGCCGACGTGCCGCGTTCGGTCAGCCATTTTCCCGATATCGCGAAACTGCAGCCGCTGGGCGATGGCGCCTATCGCTGGGAACTCAAGCCGCTCGGCGCCGCCGGCATCCAGCACCAGGTGGTCTATGCCTCGCGTTACGTGGCCGATGCCGCCGCCCGCACCGTGGTGTGGACGGCGGTGAGCGGCGTCGGCAATGGCGTCATGCAGGGCCACTGGCGCCTGCGCGCGCAGGGGCAGGGCACGCACATCGATTTCCTCAACCGTGGCGAGCTGGAGGTGCCGGTGCCGATGCTGTTCCGCGCCGCCGCCAAGCCCGTGGTGCAGGGCCTGTTCCAGAAGCAGGTGCGCGATTACCTCGACAACATCCGGCGCAGCCTCGCGGCTTGAGCCGGCAACATTCTCAGCAATCTCAGGAGCAATCAAATGTCCAATGCCCGCAAGGTCGCGATATTGGGTGGTACGCGGATACCGTTTGCGCGTCAGAACACGGCGTACGCCACGCGCAGCAACCAGGACATGCTGACGGCGACGCTCAAGGGCGTGGTCGACAAGTTCCAGCTGCACGGCGAGCGCTTGGGCGAAGTGGCGGCCGGCGCCGTTCTGAAGCACAGCCGCGACTTCAACCTCACCCGCGAATCCGTCCTGTCCTCGGGCCTGGCGGCCGAGACCAGCGCTTTTGACGTGCAGC
>SSEB01000006.1 GCA_008012115.1 Nevskiaceae bacterium
AGCATGCCTTTCAGCGAGCAGGCACCATGCAGTGGACATGGGCCGCGCCGGCAGTCGGCGAGTTCGCCGCTACCCTCCATGGCTTCGACGACATCCCCGATGCGTAGCGTGCCCGCGGGCACGCTACGCATCGGGGATGTCGTCGAAGCCATGGAGGGTAGCGGCGAACTCGCCGACTGCCGGCGCGGCCCATGTCCACTGCATGGTGCCTGCTCGCTGAAAGGCATGCTCGACCGCGCTGAACAGAGTTTCGTCAGCGAGTTGAACCGATACACGATTGCCGACGCGCTACGTGGAAAGACGCTGCAGCGGCTGGAGCAGCTCCTGATCGCCGCCTAGATCGGAGAGAAGCGCAACGAGTAGCGTCCACTTACCGCAGGCATCTCTCGCCGAGCGCTTAGCGGGATTTCCGCGGCCGCCTCGTCGGCCGACGAGGCGCGGCGCTGCTCGGGGGGGGTACGCGGCACGGGCAGCGTGGACAAAATTGGCGGAGAGAGCGGGATTCGAACCCGCGATACGGTTTAACCCGTATACACGCTTTCCAGGCGTGCTCCTTAAACCACTCGGACATCTCTCCGTTTTTGAAACTCGGCCCTTCCTGCGAAGGGGCGGCGATTCTAGCCTAGTTGGCCGCCCGTGAGCAGGGGTCAGGATTTCGCAGGCTCCGTCACCGGCTGCGGCTGGGGCGTCAGCGTCGGCAAGCGCGGCGGCGTATCGAGACACTCCGTCACCTTCCGCCCGGGTTTCTTGGGGTCGTCCTTGGTAGAGCCGTAGGGCACGATCTGCGCAGGCGGCGGTGGGATCACCAGGGCTGCCGATGAAGACGGCATTTTCACGTCGGCAACCGACACGGCCGGCAGGCTGTAGGCTTTCTGGTAGTCGAGTTCGCCAACGCAGTGGCCGCCGCTGGCGCAACCACCCAGCAGCGCAACGGCGGCAAGTGCCGGCAACAAGGTTTTCATGACAGCGCTCCGGCGGTCCGCAGGGCGGCGCGTATGGGGTCCTGCGGTTGGGCCGACATGGGCACCAGCGGCAGGCGGATGCCGGCGGGAATGCGGCCCATCTGGTTGAGCGCCCATTTCACCGGGATCGGGTTGGGTTCCAGGAACAGCACCCGGTGCAGATCCGCCACGCGGGCATCCAGCTTCTCGGCCAGCGCCTGGTCGCCCTTGAGCGCGGCGGCGCACATCTCGTGCATGAGGCGCGGCGCAACGTTGGCGGTGACCGAAATATCGCCATGGCAGCCCATCAGAATCGATTCACGCGCCGTGGCATCGTCACCGGAATAGAGGGCGAAGTCGCGCGGCAGGCCGAGGTCCAGCAGTTCGCGGATGCGGGCCAGTTCGCCCTTGGCTTCCTTGAGTCCGATGATGTTGCGGATCTCGGACAGGCGCTTGACCGTCGCCGGCAGCATGTCGACGCCGGTGCGGCCCGGCACGTTGTAGAGAATCACCGGGATGTCCACCGTCTCGGCAATCGCCTTGAAATGACGATAGAGGCCTTCCTGCGGCGGCTTGTTGTAGTACGGCGTCACCAGCAGCGCGGCATCGGCACCGGCCGCCTTGCCCTCGCGCGTCAGTTCGATGGCCTCGCTGGTGGAATTGGCACCAGTGCCGGCGATCACCGGCACGCGGCCCTTGGCCTGCTTGACCACGCGACGGATGACCTCGATGTGTTCCTCGACGTCCAGCGTCGCCGACTCGCCAGTGGTGCCAACCGCGACAATGGCATCCGTGCCTTCCGCGACATGCCAGTCGACCAGCGCTGCGAGGCTGTCGAAATCGACGCCGCCATCGGGATACATGGGGGTGACGACGGCAACGATGCTGCCCTTGATCATGCGGGAATGAGGGGAGTTTTGAGGGAGGCCGGATTATAGCGGCTGGGCGGGGTCGCCGCGAGCATGGGAAATGCCCTTGCGCGACGAGCCGCGGACGCTACACTTCGCCCATTCGCTTTAGCATCCCGATCATGGCTTCCAACGAAAACCTGCTGTCGATTTCCGTGCTGGCCCGCTCGCGGCCCAATATCCCGCTGGAACTGTTCAAAGCCATTCGCGAGCGCGGCTGCGAGGTGGAAGACTGCCGTATCGCCCCCATCGGCGACCGCCTCGCCGCCAACATGGTGGTGTCCGGCAACTGGAGCGCACTGGGCCGCCTCGAGACCGCCCTGCCCGGTATCGCCGAGAAGCTCGACCTGCAGGTGCGCTTCGAGCGCTGCGAACCGCGCCAGACCAACCCGGAATTCCGCCCTTACGGCGCCGAAGTCATCGCGCCCCAGCAGCAGGACCTGCTGGTGCACCTGCTGGAGTATTTCAACAGCCAGGACGTCGAGGTCGCCGAAATCTCGACCCAGAAATACACCTCCACCTATACCGGCGCGGAGATGTGCAGCGTGCAGATGGTGCTGCATGTGCCGGTCAACCAGCATCCGCAGGCCTTGCGCGAATCGTTCATGGATCTCTGTGACGATCTCAACGCCGACGGTATGCTCGACCCGATCAAGACCTGAACCCCCATGACTCTCGAGATTGGCGACAAGATTCCCGACCTGCAGTTGCCCGCCAGCGGCGGCCGCGAGATCAAGCTGCGCGAATTCAAGGGCAGGAAGCTGGTGGTCTACTTCTACCCCAAGGACAACACGCCCGGCTGCACCCAGGAAGGCCAGGATTTCCGCGACCTCTACAAGGACTTCCAGAAGGCCGGCGCCGACATCGTCGGCGTGTCCAAGGATAGCCTGCGCTCGCATGAAAACTTCATCGAGAAATTCGGCTTCCCCTTCCCGCTGATCGCCGACACCGAGCAGAAGGCCTGCGATGCTTTCGGCGCCATCGTCGAAAAGAGCATGTATGGCAAGAAGTACATGGGCATCGACCGCTGCACCTGGCTGTTCGACGGGAAAGGCGTGCTCCGGCAGTGCTGGCGCAGCGTCAAGGTGAAGGGTCACGCGGCCGACGTACTGGAAGCGGTCAAGGCCCTTTGACCTTTCGCCCCAATTTTCCGCCCATGCCGCCTCCGCACCAGTGGATGCGGCAACGCTGCATCGATCCCGCCCGCGACCGGCAACGGCCGCGGGCTTTTTCGTGGTCCAGGCCGCCACAACCGCGTCGGGCACCCCACCCGCTCTCGGTCTTCGGCGTTTCGCAATGGTTTAATAATATACGTATATTTTTAATTCGTAATATTTTTTGTAACAACATCGCCCAATCCGACACCCACAGCGGGTGAGCACTCAATGACCTCGAAAGCCGCCACCAAACGCAAACTCTTCGTCCTCGACACCAACGTGCTGATGCACGACCCCTCCAGCATCTTCCGCTTCGAAGAGCACGACATCTTCATCCCGATGTTCGTCCTCGAGGAACTCGACGCCGCCAAGAAAGGCACCAGCGAAGTCTCGCGCAACGCGCGCCAGGCCAGCCGCTTCCTCGAGGAACTGATGCGCGACAAGAACCACGCGCAGATCGAGGAGGGCCTGCCGCTGCCGGCCATCCAGCACCACGCCGGCAAGGGCACGCATGCCACCGGCCGCATGTACCTGCAGACGCACGCGCTCGACGCCAAGCTCACCGACGTGCTGCCCGGCAACAAGCCGGACAACAACATCCTCAGCACCGCCCTCGCCTTGCAGGCCAAGCACCATGGCCGCCCGGTGACCCTGGTCAGCAAGGACATCAACCTGCGCATCAAGGCCGCCATCGTCGGCGTCCACACCGAGGACTATCACAACGACCAGGTCCTCGACGATCTCAAGCTGCTCTATAACGGCTATGCCGCGCTGCCGGCGGATTTCTGGTCCTCGCACGGCGACAAGATGGAGAGCTGGCACGACAACACCGGCCGCGCCTGCTACCGCCTGCATGGACCGCTGGTGAAGAACTGGCACGTCAACCAGTTCCTGTACATGCCGGACGAGGCCGAGCACGGCCTGGAGCTGTGCGTGCAGTCGATCAAGGACGACACCGCCGTGCTGCGCGTGATCCGCGACTACCGCAGCGGCAAGACGCCGGTCTGGGGCATCCACGCCAAGAACCGCGAGCAGAACTTCGCGCTCAACCTGCTGCTCGATCCCGACGTCGATTTCGTCACCCTGCTGGGCGCCGCCGGCACCGGCAAGACGCTGCTGACCCTGGCTGCCGGCCTCGCCCAGACGATGGACGAGAACCGCTACCGCGAGATCATCATGACCCGCGTCACCGTGCCGCTGGGCGAGGACATCGGCTTCCTGCCGGGCACCGAGGAGGAGAAGATGACGCCGTGGATGGGCGCGCTGATGGACAACCTCGAAGTGCTGACGCAGAACAGCGGCGGCGGCGACTGGGAACGCGCCGCGACCAACGACCTGCTGTCCAAGCGCATCAAGATCCGCTCGCTGAACTTCATGCGCGGCCGCACCTTCCTCAACCGTTTCGTGATCATCGACGAGGCGCAGAACCTGACCGCCAAGCAGATGAAGACCCTGATCACACGCTGCGGCCCCGGCAGCAAGATGATCTGCCTGGGCAACCTCGCGCAGATCGACACGCCGTATCTGTCGGAGACCACGTCCGGCCTGACCAATGTCGTCGACCGCTTCCAGGGCTGGCCGCACGGTGGCCACGTCACCCTGGCGCGCGGCGAGCGCTCGCGCCTGGCCGCCCACGCCTCCGAGGTGCTGTGATGCTCAAGGAACTGAAGGACAGCGCCCTGTCGCTGGCCTTCAAGGCGTTTCTCAACGAAAAGTTCAAGGACTACGGCGAGGTGCTGGACTGCGAATTCGATACCACGGCGAACCGCCTCAGCCTGCATGCCCTGCTGCGCGGCGAGTCCGCACCGGTCAGCGCGGCGGTGGAGCGCTACAAAATCAAGCGCGACGTCGCTGGCGCCTACATCGTGCTGCACGAGCTCTCCAGTTCGCGTGAATGGCTGACGCGCCTGCTCAACGCCCTGTTCGCGGGCAAGCGCTACGCGGTGCCGGCCGCCGTCGGCGCGCTGCTGTGAACAGCCGGGCCGCATGACGCCGACGCTGCCGGCGTTGTGCGGCTTCGCTTTCGCCGCCGGCTTCATCGATTCGGCGGTGGGCGGCGGCGGCCTGATCCAGGTGCCGGCGCTGTTTGTGCTGATGCCGCAGATCGCGCCCGCCACGTTGCTGGGCACCAACAAGTTCGCCAGCGTCTGGGGCACGGCGGCGGCATCCTGGCAGTACGCGCGCCGCGTGCCACTGCCCTGGCATGCGCTGTTGCCGGCCTGCGCCGCCGCTTTCGCCGCCAGCAATGCCGGCGCGCATGCGGTCAGCGCCCTGCGCCCGGAGCTGCTGCGGCCGCTGATTCTGGTCCTGATGCTCGCGGTGCTGGCCTACACGCTGTGGAAGAAAGATCTCGGCGCCCTGCACGCGCCCCGGCTGACGCAGCGTCACGAGATCGCTTTCGGCGTGCTGGTGGGCGCCGTCCTGGGCTTTTACGACGGCTTCTTCGGCCCCGGCACCGGCAGTTTCCTGATCTTCGCCTTCGTCGGCCTGTTCGGCTTCAGCTTTCTCGCCGCGTCGGCCTCGGCCAAGCTGATCAACCTCACCACCAATCTGGCGGCGATCGGCTACTTCGCCTACGCCGGCAATATCCTCTACGCAGTGGCGGTACCGATGGCCGCCTGCAACGTCGCCGGCGCGGTGCTCGGCTCGCACCTGGCGATCCGCAAGGGCAGCGGCCATGTGCGCGGGCTGTTCATCCTGATCGTCGGCGCGCTCATCGCGCGCTTCGCCTGGGACATGGCGCGTTAGGCGCGGTCGCCGGCAAACGCCATCGTCGCCGCCACGTCGGGCAGCCCCCGCAGCAGCATCAGCAGCCGGTCCAGCCCCAGCGCCACACCGGCGCATTCGGGCAAGCCGTGCGCCAGTGCCGCGATCAGGTGCCGGTCATACGGAGGCACCAGACGGCCGTTGGCCCTGCGCCAAGCCTGGTCGGCCTCGAAACGCCGGCGCTGCTCATCGGCATCGGCCAGTTCGTGGAAACCATTGGCCAGCTCAATGCCCTTCCAGAACAGCTCGAAGCGACGGGCGCGCCCTTCGCTGACCCGCGCCAGCGCCGCCTGCGACGCCGGGAAGTCATACAGGAACACCGGCGCATCGCGCCCCAGCGCCGGGCCGACCGTCGCCGACATGATCAGGTCCAGCCAGAAATCGCGCTCTTCCGCCTGCGTACCGGCATCGCCGTCGAAACGCGCCGCGGCACGCAGCGACGCGAGGCTGGCCGCGAAGGGATCGAGCCCGGCATGGCGCAGGAAGGCTTCGCGATAATCGAGCCGCTCGTAGCGCTGCGCCGGCGCGCCGACGGCGTGCAGCAGCGCCTCGACTTCATCCATCAGGCGGTGGTGATCGAAGCCCGGCCGGTACCACTCCAGCATGGTGAACTCGGGATTGTGATGGCGACCCGACTCCTCGCGGCGGAACACCGGGCAGATCTGGTAGATCGGCCCGCTGCCCGCGCAGAGCAGGCGCTTCATCGCGAACTCCGGGGAGGTCTGCAGCCAGCCCTCGCCGGCGGCGAAACTGTCGATGTGGCGATCGACGGTGGCATGCGCCGACCACACCGGCGTGGCCACTTCCATGACGCCATGAGCCAAAAAGAAAGCGCGGACGGAACCGACCAGTTCCGCCCGCGCTTTCAGGGTTTCGATGCTGGCTGAAGGGCGCCAGCTCTGGGTTGCGCGGCTCATACCGAAGGGGCGTTGCCCGGGGCCCCAACCCCGGGCGTTCGCCGGGCGGGAACTGCCACCGGCAGTTCCCGAAATCCCCGGCTCACTTGCCGACGCGGGACAGGTATTCGCCCGTGCGGGTATCGCACTTGATCATTTCGCCCTGCTGCACGAACAGCGGCACGCGCACCACCGCGCCGGTTTCCAGCGTCGCCGGCTTGCCACCGCCGCCGGAGGTATCGCCGCGCAGGCCCGGGTCGGTCTCGGTGATCTGCAGGGTCACCGTGTTGGGCGGGGTGACGCTGATGGCGACACCGTTGAACAGCAGCACGCGGCAGGTTTCCTCGCCCTTGATCCACTTGGCCGCGTCCTCGGAAGCGGTCTTGCCAGCCTGGATCTGCTCGAACGAGGCCGGGTTCATGAAGTGCCAGAACTCGCCGTCGTTGTAGAGGTACTGCATTTCGATTTCTTCGATGTCCGCCACTTCCAGCGTGTCGCCGGACTTGAGGGTGCGCTCGAGCACACGACCGTTCTTGAGATTGCGGATCTTGATCGTGTTGGTGGCCTGGCCCTTGCCCGGCTTGCGGTATTCGTTGTCGATGACCGAGTACGGTTCGCCATCGATCAGCAGCTTGGTGCCGGCCTTCATTTCGTTGGTGCTGACGGAAGCCATGAGGGTTGCCTTGAGGTGTAAGAAAATTGAGACTTTTGTCACAACCGTGCCGGATGGCACAATGCGGCGCGCATGATACCTAAACCCACATTGACGCGACAGCAGGCACCGACCTGGCAGCACGAGCTGCGCAGGGCGTTTTCGCGTCCCCTGGATCTGCTGGAATACCTGCAACTGGACCCCGCCCTGCCGGCGCTGGACGCGGAAAAGCTGCGGGACTTCCCCCTGCGCGTGCCGCGGGGTTTCGCCGCGCGCATGGCCAAGGGCGATCCGCGCGATCCGCTGTTCCTGCAGGTCTGGCCGGCCGGTGCCGAGGCCCTCGACGCGCCCGGCTTCAGCCTCGACGCGGTGGGCGATCTGCACAAGCTCAAGGACGGCGGCCTGATCCACAAGTACCGCAGCCGCGCCCTGATCATCGCCACCGGCGCCTGCGCGGTGCACTGCCGCTACTGTTTCCGCCGCCATTTTCCCTACGCAGACGCCCTGGCCGCGCGCGACCATTGGCGCGAACCCCTGGCACAGCTCGCGGCCGACGCCAGCATCGAGGAAGCGATCCTCTCCGGCGGCGATCCGCTGTCGTTGTCCGACGAGAAGCTGGCCGAACTCGTCGCCGGCCTGGACGCCATTCCGCACCTCAAGCGGCTGCGCATCCATACGCGCCAACCGGTGGTGCTGCCGGAACGCGTCGACGACACGCTGCTGGACTGGCTGGGCCGCACGCGCCTGCAGACGTCCGTGGTGATTCACGCCAACCATGCGCAGGAGCTCGACGGCGCCGTCGCCGATGCCCTGGCGGCACTGCGCGGCGCCGGCGCGGTGCTGCTCAACCAGGCCGTGCTGCTGCGCGGCGTCAATGACCGTACCGACGCGCTTGCCGATCTGTCGGAGCGACTGTTTGAATGCGGCGTATTGCCCTACTATCTGCATCAGCTGGACCGGGTACGGGGGGCGGCCCATTTCGAAGTATCGTTGCAGGAGGCGACGAATCTGATGCGTGAACTGTCCTCACGGCTTTCCGGCTATCTCGTCCCGCGACTGGTCCGCGAGGACGCCGGCGCACCTGCCAAAACCTTGCTGCCATGGTAGGTACTCCCTCCAACGAGTTCCTGCCTCGTTTCACAGGACACATGGCCAATACTGTCATCCTCGTCGTCAGTGCTTCCGAGAACGTCGCCAAGCGTATCGAGAGCCATTTGCGCAACGCCGGCTATCCGGTGAGGGCGGCCTGGGTCACGGACCTGGAAGACGTCGAGGATGTGCTGGGCCGCAGCCCACCGGATCTGCTGCTGTGCAGCGACAACCTGGAAAAGGCACCGCTCAAGGCGGTGGTCGAACTCGGCAACCGCCTCTGCCCGGACGTGCCGGTGCTGTTGCTGTCGGAGCGCTACAGCGAGGCCGCCACCCTGCAGGCCCTGGCGGCCGGCGCCCACGACCAGGTGTCCTGCGAGGACGCGCGCCACATGCGCCACCTCGAGCTGATCTGCCTGCGCGAGCTGGCCAATCACCAGAACTTGCGCGAACTGCACGCCGCACGCAGCCGCCTGAGCGATTTCGAGTCGCGCCACAAGGCCCTGCTCGCCGGCAGCGTCGATGCGGTGGCCCACCTGCAGGAAGGCATCCTGGCCGATGCCAACCCCGCGTTCGCACAACTGCTGGGCTATGCCAATCAGGACGAGCTGGTCAGCCAGCCGTTGATGGATTTCATCGCGCCGGAGTCGCAGGCGCAGATCAAGGACTTGCTCAAGCAGATCAACAAGGGCAAGGCCGCGGGCAAGGGAACCGAGTTCAGCCTGCAGCGCCAGGATGGCAGCGCGGTTTCGGTCAAGGGCGAGTTCGCGCAGAACCGCATCAACGGCGAGATGTTCATCGAGCTGACCATCCATGCCGACGCGCGTCTGCCCAGTGCGGGTGCGGGTCAGGCCGGCGAAGCGCCGTCGGGCCGGCTTGCCTTCCAGGATCGCCTGACCGAAGCCCTGGCCACGCCGCGCAAGCAGCTGGGCGCGGCGCTGATGATCGCCATCGACAACCTGTCAGGCTTCGAGGAGCGTCTTGGCTTCCACGACAGCGAGGAGGCCGTGCTCAAGCTGATCGAATGGACGCGCGAACGCCTGCAGCCGCAGGATCAGCTGTTCCGCGTCTCCACCGGCGAGCTGGCGCTGCTGATGGAGCGCGCCAGCGTCGACGATTACGAGAAATTCAGCGAAGCCTACTGCCGCGACTGCGCCAAACAGATCTTCGCCACGCTGAATCACGAGGCGCAGATATCGGTCAGCATCGCCGCCTACCCCTACTCCGGCAAGGAGCAGGCGAGCACGATGGTCGACGAGCTCTGGCGCGGCGTGCGCAAGCTGACCGCCGGCGGCGGACGCCAGCACACCGTGCTCGGCCCCACCGCCAAGAATTCGATCAGCGAACGCGAGGAGGCCGCGCGCGCCGAGCAGATCCGCAAGGCGCTGCAGGACAACCGCATGCGCCTGGCCTACCAGTCCATCGCCAGCCTCGAGGGCGATACGCGCCAGCACTACGACGTGCTGCTGCGCATGATCGACGAGCAGGGACGCGAGCATCCGGCCGGCGATTTCGTGCGCCACGCCGAGAAGTTCGGCCTGATGGCCGACCTCGACCGCTGGGTCACCGCGCGCGTGCTCAAGCTGATCGACAAGCGTAAGGGCGCCGACGAGGGTTCCTCGGTTTTCGTCAAGGTTTCCGAGGACACGCTCAAGAACGCCGATGCCTTCATCACCTGGCTGACCGACGCCGTGAAGTCTCGTCCGCTCAAGGCCGACGAGCTGGTGTTCGAGTTCCAGGAGCTGCGCCTGCAGAACCATATCCGCAAGGCCAAGTCGATGACCAAGGCGCTGCGCGAGCTGGGGGCCTACATCGCCATCGAGCATTTCGGCGCCGGCACCAACACCGTGCAGCTGCTCGACCACATCCCGGCCAATTACGTGAAATTCCACGCCGACTTCACGCACAAGTTCAACGACAAGGACATGTTCAAGAAGATGTCGCAGCTGCTGGAAGCCGCCAAGCAACACGGCATGAAGACCATCGTCTGCCATGTCGAGGATGCCAACGTGATGGCGCGGCTCTGGCAGATGGGCGTCAACTACATCCAGGGCTTCCACGTGCAGGAGCCGGAAGTGGTGATGATCAGCAGCGACGGCCACCGGCTCTGAGGCCCGTGAACGACCACCCGCTCTCCAGTGATCGCCCGCAGGATTTGTTTGTTTTTATTTAACGATTTTTAAATCGATATATAGTAAATAACAGCACGGGCGCCTTGGAAGACTACAGCGGGTGACGCCCAAAGCGGCGAAGAAAACAAAAACGGGCGCCTTTCGGCGCCCGTTTTCATTGTCCTGGGTCTGAACGGACCGCTGCGGAAATCAGCTGACCGCGCCCCCCGAGCTCTGCAGGGCGGCGATGCGCACATCAAGCGGCGGATGGGTGGCGAACAAGGCCATGATGCCCTCGCCCTCGCGGATGCCGAAGGCCGTCATCTGCTTGGGCAGCTCGGAGGGGATTTCGTGCGCGGCCTTCAGGCGCTCCAGCGCGGCGATCATCTTGCGCTTGCCGGCCAGGTGGGCGCCGCCGGCGTCGGCGCGGAACTCGCGCTGCCGCGAGAACCAAGCCACGACCATGCTGGCGAGGAAGCCGAGCAGGATCTGCATCACGATCACGGTGATGCTGTAGCCGATACCAGGGCCACGCTCGCGGTCGTCGTTGCGGCTCAGGGCGCTGTCCACCAGATAGCCGATCACGCGTGACAGGAAGAACACGAAAGTGTTGACCACGCCCTGCACCAGCGTCAGTGTCACCATGTCGCCGTTGGCGACGTGGGTGATCTCATGGCCGAGCACCGCCTCGATCTCGTCCTGGTTCATCGATTGCAGCAGGCCGGTGGACACGGCCACCAGCGAGCTGTCGCGGCTCATGCCGGTGGCGAAGGCGTTGGGCTCCGGTGAATCGAAGATCGCCACCTCCGGCATGCCGATGCCGGCGGCGCGCGCCTGGCGCTCGACGGTGTTCATCAGCCACATCTCGGCAGAGTTGCTCGGCTGCTCGATCACGCGCGCGCCGGTGGACATCTTGGCCATCCATTTGGAGATGGCCAGCGACACGAAGGCACCGCCGAAACCAAATACGGCGGAGAAGCCCAGCAGGGCGCCATAGTTGAGGCCGCGAGCCGTCAGGTAGCGGTCCACGCCCAGCAGAGAGGCGACGATGGATAGCACCAGCATGATGGCAATGTTGGTGACGATCAGCAGGAAGATGCGTTTCATGGACTCGGCAGTCGGTTGAAGTGAAAGTACGTTGGGGGCTTGGACCGTGTTTTCAAGCCGGAGTTTTACCGCCCTCCACGGTCATGGCATCGACGCGCTGGAAGCCGCGCGGCAGATGACCGCCACGCGAGGCACGGGCGCCGGCGTAGTTCTCCAGGTCCGAAGGCTTGAGCGTCAGCGTGCGCTTGCCGCACAGCAGGGTCAGCGACGCTCCGGACGGCACCACGCAGGCCGCCAGTACGCGATCCTCACCCTTGAGCGCGACCAGCTTGTTGCCCTTGCCCTTGGCCATCTCGGGCAGCTCCGACAGGGGGAACAGCAGCAGGCGGCCTTCGGCGGTGGCCAGGGCATATCGGTCGCTGGAGGGATCGCGCGTCAGGCAGGGCAGCAGCGACGTGGACTTGTCGCCCACACTCACCACCGCCTTGCCGGCGCGGTTGCGCGCCTGCAGCTCGCCGAGCTGGGTGTAGAAGCCGTAACCCTCGTCGCTGCCCAGCACGTATCTCTCGGCGGCCTCGCCGAGCATCATCGCCACCACCTTGGCGCCGTCCTGCAGATCCAGCTTGGTGGTCACCGGCTCGCCCTGCGAGCGCGCCGAGGGCAGCTCGCGCGCGTTGAGTGTGTAGCAGCGGCCCTTGCTGTCGAGCAGCACCAGCAGCTGGTTGCTCTTGCCCTGCGCCGCGCACAGGAACTCATCGCCGGCCTTGTAGCTGAGCGAAGCGGGGTCGATGTCGTGGCCCTTGCCGGCGCGGATCCAGCCCGCCTTGGACAGCACCACGGTGATCGGCTCGGCCGGCACGATCTCGGAGGCCTCCAGCGCCTGCGCCGGCGGCCTGGCGTTGAGGTTGCAGCGGCGGGGGTCGCCGTACTTCTTGGCGTCCTCCTTGATCTCCTCGCCGATCAGCTTCTTCAGCTGGTCATCGTCGCCCAGCAGTTCCTCGAGGCGCGCGCGCTCGGCGGCCAGTTCCGCCTGCTCACCCTTGATCTTCATCTCCTCCAGCTTCTGCAGGTGGCGCAGCTTGAGGTCGAGGATGGCGTCGGCCTGCACATCGGTGAGGCCGAAGGCGCGCATCAGCTCGGCCTTGGGATCGTCCTCGTAACGGATGATGCGGATCACCTCATCGATGTTGAGGAAGGCGATCAGCAACGCATCGAGGATGTGCAGGCGGTCGTTGACCTTCTGCAGCCGGTGATTCAGGCGGCGCGTGACGGTGGCGAAGCGGTAGTCCAGCCACTCGGTGAGGATTTCCTTGAGGTTCTTGACCTTGGGACGGCCATCCATGCCGATCATGTTGAGATTGACGCGGAAGCTCTTCTCGAGATCGGTGGTGGCGAACAGGTGCGCCATCAGCGCTTCGGCGTCGACGCGGTTGGAGCGCGGGATGATCACCAGGCGCGTCGGGTTCTCGTGATCCGACTCGTCGCGCAGGTCCTCCACCAGCGGCAGCTTCTTGGCGCGCATCTGCTCGGCGATCTGCTCCAGCACCTTGGCCGGCGATACCTGGTGCGGCAGCGCGGTGACGATCAGGTTGCCGCTGTCCTCGTCACGCTCCCAGCGTGCGCGGGCGCGCACCTGGCCGGTGCCGGTCTGGTAAATCTTCAGCAGGTCGTGCGACTCGGAGACGATCTCGCAGCCGGTCGGATAGTCCGGCGCCGGCACAAACTCGCAGAGTTTCTCGATGTGCGCGTTCGGATGCTTGAGCAGGTGCAGGCAGGCCTGCGCCAGCTCGCGCAGGTTGTGCGGCGGAATATCGGTGGCCATGCCGACGGCGATACCCATGGTGCCGTTGACCAGCACATTGGGCAGGCGCGCCGGCAGCAGGCGCGGCTCGGTCAGCGTGCCGTCGAAATTCGGCACCCAATCCACCGTCCCCTGGTCCAGCTCCGCCAGCAGCGTCTGCGCGTAGGGCGCCAGACGCGACTCGGTGTAGCGCATCGCCGCAAACGACTTGGGATCGTCCGGCGAGCCCCAGTTGCCCTGCCCGTCCACGAGCGGATAGCGATAGCTGAACGGCTGCGCCATCGTCACCATCGCCTCGTAGCAGGCGCTGTCGCCGTGCGGATGGAATTTACCGATGACATCGCCGACGGTGCGCGCCGATTTCTTGTGCTTGGACTGCGAGGACAATCCCAGCTCGCTCATCGCGTAGATGATGCGGCGCTGTACCGGCTTCAAGCCGTCGGCGACGTGCGGCAGCGCGCGATCCAGCACCACGTACATCGAGTAGTCGAGATAGGCCTTCTCGGCAAAGACGCGCAAGGGCAGGCGTTCGGTTTCGAGCATTTGTTGAACCATGTTGAATCCTTAAATGTTTGCGGGCACGACCTGCGTAGCGCCGGCGGCTCGCGATTCGGCGGCGAGCTGCAGCATGCCCAGCGCAATCTCGCGCTCGCCCATGAGGGTGGCGGTGGCGCCGCACTTCTGGAGATGCAGCACCTCGGCATCGGTATGCGCGCGGGCCACGATCAGCAGCGTCGGATTGAACTTGCGCGCCTGGCGCACCACCGCACTGGCCTCGGGACTCTGCGGCATCGCGCAGAACAGGCTGCGCGCGCCGGCCAGATTGGCGGCGTTCAGCACACGCGGATCGGCGGCGTTGCCGGCAACCAGCTCGGCGCCATCCTCGCGGGCCGCGGCTGCCGGCTTCGGACGATCCTCGATCACCAGGAACGGAATGCCGGCCTGCCGCAGGCTGGCGCCGATGGCGCTGCCGACGCGGCCGTAACCGACGACGATCGCATGCGCCTTGAGCGCAGTCGGCAACAGGCTGAACGCCGCGTCCGCGCCGCTGGCTTCGAGCGCCAGTTCCGCCGCGGTCTTGCGCCGGATCAGCGTGAACGCCAGCGGGTTGAGCAGGATCGAGATGATCGCACCGGCCAGGATCAGGTCGCGTCCCTGCGCGGGCAGCAGCCCCAGCGCCACGCCGAGGCTGGCGAGGATGAATGAAAACTCGCCGATCTGCGCGAGGCTCGCGGCGATCGTCATGGCGGTGGTGGTGCTGCGGCCGAAGGCGCGCACGATCAGGAAGGCGGCGATCGACTTGCCGACCAGGATGATCAGCAGTGTCGCCGCCAGCTGCCAGGGCGCGCGCAGGACGATGCCGGGATCGAACAGCATGCCGACCGAGACGAAGAACAGCACCGCGAAGGCATCGCGCAGCGGCAGCGACTCCTCGGCGGCGCGGTGACTCAACGGCGACTCGTGCAGAATCATGCCGGCGAAGAACGCGCCAAGCGCGAACGACACGCCGAACAGCGACGCGGCCCCCAGCGCCACGCCCAGCGCGATCGCCAGCACCGACAGGCTGAACAGCTCGCGCGAACCGGTCTGCGCGACCCACTGCAGCAGCGCCGGGATCACGCGGCGGCCGACGATCAGCATGAAGGCGACGAACCCGGCAACCTTGCCCAGCGTCAGCAGCAGCACCCCGGCCAGCCCCGCGCCCGCGGCGCCGTCCGCACCCGCCAGCGCCTGGGCGATGGCCGGAATCAGCACCAGCGCCAGAACCATCGCCAGGTCCTCGACGATCAGCCAGCCCACCGCGATGCGGCCACGCTCGGTATCGATCAGGCGCCGTTCCTGCAGCGCCCGCAGCAGCACCACCGTGCTGGCCACCGACAGCGACAGACCGAACACGAAGCCGGCCGCAAGCGTCCAGCCGAGGAAATGCGCCAGCCCCATGCCCATCAGCGTGGCGACGGCGATCTGCACGATCGCGCCCGGTACCGCGATGGTGCGTACCGACAGCAGATCCTTCAGCGAGAAATGCAGGCCGACACCGAACATCAGCAGGATCACACCAATCTCGGCGAGTTCGTTGGCCAAGTTCTGGTTGGCGACAAAACCCGGCGTGAACGGCCCGGCGACCACGCCCGCCACCAGGTAACCGACCAGCGCCGGCAGGCGCAGCCGGTGCGCGAGCGCGCCGAACACGAAGGCGAGCACGAGGCCGCCGACGATGGTGATGATCAGGGGAGTGTCATGCATGCAGGGCTTCTGACGGCAGGACGCGGGCAAGGTTCCGCTGGCGATGAGAATACTGGAGAACGGCTACGCCTCACGACTCCCGCCGCAAGAGGTCACACCTCGGCGCGGTTGCCTTCGCGCTCCAGCCAGTCCTTGCGATCATTGGCGCGCTTCTTGGCCAGCAGCATGTCCATGATGCCATCGGCAGGACTGGCCTCACCCTGCAGATCGTCGTCCAGCGTCAGCTGCACCAGCCGGCGCGTGTCCGGTGTCATCGTGGTCTCGCGCAGCTGCAACGGGTTCATCTCGCCCAGTCCCTTGAAGCGCGTCACCTGCACCTTGTGCTTGTTGCCTTCGGCGCTGAGACGATCCAGCACGCCATCACGCTCGGCCTCGTCGAGGGCGTAGAACACCTGCTTGCCGGCATCGATGCGGAACAGCGGCGGCATCGCGATGTAGATGTGGCCGGCCTGCACCAGCGGCCGGTAGTGCTTGAGGAACAGCGCGCAGAGCAGCGTGGCGATGTGCAGGCCGTCGGAGTCGGCGTCGGCCAGCACGCAGATCTTGCCGTAGCGCAGGCCGGAGATGTCGGCGCTGCCCGGATCGACGCCAATGGCCACCGAGATGTCGTGGATTTCCTGCGAGCCCAGCGCCTCGCCGGAATCGACTTCCCAGGTGTTCAGGATCTTGCCGCGCAGCGGCATGATCGCCTGCGTGTCACGGTCGCGCGCCTGCTTGGCGCTGCCGCCGGCGGAGTCGCCTTCGACCAGGAACAGCTCGGTCTGCGACAGGTCGGTGGAGACGCAGTCGGCCAGCTTGCCCGGCAGCGCCGGACCGGTGGTGATCTTCTTGCGCACCACCTGCTTGGACAGCTTCATGCGCGCGTTGGCGTTGGCGATCACCAGCTGCGCCACCTGCTCGCCCTGCTCCGGATGCTGGTTCAGCCACAGGCTGAACGCGTCGTGCACCACGCCGCCGACGAAGGTCGCCGACTCGCGCGACGACAGGCGTTCCTTGGTCTGGCCGGCGAACTGCGGGTCCTGCATCTTGACGCTGAGCACGTAGGCGCAGCCCTGCCAGACGTCTTCCGGCGTCAGCTTGAGGCCGCGCGGCAGCAGGTTGCGGAACTCGCAGAACTCGCGGATCGCCTCGGTCAGGCCGGTGCGCAGGCCGTTGACGTGGGTGCCGCCCTGCGCCGTCGGGATCAGGTTGACGTAAGACTCGGCGACGACATCATTGCCGCCGTTGAGCCAGAGCAGCGCCCACTCGGCCTCCTCGCGCTGCGCGGAGAACTTGCCGATGAAGGGCTCGGCGGGAATCGTCTCGGAACCCTGCAGCGCGTCTTTGAGATAGTCCGGCAGGCCGTTCTCGTACTGCCAGACCGACTGCTCCTTGTTGATCTGGTCGTCGAGCGTGACCTTGAGGTTGGGGCACAGCACCGCCTTGGCGCGCAGCACCTGCTTGAGGCGCGGAATCGCGAACTTGGCGGAGTCGAAATACTTGGCATCCGGCCAGAAGCGCACGGTGGTGCCGGTCTTGTTCTTGGCGACGCTGCCGACGGGCTTGAGCTCGCTGGCCTTGTCGCCGTCCTTGAAACCGATCAGGTATTCGGTGCCGCCGCGGCAGACGCGCACCTCCAGCCTAGTGGACAGCGCGTTGACCACCGACACACCCACACCGTGCAGGCCGCCGGAGTACTGGTACATCTTGTTGGAGAACTTGGCGCCGGAGTGCAGCTTGGTCAGGATCAGCTCGACGCCGGTGACCTTGTGCTCCGGGTGGATGTCCACCGGCATGCCGCGGCCGTCGTCGGCCACCTGCAGCGAGCCGTCCTCGAACACGGTGACGGCGATGTTGCGGGCGTGGCCGGCCAGCGCCTCGTCCACCGAGTTGTCGATGACTTCCTGCGCCAGGTGGTTGGGGCGCGTGGTGTCGGTGTACATGCCGGGGCGCTTGCGCACCGGGTCGAGGCCGGACAGGACTTCAATGGCCTCGGCGCTGTATTGGTTAGGGGCTGCCATGATCTTCAGTCGTTGAAAGCGGCGGGAAAGTAACGGATGACCTACCCTGCCGCAAGATTGACAGGACGTTGCGCAGCGCTTTTGCCTTCGCAGGCCGTACACTACGCGCCGAACCTGGTTCGGGCGCCACCCGCTGTCGCGGTTTGCGGCGCCGGAACCGTTATTATTTATATATAGTATTTAATTTCAAGCAATACTATATAACAATTTTCAGGAGCCCTCATGCCCAAGCGGGTGGATGAACCCGGCAGCGGAAACGGCGTTCCGGACGCCGTCGGCCAGTTCGAAACGGCGATGAAAGAGCTGGAAGCGCTGGTGCAGAAGATGGAACACGGTGAGCTGCGGCTGGAAGAGTCGCTGCAGCTGTTCGAACGCGGCATCGCGCTGGCGCAGCAGTGCCGCCTCTCGCTGGAGAAAGCCGAACTGAAGGTGCAGAACCTGCTCGAATCGGCCGGCGACAAGGATGCCTCCGCTTGAGTGACGCCGGCTTCCCGCAGCGGGTCGAGTTCTATCGCGCGCGCCTGCAGGCCAGCCTGGAGCAGGCGCTGCCGCCGGCCACGCATCACCCGGCCCGCCTGCACGAGGCCATGCGCTACGCCTGCGATGGCGGCAAGCGCCTGCGCGCGCTGCTGGTCTACGCCGCTGGTGAAACGCTGGACCTCGCACCGCACCGGCTCGACGCCGCCGCCTGCGCGGTGGAGCTGATCCACGCCTACTCGCTGGTGCATGACGATCTGCCGGCGATGGATGACGACGACCTGCGCCGCGGCCGCGCCACCGTGCACAAGGCCTACGACGAGGCCACGGCGATCCTGGTCGGCGATGCCCTGCAGACGCTGGCCTTCGCCGTCCTGGCGCGCGACCGCGACGCCGGCCTCGATGCCGCGCAGCGCCTGGCGATGGTGAACACCCTGGCCGAGGCCAGCGGCTCCTGCGGCATGGTCGGCGGCCAAGCCATCGACCTGCAGTCCGAGGGACGGCAACTGACGCTGCCGGAACTGGAGACGCTCCACATTCACAAGACCGGCGCGCTGATCCGCACCTGCCTGCGCCTGGCCTGCGCCGCGGCGCCGGCGCTGCCTGACGCGCAGGCGGCCGCGCTGGATCGCTACGGCAAGTGCATCGGGCTGGCCTTCCAGATCCAGGACGATGTGCTGGACATCGAGGGCAGCAGTGCCGATCTCGGCAAGACCGCGGGCAAGGACAGCGCCAGTCTCAAGTCCACCTACCCCGCCGTGATGGGGCTGCCGGCCGCCAAGCAGCGTGCGGCCGAGTTGTTCGACGAGGCCCGGCAGGTGCTGGACGTCTTTGGCGCCCGCGCCGACGCCCTGCGCTGGCTGGCCAATCACATCCAGGGCCGCAATCACTAACTTTGCCGCACTGCACAAATTGCACGATAATCGTGCAATCCCACGTCATAATTCCGCCATGACCGACATTCCCGGATATGCCCTGCTGGGCCACGTGAAGACGCCCGACGACCTGCGCAAGCTACCGGTCAGCGAGTTGCCGCACCTGGCCGTCGAACTGCGCCGCTGCCTGATCGAGACCCTGGGCCGCATCGGCGGCCACTTCGCCGCCAATCTCGGCACGGTGGAGTTGTCGCTGGCCCTGCATTACTGCTTCGACACGCCGCACGATCGCCTGGTCTGGGACGTCGGTCACCAGGCCTATCCGCACAAGATTCTCACCGGCCGCCGCGAGCAGCTCGAAACCATCCGCCGCCTCGGTGGCCTGGCGCCGTTCTGCCACCGCGCCGAGAGCGAGTACGACACTTTCGGCGTCGGTCACTCCAGCACCTCGATCTCCGCTGCCGCCGGCATGGCGGCGGCCGTCCGCATCAAGAGCGAGAAGCGCCGCTGCGTCGCCGTGATCGGCGATGGCGGCATGACCGCCGGCATGGCCTTCGAGGCGCTGAACCACGCCGGCCACCTCAACCTCGACATGCTGGTGATCTACAACGACAACGACATGTCGATCTCCGAGAACGTCGGCGCTCTGCGCGATCACTCCGCCCGCCTGATGAAGAAGCTGGCGCTGGCGCAGGCACCGCATCACCTGCGCGCGCCGCAGACCGCACACGAGAACGAGGCGCACCTGGACAATCCCGGCGCGATGTTCGAGACCTTCGGCTTCAAGTATCACGGCCCGATCGACGGCCATGACCTCGACGCCCTGATGCGTGCGCTGACCGCGCTGCGCGACGCCAGGGGCCCGCAGCTGCTGCACGTCGTCACCACTAAGGGCAAGGGCTTCGAGCCGGCCGAGGCCGATCCGATCAAGTATCACGGCGTCACCCAGTTCGACCCGGTCACTGGCGCTTTCCCGGCCAAGAAGCCCGGCGGCAAGCCCAGCTACACCCAGGTGTTTGGCGACTGGCTGTGCGAGGCCGCGGCGGCCGACGAGCGCGTGGTCGGCATCACGCCAGCGATGCGCGAGGGCTCCGGTCTGGTCGAGTTCTCGCAGAAATTCCCGGACCGCTACTTCGACGTCGGCATCGCCGAGCAGCACGCGGTGACGCTGGGCGCCGGCCTGGCCTGCGAGGGCCTCAAGCCGGTGGTGGCGATCTACTCCACCTTCCTGCAGCGCGGCTACGACCAGCTGATCCACGACGTCGCCATCCAGAACCTGCCGGTGCTGTTCGCGCTGGATCGTGGCGGTCTGGTCGGCGCCGACGGCGCCACCCACCATGGCGCCTTCGATCTGTCCTATCTGCGCTGCATCCCCAACCTCGTGGTGATGGCGCCCTCCGACGAAAACGAATGCCGGCGCATGCTCAGCACCGGCCTGCATCTCGAAGGCCCCAGCGCCGTGCGCTACCCGCGCGGCAACGGCAGCGGCGTCGAACTGGAGCGTGACCTCAAGCCGCTGACCGTCGGCAAGGCGCGCATCGTGCGCGAGGCCATCGGCCGCCGCCGTCCGCGTGTCGCCATCCTGGCTTTCGGCTGCATGGTGCAGCCGGCGCTGGAGGCCGCGGAAATCCTCGATGCGGTGGTGGCGGACATGCGCTTCGTCAAGCCGCTCGACACCGCGATGATCCACGATCTCGCCAACGAGAACGATCTGCTGGTCACCATCGAGGACAATGCGCGCCAGGGCGGTGCCGGCAGCGCGGTCAACGAAGTGCTTATGGCCCAGCACCTGACGGTGCCGGTGCTGAACCTCGGCCTGCCCGATCATTTCATCGAGCACGGCACCCGCGAAGAATTGATGACGCAGATCGGCCTCGACGCCGCCGGTATCCAGCGCAGCATCCAGAAGCGCCTGCGCGCCAAGGATCTCGACGAGGCGGTGATCGCCAAGAAGCGGGTGATTTGAGCCGCGCGGACCCGCCTCCCTGCGCGCCGGCGAGGGTGCCGTCGCGCTGCGAGCGGTCAGTCCCCAGAAAAATATCGTGCGATGCCGTCCCGGCGTGATGGCGCGCAGCGATCTTGCCTAGCCCGCTTCCGCGCCGCCGAACCAGCGCAGGCGCTCGCGCAATGTCACCACCTCGCCGACAATCACGAGGCTGGCGCCTTTGACCTGGGCCGCCGCGACGCGGGCCGGCAGTTCCGCCAGCGTCGAGGCGATGACACGCTGGGCGCGTGACGTGCCCTCCTCCACCAGCGCTGCCGGCCAGTCGCCCGGCAGTCCATGCGCCATCAACTGCGCGCAGAGATGCGGCAGCGTCGCCAGCCCCATGTAGATGACCACGGTCTGGCCACGGCGGGCCAGCATGTCCCAGTTGAGAGCCAGCGTGCCGTCGGCGCGCGCGTGGCCGGTGACGAACACGCAGGCCTGCGCGTAGTCACGGTGCGTCAGCGGAATGCCGGCATAGGCCGCGCAGCCGCTGGCCGCGGTGACGCCCGGCACGACCTGGAACGGCACGCCCTGCGCCGCCAGGGTTTCGATCTCCTCGCCGCCGCGCCCGAAGATGAAGGGATCACCGCCCTTGAGGCGCAGCACGCGCTTGCCGGAGAGTGCCAGCCGCGCCAGCTCCTGGTTGATCTCCTCCTGCGGCACCGTGTGCCGGTTGCGCTGCTTGCCGACGAAGATGCGCTCGGCGTCACGCCGCACCAGGTCCATGATGCCGGGCGAGACCAGGCGGTCATAGAGCACCACGTCGGCCTGCTGCATCAGGCGCAGCGCGCGGAACGTCAGCAGGTCGGGATCGCCGGGGCCGGCGCCGACCAAGTAAACCTCTCCCCGCGAGAACTCACCGTCGATGATGCGAGTGAGTTCGCGTTCGGCACCGGCTTCGTCGCCGGAAAAGACGCGCTCTGCGCCCGGGCCGTCGAGAAAGCGCTCCCAGACGCCGCGACGCTGCGCCTGCGGCTGCACGCGCCGCACACGATCACGGACGCGGCCCATGAAGCCGGCCAGCATGCCGTAGTGCGCCGGCAGCATGGTCTCCAGCTTTTCGCGCAAGCGCCGCGCCAGGACCGGCGCCGCGCCCGAGCTGGAAACGGCGATCAGCAGCGGCGAACGGTCGATGATCGACGGCGTGATGAAACGGCTCAGTTCCGGATGGTCGACCACGTTGACCGGCACACCGCGCGCCTCCGCGGCGGCGGCAACCGCCTCGTTGAGGGCGGTATCGTCGGTTGCGGCGATGGCCAGCTGGCAGCCTTCGAGCTGGGCCGGCGCGAAGCGTTCGGCGATATGCACGATCTGGCCATCGGCCACCAGGGCCTGGACATCGACATGCAATTCCGCCGCCGCCACTTCGATCCGCGCGTCGGCCGCCTGCAGCAGGCGGATTTTTCGCAGCGCCACCTCGCCGCCCCCCACCACCAGCACCTTGCGCCCCTGCAGGCGCAGGAACAACGGGAAATACGGCCAGGATGCAGTTTTCATGGTTCCATTTGACGCACCCGCTCTCGCCATTTCAAGCCAGCGGATCGTTATTATTTATTTATCGAAATATTATTTGTTTTATTATTTATAACGGACGTCCGGCCTCGCAATGCGTCAGCGGGTGACGCCTCAAGCGCCCGCGGACAGCACTTTGATCAGCATGCTGCTGCCGATGAACACGAGGAACCCGGCGATCAGCCGCTTGAGCGGCTTCGGCGACAGCCGGAACGCCAGCTTGCTGCCGAGCCAGATGCCGGGCAACGCGCCGATCAGGAGGTAGCCGAGCATCGAATAGTCGACGGTGCCGAGGCTGATGTGGCCGATACCGGCGATCGCGGTGATCAACACCGCATGCGCAAGGTCGCTGCCGACCAGGCTGATCGGCGACGTCCGCGGATAGATCAGCAGCAGCAGCATCATGCCGATCACGCCGGCGCCCACCGAGGAGATGGTGACCAGTGCACCGATCAGCGCTCCGGACACGATGGTGAGCGGAATCTGGCCGCGATCGCGCCACTCGCGCAGCGCACCCAGGCTGTCGCCCTTGATCAGACGCAGCAGTTGCTCCTGCAGCAAGGCAAAGGTCGCGGTCACGATGATGGCAATCGACAGTGTCAGCTTGATCATCGCGTCCAGATGCGGCCCCTTCTCGACCCCATGCAGGAACAGCAGCGCGGCCAGTGTTGCCGGCACGCTGCCGGCCGACAGCCAGCCGACGATGCGCCAGTCCAGCGAGCCGTTGCGGCCGTGCAACAGCACGCCGAACGATTTGCTGACGCTGGCATAGAGCAGATCGGTGCCCACCGCCAGGGACGGACTGATGCCGTAGAACAGGATTAGGATCGGCGTCATCAGGGAGCCACCACCGACGCCCGTGGCGCCCACGGCCAATCCGACAACCAGACCCGCCAACGAAAACCCGAAGCCCTGCATGACACCCCCGGCAATGGACGCGCACCTTAGCAGATTGCGTTATCCATTTAATAGGTAGTAATCTATGTTTTAAATAACCCTTGTGAATAAGACATCGCCATGAAACTCCGGCAATTGCACTACATCCACGAGGTCGCCAAACGCGGCCTCAACGTCACCGCTGCCGCGGAGGCGCTGTTCACCTCGCAACCCGGCGTCAGCAAGCAGATCCGCCTGCTCGAGGATGAACTCGGCGTGACCATCTTCCAGCGCAACGGCAAGCACCTGTCGGAAATCACGCCGGCCGGCAAGCGCATCCTCGAATACACCGCACGCCTGCTGGCCGAGGTGCAGAACATCAAGAACATCGCCGAGGATTTCCACGACACCGACCGCGGCGACCTGGTGATCGCCACCACGCATACGCAGGCGCGCTACGCCCTGCCGCCGGTGATCCAGAAGTTCCGCACGAAATTTCCCAAGGTGACACTGCACCTGCATCAGGGCTCGCCGCCGCAGATCGCCAAGCAGGCTGCCGAGGGCCAGGCCGATTTCGCCATCGCGACCGAGGCCATGGAACACTTTGAACAGCTGGTGATGCTGCCCTGCTATCACTGGAACCGCTGCGTGCTGGTCAAGCCCGGCCATCCGCTGGCGGAAAAAAAGCGGCTCACGCTCAAGGACGTGGCGGCGCATCCGATCGTGACCTACACCTTCGGCTTCACCGGCCGATCCAAGCTCGACCAGGCTTTTGCCGCCAACGGCCTCAAGCCTGACGTGGTCCTGACCGCGGTCGATGCCGACGTCATCAAGACCTACGTCCGCGCCGGCCTGGGCATCGGCATCATCGCCAACATGGCCTATGACGAACGCACCGACAAGGACCTGCTGCGCTTGCCGGCCGATCACCTGTTCGAGCCCAGCACAACCCACATCGGCTTCCGCCGCGGCATGTTCCTGCGCGGTTACATGTACGAATTCATGAAGATTTTTGCCTCGCACCTCAAGCCCGACGTCGTCAACGATATCGCCGCCCTCGCCGATCACGAGGAGCGCAGCCGCAAGACCCAGGCGCTGCTCACCAACCTGAAAAGCATCTGACCCGTCGCCAACCCATCGGTTATAAGGAAATAGCCGTCCGTTCTATACCGACCTGTTATCCTTTCAAGTTGTCCGGCCCTCAATCTTCGACGCCATGTACCGTTACGACTCATACGACCAGAAGCTGGTGGACGAACGTGTCGCACAGTTTCGCGACCAGACCCGACGTTTCCTCGCTGGACAGATCCCCGAGGACGAGTTCCGGGCCCTGCGCCTGCGCAACGGTCTTTACATCCAGCGCTTTGCGCCCATGCTGCGCATCTCGATTCCCTACGGCCTGCTGTCCTCCAAGCAGATGCGCATGCTGGCGCACATCGCCCGCAAGTACGACAAGGGCTATGGCCACTTCACCACGCGCCAGAACATCCAGTTCAACTGGCCGAAGCTGCCGGAAGTGCCGGATATCCTGGCAGATCTGGCCAGCGTGCAGATGCACGCGATCCAGACCAGCGGCAACTGCATCCGCAACATCACCTCGGACCATCTTGCCGGCGTCGCCAAGGATGAGTTGATCGATCCGCGTCCCTACTGCGAAATCACGCGTCAGTGGGCGACGTTCCACCCCGAGTTCAACTGGCTGCCGCGCAAATTCAAGATCGCCTTCTCGTCCACCACGACGGATCGCGCCGCCACGCGCGTTCATGACATCGGGGTGCACATCGTCCGCAATGATGCCGGCGAACTGGGCTACAGCATCTACGTCGGCGGCGGCCTGGGCCGCATGCCGATGATCGCGCCTCTGATCCGCGAATTCCTGCCGGAACTGGATCTGCTGTCGTACCTGGAGGCCGTGTTGCGCGTCTACAACCGCCTGGGACGCCGCGACAACATTCACCGTGCCCGCGTCAAAATTCTGGTCAAAGAAGTCGGTCCGGCCAAATTTACCGAAATGGTCGAGGCTGAATGGGCCAAGATTCGCGACGGCGCCCTGCGCCTGCAACCGCAGGATCTGGACCTGATGCGCGGGCATTTCACCGAATTTCATTACGACCCTGCCGCCGGCAACGACACCAGCTATCACCAGCGGCAGCAGAGCGACTCCGCTTTTGCCGCCTGGAGCAAGCGGAATCTCAAGCCGCACCGTCAGCCCGGCTACAGTGCCGCTTTCGTCTCGCTCAAGGCGCCCGGCATCGCTCCCGGCGATGTGACCGCGGAGCAGATGGACGCACTCGCCGAGCTTGCCGATCTCTATTCTTTTGGTGAGTTGCGGGCGACGCACGACCAGAATCTGGTGTTCGCGGATGTGCGCCAGCAGGATCTTTACCCGTTGTGGCTGCGCTTGCGTGAACTCGGTTTGGCCACGCCCAATATCGGCCTGTTGACCGACCTGATCTGTTGCCCGGGCCTGGACTTCTGCTCGCTCGCCAATGCCGGATCGATCGGCGTTGCGCAGGATATTTTCGACCGGTTCGAAGACCTCGATTACCAGCACGACATTGGCGAGATCAAGATCAAGATGTCCGGCTGCATGAACGGCTGCGGCCACCACACGGTCGGACATATCGGCATTCTGGGCGTCGATAAGAAAGGTGAAGAGTGGTACCAGGTCACGCTGGGCGGCTCGGCGGAAAACGACGCCAGCCTCGGCGACCGTACCGGCCCTTCCATCGCCCGGGCTGATATTGCCGAGGCGGTTGAGCGCATCGTGGGGGTTTATCTTGATCAGCGCTCCAGCAGCGATGAAAGTTTTCTGCAGACTTACCGCCGGATCGGCATGCAGCCCTTCAAAGAGCGGATTTACGCCAGCGACTCCGCAGGGGTGACCGCATGAGCGCCTTAATCAGAAACGGCCGCATCGAGGCGGATGATTTCGCGGTGTTGGCCGATGATCAGACCTTTCCCGAGGGCAGAAAAGTCATCATCAGCCTCGCCCGGTGGCAGGCGGAGGCCGTGCTGCATCAAGCAAAAAACCTGATCGTCGGGGTCCATTTGCCGAATACGGTTTCTGTTGATGAACTTTGGCCGATCTTGCAGTCCGCCCCACTTGTCCTTCTGGAATTTCCGGCTTTCGGCGACGGCCGTGCCTATTCTCAGGCCCGTACATTGCGCGACCGCTACGGCTACTCCGGAGAAATCCGTGCATTTGGCGGTGCCGTCGTACGCGATCAACTGCAAGCTATGCAGCGCTGCGGAATTGATGCCTTCGTGCTACGTCAAGATCAGGATCCGCAGCGCTGCCTGGACGCTTTCAAGGATTTTTCCATCGCCTACCAGCGCGCAGCGGACCGGATGCCCCTGGTCGCGAGTCTGCGGCGACGAACCCGCTAGACGCGAACGCCATCTGTGAATAAATCCACATTTCGGCGCCAAGATTCAAATTAGCATGTGGTTCAACGTCACTCGAACGGCCAAGAGTTGATGAGTCGCGCCTCTCCTGCGTTCGGACAAATTGCGCAATCTTTACCAAGACTGGCCGGGTGATCGAAATTTTATTTTTGCCGACCCGCAGAAACACTTGTTTTTTGGGTGTGCTTCCGCTTACATTGACCGCGATGCGTCGCCTCGGCGGCTGCAGCGCCTAGCACAGAGAACTCTAAAGAGTGGGGATTTACTTTTATGAATCATAAGATCAAGTTGGGTACTTTTGCGCTGGGGCTGTTCGCGCTGGCCAGCGTAGACGCGAATGCCCAGACCACTGGCGCCGCTGCCAGTGCGGGATCGCAAGCCGCCACGAGCTTTGCCGGTGCGTCCTTTGGTTCACCCTTGGCCTTCGGCGCCGACTGGGGCTCCGCCGGTATCGGCGTATTTGCTCAGACTCTCTCGAAGAGCAAAGCGGGTACCAACGGTGACGGCAGTGCCGGTGTTGCGTTTGGCCTCGGCGATTCCGACAAATATGTCGGCCTTGAGACCGATGTGGCCATCGCAGACCTGACCACCAAGAATGGCAATCACTTCGGTGATGGTGGCTCTCTGGGCTTCAAGCTGCACACCAATCTCCCCGATGGCGCCGCGTTCGCAGTGGGCGTTACTGGCACAGGTCGCTGGGGAACCGAGAAGAAGAGTAACCGTGCCAGCGTCTATGCCGTTGGCACCAAGGTGTTCAAGGTTGGCAGCACCAGCCCACATGCCTTGGTCGTCAACCTCGGCGTCGGCGACGAAAGCTTCCAGGAACTGGACAAGACCACGGGTTTCGGCAAGTCGGGCGCCAATGTTTTTGGATCGGTTGCGTTCTACCTGACTCCGCAGATCTCCGTCATCGCGGATTACACCGGTCGCTTCCTGAACGCCGGCATTTCGGTCGCTCCGTTCAAGACCGTCCCGCTGACCTTCGCAATCGGCGGCGTGAATCTGACCAACCGTTACGACACTAACCCGCAGCTTGCTGCCTCTCTGGGCTACGGCTTCTCGTTCTAAGCCCGGCCCTCCAAGGAGAAACTATTCATGCGTAAGTACATTTTCATTTGCACCGCCGCCCTGGCTGTGGGCTACTCGGCTGGCGCCTTGGCGGCCAGCGGCAATATCGGTTCTGGCGCTTTTGGCACGGACAACTTTGTTTCGGCTGGCGCCAGTGGCATCATTCCGACAGGCACCAGCCCTGGCACTCAGAGTGGTGGTTTCGGCCCCTCCCTGCAGCACGCATTTTCCAGCGGCCGCGAAACCGGTAGCAGCCAGAAAGGCGGTGACGGCTCTAAAAACGATGAAAGCGACGACAATCGCAAAAATCGCCGCTAGTGGATTCAAGGTGTCGAGAAAAGCCCCGCACCTCATGCGGGGCTTTTTCTTGGCGCGCGCTAACCGATGATCGAAGTGCCGCCGAGATAGGGTTGAAGCGCGGCCGGGACGGTGATACGTCCGTCGGACTCTTGGTAGTTCTCCAAAATGGCGACCAACGTACGCCCCACCGCGAGTCCGGAGCCGTTCAGCGTGTGCAGCAATTCGGGTTTGTTCGATTGGCTATCGCGATAGCGCGCCAGCATGCGCCGGGCTTGGAACGCCTCGAAGTTGCTGCAGGACGAAATCTCGCGGTAGCGCCCCTGGGACGGCAACCACACCTCGAGATCGTAGGTTTTGGCCGCATTGGCGCCGATATCACCGGTACACAGCGCGACAACCCGATAAGGGAGTTGCAGCTTCTTTAGGATCGACTCCGCGTGCCCCGTGAGTTCTTCCAGCGCCTCATAAGATTTCTCAGGCGTGACGGCTTGAACCAGCTCGACCTTCTCGAATTGGTGCTGACGGATCATGCCCTTGGTATCGCGCCCTGCAGCGCCCGCCTCCGAACGGAAACACGGCGTATGGGCCACCCACCTCCTGGGCAGGCTCTCGGCGGACTGGATTTCATCACGCAGTAAGTTGGTCACCGGCACTTCGGCCGTCGGGATCAGGCTCCACCCCTGATCTCCTTTCAAAGAGAACAAATCTTCCCCGAATTTTGGCAACTGCCCCGTCCCACGCAGGCTGGCGGTGTTGACGATGTAGGGTACATACAGTTCTTCGTAGCCATGCTCCCGCGTGTGCACGTCCAGCATGAACTGAATCAGAGCCCGGTGCAGGCGCGCCAGCTGTCCACGCAGAACGGTGAAGCGAGCGCCAGTCAATTTTGTGGCGGCGGCAAAGTCCATCAATCCCAGCGCTTCACCGAGGTCGGCATGGTCTCTGGGGGCCGAGATTTCGCGAACCCGCCCCCAGCGACGGACTTCAAGATTGTCCTCCTCGCCCTTCCCTTCAGGCACGCTGGCATGGGGAATATTGGGCAGCCGAAGCGCAAAATCCTCGAACTCAAGCTGCAACGCATCCAGCTCAGATTTCTTGCTGTCGAGATCCCGGCCCAACTGATCGATATCGGCCTTTAGCGGCGCAATGTCTTCGCCACGTCCTTTTGCTTGGCCAATCGACTTGGAGCGTACATTGCGCTCGGCCTGCAATTTCTCGGTTTCGGTTTGCAGCAGCTTGCGGCGGTTTTCGAGCTGGGTGAAACGCTCCAGGTCGAAATGGAACCCGCGTCGGGCGAGTTGTGCCGCCACCGTCTCGGGCTGGGTACGAAGCAGTTTGGGGTCGAGCATTGCCGCTGATCCTGCGTGAATGAAGAGTACTATTGTACCGGCGGCTTCCAGGGAAAGAGGTCGTTGAACACGCCATCACTTCGATGGCGAGGACGAAAGCGGCACAGGGCAGACCGCTTTGGCTCGCAAGCCAAAGCTGACCGTCTCAGGCCCGGCTGGTCTCAACCAGCTGAACGACGCAGTTGCGCCAGACGCTCGGCAATCTTGATTTCAAGGCCGCGTTGCGTCGGCTCGTAGAAGCGCGTCCCCGACAGCCGCTCCGGCAGGAATTGCTGCCCGATCGCATGAGCATCCCGCTCGTCATGATCGTAGCGGTACCCCTCACCGTAACCCAGTTCCTTCATCAGCTTCGTCGGCGCATTGCGGATATGCATCGGCACCTCGAGGCTGCCATGCTCTTCCACCGCCGCTCTCGCCGCGGATAAGGCCGTGTAAACCGCATTGCTTTTCGGCGCAACGGCGAGATAAACCACCACCTGGGCCAGGACCAGATCGCCCTCGGGACGCCCGACGCGCTCGAAAGCGTCCCAGGCGTTGAGCGCCAGTTGAAGACCCCGTGGATCGGCCAGCCCGATATCCTCGTAAGCCATGCGTGTGATCCGTCGCGCCAGGTAATTCGGATCGACACCGCCGTCCAGCATCCGGGCAAACCAGTACAACGCCGCATCCGGATCGCTGCCTCGCACCGATTTGTGCAGCGCCGAAATCTGGTCGTAGAAATTCTCGCCCTGCTTGTCGAAACGACGAAAGCCCCGGCCAATCAGTTTCTCAAGCAAGGCGTCATCACGGGATTGCTCGGCGCGCGCCAGTTCGGCGGCTGTCTCCAGCAGAACCAGCCCACGGCGCGCATCCCCGTCGGCGGCTTCGGCAATCCTCTGAATCCAGTTTTCGGGCAGCGCATCGACCGGCTTCGCCATGCCTCGTTCGTCCGTCAGGGCACGCCGCAGGATGCCTGCAATCGCCGTCTGATCCAGCGCACGCAGCACGAAAACACGCAACCGCGACAGCAGGGCGCCGTTCAGCTCAAATGATGGGTTTTCAGTCGTCGCACCGATCAGCACAAGCGTGCCGTCCTCAACGAAAGGCAGCAGCGCATCCTGTTGGCTCTTGTTGAAACGATGGATTTCGTCGATGAACAATACCGTGCGCTGCGGCACCCTCGCCGTCAGCGCCATTTGCGCCTTGGCGGTGGCCTCGCGGATCTCCTTGATGCCGGCCATCACGGCCGAGAGCGACAAAAATTGTGCATCGACATGCCGGGCGACCAAGCGCGCCAGCGTGGTCTTGCCGACGCCCGGAGGCCCCCAGAACACCATCGACGGGATTTTCCCGGCCTCCAGCAACGCTCGCAGCGGCGCTCCGGGGGCTAGCACATGCTCCTGACCCGCAACCTCATCCAGGCTGCGGGGCCGCATCCGCTCGGCCAGAGGCACGTGCGATACGGTCATGCGGCGCTATTTCGCAGGAGCGGTGGCATCGACGACTTCAACACCCTTGGGCGGATCGAAGCGGAACTGCTTGTCGTCGATTTTCTGATTGGCCTCGACCTTGCTGAACATCACGTTGGTGCTGCCGCCGAGGTGATCGAGAAACTGCATGCGCGACGGCACTCCATCGATCAGCCACAGCGTGATCGATTTGAAATCGCTGTCCGTCGTCTTCGGCTTCAACCGCACACCCTGTGCCGCACCCTCGCTGCCCGCATCCTCCAGCGTGAACTGATCGGACAGCGCTGCGCGTTGCGACAACAAGGCCGCAGGGGTGCCCTGCAACGCCTCGCCAGCCGAACGCACGGTCACCTGCGCGAGATCGGGGTCATAAAGCCAGATCTTGCGCCCATCGCAGACCATCAGTTGCTGGTAGGGCGTGCGGTAAGCCCAGCGGAACCGCCCCGGGCGCGACAGCCACATGTGACCGGTGCTGGACGAGATCTGCTTGCCGCGTTCGTCGGTCTGCACCTGGCTGAAGTCCGCCTGCAGCGCATCCACGCCATCGACGAATTGCTTCAATTCCGCCTGTGGAGACCCCGCGGCCGATACCTGGAACGACAGTGAGCCCAGTGCAAACGCAATGGTTGAACAAAACAATTTCATGAACGCTTTCCAGTCTGGTGACAGAGACCGGAGCATGCTGGCTTAAGGCTGAACCCGCTCTGAATCGTCAGCCTCATTCCCGCCCGCCCGGCGCCAGGATTTCCCGGTTGCCGCCGGGGCCACTGGGGCCCACGATACCGGCCGCCTCCATCTGCTCGACCATGCGTGCCGCGCGGTTGTAGCCGACACTGAGGCGGCGTTGCACCCAGGACACGGAGGCCTTGCGGCTTTCCAGCACCAGCGCAACCGCCTGGTCGTAAAGTGGATCGGACTCCGCGTCATTGCCGCCGCCCTCGCCCGCCGTGTTGGCTGGCGCCTCGTCCGCCGTGATCTCCTCGATGTATTCCGGCGGCGCCACCTGCTTGAGATAGGCCACCACGTTCTTGACCTCGTCATCACCGACGAACGCGCCGTGCACGCGCTGCAACTGCCGCGCACCGATGGGGCGGAACAGCATGTCACCATGACCCAGCAGCGTTTCTGCCCCCATCTCGTCGAGGATGGTGCGGGAATCGATGCGAGACGCTACCTGGAAAGCCACGCGCGAAGGGATATTGGCCTTGATCAGTCCGGTGATGACATCGACGCTGGGACGCTGTGTGGCGACGATCAGGTGGATGCCCACGGCACGCGCCTTCTGTGCCAGACGCGCGATCAATTCCTCCACTTTCTTGCCGACCACCATCATCAGGTCCGCCAACTCGTCGATGATGACGACGATATGCGGCATCGGCTTGAGCAATTCCGGCTCTGCCGCCGGTGCCTCGTCGAACAATTGCGGCGCCGCTTTCATGGGGTCCTTCAGCGGTTCGCCCGCTTCTTCCGCCTCCTGGATCTTCTTGTTGAGGCCGGCAAGATTGCGCACGCCCAGCGCCGCCAGCAAACGGTAGCGTCGCTCCATCTCGGCCACGCACCAGCGCAGCGCGTTGGCGGCATCCTTCATGTCCGTCACCACCGGCGTCAGCAGGTGCGGGATGCCTTCGTAGACCGACAGTTCCACGACCTTGGGATCGACCAGTATGAAGCGCAACTGATCCTTCGTGGCCTTGTAGAGCATCGACAGGATCATGGCGTTGACCGCCACCGACTTGCCGGCGCCGGTCGTACCGGCCACCAGCAGGTGCGGCATCTTGCCCAGATCGGTGCTGACCGGTCGGCCGGCGATGTCCTTGCCCAGGCCCATGGTCAGCGGCGAACTGGAATTACGGTATTCCGTGGAGTCCAGGATCTCGCGCAACATCACCATCTCGCGCTTCTGATTGGGAATCTCCAGGCCGACAAAAGGCTTGCCCTCGATCACCTCGATCACGCGTACGCTCGACACCGACAGCGCACGTGCCAGATCCTTCGAGAGGTTGGTGATCTGCGATCCTTTGACGCCTGGCGCCGGCTGCAACTCGAAGCGCGTGATGACCGGCCCAGGCTCCACCGCCTGTACGGCCGCCTTGATGCCGAAATCGTTCAGGTGCCGCTCAAGATCGCGCGACAGGCGCTCGAGTTCCTCCGGCGTGTACTGGCGACCGGACGGCTTGGCGGGATCCAGGATCGTCAACGGCGGCAGCGGATCGCCGTCGAACACCGGCACCTCGCTCTTGACCGGCTTCGCGGCCTTGGCCGGCCGCTCCGGTGGAGGTGGCGGCGGCGCGAACATGTCAGGCTGCTCTTCCTCGCTGCCCACCGGACTCGGCGCCGACTTGCGTTTGCGCGGTTTGGGCAAGGTCGGCTCGACGATGGCGCGCTGCAGACCGACATAGGGCTCGGACGACGGTGACGGCTCTGCAGTCTCGGTCTCCGGCACATCCACCAGCGGCGCTTCACCGCGCTCAGGCCGTTGCGTCGCCGCGCCGATCCGCTGGCGCGTCCGCAACGCCCAGGCGCCCACCTGGTCGAGCACCTCGATCCATGAGAAGCGCATCGCCACCGGCAGGGTCACCAGCAGGAGCGTCAGCAGCAGCAAGGTCGCGCCGACGGCGCTCAGCACGCCCACCAGCGCGTGAGCCAGAGCTTGTCCGGCAATGCCGCCACTGCCCTGCGGTGCCCAGTTGGGCGAGGCGCCGATATGCATCGCGCAGAGCGCCGCGAGACATCCGAAAGCCAGGAACCAGCAGATCGCGCGCATCGGCAAGGGCAGCGGGTGCTCGTCGCCGTCACCGCGGAAAATGCGGATGCCGGCCCAAAGCGCCACCCACGGCAGGAAAAACGCGCCATAGCCGAACAGCGACAGCAAGACGTCCGCGATCCAGGCGCCCGCGCTGCCCATGAGGTTGCGCACCGGCTCGCCATTGCCCGAGGACGACCAGCCCGGATCGTTGGCGCTGTAGCTCAGCAAGGTGCCCAGCAGAAACAGCGCCAGCCCGGTGCAGGCCAGCAAAGCGGCCTCGCCGGGCAACCGCTCGAGCCAGCTCGGGCCCGCGGTCTCGTCGGTGGCATGGGACTTGCGTTTAAACACGGTAGATCGTTTGCCGAACGGAACAATGGGAAACAGTACGGAATATCTCTCATCATAACAGTCCCCATGCCGCTACCCTGACCAGGAACCCTTGAAATCCGTCTCCAAACCTTCATTAATGAGCTAGGTCTAAAGATTGGAACCGTGAACCACAGGAAATCGCCATGAGCACGCAGATACGGCATTTTCTACTGACGCAGGACGGCGGCATCCGTGAATTCAGCGCCGATCAGGCCGCCTTGATCGCGGTTGGCGCCAGCCGCCTGCCCGAATTCGCCCAGCACCGGCTGCGCTATCTGCAATTGACGCTCGACGATGAGCCCAACAGCGGCGAACTCAAGGTCCAGACCGCCGGCGCCTGCATCCGGTTCGACGCCGAGGGCCGGGTCACCGAAGCCGGTCCTCCCGGGGAGAACGAGCAGATCAGCAGCTTCGAGCACGACGCCGTGGTGCAGTGGGCCCTGCGGAACATCCCGACCGTCGCACCGACCTTTCATTGAACACGCGCAGCCCGGCGCAGGCCCGGCTGCAGTTGCAGCTTCATGAAGGCATCGCCGGCATCCCGGCGGAACGCTGGGATGCCCTGTTCGATCCGGCTTACCCGTTTACGCGACACGGCTTTCTCAAGGCGCTGGAGGACAGCGGCTGCGTCGCGGCCGATACCGGTTGGCAAGCCTGCCACGCGACCCTGACGGACACCGCCGGCACCCTGCGGGCAGCGGTGCCGCTCTATCTCAAGCATCACTCCTACGGCGAGTTCGTCTTCGACTGGTCCTGGGCTGAAGCCAGCCAGCGGATGGGCCATCCCTACTATCCCAAGCTGCTGTGCGCCGTGCCCTTCACGCCCGCCACCGGACCGCGGTTCGGCACCGACGACGACGGCTTGCGCCCAGCCCTCGCTGCAGCGCTGGGCGAATTGCCGCGCAGCCTGAAAACCTCGTCCGCGCACCTGCTGTTCGCGGCAGATGCCGATGCCGGCGCCGCGCTCGCCGCAGGCGCCATGCCGCGCCACGACGTGCAGTATCACTGGCACAACCGCGGCTATGCCGACTTTGCGGATTTCGTCGCGCAACTGCGTGCCGACAAGCGCAAGAAATTGCTGCGCGAGCGCCGGCGCATCGCCGAAGGCGGACTGCGTTTCGAGGTGCTGCCCGGCGAGACCATCGCCGAACCGCTATGGGCGGAAATTTACGCGCTCTATGCCAACACCTACGAGGAACGCGGTCAGCCGCCCTACCTCAACCTGCGCTTCTTCCTCGACTACGGCATGCGCTCAGGCTCGCCGCTGCGCATCATCCTGTGCCGCGAGGGCGCACGCCTCGTCGCCTGCGCCATCACCGTGCGTGGCGGCGACACGCTCTACGGCCGCCACTGGGGCGCCGCCGAGCGCTACCACAGCCTGCATTTCGAAACCTGCTACTACCAGGGCATCGACTACTGCATCCGCGAGGGCCTGAAGCGCTACGACGCCGGCGCCCAGGGCGAGCACAAACTGGCGCGCGGCTTCGAGCCGGTGCGCACGCAATCGCTGCACTGGCTGCGTCAGCCGCGGCTGGCGGAAGCGGTGGAACATTACCTGCGCCGCGAGCGCGCGCTGGTCGAGACAAGACTGGCGCAGTTGAGGCAACATAGCCCTTACCGCACGGCATCCGAGGACGGCGATGGATAATCCGGTCCGACTGCATTGGCTGGACCCGCGCGACCCGCACCAGCCCTTTCCGCCGGCGCATCTGGCGATGCGCGACCCCAACGGCCTGCTGGCCATCGGCGGCGATCTGTCGGTGCCGCGCATGCTGCGCGCCTACAGCCAGGGCATCTTCCCCTGGTACAACCCGGACGAGCCGATCCTGTGGTGGTGCCCCGATCCGCGCGCGGTGCTGCGTCCCGGGCTGATGAAGGTGTCCCGCTCACTGGGCAAGAGCATCCGCCGCGCCGATTACGCCGTCACCTTGGACCGCGCCTTCGCCCAGGTGCTGGAAGCCTGTGCCGCCGAGCGCGCCGCCGGCCGCGGCACCTGGCTCGGCCCCGACATGCAGCGCGGCTACAGCGCCCTGTACCGCGTCGGCCACGCCCACTCGGTGGAGGTCTGGCGCGACGGCGAGCTGATCGGCGGGCTTTACGGCGTCGCCATCGGCCGCGTGTTCTTTGGCGAGTCGATGTTCTCGCGCGCCAGCGACGCGTCCAAGATCGCGCTCTATTTCCTGTGCCAGCAGTTGAAGCAATGGTCGTACGAACTGATCGACTGCCAGATCAGCTCCGCGCATCTCAACAGCCTGGGCGCCCAGGAGATCGCTCGCGACAAGTTTCTCAACCTGCTGGCGCCGGCGGTGCGGCTGTCGGGACGGGAGGCGGTCTGGCGCTTCGACATTCCGGTCCCGCACGATGCCCGGCACCTGAAAACGGCCTCCGAGGCCGCCACCCGCTCTGGCCTCGAGCATCCTTGATTTTATTATATTTTATAGTTCAAATATAAATTCATACAATATTTAATAACCATATCTATGCGACAGGCATCGAGAGCGGGTGACGGTAAAAAAGGAGGGCGGACGGCGCCATGACCTCGATGACGGGCCTGCAGCGCGTCCAGTTGTATCTCAGCACCGAGCACGGCTGCGGCTACCTGCCCGGCAACGCCGCGCGCAATGCCTACGTCGACCCCGAATTCAACATGAGCCCCTGGCGCTACGAGCTGCTGGTGCAGCGCGGCTTCCGCCGCAGCGGCGGTTATGTCTATCGCCCGCACTGCGCCAACTGCCGGCTGTGCATTCCCGCACGGATCGTGGCGGCGGACTTCACGCCCAACCGCTCGCAGCGCCGCTGCCTGCAGCGCAATGCCGACGTCGAACTGCACATCGTCGACGAGCTCAGCGACGAGCATTACGCCCTCTATCGTCGCTATCTGGCGGCGCGCCACCCGGGCGAAGGCATGGACGCCGACAACCGCGAGGCCTTCCACGGCTTTCTCGAGTGCAACTGGGGCGATACGCAGTTCTGGGAGTTCCGCGCCGCCGGCCGGCTGCTGGCCGTGGCGGTGGTCGATACCCTGGGCAACGCGCTGTCGGCGGTCTACACCTTCTACGATCCGGACCAGCCGGCCCGCAGCCTGGGCACCTACGCCGTGCTGCGCCAGGTCCAGTACGCACGGGAGATCGCACTGGCCCACGTCTACCTCGGCTACTGGGTGCCGCAGAGCCGCAAGATGGACTACAAAAAGAACTTCAACGCCCTGGAACTGCTCGGCGAGACCGGCTGGACGCCCGCGCCGGCGGTCGTCCGCTCGGTTGAACCCTGAGGGGTGAGCATGGATAATGCCCGCGCTTTCCAACCCCTCTGGGACACATGGCAAAAGAAGATCACATCGAAATGCCCGGCACGGTCGTCGAGACCCTGCCGAACACCACCTTCCGCGTGAAGCTCGACAACGGCCACGTGGTGACGGCCCATATCTCCGGCCGCATGCGCAAGAATTACATCCGCATCCTCACCGGCGACAAGGTCAAGGTGGAGCTGACGCCTTACGACCTGACCAAGGGCCGTATCACGTTCCGCGACAAGTGAAGTGTGAGTAGCGTGGAGGGCCCCAGCAAAGCTGGGATCCTAGCGTTATGAACACTTAGGAATCGTGCAAAGCACGATTCGTCCCAGAGTCAGAGCCGATCTCAAACGACAAAGCCCGCTCACGCGGGCTTTGTCGTTTACGCATCCGTCTTCACGGCAACGGATGCTGCCGCATGAAAGCGTACATCTGCGTATTCCAGCTCAGCGGCCAGCGCAGGTGGTTGAGCGCGCCCACGGAGCCCAGCGCACCGCCCGCGTCCGTCGGCGCGACGGTCTGATCCGCGCAGGAGGCATCGCAGGCCTGCACCTCGTTGAACAGTTCATCGATGATCACCGGCCGTTGCACCAGCTTCGGATAGCGCTTGGCCAGGGTCTGGTGGAATCTGGTGCCGGTCTGGCAGATGCCGATGATGTCGCACTGGTTGTGGATGTCCATCAGCGGCGTCAGCGCCGTGGCGAACGGCGTCTGGGCGCCGGGATCGGCGACATCGCTGAACGGGTCCGGCGAGGAGTACACCGCCGCCGCCGCGATGCCCGGCGTGTTGAGGGCATAGAGCTGCGCCATCGCCGCGCCATTGGACCAGCCGGACAGGTACACCCGCTTGGTATCGACGATGCCCATGCCCTTCACCGCTGCGATGAAATGGTCGATGGCCGCCACGTCCACGTTCAGCGCCGGGCTGCTGCGGTCGAGATTGCGATACCAGTTGTCCCAGCCCACGCCGGTGTCGTCCGGAAACGGGTAGTAGTGATGGGTGTCGCGCCCCTCAGGCATCAGCAGGATGAAACCCTTGCGCGCGGCGTCTCCGGTGAGATCGGCGCTGGCGGCATCGGCGATGAAGCCGGTCAGCGGCGCGGTCTTGTCGGCCGAGAACAGCGAGGGATTGAGATACACCAGCAGCGGCAACGGGTGCTGGGCGCTGGCGCCGGCCGGGTTCAGCAGACAGGCGTTGCGCGCTTCGCCCGAGGGATCGGTCCAGTTGAGCACGCTGCCGCCTTCGAGCTGGCACAGGTTGAGCATCGCCTGCCGGCCATCCAGCGACATGGTGCTCTGCGCGGGCGCATCGCCGTAGCTGGCGGGTGCGCCCAGCGGCACGCCGCCGGTGTCCGTAGCGCCGCTGCCGGCGCCACCGCAGGCGGCGAGCGTCGCCGTCAGCGACAAGAAAACGGCCATCGCAGTGTGGCGCATCGGTCTCTCCTCCCGTGCATCCGTCTATGGATGCAGGGAGTGTAGCGCCACGCCTGCAGCCGCGCTTAGACCGGCTCCAACGCCACCGGCTTCTCGCGCGCTTCGAGCACGAAATCGAGCTGGCCGTCCTTGACGCCGACGCTGACCGTGCCGCCGTTGGCGAGCTTGCCGAACAGCAGTTCCTCCGCCAGCGGCCGCTTGAGGTTCTCCTGGATGATGCGGGCCATCGGCCGCGCGCCCATCTTGACGTCGTAGCCGCGCTCGGCGATCCAGGTCTTGGCCTCGTCGTCCACGTCCAGGTGCACCTGCTTGGCGGACAGCTGCTCTTCGAGCTGCATCAGGAACTTGTCGACCACGCGCAGGATCTCGGCCTTACCCAGCGGCGCGAACGCGACGATGGCGTCGAGACGGTTGCGGAATTCCGGCGTGAACATGCGGCGGATCACTTCCATCGCATCGGTGGTGTGGTTCTGGTCGATCAGGCCCATCGAGCGGCGCGAGGACTCCTCGGCGCCGGCGTTGGTGGTCATCACCAGGATCACATTGCGGAAGTCCGCGGCGCGGCCGTTGTTGTCGGTGAGCGTGCCATGGTCCATGACCTGCAGCAGCAGGTTGAACACGTCCGGGTGCGCCTTCTCGATCTCGTCGAGCAGCACCACGCAGTGCGGGTGCTTGATCACCGCCTCGGTGAGCAGGCCGCCCTGGTCGAAGCCGACATAGCCCGGCGGCGCGCCAATCAGGCGGCTCACCGTGTGGCGCTCCATGTACTCGCTCATGTCGAAGCGGATCAGCTCGATGCCCAGCAGCTGCGCCAGCTGCTTGGTCACTTCGGTCTTGCCCACGCCCGTCGGGCCAGCCAGCAGGAAGTTGCCGATCGGCTTGTCGGGATTGGCCAGGCCCGAGCGCGCCAGCTTGATGCTGGAGGCGAGCTGCTCGATGGCCTTGTCCTGACCGAAGATGGTCAGCTTGAGGTCGCGCTCCAGCGTCGCCAGCTTGTCGCGGTCGTTGCTGGACACGCTCTTGGCCGGGATGCGCGCGATCTTGGCCACGGTCTCCTCGATGTCGCGCACCTGCACGGTCTTGCGACGCTTGGACTCCGGCAGCAGGCGCAGGCGCGCCGCCGCCTCGTCGATGACGTCGATGGCCTTGTCCGGCAGGTGGCGGTCGGTGATGTGGCGCGTGGACAGTTCCACCGCCGAGCGCAGCGCGCCGCGGGTGAACTGCACGGCGTGATGCTCCTCGAAACGCGCGCGCAGGCCCTCGAGAATCTTCACGGTGTCCTCGACCGAAGGCTCCGGCACGTCGATTTTCTGGAAGCGCCGCGCCAGCGCGCGGTCCTTCTCGAAAATGCCGCGGTATTCCTGGTAGGTGGTGGAACCGATGCAGCGCAGCTCACCGCCGGCCAGCAGCGGCTTGAGCAGGTTGCTGGCGTCCATCACGCCGCCGCTGGCGGCGCCGGCGCCGATGATCATGTGAATCTCGTCGATGAAGACGATGGCGCCCGGCGTGGCCTGCAGCTCCTGCATCACCGCCTTGAAGCGCTTCTCGAAATCGCCGCGGTACTTGGTGCCGGCGATCAGCGAGCCGAGATCGAGGCTGAAGACGATGCCGTTGCGCAGCAGATCCGGCACCTTGCCTTCGACGATCAGCCAGGCCAGGCCTTCGGCGATGGCGGTCTTGCCGACGCCGGCCTCGCCGACCAGCAGCGGGTTGTTCTTGCGACGGCGGCACAGCGTCTGCATGACGCGCTCGATCTCCGCCTCGCGGCCGATCAGCGGATCGATCAGGCCCTTGGCGGCGCGCTCGTTGAGGTTGACCGCGTACTGTTCCAGCGCGGTCTTCTGCGGGTCACGGCCGTTGCCAGCCTCTTCCTTGTCCTCGCCGTCCTGCGCCGGCTGCGGCGTGGAACCGTTCTTGGCGATACCGTGAGAAATGAAGTTGACGATGTCCAGGCGCGTCACGCCCTGCTCGCCGAGCAGGTAGACGGCGTGGGTGTCCTTCTCGGCGAACATCGCCACCAGCACGTTGAGCGTGGTGACCTGCTTCTTGCCGGAGGCCTGCACGTGATAGATGGCGCGCTGCAGGACGCGCTGGAAGGACAGCGTCGGCTGCACTTCGCGGCGCTCGCCCTCCTTGACCGACTGGATGCTGTCGCGGATGTACTCGCGCAGATCCTTCTCCAGTTTCTCCATGTCGATTCCGGCGGCGTTGAGCGCCTCCGAGACATTGGCGTCGGACAGCAGGGCCAGCAGCAGGTGCTCGACCGTCAGCAGATCGTGGCCTTCCATGCGGGCATTGACGAAGGCGGCGTCGAGGGCTTTCTGCAGTTCTTCGGATAGCATTTCAGGCTTGCTCCATCACGGTCAGCAAAGGGTGCTGGTGCTTGCGCGCATAGGCGTTGACCTGCGCGGTCTTGGTTTCCGCAATCTCCGCCGCGTACACCCCGGCGACACCGCGGCCCTGGGTATGAATCTGCAACATGATCTGCACCGCCTTTTCGCGGTTGTGGTTGAAAAACTGTTGCAAGACCTGGACCACAAAATCCATCGGCGTGTAATCGTCGTTGACCATCACCACCTTGTACATCGGCGGCCGTTTGACCTTCGGCCTTGCAGGTTCGACCGCAAGGCCATGGTCTCGTTCATGCTCGTGTTCACTCATGCTGCCAGTGTAGCCAAATGGTGCGGGTCGGGAAGGCAGACGGATATGGGGCCGCGCCGACCGATTGCAAGCCGGGAGCCGCCACCCGCTGTGCCGGTTTTACGTCAGGAGATTGTTATAAATTATTAATCTAATTTAAATTTGAACTATATTTTATAACGATTCCACGGCGCCATCTCCCGAGAGCGGGTGGCGCGCCGGCACGGCTAAAACGCCGAGATGCCGGTCTGCGCGCGACCGAGGATCAGCGCGTGCACATCGTGCGTGCCCTCGTAGGTGTTGACCGTCTCCAGGTTCAGCAGATGGCGGATGACGTGATAGTCGTCGCTGATGCCGTTGCCGCCGTGCAGGTCGCGCGCCATCCGTGCCACCTCCAGCGCCTTGCCGCAGTTGTTGCGCTTGAGCAGGGAGACCATCTCCGGCGCCGCCCCGCCCTCGTCGAACAAGCGGCCCAGCCGCAGCACCGCCTGCAGGCCGAGGGCGATTTCGGTCTGCATGTCCGCCAGCTTCTTCTGCACCAGCTGGTTGGCGGCCAGGGGACGGCCGAACTGGCGCCGCGCCAGCGTGTAGTCGCGCGCCGCCTGCCAGCAGAACTCGGCGGCCCCCAGCGCGCCCCAGGCGATGCCGTAGCGCGCCTTGTTGAGGCAGGAGAAAGGTCCCTTGTAGCCCTCGACGCCCGGCAGGCGCTGGTCGTCGGACACCGCCACCTCGTCCATCAGGATCTGCCCGGTGGCGGAGGCACGCAGGCTGAACTTGCCCTCGATCGCCGGCGTCGCCAGTCCGGCCATGCCGCGCTCGAGGATGAAGCCACGCAGCACATCGTCTTCGTCCTTGGCCCAGACCACGAAGACATCGGCGACCGGCGCATGGCTGATCCAGGTCTTGCTGCCGGAGAGCCGCCAGCCCCGGCCGTCGCGCCGCGCGCGGGTGCGCAGACTGCCCGGATCGGAACCGGCGTCGGGTTCGGTCAGGCCAAAGGCGCCCAGCCACTCCCCGCTCGCCAGCTTCGGCAGGTAGCGCTGTTTCTGCGCTTCACTGCCGAAAGCGTGGATCGGATACATGGTCAGGCTGCTCTGCACGGATAGCGCGGAGCGGTAGCCGGAATCGACGCGCTCCACCTCGCGCGCCACCAGCCCGTAAATCACGTGGCTGCCGCCGGGGCAGCCGTAGCCCTCCAGCGTCAAACCGAGCAGGCCGAGCGCGCCCATCTCGCGCAGCACCTCGCGCTCGAAGCGCTCCTCGCGGAAGGCCCGCTGGATGCGCGGCTGCAGGCGCGCCTGCGCAAACTGGCGCGCGGCCTCCTGCGCGGCACGCTCCTCGTCGCTCAGTTGCGCCTGCAGGCGCAGCGGGTCCTGCCAGTCGAAGGCGCTCACGCCAAGCTCACTTATGGTCGAAGGTGAAAGCGCCGTCCCAGGCCTTGCCCGGCGGGTTCTCGCGCAGGAACAGGATGCGCTCCAGGAACTTGGCGTAGACCGGGTGCGCCAGCGGCGACTGGCTGAGCGTGAAGAACTCCTGCTCGGCGTCGTCCCACTTCTGCTCGCGGTAGAGCTTGAGCGCGCCGCGATGACGCGCGAGGTCCTGGCGCAGCGCCGGATCGAGTTCCTCCTTGGGCCCCAGCGGCTCGTAGATGGCGACCGGCTCGTTCTTGCCCTTGACGCGCACCACGTCCAGCTCGCGGAAGGCCCAATCCGAGGGCAACTGGTTGCGGGTGAATTCGCTGACGATGATGCCGACGCCGTATTCCTTGGTCAGCCCTTCCAGGCGCGAGCCGAGGTTCACGGCATCGCCCATCACCGTGTAGGCGCGTCGGAAGCTGGAGCCCATGTTGCCGACACTCATCTTGCCGGTGTTGAGGCCGACACCGATGTTGAGCGGCGGCCAGCCACGCTGCGCAAAAGTCGCGTCGAGCCCGCGCACCGCCTTGAGCATCTCCATGCCGGCCCTGACCGCATCCAGCGCGTGGTGCTCGTTGGGCAGCGGCGCGCCCCAGAAGGCCATGATGGCGTCGCCCATGTATTTGTCGATGGTGCCGCGGTATTTCTGGATCACGCCGGTCTGCTGTGTCAGGAACTCGTTCATCAGCAGCGACAGGTCCTTCGCGTCCAGCTTCTCGGAGATGCTAGTGAAGCCGCGCACGTCGGAGAACAGCACGGTCATCTCCCGGCTCTCGCCCTCCATGGAGATTTCGCCGCCGCGGTCGGCCATCTCGCTGACGATCTCCGGCGGCACGTACTCGCCGAACATGCGCGAGATATCGCGCGCCTTGCGCGATTCGACAAAGTAGCCGTACAGCAGGTGCGCCGTGAACAGCGCCAGGGTGAACAGCACCGGCACGCCCAACGGCATGATGAAATTGCCCCACTGCCACAGCGCCAGTGCCAGCGCCGTCAGGCCGGCGAGGATGCCCAGGGCCAGCCCGGCGCCGGCCAGCGCCGAGAAGCGCGGAAACACCAGCGCCATCGCCAGGCCAATCAGCAGCAGCAGCACCGTCTCGATGCCGCTGTAGTACGGCGCTTTCTGGCGGATATGCCCTCCAAGGATGCCGGAAACGATGTTGGCGTGGACCTCCACGCCGGCGAATATCTTGTTGACCGGCGTGGTGCGGAAGTCCAGTAGGCCGGCGGCCGTGGTGCCCATCAGCACGATGGCATCCTTGAGCGCGGCCGCATCGGCCTTGCCGTTGAGCACGTCGGTGGCCGAGACGTAGGTGAAGGTGCGGTTGTCGCCGCGATACGGCACGTACACGGCGACGTCGCCATCCACCGGCGCGGTGAGGTTGCCGATCCGCACGCGCTCGAGATGCAGGGAGTTGCGTGCGTCAGGCGGATCGAATTCGAGTTGGACGGCCGGGTTGCCCAGCGCGAGCCGCGTCACCGCCAGCGCCAGCGAGGGATAGACTTGGCCGTCGTAGACCTGCAGCAGCGGCACGCGGCGGAATACCCCGTCTTCGTCGACGATGGGGTTGTCGAAGAACCCGCAGTACGGCGTCGCGGCCTGCAACACCGGCACATTGCCGCCGTAGCCGGCCGGCTTGATGAAATCCACGGCGTAGAGGCTGGTGGCGGTCTTGTCCATCACCGGCGCGCAAAGCGCACCGCTGGCGGCGGCCTCGCCCTGGCTGAGCGCCTGCTTGACGAAGAAGCCCATCACCACCGGACGGTCCTTGATGGCGTCAGCGAAGGCCTGGTCATGATCCAGGCGGCTGCGCAGCTGCGGAACGCGCTCGCGCAGCCCCGGCAGGTCGGCCAGTTCGCCGGCGGCCAGGCGGTCCAGCAGATCGGCGGCGCGCCGGTCCGGCTCGGCAAACACGATGTCAAAGCCCAACACGCGGGCGTGGTAGGTATCGAACACCTGGTTGACCAGCCGCGCCATCTTGTCGCGCGGCCAGGGCCACTGCCCCTCGGCCGCCAAGCTGCGCTCGTCGAGATCCATGACCACCACCCGCGGATCGTTGGTCCGCGGCAGGGTCAGCAGCACGCGTGCATCGTAGGTGAAACTTTCAACCGTGCTGAGCAGTCGGAAGGCATGCCATCCGGAGCTGTGCACCATGAAAACCAGGAACACCAGCCCGCTGATGGCCAGACGGATCATGGTCCGCGTCATAGTCGTGAACTCCCCCCGGATACGCAGTCTGCAACTTACTGAATCCCGCCCGCCCCGGCAACGCAAACGCAGGGGTGACCCCCGAATTTACTGCTGTGCTCCAGGGATAGACCGGCTATCATGCAGACCATGCTGACGGCACCCCCACAACTCGTCAAAACACTGGCGCAGACCTACGAACGGCACGGCGCGCGGGCGATCCAGGCCGTGCAGTTGCTGCTGACGATTGCTATCGCCGCGGCGCTGGCCCAGTTGTTCTGGGCGCTGATGCCGACGCCGGAATCGGCGCGCTGGCAGCCGGCGCCGGTGGTGCCGCCGCCAGCCGCGCACCCGGCCGGCTCCAAGCTGGACACGATCCTGGCGGCGCGGCTGTTCGGCCTCTACCAGGCCCAGCCCGGCAACCTCGCGGCCGCGCCGGACACGCGCCTCAACCTGACCCTGATGGGCATCTTCGCCGGCGACCGCAAGTCGGAGTCGCGCGCCGTCATCGCGCAGCAGAACGGCGACGAACAGCCTTATGCCATCGGCGATCAGGTGGTCAATGGCGTCAGCCTGCAGGCGATCTTCCCCGATCGCGTCATCCTCTCGCGCAACGGCGCGCTGGAGACGCTCAAGCTCGACAAGGACAAGCCCTCGGGTGACTTCGTCGCCACCGGCTCGACCTACAACACGGCCACCGCCAACCAGATTGCGCAGGCGCGCCAGGAAATGCTGCAGGACCCGAACAAGGCCGCGGAATACATCCGCGTGCAGCCGGTCAACGAGAGCGGCAAGATGCGTGGCTATCGCGTCTATCCCGGCCAGAACCAGGCGCTGTTCAACACCGCCGGCCTGCGTCCCGGCGACCTGGTCACCTCGGTCAACGGCATCGAACTCGACGACACCCAGAAGGCCCTGCAGATGCTCAACGACCTCAGCAAGGCCAGCAGCGTCACCGTCGTGGTCGAACGCGCCGGCCAACCCCAGACCCTCAACGTCTCCTTCAACTGAACATGTCCCTTCTTCCGCGCGTCAAACTCCTGGCCGTGGCCAGCCTGTTGCTGGTCGCCACGCTGCCGGCCGCCGCGGCGGTGACCCTCAACCTCAAGGACGCCGACATCAGCGCGCTGATCGCCACCGTCAGCGAAGTCACTGGCAAGAATTTCATCGTCGATCCGCGCGTCAAGGGCAAGGTCACCGTGGTGTCGGCACGGCCGATGTCGGCCGCAGGTGTCTACGAAACCTTCCTGGCCGTGCTGCAGGTGCAGGGCTTCGCCGCGGTGCCGGCCGGCCAGGCGATCAAGATCGTGCCGGAAACCAATGCCCGTACCGACGGCGGCGTGCCCAATGGCAGCGGCGCCGGCCTGCCCATCGACGGCGTCGTCACCCATGTTTACCAGGTGGAGAACATCTCCGCCGCGCAACTGGTGCCGATCCTGCGTCCGCTGGTGCCGCAGTGGGGCCATCTCGCGGCCTATACGCCCAGCAACATGCTGATCATCTCCGACCGCGCCGCCAACGTCGTGCGCATCGAACAGCTGATCAAGCAGATGGACCAGAGCGGCGACCGCCAGATCGAGGTGGTGCATCTCAAGAACGCCTCGGCCACCGAGGTGGTGCGCACGCTCACCTCCCTGACGCAGCAGGACAAGCAGGCCGACCCGACCGGCCGCGCGCCCGTGGCCATCGCCGACGAGCGCACCAACAGCGTGCTGCTGGGCGGCGACAAATCCGACCGCCAGAAGATGCTGGACATCATCGGGAGCCTGGACATCCCGCTCAAGGATGCCGGCTCCACGCAGGTGGTCTACCTGCGCTACGCCAGCGCCGAGAATCTCGCGCCGGTGCTCCAGGGCTATGCCCAGCAGGCGCAGCAGGCCGCCAAGACCGGTGCCGGTACCGGCGTGGGCGCGGCAGTCGCCGCTGCCGTGGCGGCCCCGGTGGGTACCGGTGCCGGCAGCGCCATCGACGGCGTTCACATCATCGCCGACAAGGACACCAATGCCCTCGTCATCACCGCCGCGCCGAAGATGATGCGGCAGGTGCGCGACGTCATCGCCCAGCTCGACATCCAGCGCGCGCAGGTGCTGGTTGAGGCCATCGTCGCCGAAGTCAGCACCGACAAGTCCAGCCAGCTCGGCATCGACTGGGCGGTGCTCAACAAGCGCAAGATCGCCGCCGCCAGCATTCTCAATCCGAATACGCTCAGCGCGCTGTCGACGGCGGCCACCGCCGGCAGCAGCAGCGCCCTGCTCGGGCTCATCGGCCAGGGCATCACGGCCGGCGGCGCCACTGCGGGCAACCTCAACAACGGCACCAGCATCGCGGTGCTGCTCAAAGCGCTCAAGGGCGACGGCGATACCAACGTGCTGTCCACACCAACCCTGGTCACGCTGGACAATCAGGAAGCGAAGTTCTCGGCGGGTCAGGAAGTGCCCTTCCTCACCGGCTCCTACGCCAACACCGGCACCACCACGACCACCGGTGTGGTCAATCCCTTCCAGACTGTCGATCGCAAGGATGTCGGCCTGACGCTGGGTGTGACGCCGCAGATCAACGAGGGCAACCACGTCAAACTCAAGATCAACCTCGAGGTCTCGGGCATCGCCAGCGGCACCGCCGGCACCGCCAATCTGATCACCAACAAGCGCACGCTGACCAACACCGTGGGCCTGGAGAACGGCCAGGTGCTGGTGATCGCCGGACTGATCGACGACCAGTTGCAGGACACCAAGGAGGGCGTGCCCTTCCTCAGTTCGATCCCGCTGATCGGCAGCCTGTTCCAGTACCGCTCGGTGAGCAAGACCAAGCGCAACCTGATGCTGTTCATTCGTCCCTCGATCCTGCGCACCGAGTCCGACGGCGACTACTACACCCGCCGCAAGTACGACGCCGTGCGCCAGGCGCAGATCGACGCCAGCAACGGCGCGCTGCCGGTGGAAGGCCAGCGGCCGGTGCTGCAAACCTATCCCGACTATCAGGCAGCGCTGCCCTCGCCCGCTCCCGCGGCGCCTGCCGGCGAGGCGCCGGCCGCACCTGCGCCCGCACCCGCACCGGCGCAACCCTGACCGCATGAGCGCGACACCCATGGACGCCACTCTGCGTCGTCCCCCGTTCGCCTTCGCCAAGCGGCATGGCCTGATCGTCAGCGAGGATCGCGGCGATCACGTGCTGGCGGTCACCCGGCCCGGCGCCAGCATCGACGCCATCCAGGAGGCGCGTCGCTTCGTCGGCCGTCCCCTGCGTCTGCAGAAAGTCAGCCAGCAGGAATTCGACGCGCTGCTGCAGCGGACCTACGAAGGCCAGACCGGCGCCGCCGCCGGCCTGATGCAGGGGCTGGATGAAGAGGAAGCGGACCTCGACTCGCTGGCGCAGGCACTGACCGAGACGCAGGACCTGCTGGAGTCCAACGACGACGCGCCGGTGATCCGCTTCATCAACGGCCTGCTGGTCGAAGCGATCAAGGAAAACGCCTCGGACATCCATATCGAGAGCTTCGAGAACCGCTTCCAGGTGCGCTTCCGCGTCGACGGCGTGCTGCGCGAGATCATGTCGCCGCCCAAGGCGCTGGCGCCGCGCCTGGTGTCGCGCATCAAGGTCATGGCCAAGCTCGACATCGCCGAGAAGCGCCTGCCGCAGGACGGCCGCATCAGCCGCGCCTTCGGCGGCCGCAAGGTCGACGTGCGCGTCTCCACCATCCCGACCGGCCAGAACCAGGAGCGCGTGGTCATGCGTATCCTCGACAAGCAGGCCGACAAGCTCGACCTCGAGCAGCTCGGTCTGGCCGCCGACCAGATCGTGGTCCTGCGCCGCATCATCCACAAGCCCTACGGCATCATGCTGGTCACCGGCCCCACCGGCTCGGGCAAGACCACCACGCTGTACTCGGCGCTGAGCGTGCTCAACGACCGCAGCCGCAACATCATGACGGTGGAAGACCCGATCGAGTACTACATCGACGGCGTCGGCCAGACCCAGGTCAACACCAAGGTCGAGATGACCTTCGCGCGCGGCCTGCGCGCGATCCTGCGCCAGGATCCGGACGTGGTGATGATCGGCGAAATCCGCGACCTGGAAACCGCGCAGATCGCGGTTCAGGCCTCGCAGACCGGCCACCTCGTGCTCTCGACCCTGCACACCAACACCGCGGTCGGCGCCGTCACCCGCCTGCGCGACATGGGCGTGGAGCCCTACCAGCTGTCGTCCTCGCTGATCGGCCTGATGGCGCAGCGCCTGGTGCGCACGCTGTGCAAGCACTGCAAGCAGCCTTATGACGCCAGCACGGTCGAAAAGGAGCAGCTCGGCGTCAGCACGCGCAAGAAGCTGGTGCTGCACAAGGCCGTCGGCTGCCCGGCCTGCCGCCACACCGGCTATCTGGGCCGCAGCGGCATCCACGAAATCATCGAGGTGGATCGCCAGCTCGAGGCGATGATCCACGACAACGCCAGCGAGCAGGCCATGGAAACCTATGCCCGCGAGAACGGCCCCGGCATCCTGCAGTCCGGCCGCAACAAGGTCATCGCCGGCGACACCACGCTGCGCGAGGTGTTGCGCGTGACCATCGAGGAGTGAGAGACGGTGCCCGCCACCGCCACCCGCTCTTGCTGTTTTCCCTGGGGAATTTGTTTTAAATTATAATATGTTTATAAGTTCATTTTATAATTTAAAACAATTCTCCGGCATCTCCGGCGGTGAGCGGGTGGCGCCTTCCGTCACGGTCACGCGCCCCTTGGCGGCAGCGATACCCCTCGTCTGATGGCCGCCTACGAATACAGCGCGCTCAACGCGCGCGGCCGCGAGGAGAAGGGTCTGATCGAGGCCGACACGCCGCGGCAGGCGCGCCAGCTGCTGCGCGACCGCGGCCTGTCGCCGCTGGAGATCCACGAGGTTTCCGGCAGCCAGGCCAAGGCCGTCACCGGCCTGTTCCAGCGCGACGGCGCCAGCATCTCGGTCGCCGAGCTGTCGCTGTTCACGCGCCAGCTGGCGACGCTGAGCCGCTCCGGCCTGCCGCTGGACGAGGCGCTGGCGGCGGTGGCCGAGCAGAGCGAGAGCAAGCGCGTCAAGCGCATCGCGCTGGGCGTGCGCGCCGGCGTGATCGAGGGCAACACGCTGGCCAATTCGCTCAACCAGTTCCCCAAGGTGTTTCCGCCGCTGTTCCGCGCCACCATCGAGGCCGGCGAGCATTCCGGCAAGCTCGACCACATCCTCGAACGTCTCGCCGACTACGTCGAACGCCGTCAGTACATGCGCACCAAGGTGCTGCTGGCGGTGCTCTACCCCATCATCCTGACCATCGTCGCCTTCGTCGTGGTCACCGCCCTGCTCACCTACGTGGTGCCGCAGGTGGTGCAGGTGTTCCAGGACATCCACGCCGAACTGCCGGTGCTGACCCGCGTGCTGATTGCGCTGTCCTACTTCCTGCGCCACTGGGGCATCTACCTGCTGATCGCCGCCGGCGCCGGCATCTTCACGTTCGTGCGCATGCTGGGCAACGAGGCCTTCAAGCGGCGTGTGCATGCCTTCCAGCTGCGCGTGCCCCTGGTCGGCCGTCTGACCCGCGGCGCCAACACCGGCCGCTTCACCCGCACACTCGGCATCCTGTTCGGCAGCGGCGTGCCGATTCTCGACGCCATGCGCATCGGCACCCAGGTGGTCACCAACCTGCCGATGCGCGACGCCATCGAGGACGCCGCGATCAAGGTGCGCGAGGGCGCGCCGCTGAGCCGCTCGCTGGGCGCCAGCAAGCTGTTTCCGCCGATCACGGTGCACCTGATCGCCAGCGGCGAATCCTCCGGCCGTCTCGACGACATGCTCAACCGCGCCGCCGAGAACCAGGAAAAGGAGATCGAGGCGATGGTGGCGACGCTGGTCGGCGTGTTCGAACCGGCCCTGATCGTGACCATGGGCGTGATCGTCGCCCTCATCGTGCTGGCGATCCTGCTGCCGATCTTCGATCTCAACCAGCTCGTCAAGTAAGACGCGCGTTGAAACTCCGGTGACACGACGCTGCCGCCCGGCCATCCTCGTCGGGGCGTTCGCCGGGAAACGAGTCCGCCGGACTCGTTCCCGATCCGGCTCACCCGGCCTTCGACCTCCACCCGCCCGTCGGGCAGGGTCGCACGTCATCCGCGCCAACGAAAACGCCCATCACGAGGATGGGCGTCGGGACTGCGAGGGTATCGGTCAGGGCGTCTGCGGCTTGGCACCGTCCGCCGGCGACTTGTCGGCCGCCTGCACGGGCTTGAGACCGTCGCCGATCATCTTGACGGTTTCCGGCGGCGCCTCGCCGACCACGGTGATGTGGAAGCTGCCGACCATGCGCCCGTAGGCGTTGACGGCGCCGATCTGCGAGACGCCGTTCAGCGGCTTCGCCTGGCTGGTGCGGTGCGCGCTGAAGATCGAGATCGCCGACAGGCCGTCCGAGATCAGCAGATGCTCGACCGTGCCGGCGTTGTTGGGCAGCGTGCGCAGCTCGCGCAGGGTCACGTGGAACCCGGGCGGCAGATGGTCGACGTCCCAGGCCACCGTTTCCGGCGTCGGCGGAGCGACCGGCGGCGACGGCACGCTGGCCGGATCGCGCATCACGCGCTCGATGCGGTCGCCGTCGGGCTTGGGCATCTCGAAGGCGGTGTCGGGAATCGAGGCGGGAAAATCGACCTCGGTGAACATCATCTGCTCCATCATCGTGCCGTCGCGGCCGATGAGGTTGACCTTGAGCGGCACCGCGGTCTGGGTATCGGCCCAGATCTCGTAGCCGTAACGGAACTGGTCGCGCGGCGTGATGGCGATGCCGTGGCAGTTGCGACCGGCGACGCGCGCGCTGCCCAGGTCGTCGAATTCGTAGACCGCCGCGATCTGCTTGAGGCGCTCCGGGCTCAGCGCCGGGAACAGGCCCTTGGGCGTCGGCCGGTTGATCGACACCCGGCGGTCGCGCGGCAGCAGGCAGATGACGCGGTCGTTTTCCTTGAGGATGTCGCGCGGCTCGCCGTTGAGCGACTGCACGCGCTCCAGCTCGGTGCCGTTCTGGTTGCGGTGGGCGACGCGGAAGGTTTCCAGGATGTCGCTGCCGCGATAGACGATGATGCCCTGATAGCTGGCCGTGCGGGCCGCGTCGCTGAGCTTGACCAGCCAGTCCGTGGATTCATCGGCCAGCGCCGCCAACGGCGCGACCGCCAGCGTCACGGCGCCGACCCAGGCCCCGAGGCGCATCAGGGCTGGCCTTCCGGATTATAGGTGGCCGAATGCGCCGCAAAGCGCGCGTAGCGCAGCGTGCCGCCCATGCTCACGCCTTGGCCGGCGACGCTGCTGTTGTGCTCGATCAGATAGTTGTCGAGATCGTCGCCGGCGTCCTGCCACTGCTGCTCGCCGCTCGGGCGCAGCGCCACCGCCTGCAGGTTGCGGGCGGGAATGCCCATCGGATACGACACCGGCTGGGTCTGCGGCAGGGTCGACTGCGCAGCCAGGGAGGCGTCGCCGGCGGCCGTCGATCCGCCGCCATGGATACCCACCAGCAGTGCCACCGTGGCCACCGAAGCGGCGGCCGCAAGACCCGCCAGCGGGCGCCAGTTGAAAGCCGGGCGACGGAATTCCTTCACCTTGGGGTGCGCCAGTTCCTGGGGCCGCTCGTCCAGTCGCGCCATCACGCCGGCGCAGATGCAAGGCTGGTTCTTGCGCACCGCCGTGTCTTCCATCGCCTCGCGGCCCAGGCAGAGACGGCTCCACTGCGCCTTGAGGACCGGCGACCGCTCCATCTCGTCGAGCAGGCGGTCCAGTTCCTCGGCGCTACACTCGCCATCCAGAAGCGCGGAAAGAGTCTCTTGAGACATTGGGCGTACCTCGGCTACCGATACTGGCTAAACCGCGGGAATGATGGAAAGTTCCCGGGGCGGATGTAAAGGGTCACGGAACGGGCGTCCATGTCAGTTGAGCAGCGGCTCAAGGACCGCGTCGATGGCCTCGCGGGCACGGAAAATGCGCGAACGGACGGTGCCGATGGGGCAGTCCATGACTTCGGCGATTTCCTCGTAGGACAGCCCTTCCAGCTCGCGCAGGGTGATGGCCTGGCGCAGGTCCGGCGGCAGGCGGGCGATAGCCTCCTCGACCTTCTGCTTGATTTCCTCGGTCAGCAGCTGCGCCTCGGGCGTATCGACATCGCTCATCTGCTCGGTGTGGCCGAACTGCTCGGCCTCCTGCACGTCGATGTCCTGGTTCGAGGGGCGGCGGCCGCGCGCCACCAGATGATTCTTGGCGGTGTTGATGCCGATACGGTACAGCCAGGTGTAGAAGGCGCTGTTGCCGCGGAAGCTGTTGAGCGCGCGGTAAGCCTTGATGAAGGTTTCCTGCGCCACATCCTGGGCGTCAGCGTCGCCCACCAGGCGGCCAACCAGCTGCACGATCTTGTACTGGTATTTGCGGACCAGCAGTTCGAACGCCCGCTTATCGCCCTGCTGCGCGCGCTCAACCAGCTTTTCGTCCAATTGTTCTTCGCTCATGCGCGCGTCGGGTGGTGGCGGCCCTGGCCGCCATAAACAGATAAACTGGCGTGAAGTTCCGCTTTGAAGCGCATCGGTGTCTGCGCGGTGCGGAAGCACTCAATTCGATCATTTTAACAGCCAAACGCCCATGCGTGACCCGGAAGTCCTCATTCTCGGCAGCGGCGCCGCCGGCCTGTCGCTAGCCCTGCGCCTCGCCCAACAAGGCCATGCCGTTGCCGTGGTCTCCAAGAGTTCGCTCTCCAGCGGCAGCACGCTGTGGGCCCAGGGCGGCATCTCGGCCGTGCTCGATGCGGACGACAGTCTCGAAAATCATGTGCACGACACCCTGGTGGCCGGCGCCGGACTCTGCGACGAGCGGGCGGTGCGCTACACCGTCGAGCGCGGCCCGGCCTGCATCCGCTGGCTGATCGAACAAGGTGTGGTCTTCACGCAGGAGGAGGGCGACCTGCGCGGCAGTCACCTGCATCTGACCCGCGAAGGCGGTCACAGCCACCGCCGCGTCGTTCACGCCGCCGATGCCACCGGACGCGCCGTCGAAACCACCCTCGCCTCGCTGGCCGAGGCTCATCCCAACATCCAGGTGCGCGAGAACTGCGTGGCGGTCGATCTCATCGTCGACCGCGCTGCCAAGCGCGTGCTCGGCGCCTACCTGCTCGACATCGCCAGCGGCGAGGTCAGCGCCGTCGCCGCCAAGGCCGTGGCGTTGTGCACCGGCGGGGCCAACCAGGTCTATCTCTACTCCAGCAATCCGCACGGCGCCTCGGGCGACGGCATCGCCATGGCCTGGCGCGCCGGCTGCCGAGTCGCCAACATGGAGTTCATGCAGTTTCACCCAACCACGCTCTACCACAAGGACGAGCGGTCGTTCCTGATTTCCGAGGCGCTGCGCGGCGAAGGCGCCCTGCTCAAGCTGCCCGGCAGCGGCGAACGCTTCATGCCGCGCTTCGACGAGCGCGGCGAACTGGCGCCTCGCGACATCGTCGCCCGCGCCATCGACCATGAGATGAAGCGGCTTGGCATTCCTTTCGTGCTGCTCGACATCACGCACAAGCCGGCGGCGTTCATCAAGTCGCACTTCCCATCCATCTTCGCGCACTGCCTGGAACTGGGCCTCAACATCACCCGCGAGCCGATCCCGGTCGTGCCCTCGGCGCATTTCACCTGCGGCGGCGTACTGACCGACCTGCATGCGCGCACCGACGTGCACGGGCTTTATGCCATCGGCGAGGTCGCCTGCACCGGCCTGCACGGCGCCAATCGACTGGCCAGCAATTCATTGCTGGAATGCCTGGCCTTCGCCGAAGCCGCGGCCGCCGACCTGCACGAACGCCTGCCGTCCCTGCCCGCACCTGCCGCGCTGCGGCCCTGGGACGCCAGCCGCGTCACCGACTCCGACGAGGATGTGGTGGTGACGCACAATTGGCTCGAACTGCGCCGCTTCATGTGGGACTACGTCGGCATCGTCCGCACCAACAAGCGCCTGGAACGCGCACAGCACCGTATCGATCTGCTCAAGCAGGAAATTCACGACTACTACGGCAATTACCGCATCGATGCCGGCCTGATCGAACTGCGCAACCTGGTGACGGTCGCCGACCTCATCGTGCGCTCGGCCCTGCTGCGCAAAGAGAGCCGTGGCCTGCACTACACGCTGGATTATCCCCAGGCTTTGCCGGAAGCCCTGCCGACCATCCTGCCGGGCCGGCCACAGCCACTGTAAGCCGCGCCCGTCTCTCTGCGATGGGCGGGCAACGGCCCCTCGGGGGGGCTCAGCCGCCGACGACGGTGCGCCAGGCCGATCCTGCCAGCCGTCCCAGGGCCTGCCAGTTGGCCGCCGCATACCAGACCCAGAACAGGACGATGCCGGTCTTGACCGCGTGCTCGTTCCAATAGGCCTCCAGTGCCGAAGTGGCCTCGCGCGTCGCCACCGCCGTCTCGCCCTCGACCGCCTGGGCCATGCTGCGGCGGCGGTGCGGCCAGCGGGCTGGCGCTTTCTTCACATTTCGCTGAACGAAACGCGGGCTGTCCTTGGGGCTGTCGGTGGCCACGGCCATGGTGTTCTGCAGGTTTTTCATCTCGGAACCTCGTCAGGTGCGGCGTTTGGTGATACTGTATGTACATACACTACTGTATGTCCATACATTTGTCTATCATGGTTGCCACCATGCAAAACCTGACCGACCGACAGGCCGAGATCCTCGAATTCATCCAGCGCACCCTGTGCAACAGTGGCGTGCCGCCGACGCGCGCCGATATCTGTGCGGAATTCGGGTTCAGTTCGCCCAACGCCGCCGAGGGACACCTCAAGGCCATCGCCTCCAAGGGCTATATCGAGCTGATGCGCCACAGCCGCGGCATCCGCGTGCTGGTCGACCAGAACCGTTCGCTGACTCAGCAGTACGAACTGCCGCTGATCGGCTACATCGCCGCCGGGCAGCCGATCCTCGCGGAAGAGAACGTCGAAGAGACAGTGCGCATCGATCCGGAGCTGTTCCATCCGCGTGCCGATTTCCTGCACCGCGTCTCCGGGCATTCGATGAAGGACGTCGGCATCCTCGATGGCGATCTCGTCGGCATCCATTACCAGCCGGATGCCGACAACGGCCAGATCATCGCTGCGGCTCTGTATGACCGCCGCAGCGGGCGCGAGGCCATCACGCTCAAGCGCTACTACCGCCGCGGCGCCAAGGTCCGGCTGGATTCGGAAAATTCGGATCCACAGTACGCGCCGATCGAGATCGACCTGACGCAGGTGGACGAGGATAGCCAGGACACGCCGCAGTTCCGGATCGCCGGGCTCTACGCGGGCCTGATCCGCCGGCCGCGATAGCCGCTAGTTTTTCAGCACCTGGCCCAGGAAGGCCCTGAGCCGCTCGTTGCGTGGCGCGGCAAAGAATGCTGGCGGCGCATCGTCATAGACCGCCTCGCCGCCGTCCATGAACACCACGCGGTGCGCCACCGCGCGCGCAAAGCCCATCTCGTGCGTGACCACACACATGGTCATGCCCTCGCGCGCCAGCGTCTGCATCACGTCCAGCACCTCGCCAACCATTTCGGGGTCGAGCGCGCTGGTCGGTTCGTCGAACAGCATGATGCTGGGCTGCATCGCCAGCGCGCGGGCGATGGCGACGCGCTGCTGCTGGCCGCCGGAAAGCTGGGCCGGCCGCGTGTCGGCCTTGGCCAGCAGGCCGACCTTGGCCAGCAGCGCCTCGGCGCGCTGCCGCGCCTCGTTGACCGACAGCTTCAGCACCCGCTGCGGCGCCAGCATCACGTTCTGCAAGGCGGTCATGTGCGGAAACAGGTTGAACTGCTGGAACACCATGCCGACATGCGTGCGCAGGCGATTGAGATCGGTACCGCGCGCATGCACGTCGATGCCATCCACGACGACGCGGCCCTGATCGATGCCCTCCAGCGCATTGAGTGTGCGCAGCAGGGTGGACTTGCCGGAGCCGCTGGGGCCGACGATGCACACCACCTCGCCGCGCGCCACGGTCAGGGAGACACCCTTGAGCGCCTGCGTCCCGTTGGCGTAGGACTTGCCGACGCCCCGCAGCTCGATCAGCGGTTCAGTCATGCGCCAGCCTCCGCTCCAGCCGCCGGACCAGCAGCGAGAGACTGCCGGTCAGCAGCAGGTAGAGCGCTGCAACGCTGAACCAGACCTCGAAAGGGCTGAAGGTGGAACTGACCACTTCGCGCCCGGCCTTGGTCAGGTCAGTCAGCGCCATCACCGAAACGAGCGAGGAGTCCTTGATCAGGTTGATGAACTGGCCGGCCAGCGGCGGCAGCATGCGACGCAGCGCCTGCGGCAGCACCACATGGCGCATCGCCTGCGCGGTGCTCATGCCCAGGCTGCGTGCCGCCTCCATCTGCCCGCGCGGCACTCCCTCGATGCCGGCGCGCACGATCTCGGCGACATATGCGCCGGTGAACACCGCCAGCGCGGCGACGCCGGCCGCGAACGCGGAAAGCTGGAGCACGGTGCCGATGAAAAAATAGAAGATGAAGATCTGCACCAGCAGCGGTGTGCCGCGGATGATCTCGACATAGGTCGCCGCGAGGTTGCGCGCGGCCGGGTTGTGCGCCACGCGGCCCAGGCCCGCGACCAGGCCCAGCAACAGCGCGAATACCAGCGACAGCGCGGAAATCTCCAGCGTCAGTCCCAGGCCCACCAGCAAGGGTCCGGGCCGGATGCCAGGCTTGCGCGCCAGCACGTCGTTCTGGAACACGAGATCGCCCTGCCCGACCAGCACCTGCGCAAAGCCGGTGTAGCGCTCCGTACCCGCGCCCTTCATCTCGGTCACGGTCAGCGTCTTGCCATCCGCCGAAAATGCCACGAAGCCATCGAAGGGCGCGCGGATGTCCTCGCCCTCGGTGCTGACGATGTATTGCGGGAGACGATCCCAGCGCCAGGTGTAGTCGACACGGCGACTCGCGCCGTAAAGGCCGGCGCCCAGCGCCACGATGATCAGCGCGTAGACGCCATGCCAGCACCAGCGCCGCCAGCCGCTTACTTGAGGTTCTGCAGCCACGCCGAGCCTTCGAACCACTTCTTGTAGAGCGCGTCATAGGTGCCGTCGCGACGGCTCTGCGCCAGGAAATTGTTGAGCCAGTTGATCAGGTCGGGATCGCCCTTGCGTACCGCCCAGCCCAGCGCCTCTTGCGTGAACGGCTCCTTGAGATGCACCACCTTGTCGGGATTCTGCGCCGCATAGACGGCGTTGAACGGAAGGTCGTAGACGTAGGCGTCGGCGCGCCCGCTGCGCACTTCCATCGCGCCGTCAGCCTCGGATTCGAACTGCTTGAGCCGCGACCTGGGAAAATACTTGTGGGCCGCAATATCACCCGTGGTGCCGAGCTTGGTGCTGACGGTGTAGCGCGGATCGTTGAGATCGCGATAACTCTTGATCTGTGACTCCAGCCCGCGCCGCAGCAGCAGCGTCTGCCCGATGATCACGTAGGGATCGCAGAAATTGACCTTGAGATTGCGCTCCGGCGTGATGGTCATGCCGCCCATCAGCACATCGAACTTGCCGGTGAGCAGCGCGGGGATGATGCCGTCCCACTGCGTGTTGACCAGCGTGAGCTTGACGCCCATGTAGCGCGCCATCAGGCGCGCGAGGTCGACGTCGAAGCCGATGATGTCGCCCTTCTTGTCGCGCATCTCGAAGGGCATGTAGCCGGCTTCGAGTCCGATGCGCAGTTCGCCACGCTGCAGGATCGCATCGAGCGTCGAACGCGGCGGCGGCGCATCCGCGGCCTGCGCAACACCGATCACTAGCCACATCAGCAGCGCGATCACGCCTCGTTTCATGCCGGAACCCCTGTCATGCATGCCACCCGCTCTCCTCGATTTCCCTAGACAATATGTGAATTATTATTTAACAGAAATTAATTCATTAAATATTTAATAACGATCCTGCCGGCACTGAGGGTTTCTGCGGGTGACGTTGAAAATGAGCTGCACCTAGAATGAAGTCATTAGAGCAAATCGGGTGCCATTGTGAAAACGCCGGCAACACCTGCTCATCTCGCCTCGCTGCACTGGATCGACGCACAGCTGCCCGCCATGCGCGCCGAACTGATCGCGCTGGCCTCGATCAACTCCGGCAGCTTCAACGCCAGCGGCGTCGATGCCGTCGGCGATCGCCTGCAATCCCTGTTCGCGCCGCTGGACGCGCCGATCGAGCGCCTGGCCTTGGCGCCCTATCGCCGCACGGCCGATGATGGCAGTCTCCGCGAATATCCGCTGGGCCACGCGCTGCGCCTGCGCAAACGTCCGGATGCGCCGCTGCGCGTGTTTCTCTGCGGCCACATGGACACGGTATTTGGTGCGGAGCATCCGTTTCAGCAGGTGCGTCCCATGGGCGACGACCGTCTGCACGGACCTGGCGTCGCCGATCTCAAAGGCGGCCTGCTGGTGATGCTGCTGGCCCTGAGCGCACTGGAACGCAGCGATGTGCGTCATCAAATCGGTTGGGAGGTGCTGCTGACGCCTGACGAGGAAATCGGCTCGCAGGGCTCGCTGCCGCTGCTGGCCGAGGCGGCGCGGCGGAATCACTTCGGGCTGGTTTATGAACCGGCCCTCCCCGATGGCAACCTGGCCGCGCAGCGCAAGGGCAGCGGCAATTTCGACGTCATCGTACACGGTCGCGCTGCGCACGCCGGCCGCGATCCGCAGCAGGGGCGCAACGCCATTCGCGCTGCGGCGGATCTGGTCGCCATGATCGACGGGCTCAATGGCCAGCGCGAGGGCGTCACCGTGAATCCCGGCTACATCCACGGCGGCGGTGCGCTCAGCATCGTGCCGGATCGCTGCGTGTTCAAGTTCAATGTGCGCACGACCGCGCCGGCGGACGAATGCTGGGTGCATGATCAACTCGACCTCGCACTCAGCCGCATCAATGCCCGCGAGGGTTTCCGGCTTGAACTGCGCGGCGGCTTCACGCGACCACCCAAGGCCTTTGATGCGGCCACGCAGCGTCTGGCCGGTCTGCTGGCCGACTGCGGGCAGGCGCTGTCCCTGGATCTGCAGTTCAAACCGACGGGCGGCTGCTGCGATGGCAACAACCTTGCCGCGTTGGGGCTGCCGAATATCGACAACCTCGGCGTGGTCGGCGGTGAGATTCATAGCGATCGCGAGTTCATGCGCGTCTCCAGCCTGAGTGAACGTGCGCAACTCTCCGCCCTGCTGCTGCTGCGCCTCGCCAGCGGCGAGATGCACTGGACGCCTGCGCCATGAGAGTCGTCCGCCCGATCCGCGCTGACGACCTCGACGCGCTGCTGCGCATGGCGCGTGCTGCCGGCAGCGGCTTCACCAGCCTGCCGCCCAACGCCGAGTACCTGCGTCGCAAGATTGATCTGTCGCTGGACTCTTTCGCACGCGAGGTGCGGCAACCGGGCAGCGAGCGCTACCTGTTCGTGATGGAGGAAACCGACACCGGCGAAGTCGGCGGCTGCTGCGCCATCGAGGCGGCCTGCGGTCTGGAGGACGCGTTCTACAACTATCACGTCGGCGTCACCGTTCATGCCAGTCGCGAGTTGAAGATCTACAACAGGATTCCCACGCTCTACCTGAGCAACGATTACACCGGCGCCAGCGTGCTGTGCTCGCTGTACCTGAGCCCCGCCTTCCGCGAGGGCAACACCGGCAAACTGCTGTCGAGAAGCCGCTTCATGTTCATGGCCAGTCATCTGCATCGCTTTGCGGGCAAGGTCATTGCCGAGATGCGCGGCGTCAGCAACGCCCAGGGACGATCGCCCTTCTGGGAAGGACTGGGCCGGCACTTCTTCAGCATCGACTACGACGACGCCGAGCACATCGTCGGCACCGGTAACAAGTCCTGCATCGCCGAACTGATGCCGCCCCACCCCATCTACACCGTTCTGCTGCCGCAGGAGGCGCGGGACGTGATGGGCAAAGTGCACCCGCAAACCGCGCCCGCACTGAAACTGCTGGAGCAGGAAGGATTTCGCTACCAGGGCTACATCGACATTTTTGACGGCGGGCCGACGGTGGAGGCGCCGACCGGGGAGATCCGCACGATCCGGCGGTCGCGGCTGCACCGCGCGCATGGTCGGGAATCCATCGAAACCGGTCAGCCCCACCTCGTGGCGACAACCGATCCTGCGAACTTCCGCTGCACGCTGGTGCACGCGCAGTCCGGCAACGGTGAAGTCGCGTTGCCGACCGACGCGCTGCGTACCCTGCAAGCCAAGGCGGGCGATACCATTCGCCTCGCTCCCCTATGACGCTCCTCGACTCATGAGCTTTATTTTTTCCAAGCTGGTCTGGGCCCTCCTGGCGCCGGGCACACTGCTGTTTCTCATCGCGCTGACCAGCACCCTGCTGTGGCGCAAAAGGCCCGCAATCAGTCGCGCCCTGACGATCGTGATGGCCGTCGCCCTGGGGCTGCTGGTGCTCTGCCCCGTAGGCCCCTGGCTGATCCGGCCGCTGGAAACACCGTTCCCGGCCCCGGACTTGAACACCCTGTCGGTGGACGGCATCGTCGTACTCGGCGGCGCATCCGATCCGGAAGCCACGTCGCTCGCGCGCATGATCGTGCTCAACGACGCCGCGGAACGCTTGACCAGTTTCGTCGCACTGGCGAGACGCTATCCCAAGGCCAGACTGGTCTTCAGCGGCGGCAGCGGCGATCCGCTGAGGCCCGATTTCCGCGAAGCCGACGAAGTCCGCCATTTCTTCGCCGAGCAGGGACTCGACCCGGACCGCGTGCTGTTCGAACGTGATTCACGCAATACCTGGGAAAACGCGACGATGTCTTTGGCCCTTGCAGCCCCGAGGGCCGACGAACACTGGCTGCTCGTGACCTCGGCCTGGCATATGCCGCGGGCCATGGGTTGTTTCGAGCGCGCAGGCTGGCGGATCACGGCGTATCCCGTCGACTACCGGCACTACTCGTTCGACCGCTGGCTGCTCTTCATGCCCGACCAGCAACTCGACATGGCCACAACGGCGCTGCGTGAGTGGGTCGGTCTGGTCGCCTACCGCATCATGGGCCGCACCGACCGGTTGCTGCCTGGCATCGAGAATACCCCGCCATGAACGAGAGCAAGGGACTGTTCATCAAGGGACGCTGGCAAAGCGGACATGGCGAGTCCCTGATTTCGCTCGATCCCGGCCGCGACGCGCCGATGTGGTCGGGTCGAACGGCGTCGAGGGAGGACGTCGACGAAGCGTTTGCTGCCGCAAAGGCAGCTTTCGGGCGCTGGAGCGACCTCGACTTCTCTGAACGGGAATCCATTGCAAGGCGCTTCGGCAGCTTGCTGGAACGCGATCGCGAGAAACTCGCCAACCTGATCGGTCAGGAAACCGGCAAGCCGCTGTGGGACAGTCGCACCGAAGTCGCCGCGATGATCGGCAAGATCGACATCTCCGTGCGCGCATATCACCAGCGCACTGGCGGCACTGAACAGGCGTCGGGACACGTCGTCCACCGACTGCTGCATCGCCCGCACGGCGTGGTCGCGGTTTTCGGTCCATACAATTTTCCGGGCCATCTGCCCAACGGCCACATCGTGCCCGCCCTGCTGGCCGGGAACTGCGTCATATTCAAACCCAGCGAGCAAACACCTGCCGTTGCCGAAGCGGTGGTCCAGCTGTGGCAGGAGGCCGGGCTGCCCGATGGCGTGCTGAATCTGGTGCAGGGCGGCAAGCCCACCGGTGAGGCCGTTGCCCACCACGAAGCCCTGGAGGGTTTGTATTTCACGGGCAGCGCGAAAACGGGCCGCTTACTTCATCAGCGATTGGCTCAGCATCCCGAAAAAATACTCGCGCTGGAGATGGGCGGTAACAACCCGCTTGTCGTTGGCAGTCTTCGCGAGCTCGCGCCGGCCGTAAGGGTCATCCTGGCATCTGCCTATCTTTCCTCAGGACAGCGATGCACCTGCGCACGCAGGCTGATCGTTCCGTCCTCGGCGTTTGGCGACGACCTGATTGCGGCAATCTTAGACGCCCTTCAAAACGTCCGCGTCGGTTATTACGACGAGACACCGATGCCTTTCATGGGCTGCGTCATTTCCACTGCCGCAGCCTCATCCCTGCTCGCGACGCAACGCGAGCTCACGCGAAGCGGTGGGCGCGTCTTGCGACCGATGGAGGTCATGTCTCAAAGCGGCGCCTTCATCACGCCGGGGCTGATCGACGTGTCATCGGTGACCGCGCTTCCGGACGAAGAATACTTCGGCCCGCTGCTGCAACTGATCCGCTATGACACTCTGGATCAAGCCATCCAACTCGCCAATCACACTCGCTTCGGACTGTCCGCAGGCATTCTCACCGAGGACGATCATGAGTGGCGTGCCTTCGCCAGGCGCAGCCGCGCCGGCATCATTACACGCAACCTGCCGACAACCGGTGCCAGCAGCAGTATGCCCTTCGGTGGCAGTGGTTACAGCGGCAATCACCGGCCGTCGGCATTTTATGCCGCGGACTACTGCGCCGATCCCGTCGTGCAGTCGTGGAGTCTCAGGCCGCAATTGAGCACCGCTCTGCCCCAGGATATCGAGGCGCAACTCACCCCAGCGCACCCGTCAGGCTGATCAGCGCTCCACGCGTCTCCAGGACGTCTTCTGTGTCACCAGGTTGAGGCCGGACTGGAAGCACTCTGCGCCAACGCAGATCATGGCCTGGTCGGGCAGGCAATTCGAGCCAATGCAGGTCGACTTGGTGCCGTCCGTATTCAACGTGGTGCCGATGGAGGGGAACAAGATCGTCGGGTTCGGCGGCAGGCCACCCTGCTTCAGATTCTTCGACCGGTCTGCCGTGGTCAGCGTCGTGCTCGAGGTGCCGCTGAGTGGCTGCGTCGGCGTCGCATCTGTCACGCTGATCTGATATAGCCGGGACAAACCCTGTGTTGCAGAGCACTGGGTCGTCGAAACATTGGGCTGGAAGGTGGCGAAGATGACCTGGTTGTTCACCGTGGTGGACTCTGTCATCACCTTCTCGCCCGTCATCGTGCCGGCACCCAGGGTGATGTAAAGGCCCTTCTTGTTGGAGATGTCGACGCGCGCCTGTGAAGCTGTCGTCGCGTTGGACGAACCGGCCAGGTTGTTGGTGGCGTCATAGAGGTCGGCATCGCCGTTGACGAAGAAGCTGCTCGGATTGTTATTCGTCACATCCGGGTCACGCAGGATGTAGAAGCGATCCGAATTCTCCTGCAGCAACGGGTGCTCGTGGAATCCAGAACCCAGGGAGACCGCGACAAAGGGCGTGCTGGTGTTTTGCGTGATCAGGGCAACATCCGGTGCGTTGTAGAAACGCCGCGCTGTCGCGACGGTGGTGCCCGCGAGGGCCGCAATTCGCGACCCGGTCGCGTTCGACAAGCTTGCAACGCCCGTCGAGTCCTTGCCAAGAATAATCCGGAACACCTGCCCACCGTTGTCGGCAAAATAGATGCGGTCCACCAGACCGTCGCCATCCATGTCGACCGCCTTGGGCGAGCCGGGAATGCTGTAGTTCATCGTCGAGATGGCGAGATTGGGATGATGCGTGCCATCGTCGTAGCCCGCCCACCAGAGCAATGCACCGGTAGTGGCATCGGCAACGAACAGAGCGCGTCCTTGTCCATCGGCTGCCAAAGCCTGTCCACTGCGTCCATCCTCGGCGGGGTCGTAGCCACCGGTGAAAATCAGCACATCCTTGTTGGTCGCGTTAATGCGGATTTTCGCGTGGATGGCTCTCGACCACGTCTGGCCCAGCTCGTTGTAGTCGCCACTGCCGCCGGCAATCTGGAACATCAGCTTCGGCGTGCTGCGGTTGGTCACGTCCAGCGCGTAATAGCTCCGCCCACCGCGGCGCAGGCCTGCGTACAGATAGGCCGTGTCGCTGCCGCTGATGACACCATCGCCGCCATCGTTCACCCAACTGCTGATGGGGCCGTCGAAGCCGTACGGACGGGTCAGGTAACTGCCCGAATCCGTGTAGAAGGTGTAGAGGTTGGAGAGGAGTTCCTTGGGCAGGAATGCCCAATACTCGGCACCGGTCGATGCGTTGAACGCATGCAGACCGTCGATATTCGTTCCCATGTAGATGCCGATATCGGGAGACGCGTCGGTGCCACCATAGGTAATCAATGCGGGTTCCGAATGCAGCGGGTCACCCATGGTCTTGCGGGCATCCGTGGTCACGCCATTGCCATTTTCGTCGAGCACGTCGACGCCCGTGGCCCAAGCGATCAAATTGGTACGGTCGGTCGCAGTCGCCGTTGCAGGCAATCCCAGCATTGTCGCGGTCACGGCCGAGTTGGAGTTCGTCAAGACGTTCGCGGTCGCGGTCAAATCGACGTTCGACGGCGCAGCACTTCCCACGTAGGTATAGACCGTCCGCGTGTTGGTCAGATTGCTGGCCGCGCCGCCCTTCGTGATATCCGATCCATCCGCGCTGGCTGACCAGTAACTGGTCGTGCCGTCTTTGAAGTATCCCGTAGCGGCATCCACTGCAGGCAGCGGCGGGTTGCTGCTGTCGTAGATTTGCGGAGAGCCATCACCACTGCCTTGGTAGAGGCGGTATTTTTTCAGGTTGCCGCTCCAGACTGCATCGGTATCTGGCCTGAACACCGCAAAATATAGGTCATTGCGGTTGGTCAAACGGTTGAAGGTGTTGACCGTGACCGCAGGCGCAACGAAGGTGGTGTTGATGCTCAGGATATTGCCAATAATGCTGCTGAAGGCGCTGACGACATCGCTGACGGTATTCGCGGTGAAATACTGTCCCCCGCCATTGTTGGCCATGTTGCGCAGGAACTCCTGTCCTGCAGCATCCGAAGAACCGGAGTTGAAATCGGGGCCGAAGGCAATCGTGTAAGTGCGGATGCCCTGGATACCGCCGAATGCAGTGCTCTGATCCTTCGTGAACAGATAACTTGCCAATTCATTGCCACACTGCCAACTGGTCTGCGTGGTGCCCGTGGAATCCACCGGAATCGCGCAAGTTCCGAAACCCGGCAGTGCCGTGATCAGGTCCTTGGCTGATGAATTCGGCGTGGAGGGCGCTTTGGAAGTGGTGATGTTGGGAAGTCCGTCCGAAAGCAGAATGATGTTGTTCGACTGGCAGCCGTCGGTGATGGGGCTCTTGTAGACCGCGGTACCGGTCCACGACTCGCCGTCGCAGGCCTTGGCTCCGAGATTGAGATCGCTGCACCCCGGCGGATAGTTATGCGTTGGGGTGCCCTGACCGTAATCGAAGGACGCACGGTGACTGATTCTGGACGTTGACGCATAGTCCGTGGTGCCGTCGACTTGAATCGCAGTGCCGTTACTCTCAGGGTAATTGACCTTGCCTCCCGCCGCGTAGGCCGAACCAAAGCTGCGGGTGAGTCCGTAAAACGCACCTTCACCGCGGAAATATCGTGCCGCCTCGTAATAGGCACCCATGGTCGGCGTACCGCCCTGCGCTGCGAAACTGTTGACAACCTGTTGCAGGTACTGCCGCACCGTGATGCGGCCCGAGGCGCCCTGGATCTGAATCCTCAGCTTTGGCGCATAGGCGGCGCCGCCGTCGTAAGAGTACGCCGCATGCTGGCCGCTGCCGCTGACCGGCGTGAAGAAAAATTCCACGGCATTGCTGCCCGCAGTCCAATCCGTGCGATTGACGACCGCCTGAACCAGCGAAGAAAGATCGGGCGTCGTGTAGGTCGTACCTGAACTCGACCAAGCGGTCGTCGCCCAGTTGACGCTCGCCCCCACCACACCTGGCGATGAGATGAGGTTGCCAACCGTGTTGCTACCCGTGGAGGAAAATGAGGTGGGGTTGGAGGCATTGGCTGCCTGGATTTTCAGGGTTGGCGAATTGCTGTCCGTCACGCCGGTATACGAGGTGAAATCGATTGCCGCACTGAGAATGGTACTGCCCTGCGGAATATTGAGATTGGCAAACCGCATTCCGACCTTGGTCGCCTTGTTGGCACTACCGCAACCCGTGACAGGTGAACTGGGAGTTGTGTTGAGATAAAGCACCTTGCAGGCAGGCTGATTGGCGCCGTCTGAGGTCTGGGTTGAGTCGTCGTTTTGAGAGCTGACTTGGCTACCGAATCTCGCCCTATTACAACCTGTCGCAAGATTCGGATCGGTCGGGCTGAACGACAGGGTCAGCGTCGGTGCCAAAGAAGGTCCAAGCGGCGCGCCGGTCGAATCCGTCGAGGTATTGCTGCTGCCGTAGACCGACAGATTGGCCGAGGTATTTGCCGTCGTAGTGGAAATCTTGAATGCCAGGGCATTACCACCGCACCATCCGCTGCGGCCGATCACACTATTTACCAGCGTCGCCAAATCAGGAGGGGCAAAATCATCGCCCGCAACGGGGGTGGTCGTCGTCGACGTCGGCCACGTCACGGACGGAGAGGAGGTGTACGTCCGACCGGTGATGTTGTTGGCGGTCGAGGCATAACCCGCTGCGTTATCCGTTTGCTCGATCACGATCGTCGAGGTGGGCAGGCTCGACAATGTATTGATACCTGTTGCCGCATGAAGCGTCAGGATCGCGCTGTTGATCGTCACGCCCTGGGGGATCTGGACGTTGTCGAAGCGGATGCCCATGCTGCTGTTGGTCTTGCTCATGGTGATGACTTGTGGCGCCACCGTGACCGTGCCGCCGGTGGCGGCCTGATACGCCTCGGAGGCGCTATCGACAATGGTCTGCGTCGCAATGCGGTCGCCGGAGCCGTTGGTGTCGACGGTGTCCACGTAAGCATCGATGGGAGCCACAGGAAACATCACGGCACCGCCCTGCAGTGCATCGAATCGCATCAATCCCACGTTCACGTTCGAGCCGATCGTGGTGATGATTTGATTGAAGGCCGTCTGCACGCGCTGCAGACGCGTCTGCGTCAGGCCATCCGTTCCACCCATCGAACCCGACGTATCGATGAGGAACATGATGTTGGGATTGGTCAATTGCAGCGTGGTCTGCTGCGGCGGAAAAAACACTTCCGTGTCGTCCGCCAGCACCGGTGCGGGCACCGATGCCGCCGCCAGGATGCACACAAGACCCGTGAGGACCGAGGCTGAAACTCTTTTGAAAGCCATTGCGATGTTCATTGGCAAGCTCGTCGTTCCGGCATCACGATGATGGGGCCGGCCCGAGTCGGCAGACCCCTTGGATATGCTGATCCCAGCCGTTGGTACCGGTCTGGGTCGCGGTTGAGGTGATATTGAAGTTGTAGCAAACGTAGGTGCCTGCCGAGTTACCCGCTGCAGTCGCACTATTGGAGTTGGCGTAGCTGATGACCGCCGTCGCACTCGATCCACTCGCGCTGGTCGTCGGACTTCGCGAGGTCTCGCACGCAGTAACGGGGCTTGTCGGCTGAAGCGCCGCCACCAGCAGCGGACGCGCTGTGCAGCCGGTGGGGATCGGCACGAGACCGCGCAACTCGTTCATCATCAGCCGGATGGCTTCTTCGGCAGTCTGAAAAACCACCGTCTGTTGCTGGGCATTGGATGCCATGCGCTCCTGTTGGGTCGTCGAGCGGATGGCAGTGATGCCCAGCAAGGTGATGATCAGCAGCAGGATAAGCCCCACGACGAGCGCGATACCCTGCTGCGCGTTAGGCGATGTTCTCCGCTTTTTCATTGGGTTCGATTTCGCAGTTCAATCGTGGAAGTGAACACGCGACCGCGTACGCCTGCCGGCAAGGGACCGACGCCGGCCACATCAAGAACTTGAAATGTGCCGGAATTCGTATTCTCGCCCATCACCGTGTCGACGCTGCTGGCCAGCACCGCCACACGCACCGCCACGACATTGTTCCAGTTGCCCACATCGTCAGCCCGGACGTAACGATCCGCATAGCCGTCCGCCGTCATGTCTTCGCCGTAGAGAATCTGCAAATTTTCCACGCCGTCGACGAGGGGCTGGGCCTGAGCGTTGCCGTTTCCACGACACATGAGCCGCCGTGTATCGACGAAAAATGTATTGGTGACCGTGCCCCCCGCGACAGCCTGGCCCGCACAGTCCGAAGTACCTTGGTAACTGACGGTGATCTCGTCCGATACCGTGCCACCACCGTCGCAGGTGAGGGCCGCGGTGGTCAGCGGCGATGGGCAGGTCGTCGAGGGCTGAGCCGTTTTGTTGAAAGCATCCACGGCAGGGACAGCATTCTTTGGAAAACCCGCCATCCGAATGTCGCGCTGCAAGAACAGAATCGCAAAGCGGCCGTTCTCCTGCAGATCGCCCAAGCGTTGTTGCAGATTCTGGGTGGCGCGTCCCCCCAGAAAAACTTGGACCACGCCAGCAAGAATCAGCAGGCCCAAGACCAGCGCGATCATCAGCTCGATGAGACTCAAACCCTGCTGCGGCTGGCGCATCATGGCTGAATCACCAGGCTGGCTTGCTGGTTGGCACCTGCCAGCATGCTCTGCGCATTGGTGTTCCCCGACGATCCCTGGTCGGTCCAGCTCACCGTGATCGTGATCGGAGAGGTCGCCGTACACGCACCACAGTTGGTCGTGAGTGCTCCACCCGGCAGAGAATTGACGACGCCCCCCAGGCGACCCGTGCCGTTGGGCATGCCACAAGCAACGGAAAACAGGTCATAGGTCGCCATTTGTGCCGCGGTACAAGCGGCGGGGGCGGTACCCGTGGCGCTCTCGCGCGCGCAAATATTCGCCGGCACGACGCAGCCTGCGGTACCCGAATTGTAGGTTCCGTAGCTCAACACGCCGGGCGTGTTGGCGTACACGCGCTCGGCGAGGTCGTTCATAAATACGGTGGCGAGGCTGCGGTAGTAGGAGCCCTGCGTGTTTCTGACACTGGAAATCTGCAAGCCCGCAATCCCCAGTAGCCCGAGAGACAGCACCACCAGGGCCACAAGGACCTCGATCAGGTTGAATCCCCGCTGCTGACGGTGATACACGCCTAGATTCCCGTGCACGTGCTGGAGCTGCTGGGTGCAATCCGCGCCCGGCCGGTGGCGGCAATGCAGATCAGACGGACGCCGATGGTGGGGCGCCCGTCGTTCAGGGTAATCGTTCCGAGTCCCGCGGCCGACGTTATCCCCTGGGAGGTGAACCTTACGAAGTTGGTCACGTTGTTGTTCCCCGAGATGCTGACGCCACCGTTGTAGAGATCGTGGCGCATCAGGATCAAGTCACCCGCGTTGAAGGTGTTGGAGCCATCAACGTCGGCGTAAATGAACCATCCAATCTCCCAGCCTGCTGTGCCCCCCGTCGTGCAACTGGGTGTCGCCGCCGTCGCATTCGCACTGCGGCACATGTTCACAGAGAGGTTGCGCTTGACGGCCTCTGTCCGCGCCAAAATCAGGCCGGTGATGAAATCGTTGCTGTACGCCGTCAGTCGATTGTTTTTAATGCTGGAAATGAAGCTCGGGATGCCGACCGCCGCCAGGATTCCGGCAATCGACATCACGACAATGACTTCGAGCACGGAGATACCGAGAGAGCGTCGCTTCATCGCCCTTTATTAACTTTTTACACGCGGCCTCGGGTCACGCGAGCCGACAAAGGCGGTCAATTCACAGACGAACGGTAGTTTTTGTCCACGGAACCTGACGAATGGTTCATGGAACTCCCGCCTTCGCCTGTTCGGCGAGCATTCGCCGAACCCGAGCAGCAGAAGCCAGGGACAGGGTAATGCCCAGGCGGAAGTGAGCCGTATTGACGAATAGGCCATCCAACCCAGATACGGGTCCGATCAGCGGCTTGATGCCATTGCCCCCAGGCCGCAGGCCGACCCAGTGATGCTGCGCCGACCAACGGTCACTGCCCGGCCATAGCCTCGCCGCGTGCCCGATCAGGGCACTACGGGCCGCAGCAGTGGGTGACGTGTCGAACCCCACCGACTCCAGCGTACTGCCCACCACCACCCCGCCGCCCCGGCGAGGCACCAGGTAGGCGTGCTCGTCCATGACGATATGCGCCGGCGCGTCGCCTTGGTCCTGCAGCAGCAGCATCTGGCCCTTGATCGGCTGAACCGAAATCCCGGCCACCTGCCCGGACCAGGCACCTGCCGCCAGTACGGCCTGCCGACAAGCCACCGTGCCAAAGGGCGTCGTCACGCCAGCCAGCCGCCCCGCCGCCTTTGCCCAGCCCGTGGCCGGCACGTACGGATGGATCGTCACCCCTTGCTGGCGCAACGCCAATAGCAAGGCTTGCAACAGCCGCGGATTGCGGATCTGCGCCACTTCCGGGAACCATCGCTCACCCGCAGCGCCGTACACTCGAGCACCACAGACCCAGTATTCGGGATCGACGCCGGTCGCCTCGCGCAATTCGGTGCAGTAGGCGGGATAGCGCGCCAGGCTCTCGTCGAGCAGGTCCTGGATTTCTGGCACTGACTGATCCGGCGGCAGAGGCGAGAGGATGCCACCACCGGCCCAGGACGCCTCGCGGCCAGGCAACCCGCGATCCAGAACGCAGACCCGCGCACCGGCACGCGTCAGCTCCAGGGCAGTGGTCAGGCCGATAATGCCGCCACCGACAACGACAACGTCTGCGGATACGGGAAGTGCGCTCACTGGACCTCGACCGATGGCAGAAAACCCGCCTGTCAAAGCACTCGAGAATACACGATGCCTCGGCGCAATCGGTCATCCCCCCCATCGGCGGCCATACGCCGCGCGCTAGCCAAGCGCTGCCGGCCGCGCTATCGTCATCGCGTGCGAAATGCCGTAGGCACCTGTCGGGGACAGGGCCGAAGAACCGTCTCGAGAATGGTCCGGCCGGAGGTGGCATCAGTGATCCACCAGCATTCAAGGGAACCATCATGCATGCTCGACTAAAGAGAGCAGTCACGGCCTGTGCGCGCGCCGCGCTGGCCGCTGCGCTGCTCGCGCCTTTCACCGCGTCCGCCCTCACCTTCGATCTCGGTAGTGGCGACTATGCCGTCACGGGCGTGCTCAATACCACGGTCACCGTCGGCGGCGCCTGGCGCATGCAGAACCGCTCGTCGACCATCGTGGGCAAGAGCAACATCAACCCCGACGTTTGCGCCCAGTACCAGTCCTGTCAGGGCGTGTTCAAGGATCAGACCGCGCCGGCCAAGGCCCTGGTGGCCGCACCGGGCGCGTTCTCGCTCAATGGCGACGACGGCAATCTCAACTACGATCGTCACGATCTGGTGCAGGCCGTCGGCAAGGTCACGCAAGACATCAAGCTGACCATGGGCGACTTCGAGTTCTTCGGGCGCTGGCTTTACTTCTACGACGGCGTCAACAATCACTTCACCGAATACCATCCGAACCGTGTCACCCCGGCCAACTATCAGCAGGTCGGCTTTGGACCCGGCGACCGCGGCTTCGTCAACACCGGCGACCCGGTGACGACCGCCATCCTGCGCAATGTCGTGTACTTCCCGAACAACCGAATTTACGGTGCCGGCGGCGTGGTGCACAGCCGCCGCAGCGACAGCGAGGTGCTGCGCCAGGCGGGCACCAACCTGCAGTTGATGGACGCGGTGCTGACCGGCAAGTTCGCCATCCCCGGGGACCGTCAGCTCACCGTCAAGCTCGGCCGCCAGGTGGTCAACTGGGGCGAGAGCACCACGCTGGTGATCAACAGCATCAACCAGGCCAACCCGGTCAACGCCAACAACCTGTTCCGTACGGGCTTCCAGCTGGAGGAACTCTATACGCCGGTGGGCATGCTGTTCGCCAGCACCGAAATCGGCAAGGGCCTGAGCGTCGAGGGGTTCTACCAGTTCGAGTGGCAGCCGGTGCAGATTCCCACGCCCGGGACTTATTTCAGTTTCCTCGACGTCGGCACCAACAATGCCGTGCGCAACGTGTCGATCAGTTTCGGCGGCGGTGCGGAGGATCCCAACAGCCTGGCGCGACCGCAGAACAACCCCCTGGCGCTGATCGCCGGGACTTCGCTCAATATCGAGCGCCTGCCGGATCATGAAGCACGCAGCAGCGGTCAGTACGGTGTGGCGTTCAAGTACTACGCCGACTGGCTCAACAATGGCACCGAGCTTGGCGCGTATTTCATGAACTACCACTCGAAGCTGCCCTACGGCAGCTTCTACGCCACGCAGCCGAGCTGTGCGCGTGCCGCCGGCAACAGCCAGCATCGCGACGCCACCATGGCCACCGATATCGTCAACGTGCTGCCGGTGAGCCTGTGCCCCGACCTGCCGATCAACCGCGTGCTCGCCGGCCAGGACCCGAACCTCGCCACCAGCAGCGTTGCGCCGCTGGACACCGCGCGCTTCCAGCTCGAATACCCGGAGAACATCCATCTCCTGGGCATGAGCTTCAACACCACCGTCGGCTCGCTGTCGTTACAGGGCGAGGTGGCCTATCGCCCGCACGCGCCGCTGCAGGTGGCCACCGTCGACCTCGCCTTCGCCGCCTTTGGCCCTACCCTGACCCGCTGCCATGACAATATCGGCTGCGCCGGCTCCAGCAATGGCAGCGTCGGCATCGACGGCGCCACGCACGCCCCCAGCGATTTCACCACCGATGCCAACGGCAAGGTCAATCCGTTCAAGGACACCATCGATGCGGGCGTCGCCCTGCCCCTGACCGTGGCGCTGACCAACCAGCTGCTGGCCCTGGGCATCGATCCGACCAAGGTCAGCCTGCCGAGCGCGATCTCGCTGGGTCATATCCCCGGCTCGGCACGTTCGTTCCCCAACTTCGTCATCCCGTATCGCGGCGGCGCCATCGGCGACAACCCGGCCACCGACCTGACCAAGCCGCTGGATCGCCACAACCCGGGCTATATCCGTGGCTACGAATACTTCCAGACGCTGCAGTACAACCTGGGCGCCACCTACGTCTCCGGCGCCAGCGACTTCCCGGCGTCGGCGCTGGGAGCCGACCAGATCATCTCCGTCGCCGAAATCGGCGCCACGCACGTGCCCGACCTGCCGTCCTGGGATCGTCTGCAGATCGAGGGCCCGGGCACTTACACCAGCGCCACCGCCGGCGCCGACGGCACCGGCGCCGATGGCTCGCGCCGCGCCTGCTCCACCAATCCGAGTTGCACGGTCGGCCCGGATGGCCTGCGCTTCAACCCGACGCAGCAGCGTGACGGCTTCGCCACCAGCTTCTCCTGGGGCTACCGCCTGATCAACATCGTCAAGTACGAGAGCGTGCTGCCGGGCATCAGCGTGCAGCCGACGCTGACCTTCGCGCACGACGTCAAGGGCACCGCACCGGGACCGGCGGAGAACTTCGTCGAAGGCCGCAAGACCATCATCGCCCTGGTCGAGACGCGCTACAAATCCTCGCTGGCCTGGGCCGCGGGCTACACCTGGTTCACCGGCGGCGGCGTGCACAACCTGCTGCGCGACCGCGACTACGCGCAGACCTACATCAAATACCAGTTCTGATTGCAGCTCCCGCAAAAAGGGCCGCGACGGCGACGTCGCGGCCCTTTTTCATGCGTGCTGACCGGCCAATCGCGCCACCCGCTCGACTTCGATCCGGACGAGAAATGGTTATTAAATGTTGATTGTTTTTATATTTGATCAATATTTATTAACATTCTCCCAGGCAAAATCGCTGACAGCGGGTGACGCGGTTCCAATAAAAAAAAGAGCGGCCGAAGCCGCTCTTTTTGCATCTCCAGCCCGCTGCGTCACTTGCCGAGCAGCGACTTCACCTTGGCGACGTACTGCTGCATCGCCGCGTCCTTGGCGGTGCCCTTGATCTTGGCCCAGGCGTCGTACTTGGCGCGACCGACCATGTCGAGCATGCCGGGACGCGATCCCGAGACGTCGCCCTCCGAGCCCTGCTTGAACAGCGCGTAGAGCGCGAGCAGGTCGTCGTTGCTGGGGCGCTTGGTCAGCGTCTTGACGTCTTTCAGCGCCTGTTCGAATGCTGCCTTGATGTCCGCCATGGCGGGTTCTCCGTCGTGAGTGATGAACGATATCGTCGGCGTTATAGCACAGGCGAAGGCGGCTGCGGCATGGCCGTCGCTACAGGCGCCCGCCGTAGAAGCGGCCGGCGCCGCTGCCGTTCAGCGGCAGGGCCCAGCCGGCCTCGAACTGCAGATCGACGAACCAGGACACGCGCACCCGCAGGCCGAGCAGCAGGTCCGCATGCAGGCTGCGGAATAGCGCGGTGCCGGCATGGTCGGCGACATTGCCCACTTCCAGTCCGCCCACGGCGCGCAGCCACGGCCAGCCCACCGGCCGTTGGAACAGCGCCGCACCGTAGTAGTAGGCGTTGCCGTCGTAACGATACTTGGAATAGGCGCGCAGGCCGCTGGTGCCCCCCAGCGAAAAATGACTGACCTCCTGCTGGCCGCTGTAATAGCCGCCTGCCGCCGCCGACAGTTCCAGGGTCTGGTGTTGCACCTCGCCGACCGGCAAATAGCGTGCATAGTCGGCGCCGAAAAAGCTGTAGCCGTAGTCGGACAGCGCGCCACGCAAGGCCACCTCGTGGCGCAGGTTGGCGATCACGCCCTGCTCGCTGTAGATCTGGTTATGCAGATCGCGGTACTGCAGCACGCCGACCAGGGCCGTGGCGTGACCGTACGGCGGCGCGGCACCCGGGCCGGAGCGGTTCTCCCGCTGATACAGCGCGCCGCCGCCAACGCGCCAGCCCTGGCTGGCGGCGGTGGTCGAGAAGCGGTGCATCAGCAATGCCTCGGCCGAGTCGAACTGCTCGTCGTAGGGACTGCCGGTGAGCGCATCGGTCATCGGCGCCTTGACATGGTCCGCCGACAGTTCGAGGTCGTTGGCGGTGTCGCGGATGAAGGGCGCGAGATAGCTCGCGGAATAGCTCGTCTGCTTGCCGTACCCGTTGCGCTGCGGCTCGCTTTGCGACACCAGCAGCCGCAGGCTGTGATTGAGCCCGGCGATATTGTTCCAGCGCAACTCCGCACCGTAGCTGTACTGACGATCGACATTGCCGCTCAGGCGCGGATACGGCAGCAGGAAGAATTTCTCGCGCACCACGTAGACCAGGCGCACGCCGTCTGGCAGCGGCTCCTGTCGCACGTTCACCGACTTGAACAGACCGAGATCCTGGATCGCCTGACGGCTGTGCTCGACCTGCGCCGGATCGGCCGGATCGCCGACGTGCACCGACATCTCGCGCAGCATCGTGCCGGGCCGCGTGGTGTCGTTGCCGCTGAACGCGATCTCGCGGATCGCCGGCCATGTCGGCGTGGGTGGCGTCACGTCCTGCGCCGCGGCCCGCGCCGCGCACAGCAGCAGCAGCAGCAGGCCGCAGAGCCGCGATTTCAAGCGCGCTCCAACGTCAGGAAGCTGTACGGATATGGGTGGCGCTCGTCGGCGGGGTGATCCTCGCGACTCACCTCGCGGAACTGCGCCGCATCAAAGGCGGGAAACCAGGTATCGCCCTGCAGCGCCGCGTGAACGCGCGTGAGGTACAGGCGCTGCGCCAGCGGCAACGTCTGCCGGTACAGCTCGGCGCCGCCGATCACCATGAGTTCGCCGCCGGTGTGGGCCGCCAGCGCCTCTTGCAGCGTGGTAAAGACGCGCGCGCCCGGCGCATCGAATCGCGCCTCGCGCGTCAGCACCCAGTTCTCGCGCTGCGGCAACGGCCGGCCCAGCGACACCCAGGTCTTGCGTCCCATCAGCACCGTCTTGCCCAGCGTCAGCGCCTTGAAGTGCTTGAGATCGTTGGGCAGGCGCCACGGCAGGTCGCCATCACGACCGATCAGGCGGTTGTCGTCACAGGCGACGATCAGGCTGATGATGCTCGCAGCCGTCACCGCTACACCGCCACCGGCGCCTTGATGTGCGGGTGTGGATCGTAGTCCGTCAGCTCGAAATCCTCGTAGCGGAAGGCGAAGAGATCCTTCACGTCGGGATTGATGCGCATCTTCGGCAGCGGCCGCGGCGTTCGCGACAACTGCAGCCGCGCCTGCTCAAGGTGATTGGTGTAGAGGTGGCAGTCGCCGCCGGTCCAGACGAAATCGCCGGGTTTATAGCCGCAGACCTGCGCCACCATCATCGTCAGCAGCGCGTAGCTGGCGATGTTGAAGGGCACGCCGAGGAAGATGTCGCAGCTGCGCTGGTAGAGCTGGCAGGACAGCCGCCCGTCCGCGACGTAAAACTGGAAGAACGCATGGCAGGGCGGCAGCGCCATGTTGTCGATCTCGCCGACGTTCCAGGCCGAGACGATCAGGCGCCGCGAATCCGGGTTGCCACGGATCTGATCGAGCAGCAGCTGGATCTGGTCGATGTGCCGACCGTCGGCCGTCGGCCACGAGCGCCACTGCGAGCCATACACCGGGCCCAGCTCGCCGTTCTCGTCGGCCCACTCGTCCCAGATGGTGACACCGTTTTCCTTGAGATAGCGGATATTGGTCTCGCCCTTCAGGAACCACAGCAGCTCGTGGATGATCGAGCGCAGGTGCAGCTTCTTAGTGGTCAGCGCCGGAAAGCCTTCCGCGAGATTGAAGCGCATCTGATGGCCGAACACCGACAGGGTGCCGGTGCCGGTGCGGTCGGATTTGGCCGTGCCGTGATCCAGCACATGCTGCATCAGATCGAGATATTGGCGCATGGAGGCGTCGAATTCCGAAGAGGTTTATCGGGCTGGCAGCATGCCAGTTCAACCGCGCCGGCGGTAGGCGAGCGCCAGCAGTGCGGCGCCGCCGAGCAGCATCGGCAGGCACAGCGTCATGCCCATGGTGATCCACTGCGTGCCGAACAGGTAGCCGAGCTGCGCATCCGGGACGCGCACGAACTCCACCGCCACGCGGCTGCTGCCGTAGCCGAGCAGGAACAGCCCCGAGATCGCCATGCGCGGACGCGGCCTGGCCGAGAACCACCAGAGCAGCGCGAACAGCAGCAGTCCCTCGAGCGCGGCTTCGTAGAGCATGCTCGGATGTCGCGGCAGCGGCCCTGCATTGCGGAACACCATGCCCCAGGGCAGATCGGTGGGCGCGCCCCACAACTCGCCGTTGATGAAATTGCCGATGCGGCCGGTGAACAGACCCAGCGGCACCAGCGGCGCCACGAAATCCGCAATCTCGAAGAAGCCCAAGCCGTTGTGGCGGCCAAACACCAGGAAAGCCGTCAGCACACCCAGCAGGCCGCCGTGGAAGGACATGCCGCCCTCCCAGATCTTGAACGGCATCAGCGGATCCGAGGCCGGCAACCAGTGGCCGCTGGGATCGTAGGCGTAGAACAGCACGTATCCGATGCGGCCGCCGAGGATGACGCCCATCACCACGTAAAACAGCAAGTCACCGACGCGCTCCTCGGGCCAGGCGATGTCCGGGCGCTTGGCGCGGCGCGTGCCCAGCAGCCACGCCGCCCAGAAGCCGAGCAGGTACATGAGGCCGTACCAGCGCACGGCCAGGGGGCCCAGCCGTACGGCGACGGGATCGATATCAGGATGTATGAGCATAAAGAAATCGTAAAATGGTCAGCACGCTATGCGAAATAAATCAACATCTGCATAATGGGAAACCCGCAATCGGGTTATCACCAAACACACACGGAGTCACAAATGAAGCACACCGTTGCCACCCTGAGCGTCCTCGTTGCCGCCCTGATCGGCGCCCCGGCCATGGCTGCCGATGCCGCTGCCGCTCCGGCCGCTGCCCCGGCCGCTGCCGCCGCTCCGGCTGAGGCCGCCCCGGCTGCCGAAGCCGCCAAGCCGGCCAAGAAGCACCACAAGCACCACAAGAAGCACAAGAAGGCTGCTGACGCCGCCGCTCCGGCCGCTGCTCCGGCTGCCGAACCCGCCAAGTAAGTCTTTTACTTGATGGTATGCGGCGCCGATCCTTCGGGATCGGCGCCGTTTTCATTTCCGGCGCCTAGATCACGCGGCAGAAGTATGCCTTGAGATAGCGCGTCTCGGGTATAGCCGGATGCACCGGATGATCCGCGCTCTGCCCGCCCTGCTCCAGTATCTGCAGCCGCCGCCCGGCCTGACGCGACTCGCGCAGCAGCACGCGCTGCAACTGCTCCGCCTCCAGGTGATGCGAGCAGGAACAGGACACCAGGATGCCGTCCGGCGCCAGCAGCTGCATCGCCACGCGATTGAGGCTGGCGTAGTGCTCCAAGCCCGCTTCGAGATCCTTCTTGCGCTTGATCAGCGCTGGCGGATCGACGATCACCACATCGAACTGCCGCTGCTGGTCACGCAGCTGCTTGAGCACATCCAGCGCCGCCCCCTTGAGCGTTTCCAGCTCGACGCCGTTGAGCTTGGCGTTGTGCTGCGCGGCTTCAAGCGCCGGGGCCGAGGCATCGACGCAGGCGACGCTGGCAGCGCCGAAGGCCGCCGCCCGCAGCGCCCAGCCGCCGATGTAGCTGAACACGTCCAGCACGCGCGCACCGCGCACGTAGCGCGCCAGGCGGTCGCGATTGTCGTGCTGGTCGTAGAACCAGCCGGTCTTCTGGCCGGTCTTGAGCGGCACGGCAAAGCGCACCCCGCCCTCGTCGATCTCCACGGTGTCGGGCACCTGGCCGATCTCCTCGACCGTATCCGGCAGGCCCTCGGTCTCGCGCATGGCGACATCGTTGCGCAGCAGCATGCCGCGCGGCCGCAGCACCGATTGCAGGGCGCTGACGATCAGCGGCTTGAGCGCTTCCATGCCCGCAGTACTGATCTGCAGCACCAGCACATCGCCGTAGCGGTCCACCACCAGGCCGGGCAGGCCGTCGGCTTCACCGAAGATCAGGCGGTAGTAAGGCCCCGGGTAGAGCCGCTCGCGCAGCTTGAGCGCCGACTGCACGCGCCGCGCAAACCACTCCGCGTCGATGCTCGCCTGCGCATCGCTGGAGAGCAGGCGCACCGCCATCAGCGTGCGCGGATTGACGTAGCCCACGCCCAGCGGCTTGCCGCGCGCATCCAGCACCCGGCACAGGCTGCCGGGCACGATGGCGCGAAAGCCGTCCGTGGTGTCGATCTCGTTGGAGTACACCCACAGATGTCCCGCGCGCAGACGGCGTTCTTCGTGGGCCTTGAGCTTGAGGGTCAGCACGGCTGGCGGCGGCTCACGCGAAGTCGTAGCGGAATTCCGCCTTGAAGCGCTCGCGGAACTCCGCCGGCGTGATCTTGTGGTTCTGGGTGCCCGGCCGGGCGATGTTGATGGCGCCCATCAGGGCCGCGATGCGGCCGGTGGTCTCCCAGTCCATGCCCTTGAGCAGGCCATAGAGCAGGCCGCCGCGATAGGCATCGCCGCAGCCGGTGGGGTCGGCCAGCGCATCGGCCTTGGCCACCGGCACCTCGTGCAACTTGCCCTTGGCATAGATCTGCGAGCCCTTGCCGCCGCGCGTGACGATCAGCGCATCGAGCCGCTCGGCCAGTTGCTTGAGCGTCCAGCCGGTGCGCTCCATCAGCAGCTCCGACTCGTAGTCGTTCACCGCGAGATAGCTGGCCTTGTCGACGAAGTCGCGCAGCTCCTCGCCGTTGAACATCGGCAGGCCCTGGCCGGGATCGAACAGAAACGGGATGCCGGCCTCGGCGAACTGGCGCGCGTGCAGCAGCATGCCGTCGCGGCCGTCCGGCGACACCGTGCCGACCTTCACGCCTTTCGTTGCGATGTCCTGCGTGTGCGCGAAATTCATCGCGCCGGGGTGGAAGGCGGTGATCTGGTTGTCGTCGAGATCGGTGGTGATGTACGCCTGCGCGGTGTAGGCGTCCGGGATGGTCTTGACCAGGTCGCGCTTGATGCCGTGCTGGTCCATCCACTGCGCGTAACGGTCGAAGTCGTGACCGACGGTGCCCATCGGCCGCGCCTCGCCACCCAGCAGATGCAGGTTGTAGGCGATGTTGCCGGCGGTGCCGCCGAACTCGCGACGCAGCTGCGGCACCAGGAAGGCGACATTCAGGATATGCACCTTGTCCGGCAGGATTTCATTCTTGAACTGGCCGGGGAAGACCATGATCGTGTCGTAGGCAAACGAACCGCAGATCAACGCAGACATGCTGACTCCAGAAGAGATCGGACAGCGGGCGATGGCGCATTGTAAGCGCCACCCGCTCAACGTCCCTGCAGCCGCAGGGACGTGATTAATTATTTAACGTATTTTAAAACGAACAACATTTTATCACTCATTTGCAGCGGGAAATCCGCAGAGCGGGTGGCGCTGTGAGGATGGTGTGCGGACGGGCCGGCGGTTCAGCCGAACAGCACCAGACCCCAGACCACCGGCACCTGCACCAGCGCCAGATGCACGGCGGCCGAGCCCAGGTCCTTGGCGCGCCCGGAGAGCACGTGGCGCTCGGTGCCGATGCGATCCACCACCACCTCGACGGCGGTGTTGAGCAGTTCGACGATCAGCACGACGAACAGGCTCAGCACCAGCATCGCGCGCTGCACGCCGGAGTGCCCCAGCCACAGGGCCAGCGGCAGCAGCAGCAGGCACAGCGCCGCCTCGATGCGGAACGCCTCCTCTTCACGGATCGCCCAGCCCAGGCCCCAGTACGACACCCTGGTGGCACGAATCAGGCGCGCCCAGCCCTTGATTCCGTCGGCCATGACTAGCGCGCCGCCGACACGCCGTTCCAGCGCAGATCGAGCTGGCGCGCGGCGCGCACGTCATCGAGACGACGCACCGGCATGGTGTACGGCGCGCCCTTGACCTTGGCGATGTCCTGCTTGGCCTCATCCCAGATCGCGCACAACGCATCGACGAAGGCGTCCAGCGATTCCTTGTCCTCGGTCTCGGTCGGCTCGATCAGCAGGCACTCCGGCACCAGCAGCGGGAAGTAGATGGTCGGTGCATGGAAACCGTAGTCGAGCAGGCGCTTGGCGACATCGGTGGCGGTGAGATCGATCTCCTGCTTCTGACGCTTGAGCGTGATGATGAACTCGTGGCTGGCGCGACGCGCCGGGAACGCCAGATCGAAGCCCTTGTCCTTGAGCCGCGCCGCCAGGTAGTTGGCGTTGAGCGTGGCGAACTCGGCGACGCGGTGCATGCCTTCGCGACCGAGCATGCGCGCGTAGACATAGGCACGCAGCAGCACGCCGGCGTTGCCCATGAAGGCGGAGAGACGGCCGATGCTCTGCGGCAGATCGCGCTCGTCCAGCCAGCGATAGCTGTCGCCGGTCTTGCCCACCAGCGGGATCGGCATGAACGGCTTGAGGCGCTCGCTCACGCCCACCGCACCAGCACCCGGACCGCCGCCGCCATGCGGCGTCGAGAAGGTCTTGTGCAGGTTCATGTGGATCACGTCGAAGCCCATGTCGCCCGGGCGCACCTTGCCGAGAATCGCGTTGAGATTGGCGCCGTCGTAGTACAGCAGGCCACCGGCCTGGTGCACGATCCCGGCGATCTCCTGGATGCGGCGCTCGAACACGCCGAAGGTCGAGGGGTTGGTCAGCATGATGCCTGCGGTCTGCGGACCGACAGCCGCCCGCAGCGCCTCGACATCGACATCGCCATCAGCGTTGGTCGGAATCTCGCGCACGGTGCAGCCCAGCATCGCCGCCGTCGCCGGATTGGTGCCGTGCGCCGCGTCCGGCACCAGGATTTCGGTGCGCGCCGTGTCACCACGCGCGCGGTGGTAGGCGCGGATCATCGCCACGCCGGCGAACTCGCCCTGCGCGCCGGCCATCGGCGTCAGCGACACGCCCGCCATGCCGGTCACTTCCTTGAGGATTTCCTGCAGGTCGTACATGCAGGCCAGGAAGCCCTGGCTGTGCGTCTCCGGCGCCAGCGGGTGGCGCGCCAGGAAGTCCGGCAGCATCGCCAGCGAATTGCAGGCGCGCGGGTTGTATTTCATCGTGCACGAACCCAGCGGGTAGAAGTGCGTGTCGATGGAGAAATTCTTCTGCGAAAGACGCGTGTAGTGGCGCACCGCCTGCAGTTCGGAAACCTCCGGCAGATGCGGACGCTCGCGGCGGCGCAGCGCCTCGGGAATGGCCGAGACATCGACAGCGGCGTCCGGCATCTGCGCGGCGGCGGTGCGGCCGGCGCGGGAGTGTTCAAAGATCAGTTTTTCGGTCATGGGTTCACTGCGGGTCTTTTTTCAGCAACAGTCCGATCACCAGTCCGGCGACCGCGACGATGAGGGCGCAGATCAGCGCCTGGATGGAGAAATCCTGAAACTGGCTGCGGTCGATCGCGCCGGTCACGAACAGCAGGGCGAGCGCCGCCAGCAGCAGCGTCGCGAGCACGCCGCCGAGGCGCAGGCTGGTCGACGGGCTCACGTCAGCCCACCGCGCGCAGGGCGGCTTCGTAATCGGGCTCGTTGGCGATTTCCTTCACCAGCTCGGAATAGAGCACGTCGTTGTGCTCGTCCAGCACCACCACCGCGCGCGCCGCCAGCCCCGCCAGCGGACCGGTCTCGATCAGGACGCCGTAGTCGCGGGCAAAGGAATGGCCACGCATCAGCGACAGCGTCACCACGTTGTCGATGCCCTCGGCGCCGCAGAAACGCTTCTGCGCAAACGGCAGGTCGGCCGAGATGCACAACACCACGGCGTCGTGGCTCGCCGCGGCGCGCTGATTGAACTGGCGCACCGACATCGCGCAGGTCGGCGTATCGATCGAGGGAAAGATGTTGAGGATTTTTTTCTTGCCCGCGAAATCGTGCAGGGAAACGTCTTTCAGCTCCGCATTGACCAGGCGGAAGCCCGGTGCGGCGCTGCCCTTGGTCGGCAGGTCGCCGTTGGTCTGGACCGGATGACCCTTGAGTGTGATCGTCGCCATACGTTCTCCTTTGTTTACGCCAACGCCGTGCGCAGCGCCTGCGTGTAGCGGGTCAGCTGTTGTTCGGTCTTGGTCTCGGTGGCGCAGACCAGGACGGCATTGCCCAGCTCGGGGAAGTGCCGTGACAGATCGAAACCACCGAGGATGCCCTGCTGCGCCAGCTTGGCCAGCACCGCTGCCGCGGGCTTGGGCAGCCGGATCGCCGTCTCGTGGAAATGCGCGCCGCCGAACACCGGCTCGACGCCGGGAATCTGCGTCAGCGCCGCCACCAGCTTGCGCGTGTTGGCCACGCTGGCCGACGCCACGCGCGCCAGGCCTTCGGGCCCGAGCAGCGACATGTAGATGGTCGCGGCCGTCACCAGCAGGCCCTGGTTGGTGCAGATGTTGGACTTGGCCTTGGCGCGGCGGATGTGCTGCTCGCGCGCCTGCAGCGTCAGCGTGAAGCCGGGCTTGCCGTCGAGATCGACGGTGCGACCGACGATACGACCCGGCATTTCGCGCACGAATTCCATCTTGGTGGTGAGGAAGCCGAAATACGGTCCGCCCGACGACAGCGGCGAGCCCAGCGGCTGGCCATCACCGCAGGCGATGTCTGCACCTTTCTGCCCCCACTGCCCGGGCGGCTTGAGCAGCGCCAGCGTGGTCGGATTGACCACGGCCACCACCAGCGCGCCCTGCGCATGCGCCCAGTCGGTCAGCGCATCGACGTCTTCCATCACACCGAAGAAATTGGGCTGCTGGATCACCACTGCGGTGAGGTCCTGGCCCTCGTAAGGCTTGAGGCTGTCGAGCAGAGTCCGGCCCTGCTTCGGGCAATGCGCCAGCACCTCCAGCTGCACGCCCTGCGCCGACGACGTCGCCGCCACCACCTCGCGGTAGAACGGATGCACGACGCCCGGCATCAGCACCCGGCCCGAGGTATTGCGCTTGTTGGCGCGCATCGCCATCAGCAGCGCCTCGCCCAGCGCCGAGGCGCCGTCGTACATCGACGCGTTGGAAACCTCGAGCCCGGTGAGCGTGGTCATCATGCTCTGGAACTCGTAAAGCACCTGCAGCGTGCCCTGGCTGGCTTCAGCCTGGTAAGGCGTGTACGCCGAGTAGAACTCGCCGCGCGTGGTGATCTGCCACACCGCCGCGGGAATGTGATGCTCGTAAGCGCCAGCGCCGATGAAGTTGAGCGCCACCGCGTCCTGACGCGAGCGCTCCATCATCAGGGCGGCGATGTCCATCTCCGGCAGCCCTGCGGGAATGCCGTCGAGGCGGCCGCTGCGCAGGCCGGCGGGGATTTCATCGAACAGATCGTCGATACGGCGCGCGCCGATGGCGGCCAGCATGTCCGCGACATCGGTCTCGGTATGCGGAATGAAAGGCATGGTGTTATCCGTTGTTGAGGCCCCGCTTGCGCGGGGCCGACCGCTGCGCGGTCACTTCAGTTCGTCGAGAATCTTCTGGTAACCGGCGGCGTCGAGCAGCGCGTCGAGGTCAGCCGGGTTGGACGGCTTGAGCTTCCACATCCAGCCCGCGCCGTAGGGGTCGCTGTTCAGGATTTCCGGCGCATTGGCCAGCGCCGGATTGCCCTCCAGCACTTCACCGGCGACCGGCGCGTAAACATCGGAAGCGGCTTTCACCGACTCCACCACCGCGCAGGCCTCTCCCGAGGCGACCTTGCGGCCGGCCTTGGGCACATCCACGAACACGAGGTCGCCCAGCGCGTGCTGCGCGTGATCGGTGATGCCGATCACCACCGTGCCGTCCGCCTCGCGACGGACCCATTCATGGCTCTTCACATACTTCAGTTCAGCCGGAATATTGCTCATGTCTTGCGATCTCCCTTGATCGATTCAAACCAGATTCTTGCCATTGCGGACGAAAGGCGGCTTGACCACGCGCGCCGCCAGCCATTGACCACGGATTTCCACTTCGCAGGTACCCTCCGCCTTCGCATCGACGCGCGCGAAGGCGATGGAGGCCTTGAGCGTCGGCGCAAAACCGCCACTGGTCGTCTCGCCCTGCGCGCCATTGGCGAAGCGGACCTTCATGTGGGCACGGACCACGCCGCGGCCCTCCAGCACCAGGCCGACCAGCTTGCGCGGCGAGCGGCCGCGCAGCGATTCCAGTGCGGCGCGACCGATGAAGTCGCGATCCTTCGGCTCCCAGGCGACGGTCCAGCCCAAGCCGGATTCCAGCGGCTGCGTGCCCTCGTCCATGTCCTGTCCGTAGAGATTCATGCCGGCTTCCAGGCGCAGCGTATCGCGGGCGCCAAGGCCGCAGGGCCGCACGCCGTCGGCCAGCAGCTGCTGCCAGAGCGTCACCAGTTCGGCATGCGGCAGCATCAGCTCGAAGCCGTCCTCGCCGGTATAGCCCGTGCGACCAACGAACAGGTCGCCCTGCGCCACGGCCTGAAACGCCTGCAGCTTCATCGACTCCTGCGCCAGCGGCTGTGGCAAGCGGGCCGCCACCTTGTCGCGGGCCAGCGGCCCTTGCACGGCCAGGATGCCGAGGTCGCTGCGATGCCGGACCTCGACGCCGTGCGAAGCTGCATGGCGGCGAATCCAGGCCAGATCCTTGTCGGTGGTCCCGGCGTTGACCACCAGCCGGAACCAGTCCTCACGCATGAAATAAACGATCAGGTCGTCGATGACGCCCGCGTCCTCGCGCAGCATGCAGGTATAGAGCGCCTTGCCGGGCAGCGTCAGCTTGGCGACGTCGTTGGCCAGCAGGTGGCGAAGAAAGGCGCGCGTACCGGCACCGTGAAGATCGACCGCGGACATATGCGCCACGTCGAACATGCCGGCGCCCTGACGCACGGCGTGGTGCTCGTCGAGTTGCGACTGGTACTGGATGGGCATTTCCCATCCGGCGAAATCGACCAGTCGCGCGCCCAGTCGGGCGTGCTCGGCGTTCAATGCTGTTTTTTTGAGCATGCGGTTCCCGCGTCTAAGGTTAGCGAAAACCGCCCCTCTGTCCGGGAACCTGAGAGATTAGAAGCGCCCCGCGCCGGGTGCGCCGCCTGCCCCATCGGTGTGCGACCTGTGGTCGCAACTCTCCAGAGTCGGCCTACCTTCGCGCTCCTTTTGCCTGAGCGATTCCGGGCGGATTTGCGCCTTCGGCGCCGGGGCTGAAACCCGGTCTCTCCCGCGAAGTTTGTTGCCGGCATGCATCTTAACCGTTTGAGTGCAGCGCTGGAAGCCAAACGCGACGGAAACACTGCCACCCGCTCTCCCGACGTACCCGTGATGAAGTGTTATTTTTAATTAAATAAAAATAAATTTGCACTATTAATAATAACAATCCGGCTGTCTCAACAGGCAATGGCGGATTCGTGAACAAACTCAAAAAATCTCAAGGATTTGCGAGGCGCCGTGCGTTGGACATGACCATCCGTTGGGATATAGTCGGGGCGATAACAACGCTGGTTCAACAGTCTTTGAGGGGATAGGGCCAATGAGTCGGTCAACGTTGCGGCTACACAAAGGTTTTGCATTCGTCATGGCCGCCGCTTTCACGGCGGGCGCCCACGCCCAGCCCAGCCCCGGACAGGTCGGCGACACACTGAAGAAGGCCCCAGACCTCAAGCTGCCGCAACCCGTTCCCGAAATCCGTCAGCAGCAGGCCCCACCGTCCGGCGACAACGGCGCCCGCAAGGTCGTGGTCCGCAACTTCAGCTTCAGCGGCAACACGGTTTACAGCAGCGAGCAGCTGGCCCCGATCGTCGCCAAGTTCACCCAGCACCCGATCTCCCTGATGGAGATTTATGACGCCGCCGACGCCGTCGCCGAGTTCTACGTCAAAAACGGTTACTCGCTGGCCTCGGTGAGCGTACCGCCGCAGAAAATCAGCGACGGCACCATCCAGCTGGAGGTCAGCGAGGGACGCGTCGACCGCATCGAGGTGCAGGGCAACCACGCCTATCAGGCCGATCACCTGCGGGACTATCTCAGCGACGTCAAGACGGGCGATATCTATCGTGGCGACGCTCTCGACGACGGCATGCGCAAGCTCAATGCCCTGCCCGGTCTCAAGGCCAAGGCCATCATCAAGCCCGGTGAGCTGTACGGCACCAGCGACATCGTCGTGCAGACCACCGAGGATCCGATCAGCGGCAGCATGTCGATCGACAACTACGGTCGCAAGGACATCGGTCAGTTCCGCGTTTCGGCGTTCGCGCAGTTGAATAATCCCACCGGCGTCGAGGACCAGTTGCAGCTGCTGGTCCTGCGCTCCGATCAGGGTCTGCTCAACTATTACTACGCCAATTACAGCGTGCCGGTGAATACGGACTCGACCCGACTGTCGCTCTCGTATGGCCATGCCGGCTTCCATGTGCTCAATGCGCCGGTGGATGGCTACAACGACAGCGGCAAGCTGATGATCGAGCACACCCTGTTCGATACGCGCCGCGACAGCGCCACCGTCAACGCCGGCGTCTCCAGCTCACGCACCAACGCCGACTTCGGCGGCGCCGCGCTGAGTGCCACGGACATCACACTTCTGGAACTGGGCGCCACCTACAATCACGTCTACGACAATCTGGCGGTAACGCAGGTGACAACCAGCCTCGCCACCGATTTCCACCGGCAGAATCCGGCGGAGCTGACGCCGCCGCCGGGCCAGCTCATCAAGGGTGACCAGCGGCTGCGCGTCGAAATGGATGTCCAGCATCTGCAGCCGATTCACAACCACATCAGCCTGCTGGCCAGGGCGAACGGGGTGTACTCCCCCGACGCGCTGGTCGATCCGCAGAAATATGCGATCGGCGGCCCGCAGAGCGTGCGCGGCTATCCCGCCTCGGAAGTGCGTGGCGACCGCGGCATTCTCGGATCGCTCACGCTGATGCGTCCCTTCGCGCTCGCCGACGTCAACATGGTGGGCCGCGTCTTCATCGATTCCGGACGCGTGTACAACGTCAACAGCCCCGCGGATGCCTCGCTGACCAGCGTTGGTCTCGGCTTCGATGCACAGTATCAGCGCATCAACGCCAAGCTGGACTGGTCCTTCCCCCGCGACAACCATCAAGCCAGCGACAACCGCGACCATAGCCGCCTGTTCGGCTCGCTCAGCGTCGCGTTCTGAGGTTTTGCCATGAACAAGCCCATTGCACTGCATCCCTTTGCCCAGGCGCTGCTGCGTCAGCGGCTGCCGGCCATGCTCGCCTCGCTGGCCGTACCGGGTCTCGCGTTCGCCTCGCCCAGCGGCGGCACCGTGGTCGCCGGACAAGCCGGCATCACCACGCCCGCCCCGGGCGGCACGGTGATCAACCAGACCTCGCAAAGCGCGATCATCAACTGGCAGCAATTCAACATCGGCGGCAATGAGTACGTGGTGTTCAACCAGCCGAATGCTTCCGCGGCCGTACTCAACCGCGTCATCGGCGGCAATCCGTCGGAGATTCTCGGCAACCTCAGCGCCAACGGCCGCGTCTTCCTGATCAACCCGCAGGGCGTGATCTTCGGCAAGGGTGCACAGGTCGACGTCGGCAGCCTCGTCGCCACGACGATGAACATCGCGGACCAGGACTTCATGGCCGGCCGCTATGTCTTCGCCAACGGCACCGCGGCTCCCGTGACCAATGCCGGCACGCTGCACGCCGCGAACGGCGGCTTCGTCGTACTGGCCGGCGACTACACCGCCAACACCGGCGTCATCCAGGCCAAGCTTGGCGATGTGGTGCTCGCCTCGGGCGCGGCGATGACGCTGGACCTCGCTGGCGATGGCCTGATCAACCTCAGCGTCGATCAGCGTGCGCTGTCGGATCGCGCTGGCGTCGCCAACCTCGGCGAGATTGCCGCCCAGGGCGGCACGGTCGTGATGACCGCCAAGGTGGCACGCAACCTCGCCGCGAGTGCGGTCAACAACAGCGGCGTCATCAATGCCGGCGGCATTGCCGAACGCGGCGGCGATATCTACCTCACCGCCGACGGTGGCGACATCGCCAACAGCGGCACGCTGGATGTCAGCAGCGTCACGCAGGATGCCGGCGCCATCCGGATCACCGGCAGCCACGACATCACTCTGGGCGCCGGCTCCCGCCTCGTCGGTACCGGCGCCGGTGGCGGCGACCTGCGCGTCGTCGCTGGCCACAATCTCACCGTCGCTCGTGGCAGCTTCGCCGATGCCAGCCGCAGCAGCGCCAGCGGCCGCGGCGGCTTCATCGAGTATTCCGGTCACGGCAGCGTCAATATCGACGATATCGTGCACGTCGGCACGCAGGGCCACTACCTCATCGACCCTACCGATTTCACCATCGGCTATGGCGGCAATGATGGTGCCAACATCAGCCAAGCGACGCTGGAATCCCAGTTGCAGAACATGTCGCAGGGTTCCACGTTCACCATCGATGCCTCATCGGGAACAGGAACCGCCACGGGCAACATCAACGTCCTCGCCGATCTCAACGGCAATGCGATCAACGGGCATGGCGCTCCCGGCTACGGCGGCAGCCTGACCCTGACTGCCGGGCCCAACGGCAGCGTCACGTTCGCCGACCAGACGACGACACTTAATATCGCCGGCGACATCACCATCCACGGCGGCACCACGGGTGGCTCGCAGACCCTGGGCAACCTCGACGCCGGCGGCGCCATCCTCGTCGACGGTCATGGCGGCATCAGTTCCGGCTACCTGCACGCGCGTACCGGCCTCTCGGTGACGGCGAACACCGGCGACATCAGCTTCACCAACATCGAAGTCAGCAACATGGACGGTAGCGGGTCCTACGTGACGCTGAGCAACATCGATGCCAGCGTGACGGCCACGACCGGCTCCATCACCGGCGGCCCGATCTTCATTGACAACCACTTTGTGGCGCAGACCACCTACGCGACGGCGGCGGGCATGGCCGCGACGCTGGAGCTCACCGCCGGCGGCAGTGTGCACCTGACGGGGACCACCGGCGTCGGCGACACCATCGATGTCTACGGCGGCGGCGGTCGCGGCACGGGTGGCGGCATCGACATCGTCGCCTCGGCGACGATCACCGCCGGCAGCGACATCAATATCTCGGCGCCCGTCAGCATCAGCGGCCTCGACTACCATTACACCGACAGCCAGCAAAGCGAAGACATCCACGCCGGTGGCGCGCAACTGACAGCACATGGTTCGCAAGTGGTCGTGGGCGGCAATATCAGCGTCAACGGTGAAGGCACGGCGAACATCGATCTCGAGGGACATCACGGCATCACGGTCAACGGCGATGTCGGCGCCAACGCGACCACCGCCACCATCACCGAACCCGACGCCACCACCGGCAACAAGCTCTCGCTGCAATACGGCTACGCCACCGTCGTCCTGACCGCAGACGACGGCAACGGCGGCGCTGTGCCCAGCAGCAGCGTCGTCAAGGTGGGCAACATCGGCGCACAGGGCCCCAATGCCATCATCGCCGTCACCGGCGGATCGGTGGAAGCGGGGCGCAGCGGCAACGCCGTCACTGATTACGGCGTCAGCGCCGACGCCACCTTCGGCAGTCACGCCACCACCACCATCACCGACAGCACTGGCAGCACCACGCTTTACCAGAGCAACGCTGGCGCGGCGCAGATCAGCATCCTGACCGGCGGGCAGAATGCCTCCGGCCAGGGCATTATCACGCACGGTGGCGTCCTGGCCGACGGCCCCTCGGGTCAAGCCAACCTGTTCAGCACGCACGATGTCGCAGTCGGCGGCTCGATACTCGTCAACGGTCAGGGCTACGATCAGTCCGGCAATGCCTCGCTCGATCCGCTCTCGCAAAACAATCCGGGCAATACCGGCATGGTGAGCTTCGGCAACGACGTGCCCTTCAAGCTCGCCAACGGCACTCTGCACTGGGGCAGCGCGCAGGTGTTCATCGGTAGCGACAATCCCAACGGCCCTTCCGGTTCCGCCGGCAAGGTCACCGTCGCTGGCGGCCTGACGGCGCACGGCGTCGGCAAAGCCAACGTCCAGGTGGCGGCCAGCCAGTTCAACGTCAACGATGTCTCGATCTACGCCAATCCCGGGTCGCTGCAGGGCACGTTCACATCCCAGGAGACGGTCGGCGGCACGCTCTACAACGCCACGCGGAACATCGGCAACGCGCTAGGCGCGAATGGCGCGGTTTCCGGCACGGCGAATTACGGCTACGCCAATTTCGACCTGACGCTGGCCAATACCGCCGACAGCACGATCAACGGCAAGCTCGATGTGCGCGGCAACAGCGCCAGCGCCTCGATCAACGGCGGGCACAACGTCACCATCAATGGCGCCGTGCTGGTCGGCGCGCCCGATGGCGAAGCCGCGCCCGTCTACGCTGAGCAGGTCAGCTACAGCAACATCAATGTCAACAGCACCGGTACCGCGCCCAACGGCCACAGCGACAGCATCACCGGCGACATCAATGTCTTCTCGGTCGGCTTCGAGCAGGCCCTGACCGGCGCGTTCAGCACCGGCGCCAACGGCATCACGGTCGAAGGCACCGGCGTCGCCGGCGTCGGCATCAACAGCGCCAGCGCCAATATCGGTGGGTTGATCTCCGTGACGCAGCACGCTGGCAGCTACACCGTCCTGCCGGTCAATGGCCCGGCGACCACCGCGGCGCTCAACGATGCCCTCGTTTGGCTCAAGCCGACGGGCGCCGGCAGCTTCACCACCGGCCAGATCAGCACGACCCTGGCTACCGGCGCCAACCTGCACGTCGGCGGCAGCTTCAATGCTGGCAGCAACCAGGTGGCTCTGCTCACCAGCGGCGCCATCGACAGCAAGATTCCAGGACAACTGCTGGGCTTCAATCACCCGCTCGATGGCGGCCAGTTCCCGCCGACGGCGCAGGCGGACCGCGACCTCGGCGGGCTCGCCATCACCACCAGCGACAGCATCTTCTTCGAGTTCGGCGCCGATTCGACGCTGGACAGCCTGAGCCTGAGCGCCGGCAAGAGTCTTGATGTCTTCGGCAATTTCGACGGCAGCAGCACCGGCACCACCGTTGCGCATGCCCTGAACGTCGGCGCCAATCCGCTGCTGCAGGGCGGCACGGTCGCCAACAGCATCGAGTACGTCAACCTTGGCGCCACCGGCACCGCCACGATCAAGGCGGCGGGCAACGGCGCGGTCGGCACCAATGTCGATATCGAGCATTCGACCATCGGTCTGCCCAGCGGTGCGGCCACGGGCAGCACCCTCGCCGTCAACGTCAGCGCCGACCAAGCGATCACCGTCAACGCGACCACGATCAACGCCAGCAGCATCGGCCTGACCGCGACCAGCGACAACATCAGCGTGCAGGGGGGTTCCAACCTGATCGCCGGCAGCATCCAGATCACTGGCAGCGGCGCCGGCAAGAACGTCAACGTCAACAGCTCGTTCCTGAGCACCAACGGCGGTGTCACCGGCGGCAATGGCGACCTGAAAATCAGTTCCGCTGGAACGTTCACCATCGACGGATCGACCCTCTCCGACCAGGCCGGCGGCCTCGGCCTGATCAGCGCCAGCGGCGCCGGTCTCGCATCCGACTTCGGCAACAACTCGGCCTTGTTCAGCGGCACCCTACAGATTGGCGTGACCGGTGCCGGCAGCAGTCTGACGGTCAACGGCAATGCCTTTGGTCCCGTGACGAGCACGGTCGGCGCCAGCCGGGGCGGCACCCCGGTCGCCCACGGGGTGACCCCTACCGCCGCCCTGCCGGGCAATCTGATCGTCAGCAGCAGCGGCAACCTCGGCTTCAACAGCAGTGCCAATCTCAAGCAGTTCAGCCTGTCGTCCGGCGGCACCCTGCACGTCAACGGCAACATCACCGCAACCAGCACTTCCCTGAGCGGCACGCAGGGCGTCTTCAGCGACCAGACCAGCGGGTTGTTCCTGAACACCGGCGCCCTGTCCGTCCTGAGCACTGCGGGCCCCATCGATCTGACCTACTCCCAGATCACCGTCGGCACCGGCACCACCACGCTCGGCAGCGACCCGGCGATGCTGGCGAACCTGGGCACCTTCAAACCGGTCGCCACTGCGCCGAACGCCGCCTTCAGCTCCACGGGCGTGGTCAATCTCGGCATCCTGCAAATGATCGGCGACTATCTCTACGTGCGCGGCACCGACGCGATCTATCACGGCGACCTCACCCACAGTGGCAGCCCGCTGCTCTACAACTACGTGCCCGCCAACCTCGGCAACGGCCTCAACACCACCGGCGCCACGGGCTTCATTGCGCACTACGCCTCGGTGAACGGCCCCAATGCGGTGCTGACCCTGGTCTACGGCTCCAGCCAGTACACGGGGCCCATCACCACCGGCAACAACGTCGGCGGGACCAACACCAACTTCGTATTTGTCAGCACCAACCCGAACGTCAGCGGCTATGACGCGATCCAGACCCAGGGACAGGTCGCCATACTGAGCGGTGGCAAACTCAGCATCCGTGGCCAGACGCCGCCGCCACCGAACGTGGATCCGGCCACGCAGCAGCAGGCCACCACCGCCAGCTACTCCGCCAACAACGTCACGCCGACCAGCAACAACGGGGGCGATCAAGACAAGAACAAGCTCACTGGCGACGTCAACGGCGCCGGTAGCGGCGGCGACACCGGCAAGGGCGACATCGAAAACAAGTCGCACGATGCCGTGCTCGACAAGAGCTGCACTTGAGGCCCGGGGACAGACCATGAAAGCACTGCGTATCCTGATCGCACCGCTGGCGCTTTTCGCCGGCCTTGCCGCCCAGCTGGCCCAGGCCGCACCGGCGGGCGAGATCACCCTGCTCACCGGACGCGGCACCGCCACCAGCGTCGATGGCGCCATCCGCACCCTGGCCAAGGGCGACCCCGTCTACTCGGGCGAAGTCGTCAACACCGGCGCATCGAGCTATCTCAACATCAAGTTCGCGGACGACGGTTTCATCCTGCTGCGGCCCAACAGCCGCTTCCAGATCGAGAATTTCGCCTACGTGAAGCCGGAGGACGTCGCCAAGAAGCCGGTGCAGCCCTCGGCGCCGGTGATCAACCCCGCCGGTCCCGCCGCCGCCAGCAAGCCGATGGCGCCGGTGGCGCAGGCCAGCGAGAGCGCCAGCGTGTCGCGGGCCTTCTTCCGTTTGCTCAAGGGCGGTTTCCGCGCCGTGTCGGGTCTGGTCGGCCATGTCGACCGCAGCGAGTACAGCGTGTCGACGCCGGTGGCGACCATCGGTATTCGCGGCACTGACTATGTCGTCGTCATGTGCGACCAGCCCTGCGCCGGCGATGACGTCGTCGGCAACGCCGTGCCCGAGGGCAAGGCGGTGGATGGTCTGGTGGTCGGCGTGATCAGCGGCGGCGTGTTCGTCGAGAACAACGCCGGCAAGGGCACCGAACTGGGCGAGAACCAGTACCTCGTCACCCTGCCCGACGGCAAACAGATCCGGCTGCCGGTCGAACCCAAGTTCCTGCGGGTGGACCCGATTCCCAACCCCAAGAACATCTGCCAGTGATACCGCACCGGCCCGCAGGGGCCGGTTTTTTGTTGGCGACATGTTCCCGTCCGCCACCCGCTCCTGCCCTCATCAGTGCGAGAATTGTTTTATTATATTAATTGAAAATAAATTCAATATATAAATTTACACTTCTCTGCGACCCAATCCCGATGGAGCGGGTGGCCGAAAAACCGGCTCACACGCAGCACGCGGACCACGCTCTGACATGGCCAAGACGCTGAAACTGATTGCACCGCCCGGCTACAGCACCGTCGTGCCGCTGGACAAGCAACGCCATGCGGGCCTGCGCGTGCGCAGCGCCGACGATTACGCCTGGTGCGCCCGGCTCAACGCGGTGTTCATCAACGCCGCCGAGTTCGGCAAGGCCGCGCCGGATTTCCCCATCGCCTTCGCGCGCGATCCGCAGAGCGGCGAGTTCATGCCGATGGCGGTGCTGGGCCTGCGCGAGGAGCAAAACCTGTTTGTCGATCGCGAGGGCCGCTGGCGCAAGCCGGCCTATGTCCCTGCCTATTTCCGTCGCCATCCCTTCTGCATCGCCGAGGTGCCGATGCCGCGCGGCGAAGCGCCGCAGCGCATGGTCTGCGTGCAGGAGGACCGCCTCGCCGCCGATGCCGGCCTGCCTTTGTTCGACGCGCAGGGCCAGCCGACCGTCACCTGGGCGCCGGTGCTCGCCCTGCTCGAGGCCATCGAGAACGCGCGCCAGCAGACCCGCGTGCTGTGCCGGCGCCTGGAGGCGCTGGAACTGCTGACGCCCTTCGACGCCGTGGCGATGCCCCGTACCGGCGAAAAGCTGCGCCTGCGCGGCCTCAGCCGCGTCGACGAGGAGAAGCTGCAACAGATTTCCGGCCGCGACCTGCGCACCCTGCTCAAGAAAGGCGAGCTGCGCGCGGTCTACGCCCACCTGCTGTCCCTGGAAAATTTCGCGCGCCTGCTCGACTACGATCAGGAACGCGCCGCACCGCGCTGAGCCTCTGGATGGCGCGCATCCTGCTGGCTTGGGGCAAGCCGGAACAGGGCGGATGTCCAGTGGACATCCGCCCCGGCGAACGCCCGGCCATGGAAGGCCGGGCAGGAGCGACGCGACAGGGACGTCGGCGGGAGACGAAGTCCTGATGGCGAACATCCTTCTCGCGTGGGAGCTGGGCGGCGGCTACGGCCACCTCGCGCCCTTGCGCGTGCTGGCTGCGGAACTGAAGCGGCGCGGCCATGAGATCGTCTACGCCGTGCGTGATCTCGCCGCGGCGGCGGAAGTGCTCGACCCCGCCACCGGTCCCATCCTGCAGGCGCCGCTGCAGATGGCCGCGATCCATCATCCCCTGCGCGTGCAGGTCAGCTACGCCAGCCTGCTGCACAACAGCGGCTTCGATCACGCGCCCCATCTTGCCGCGCGCCTGCGGGCCTGGGCGGAGCTGCTACAACGTCATCGCTGCGATCTGCTGGCCACCGACCACGCACCCAGCGCCGTGGCCGCCGCGCGCGGCATCGGCCTGCCGGTGCTGCAGTTCGGGACCGGCTTCACCGTGCCGCCGCGGCGCCAGCCGTATCCGGCGTTCCGTCCCGGCCTGCGCGTGAGCGACGACGTGCTGCGCCACAACGAGCAACGCGTGTGCGACCGCATCGCCGGCGCGTTCAAGCAGCTCGGCTGGGCAGCGCCGGATTCACTGCAGTCGCTGTTCGGCGAAACCGCGCGCGCCCTTTGCAGCTATCCCGAGCTCGACCACTACGGTGCGCGCAGCGAACCCTATCTCGGCCTGCCCGACATGGCGCAGGGCGAACCGCCCGAGTGGCCCGACGGCGAGGGACCGCGCGTTTTTGGTTACCTGCGCCCGGGCAAATCGCTGGCGGCGGTGCTCGCCGCGCTGCAGCGCCTGCCGGCGCGAGTGCTGCTGCGTGTCGGCGGCATCGAGGCCGAGCGCCTGCGCAGCTTTGAGCGGCCGGGCCTGCGCATCCTCGACCGCGCCGTGCAGCTGCGCCTCGCCGCGCGCGAATGCGATGCCTACGTGCACTACGCCGCGCACGGCACCACGGCCGAAATGCTGCTCGCGGGCAAGCCGGGCCTGTTGCTGCCGGAGACGGTGGAGCAGAACCTCGTGGCGCTGCGCGCCACGCAACTGGGCGCCGCGCTGACGCCGCCGCCCAAGGGCGAATTCAACCTGAGCGCCGCGCTGCGGCAACTGCTGGACGATGCGCGGCTGCGCAACGCGGCGACTACGTTTGCCGCGCGCTACGCCGTCCAGGACCGCAGCCAGATCGTGCCGCGGCTCGCCGATCAGGCGCTGGCGGCGATCACGCGCCCACCGCGCGCCGCGCCAGCAGGGTCTTGAGCGGCGCCAGCCGGTTGACCGCGTCGAGTCCGAATCCGCGCAATCCATCCCAGGTCTCGCTGCGCAGGCCGAAGGCGCGATTGAGGCCGTCGGTGACCGCCAGCATGTCGAGGGCGTCGGCCTTGCGCGCGCGCTCGTAGCGCTGCAGCAGGCGCAGGTTGCCGGGATCGCGGCGTTCATCGTGGGCCGCGATCAGTTGGCGCGCCAGCAATTCGGCATCCGCGAGACCGAGGTTGACGCCCTGCCCCGCCAGCGGATGCACCACGTGCGCGGCATCGCCCGCCAGCGCGAAGCGCGGCCGCACGTAGTCGCGCGCATGCAGCAGCTGCAGCGGGAAAGCGACGCGGCGGGTGCATTCGATGATCGCGCCCAGCTCGAACTGCAGGGCCGCGGCGAGACGCAGCCGGAACTCGGCGTCGTCCAGCGCCAGCAGCTCGTCCGCCTCCTGCGAGGACCAGACGATGGAGCAGCGGCCGTCGGCCAGCGGCAGAAAGGCCAGCGGCCCGGTCGGCAGGAAACGCTGCCAGGCGGTGCCGCGATGCGGCCGCTCGGTGCGCACATGGCAGACCACGGCGCGCTGCGGATACGGCCGGCGCAGGCACTCGATGCCGGCGGCCTCGCGCAGCGCCGAGTCGGCGCCGTCGGCGGCAATCACCAGCCGTGCCGACAGCTCGCGGCCATCGTCGAAACTCAGCCGCGCGGCATCCTCATCCAGCTTCAGCGCGGCGATGCGCACGCCGGTATAGAGCGGCACTTCCGCCAGCGGCCGCCACAGCGATTGCAGCAACAGGCTGTTCTCGACGATGTGTCCGAGCTGCGGCAGGCCCAGCGGCGCGCTGGCGAACTCCAGCGCACGCTGCGGCTGCTCGTCCCAGATCCGCATCGTGCGATAAGCGCTGGCGCGACGCGACACGATCTCCGGCCAGACTGCCAGCGTGTCGAGAAAGCGCGTGGAGGCCGGCGACAGCGCGTAGACGCGCAGATCGTAATCGGCGGCGTCCCACGCAGGCGGCGGCGCGCCGCGTTCGACCAGCGCCGCGTCGATGCCGGCGCGGTGCAGCGCCAGCACCAGGGCCGCGCCCACCGCGCCACCGCCGACAATGACGATCTCGTGCTTCATGAGTCGATCGACGCGGTGGCGCCGTAGCCGAGGTTCTGGCGCATCACCGCATCCTTGAGCGGCGGCGTCAGGTCCAGCGCCAGCAGGCCCAGGTGGCGCAGGCCGCGCAGGCCCGGCACGCGGTTGGAGAAGGTGCGCACGAGGCGGTCCGTGAAGCCGGCCGTGCGTTCGCGGTCGGCCGCGCGACGGCGCGCGTACTCGGCCAGCGTCGCCGGCGCGCCGGGATCGCTCGCCGTCGTCAGCACCTCGGCGACGGCGGCGACATCCCGCAGCCCGAGGTTGAAGCCCTGCGCCGCCACCGGGTGCAGCGACTGCGCGGCGTTGCCGGCGAACAGCACGCGCGGTGCAGTGAGCTGCGCGCTCATCACGCGCGTCAGCGGATAGGCCGTGCGCCGCCCCAGCTCGCGGAACACGCCAAGGCGCTCGCCGAAAGTCTCCTGCGCCTGCGCCAGGAATTCGGCATCGCTCCAGGCCAGCATGGTGTCGACGCGCTCGCCCGGCACCGTCCACACCAGGGAGCAGGCATCGTCCGGCTTGGGCAGCACGGCGATGGGTCCACCCTCGGTGAAGCGCTCGTACGCCACGCCGCGATGCGGTCGCGCCGGGCGGACCGCGGTAACGATGGCGGACTGCCGGTAGTCGTCACTGCTGGCGTCGATGGCCAGCAGCCGGCGCACCGCCGACTGCGCGCCATCAGCCGCCACCACCAGCCGTGCGCGCAGCAGGGTGCCGTCATCCAGCGTCAGCGTCGCGGCGTCGCTGCCCAGGTCCAGCGCCGTCAGTCGCGCCGGCGCGATCAGGCGCGCGGCCGTGCGCTGCGCCGCCTGCCACAGCGTCTGGCCGAGGTGACGGATGGGGATGTTGTAGCCGAGGGCTTCGAGCCCGGCGTCCTGCGCGGTGAAACGCGCGACGCCGAAACGGCCGCGCTCGGAAATATGCGTCGCCGTGATCGGTGTCGCCGCCGCCTGCAGCGCCGGCCATACGCCCAGCGGCTCGAAGATGCGGCGGCTGCCGTCGTTGATGGCGATGCAGCGCTCGTCCCAGGACGGCGCGCCCTGCGGCGGCGCGGCCGCCTCGATCAGCGCCACGCGCAGGCCCAGCGGCGCCAGGGCCAGCACCAGGCTGGCGCCGACAAGGCCGCCGCCGACAATCGCGACGTCGCAATCTCCCGCTGCAGTCCCGCTCATGCGCGCCTCAGGCCGCCATCAGGCGTTCGATGCCCTGGACATCCTTGGGCACACCGCCGGTGAGCACACGCGGGCCCTGGGCGGTGACCAGCACATCGTCTTCGATGCGGATGCCAATGCCCCAGTACTGTTCGTCGACGCCCTTGCTGCCGGGCGCGATGTACAGGCCCGGCTCCACCGTCATCACCATGCCGGGCTCGAACGTGCGGTAGGCGCCGTCGATCTTGTAGCGGCCGACGTCGTGCACGTCCATGCCCAGCCAGTGGCCGGTGCCGTGCATGTAGAACTGGCGATACTTTTCGGTCTTGATCAGGTCGCGGACATTGCCCTGCAGCAGGCCGAGATCGACCAGGCCCTGCGTCAGGATGTTCACCGCCACCTGGTGCGGCTTGCCGACGGACTCGCCGGCCTTGAGCGCCTTGATCGCCTGCACGTTGGCTTCCAGCACCACCTCGTACACCGCCTGCTGCGCCTTGCTGAAGCGGCCGTTGACCGGAAAGGTGCGCGTGATGTCGGCGGTGTAGCCGCGATACTCGCCGCCGGCGTCGATCAGCAGCAGGTCGCCGTTGCGCAGCTTCCGGTTGTTCTCGACGTAATGCAGGATGCAGGCGTTGTCGCCGCCACCAACGATGGAGCCGTAGCCGCATTCCATCTCGTGCCGCGCGAAGTGATCGTGGATCTCCGCCGCCACCTGCCACTCGTAGACGCCGGGCTTGGCAAAGCGCATCGCCTTGCAGTGGGCCTGCGCGGTCCACTCGCAGGCCTGGGCCAGCAGCGTCACTTCCGCCGGCGTCTTGCGCAGACGCATCTCGTGCAGGCTGGTCTCCAGCGCCACGAACTCCGTGGGCGCGGCGGCGCCGCGGCGCGAGACTTCGCGGATATTGCGCACGCAGCCGGTGATCTGCGGATCGAGCGCCGGATGCTCGCCGAGGTTGTAGTGCACGCGCGAGCGGCCGGCCAGCAGGCGCGGCAGATGCGCCGCGAAGTCGTCGATGGCATAGGCCTCGTCGGCGCCGTAGTCGCGCACCGCGCCTTCCGGGCCGGCGCGACGGCCGTCCCAGATTTCGCGCTCGGCGTTGCGCTCGCGCACGAACAGCACGAAGGCGCCGTCCTTACGCCCCGGCGCCAGCACCGCGATGCAGTCCGGCTCCGGAAATCCGGTCAGGTACTGGAAATCGCTGTCCTGGCGGAACTTGTAGTGCGTGTCGCGAGCGCGGATCACCTCGCGCGCGGAGGGAATGATGGCGACGCCGCGCGGGCCGATGGCCTTCATCAGGCGGGCGCGGCGCGCGGCGTGTTCCTTCAAAGTCTTGGTGTCGGGTTTCATGGCGTCAGTGCACCTTCTTCGACGGCCGCGGGTCCGGCGTCGGACGCGGCCGCAGTTCCATGTAGATCAGTTGGGCGCCGACGCGGATGTATTCCACCAGCTCGGCGTAGGCATTCTCTTCCAGCTCGGTATCGTCATCGCCGCCAATGCTGGCGCGGGTGAACTGCGCGAAGTCCTCGATGATCTCGCGCGCCTCCTCGGAGCAGCCCTTGAGATCGAGCTGCGGACGGCTGGAGAGCCCGAACAGGAAGCCCTCGCACCACGCCACCAGCGCGCCGACGCGCGCGGTGAGCGCGGCATCGTCCTCCGGCAGCAGCGGCGCAAAACCGCCCTGCTCGTCCTGCAACGACAGCAGCGTCTGCTCGCGCAGGCGCGACAGCTCGCCGCGCAGCTGCGTATCGGGCTGGATCGGCTGGTCGCCGCCGGCATCGAGCAGGTGGATCAGGTCGACATCGCGCGCCTTTTCGACGCAGAGCGCGCCGCAGAGGGCACCGTGATAACCGGCCGCATCGTCGTCATATCCGGCGCTGGCGAGCAGCGTGTGCAGCTCGTCGTAATGAATGGGGGCTTGCATGCCGCGATTATACGCCCGGGCCCCGCGCCGGCCCCGCCAGATGCCCCACCCGCTGTGCCCGTTCTTGCTGGGGAAACTGTTATTAATTATTTATCATTTATTAAATTGATGTATATTTAGCAACATCTTTCCCAGGGAAACCGGTGACAGCGGGTGGCGCCCCGGACGCCGCTTTCCGCCACTTGGCGCGCACGTCAGGCTCGCACCGCGCTTGCGGCGGGCATAGGTGAGCGCAAGCGGCGCCCGTATAATCCCGCGCATGAATCCGACCGACTTCGTCGCCGCCCTGCGCGGATGCGCGCCCTACGTGCACGCGCACAACGGCTCCGTCTTCGTCGTCGCCTTTGGCGGCGAGGTGGCGGCGCGTCCGGATTTCGAGAAGCTGATTTTCGACCTCGCCCTGCTGCACAGCCTGGGCGTGAAGCTGGTGCTGGTGCATGGCGCGCGGCCACAGATCGATCAGCAACTGGCCCTGCGCGGCATCAAGACGCAGACCGTGGGCGGCCTGCGCATCACCGACCGCAACGCGCTGGAATGCGTGAAGTCCGCCGCCGGCGCGCTGCGCATGGACATCGAGGCCAAGCTCAGCACCGGCCTCGCCAGCACGCCGATGGGCGGCGCGCGGCTGCGCATCGCCAGCGGCAACTGGATCACCGCGCGGCCCTTCGGCGTGCGCGACGGCGTCGATTTCCAGCACACCGGCGAAGTGCGGCGCGTGGACGTCGACAGCCTGCGCGCGGTGCTGGCGCAGGATCGCATCGCCCTGCTGTCCAACACCGGCTACTCGCCCACCGGCGAGATCTTCAACCTGCGCTACGAGGATGTGGCCACCGCCACCGCGCAGGCGCTGGGCGCCGACAAGCTGGTGTTCCTGGTGTCCTCGGACCCCGACGGCTGGAAGCTCGCCGACGACACCGGCGACGCCGGCCAGCTGCCGCTGGCCGAGGCCGAGAAGCTGCTCGACGCGCGCCATCTCAAGGACCAGGATCGCGGCTACCTGCGCGCCGCCATCGCCGCCGGCCGCAACGGCGTCAAGCGCGTGCACCTGGTCGGCGCCGAACAGGACGGCGCGATCCTGCGCGAGCTGTACACGCGCGACGGCGTCGGCCTGATGCTCTACGCCGATGCCGATTACGAAGCCACGCGCCAGGCCACCATCGAGGATGTCGGCGGCGTGCTGAGCCTGATCAAGCCGCTGGAGGAAGCCGGCATCCTGGTGCCACGCTCGCGCGAGCAGCTGGAACTCGAAATCGGCAACTTCACCGTGATCGTGCGCGACGGCACCGCCATCGCCTGCTGCGCGCTGTTTCCGTTTCCGCAGAACCAGATGGGCGAGCTGGCCTGTGTCGCCGTGCATCCCGACTACCAGCGCGCCGGCCGCGCCGCGGCGCTGCTCAAGCGCGTCGAGGCCGACGCCAAGCGGCGCAAGCTCAAGCGCCTGTTCAGTCTCACCACGCACACGCCGCACTGGTTCATCGAGCACGGCTTCGAGCAGGGCAAGATCAAGGACCTGCCGGTGCAGAAGCAGCGGCTCTACAATTACCAGCGCAACTCGCTGGTGCTGATCAAGGACCTGTGAGCAACGCCGACTGGGTCACGCGCAGCCTCGCGCGCGTGTGGAACCCCTGCACGCAGATGCACGATCACGCCGGCGCAGAGCCGCCGCTGCCGCTGGTGCCGGTGAAGCGCGCCGAGGGCGTCTGGCTGGAGGATTTCGAGGGCAAGCGCTATCTCGACGCCGTCAGCTCCTGGTGGACCAACGTCTTCGGCCATCGACATCCGCACATCGTCGCCTCGCTCAAGAACCAGCTCGACGAACTCGACCACGTCATGCTCGGCGGCTTCACGCATCAGCCGGCGGTGGAACTGGCCGAGCGGCTGTGCCAGATCGTGCCGCCGGGCCTGACGCGCTGCTTCTACGCCGACAACGGCTCGGCCGCCATCGAAGTGGCGCTCAAGATGAGCTTCCACTACTGGCGCAACGTCGGCCAGCCGAACAAGCAGCGCTTCATCACGCTGTCCAACGGCTATCACGGCGAAACCCTGGGCGCGCTGGCGGTGGGCGACACCGGCCTGTATCGAGACACCTATGCACCGCTGCTGCTGCAACCCATCGTGGTGCCCTCGCCCGACTGTTACGAGCGGCGTCCCGGCGAGAACTGGGAAGACCACACGCGCCGCCAGTTCGCGCACATGGAAGAGACGCTGGCGCGCCATGCGCAGGAAGTCTGCGCCGTGATCCTGGAGCCGCTGGTGCAATGCGCCGGCGGCATGCGCATGTATCACCCGGTGTACCTGTCGCTGCTGCGCGAGGCCTGCGACCGCCACGGCGTGCACCTGATCGCGGATGAGATCGCGGTCGGCTTCGGTCGCACCGGCAAGCTGTTCGCCTGCGAATACGCCAAGATCACGCCGGATTTTCTCTGCCTGTCCAAGGGCCTCACCGGCGGCACCCTGCCGCTGGCGGTGACGCTGACGCGCGATACGATCTACGAGGCGTTCTACGACGAGTACCGCAGCGGCAAGGCCTTCCTGCACTCGCACTCCTACACCGGCAGCGCCCTCGCCTGCCGCGCGGCGCTGGCCACGCTGGACCTGTTCGCGCAGCCGGACGTGCTGGCGCGCAACCGCCAACTGGCGCAGATGATGTGGGCCGGCACCGACGAGTTGCGCCGTCATCCCTTTGTCGCAGAAGTGCGGCAGCAGGGCATGATCCTCGCCATCGAGCTGGCGAAGAACCCGCGCAAGCGCGAGCCCTATCCCGCCGCCGAGCGTCGCGGCCTGCGCGTCTACCGCTACGGCCTGCAGCACGGCGTGCTGCTGCGACCGCTGGGCAACGTCATTTACTTCATGCCGCCCTACGTGATCGACCCTGAGCAGATCGGCCTGATGTGCCGCGTCGCCACCGAGGGCGTATTCGAGGCGACGAGTGACTAACCGCAGCCGCCACCATTCGTCATTCCAGCGAAGGCTGGAATCCAGTTTTTCTTTTGAGTCCCGATGACCAGCCGCGTGTACCTCGAAGGCCCACTCGCGGCAGGCGCAATGATCACGCTGCCCGAAGACGCCGCCCGCCACCTTGTGCAGGTGCTGCGCCTACGCGTCGGTGAAAGCTTCGTTGCCTTCGACGGCCACGGTGGCGAATACCCGGCCACCCTCACCGCCGTCGGCAAGCGCGACGCGCAGGCCACCCTCGGCGCGCGCATCGACATCGACCGCGAATCGCCGCTGCGCCTCACGCTCGCGCAGTGCGTGTCCAAGGGCGACCGCATGGACTACACGCTGCAGAAGGCGGTAGAACTCGGCGTTGCCGAGATCGTGCCGCTGATTTCCGAACGCACTGTGGTGCGCCTCGATGCCGAGCGCTGGGCGAAGAAGCTGGACCACTGGCGCGGCGTCATCATCTCGGCCTGCGAACAATCCGGCCGCACGCGCCTGCCGCAACTGCACGCACCGCAGGACTACGGCGCCTGGCTGCGCAGCGCCAAGGACGATGCGCTAAAACTCGTCCTCGCGCCCGGCGCCAGCCACCGCCTGCGCGACCTCGACCGCGCCAACCGCGCCGTCACCCTGCTGGTCGGCCCCGAAGGCGGATTAAGTGACACCGAATGTGAACTCGCCGCACGCCACGGCTGCACGCCACTAGCCCTCGGTCCGCGCGTACTGCGCACCGAAACCGCCGGCGTCGCCGCGCTGGCGGCGATACAGGCGCTGTGGGGCGATTGGTAACACCACCCGCTCTCGCTAATAGCGAAACCAAGACTGTTAATATTTATTTATTGAATTTTATTTCCATTAATATTTATTAACATTTTCTCTAGGGAAACTAGCAAGAGCGGGTAACTTGTCTTGGAAAGATCGCTCACATAACCTGCGACCTATCAAAATCCAATCAAAAGGCCGAGAAATGGCTCGCGGTAAGACTGTTCGGATATACCTTGCAGATGGTTCCGCGTCAGGAGTTCGGCATGCTGAAATTACCAACTGGAGCGGCCAAGCTCTCGCATGCCCGCGCACTCGCTTCACTGATCTAAAGGCTTGGCCAGAAACCAACCGTCCAGGTGTCTACTTCCTCTTTGGGTTGGATGAAGAATCAGGAAGAGACGTCGCTTATATTGGTGAAGCTGAGGTAGTAATCGAACGAATCAGTTCACACGTAAGTGGCAAGGACTTCTGGACCGATCTTGTCGCATTCACCAGCAAGGACGACAACCTCACAAAAGCACATGTTCGTTATTTGGAATCGCGCCTAGTACAGTTGGCGCAGAATGCCGGCCGCTACATCCTGACGAACTCAGTATCACCTCAACCAGCGTCGCTACCGCGAGCCGATCAAGATGCGATGGAGGACTATATTGAGAGTCTTGGAATGTTGCTGGCTGCCCTAGGCCACAAAGTCCTGGTGCCATTAACTACAAAACCCGCATCGCCCTCCTCACAGCCAAACGCAACAGCCACATCTCGCATAGACCTAACAACACCTACCGAAGCATCGCCGATACCTGCTACAAGTAAGGAACCAACGAATTACTCCCTGCGGGTAGGTCGTATCTATGCAACCGCTCAGAAAACAAATGAGGGCCTCGTTGTTCTAGCTGGATCAGAAGCAGCGCCGGATTCACAGCCGAGTCTCTCCAGTGGATACCGAGCAATACGTGAGAAACTAATTGCCTCTGGAGCCTTGCTAGTTGCTGACGGCAAGGCCCGCTTTTCTAGAGATCACTTGTTCCGAAGTCCATCCCAAGCTGCAGCGGTCATTGTTGGTTACTCTATCAACGGTCGAGACGCTTGGAAGGCGGAAGACAGTAGAACTTGGGGACAAATTGAGGACGCTGCAGCGCAGAGCCTGCTAAAGGAACTACGCGTTTTGGGTAGCGAACCTGCCAACTAATAGCTCCCGCCACTTACGACCCCTCCGGCCCCGTCACTGACCCCTTCCGCTCCAGCTTGCCCCAGCCCACGCGCGTGCCGCCAGTGGCGGAGAAGAGAGACTTCACCACCACGTAGTACAGCAGTTGGCGATAGCCGAAGCGCTGCGCGGCGATCAGCGGCAGCAGGCCCCACTCCTCGCGTTTCTCCATAGCAAAGGCGACGGCGACGACGGCGACGTCCAGCGCCATGAAGGCGGCGAAGTAGATCAGCGTGAGATAGAGATTGTCCGGGTCGAACTGGCCACGATGCTGCAGGTAGTCGACGCCGGTTTGCAGGACTTGCAGCACGAGGCAGAAGTCCAGCACCGGTGAAATCGCCGCCAGCAGGATCTGGAACAGCAGCACCTGCGGCAGCGCGATGAAGCCGAGCGTGCCGTAGCGGCGCGCGAACAGTGCGTCGCGGTGCTTCCACAAACACTGGAAGGTGCCGAAGGCCCAGCGGAAGCGCTGCTTGACCAGACCCTGCACGGTGTCCGGCGCCTCGGTCCAGGCGATGGCGGCGCTGTCGTACAGCACCTTGTAGCGCGCCTTCTGCACGGCGATGGTCAGGTCCTGGTCCTCCGCCAGCGTGTCGCTGGGGAAGCCGCCGAGCTGGTCCAGCACGCTGCGCCGCCAGGCGCCGACCGCGCCGGGCACGACGGTGATGCAGCCCAGCACCATCAGCGCGCGGCGCTCGAGGTTCTGCGCGCTGATGTATTCCAGCGCCTGCCAGTTGGTGATGGTGTTGACGCGATTGCCGACCTTGGCATTGCCGGCGACGGCGCCGACTTCAGGGTCGTTGAACCAGCGCGCGAGAGAACCGATGGTCTCCGGCTCGAACTGCGTGTCCGCGTCCAGCGCCACCACGATCTCGCCGCTGGCCTTCTGCAGGCCGCTGTTGAGCGCGCGCGCCTTGCCGCCGTTGCTGAGCGTGAGCAGTGTGACGCCCGGCGTGTTGGCGAAATGCGCCTGCACCCGCTCGCTGGTGCCGTCGGTGGAGCCGTCGTCGATGACAATCACTTCCAGCTTGGGATAGCGGCTGCCCAGGATGCGCTGCACCGAGGCGACGATGACCTTGGCTTCGTTGAACGCGGGGATCAATACCGAGACCAGCGGCGGGTCCACCGGCAATTCCGGCGGCGTCTGCCGCAGCTCGCGCCATCTGTGCACCAGCGCCAGCACGCAGAGGAACAGCACGCGCGCGATGCCCAGCGCAATGGCGACCATGAACAGGCCGCGCATCACCTGCCCGAACTGGCCGATGGTGAGAAACACCGGCAGCGCCATCTTGGGCAGCACCGCGTCCGGCGGCAGCGCCGGCATGGCCTGGTCGTGCGTCAGGCCGGCCAGCTCCGACACCGGCACGAACTCGTAACCCTTGGCGCGCAGCGTGTCGATCAGCTGCGGCAGCGCGGCCACGGTCTGCGAGCGGTCGCCGCCGGCATCGTGCAGCAGCACGATGCTGCCGCGCACGTCCTCGTCCTTGCTCTGCACCTGCTCCAGCGTGCGGTCGATGATCGGCTGCACGCCGGGTCGCATCCAGTCGTCCGGGTCGATACGCAGACCGGCGGTGACATAGCCCAGGTTCTGGCCGATGCGCACCGAGTCGATTTCGTCGAGCGAGGTCGGGTCGGCGTCGCCCAGGTACGGCGGCCGGAACAGGCGCATGGAGCGGCCGGTGATGGACTCGAACAGCTTGCGCGTGGTGTCCAGCTCCAGCCTCACCAGTTCTTCCGGCAGCACCGCGAGGTTGGGATGGGTGAAGCTGTGGTTGCCGACATCATGGCCTTCCGCCACCTCGCGCCGCACGATGTCCGGCGCGGAGCCGGCGTTTTCGCCGACGATGAAGAAGGTGGCGCGCACGTTCTTCTGCTTGAGGATGTCGAGAATCTGCGGCGTCCAACGCGGATCGGGGCCGTCGTCGAAGGTCAGCGCGATCTTCTTCGGCTGCGCGCCAAAGCGCTGGATGACGTAGGCCATCGGCACCGCGGTGTAGGTCTGGTCGACGATGTCGCCGGTATCGGGATCGACCTCGATGGTGCGCGCGCCCTTGGCCGGCAGCGAGGCCACGCGCAGCAGTTCGCCGTCGCCGCGGAAATCGACGTCCTGGCCGCTGCCGATGCTGCGCAGCGCGTCCGGCGCCGGCGCGCCGTAGGGCTGGCCCATCACCGACCAGATCGACGGATCTTCCGAGCCCAGGCGCCACAGCGCATAGCCGTAGGGCTTGTAGATGTCGGCGGCGTGAATCTCGTTGAAGCTGGTCACGGCGTCGAGGAACCAGACGTCGTGGCGCTTGCCGTTTTCGCTGTAGGTGAAGTGCGGGTTCTCGGCGTCCGCGTCGAAGTCGATGTCGGCGTCGGAATCCTGCGCTGCGCGCACCGCCTCCTGGAAACTCAGGTCCTGCGTCGGCTGGCCCGGCGACCAGTCGTAACCATAGTTGCCGATGGCGATGATGGTGCTGTCCGGATCCAGATCCTTCATGCGGCGATCGAGCGTGTCCTCGAACCAGGTCTGGCCGGCGACGCTGCCGGGCGTGCCCTCTTCCCAGTGTTCGTCATAGGCCATCAGCACCACGAAGTCGGCGGCGTCGGCGTAGGCCTTGTAGTCCCAGGCCGGATCGTTGAACGGCAGGCACACCAGCAGCGCCCAGTCGTGCGGATCGAAGGCCGTGGACAGTTCGCGCAGAAAGGCCAGCAGGTTCTGCTGCGCGCTCTCCGGCACGGTCTCGAAATCCACCGTCAGGCCCTGCAGGTGATTGGTTTCGAGAAAGGCGACGATCTCCTGGATACGCTGCGCACGCTTGGCCGGATCGGCCAGCAGCCGCGCCAGGCCGGGGCCGTCCCAGGCACCCTCGACGGAGTTCTGGATCATCGGCAGCACCGGGATGCCCGGCCGCAGCTGCGCGATGGCGTCCACCGCCGGCGCGTTCATCTCGGACTGCAGCGCCATGTCCGGTCCCTGCAGGTTGAGCCAGGCCGGCACCACCCAGTCCAGGTGCGGCAGGCCGCTCTTGAGCGCCGACAGGCTGTTGTCGTCCCAGTTGGCGTAGAAGCCGATGCTCAGCGCACGTCCCGTCGTCCCCGCCGACCACGCCGGCAGCGTCTTGCTGTGCGCGGCGTGCGCGCGCGCGGCCTGCGCGGCGCGGTTCAGCTCGCGCTGCTTGGCGCGCAGGCCGGCGGCGACGCGCTTGGCCGAGCGCGGGCCCACGTGCTCGAAGGTGTTGGAACTGACCGGCAGATGGAACAGGGCCGCGGCCTGGCCAGTGAGGTCGGCAGTGCTCATCGGGCTGATCACCAGCAGGTAGCCGGCGAAGGCCACGGCGATCAGCGCCGCCAGCGTCCCGAACAGCCACTGGAAGCGCCGCAGTCGCCGCGCGCGTCGGCCGGTGGGATCGTAGAAGACGGGTTTCTCAGCCATGCTCGCACTCGCTGCGCTGCGGTCGGAGAACGATGCCGCAATCGTCGGGGCGCGCATACTACAGCGCCGCGCACGCGCTGTCCTTGCGCCAGGTATCGATGGCCGTTACCCGGGTTTTACCGGTGGAAAATGCACCACCCGCTGTCGCCTTTCGGGCAGGACAGACTGTTACATAAAATAATATGTTTTAAAATTCTATTTATTTTTTATAACATCATTTCCGACGACCATGCCGGCAGCGGGTGGGTCTTTCCCGGAGCGATGACGCAGCCATTGCGGCCCGGCGGGCGTCAGCGGGCGGCGGCCGGCTGCTAGACTGGTCGTCACGCTCATCGAAGGACTCCGTCATGCTCATCGTCAACGCCAAGATCATCAACGAAGGCCATGAAATCGAAGGCGATGTCCTGATCCGCAACGGCCGTATCGAGCGCATCGGCAAGCAGCTCAGCGCGCCCGCCGGCTGCGAGACCTTCGACGCCGCCGGCCGCTGGCTGCTGCCGGGCATGATCGACGACCAGGTGCACTTCCGCGAACCCGGCCTGACCCAAAAGGGCGACCTCGCCACCGAATCGGCGGCGGCGGTGGCGGGCGGCATCACCAGCTTCTTCGATATGCCCAACACCATCCCGAACTGCACGACGCGCGCCGAGTTCGATGCCAAGTTCGCCCGCGCCCAGGGCCGATCCCACGCCAACTACTCGTTCCACTTCGGCGCCGCCAACGACAATCTCGAGGAGATCAAGCGCCTGAAGAAGGGCGACGCGCCGGCGGTGAAGATTTTCATGGGCGCCTCGACCGGCAACATGCTTGTCGACAATCCGCAGACGCTGGAAGGCATCTTCGAGCACTCGCAGCTGATGCTGCTGACGCACTGCGAGGACACGCCGATGATCAAGGCCGCCGAGGAGGCCGCGCGCGCCCAATACGGCGAGGACGTGCCCTGGGGCGAGCATCCGCACATCCGCTCGGCCGAGGCCTGCTACAAGTCCACCGAGCTGGCGGTGGGCCTGGCCAAGAAGCACAACGCACGCCTGCATGTGCTGCACCTGACCACCGCGCGCGAGCTGGACTTCTTCACGCCGGGGCCGGTGAAGGGCAAGCGCATCACCGTCGAAGCCTGCGTGCACCACCTGTACATGGACGAATCCTGGTACGCGGCCCAGGGCGCCCGCGTGAAGTGCAACCCGGCGATCAAGACCGCCGCCGACCGCGCCGCCCTGCTCAGGGCCGTGCGCGAGGACCGCATCGACGTCATCGCCACCGACCACGCGCCGCATACGCGCGAAGAGAAGTCGCAGAAATACTTCAAGGCGCCCGCCGGCCTGCCGCTGGTGCAGCACGCCCTGCTGATGCTGCTGGACCTGGTGCAGCGCGGCGAGCTGAACCTGCGCACCGTGGTGCAGAAAACCAGCCATTCGGTGGCCGACATGTTCGGCGTCAAGGACCGCGGCTACATCCGCGAGGGCTACTGGGCCGACCTGGTGCTGGTCAACCACAACGCCAGCACCACCGTGCAGGCGCCGGACCTGCTCTACAAGTGCGGCTGGTCGCCGCTGGAAGGCCGCAGCTTCCCGGCCCGCATCGACGCCACCTGGGTCAACGGCGAGCTGGCCTGGCACGAGGGCCGTCTCCTGCCCCGCGCCCTCGGCCAGCGGATTGAATTCGTTTGATTTGCGCCCGCGCGCCGGCGACGAGGCCGGCGCGCTTGAATCGCCAGGGACCGGCCTTACTTTGAGTCAATCCGGCATAATGCCGGCAATGCCTCACCCACCGGAGATCCCGTGGAAACCCTGAACGACCGGCAGGCCCCCGTTCTACCCCTGCGCGATGTGGTGGTCTTCCCCCACATGGCGATTCCGCTGTTCGTCGGCCGCGACAAATCGATCAAGGCCCTGTCCGCCGCCATGCAGGACGACAAGCGCATCCTGCTGGTGGCGCAGCGCGTGGCCGACGCCGACGATCCCGTCGCCAAGGACCTCTACGAAGTCGGCACCCTGGCCAGCATCCTCCAAATGCTCAAACTGCCGGACGGCACCGTGAAGGTGCTGGTCGAAGGCGTGCGCCGCGCGCGCATCACCTCGCTGGACGAGAGCGGCGCCTATCTCACCGCCGAATGCCACCCGCTGCCGGATGATGCCGCCAGCGTCACCGACAGCAAGGAGATCGACGCGCTGACGCGTTCGATCCTGGCCCAGTTCGAGGCCTACGCCAAGCTCAACAAGAAGATTCCCGCCGAGCTGCTGCCGTCGCTGACCAGCATGGACTCGCCGGGCCGCCTGGCCGACACCATCTCCGCCCACCTGTCGCTGAAGCTGGAAGACAAGCAGCAGGTGCTGGAACTGGACGACGCCAAGACGCGCCTGGAGCACGTGCTCAAGATGCTGGAAGGCGAAATCGACGTGATGCAGATCGAGAAAAAGATCCGCGGCCGCGTCAAGCAGCAGATGGAGAAGAACCAGCGCGAGTACTACCTCAACGAGCAGATCAAGGCGATCCAGAAGGAACTGGGCGAAGGCGAGGACGGCCCTTCCGAGCAGGAAGAGCTGGCCAACCGCATCGAGAAGTCCGGCATGCCCAAGGAGGCCAAGTCCAAGGCCCGCGCCGAGCTCAACAAGCTGAAGATGATGCCGGCGATGTCGGCGGAAGCCACCGTCGTGCGCAACTACCTCGACGTGCTGACGCAGGTGCCGTGGAAGAGGCGCACCAAGACCCATATCGACCTCAAGGCCTGCCAGGACAAGCTCGACGCCGATCACTACGGCCTGGAGAAGATCAAGGAACGCATCGTCGAGCATCTCGCCGTGCAGTCGCGCGTCAAGAAGCTGCGCGGCCCGATCCTGTGCCTGGTCGGCCCGCCGGGCGTGGGCAAGACCTCGCTCGGTCGCAGCATCGCCGAGGCGGTCAACCGCAAGTTCGTGCGCATGAGCCTGGGCGGCGTGCGCGACGAGGCCGAGATTCGCGGCCATCGCCGCACCTACATCGGCTCCATGCCCGGCAAGATCATCCAGAGCATGACCAAGGTCGGCGTGAAGAACCCGCTGTTCCTGCTCGACGAGATCGACAAGATGAGCATGGACTTCCGCGGCGATCCGTCGTCGGCGCTGCTGGAAGTGCTCGACCCCGAGCAGAACAACACCTTCAACGATCACTACCTGGAAGTGGACTTCGACCTGTCGGACGTGATGTTCATCGCCACGGCCAACTCGCTGAACATCCCCGGCCCGCTGTTGGACCGCATGGAAGTGATCCGCATCCCCGGCTACACCGAGGACGAGAAGCTCAACATCGCCAAGCAGTACCTGATCCCCAAGCAGGTCAAGGCCAACGGCCTCAACGACGGCGAGCTGGAAGTGACCGACAAGGCGATCCTCGCCACCATCCGCCATTACACGCGCGAAGCCGGCGTGCGCAGCCTCGAGCGCCTGATGAGCAAGATCGCGCGCAAGACGGTCAAGCAGCTGCTGCTCAAGCCGGCGGAAAAGAAGATCAAGGTCACCGAGAAGAATCTCGACAAGTACCTGGGCGTGCCGCAGTTCCGCTTCGGCCGCGCCGAGGACAAGAACCAGATCGGCCAGGTCACCGGCCTGGCGTGGACGGAAGCGGGCGGCGAGCTGCTGACCATCGAGGCCGCGCTGGCGCCGGGCAAGGGCCAGATGACGCAGACCGGCTCGCTGGGCAACGTCATGCAGGAGTCGATCAAGGCGGCGCTGACCGTGGTGCGCTCGCGCTCCAAGGAGTTCGGCATCGACCCCAAGTTCTACGAGACCAACGACATCCACGTGCACGTGCCGGAAGGCGCCACGCCCAAGGACGGCCCCAGCGCCGGCGCGGCGATGTGCACGGCCCTGGTGTCGGCGCTCACCGGCATCCCGGTGCGCGCGGATGTCGCTATGACCGGCGAGATCACGCTGCGCGGCGAGGTGCTGCCCATCGGCGGCCTCAAGGAAAAGCTGCTGGCGGCGCAGCGCGGCGGCATCCAGACCGTGCTGATCCCGCAGGAGAACGTGAAGGATCTCGCCGACATTCCGGACAACGTCAAGAGCAAGCTCAACATCGAGCCGGTGCGCTGGATCGAGGACGTGCTCAAGTTCGCGCTGGAGCGAGCGCCGCAGCCGCGCGCGGAGCCCGAGCCTGTCGCCCCGGCGCCGGCGCCAGCCTCCGGCGAAGCGCCGCGCGCGCACTGAGCCGGCCGTCGTGCATCAGACCGCCACACCGCGTGACGGGTGTGGCGGTTTTTGTTTGTCGCGGCGGTCCGGGAGGCCGGCGGCGGCGCCACCCGCTCGTCGCCATTTCCCTGGGGAATTGGTTATAAATTGATTACAGAATTTATAATCGATATATATTTAATAACATCCTGTCCCGCACTTCCGCCAGCAGCGGGTGCGCGTTTTGCAGCACGCCACGGGCCCTCATGAATCTGCTTTTGCTCCTCGCCACCCTAGCCGCCCTGCTCAGCGGCCCGCTGCTGTACGCGGTGGCGCGCCGCCGGCCGCGGCTGCTGCGCGCGATGGACGCCTTCGTGCTGGTGAGCGTCACCGGGCTGGTGCTGCTCGACGTGCTGCCGGAAACCTGGGAGCGCTCCGGCGCCTGGAGCCTGCTGTTCATCGGCCTGGGCCTGCTCGGACCCACGGCGCTGGAGCACCTGCTGACGCGCGCGCGGCGCGAGGCGCATCTCGCCGCCCTGGCCCTCGCCATTTTCGGCCTGGTGCTGCACAGCTTCGGCGATGGCGTGGTGCTGTCGGCCACCGGTGGCGGCGCCCATCCGCTGGCGCTGGGCCTGGCCGTCGCCATCCACAGCGTGCCGGTGGGACTGGCGACGTGGTGGCTGATGGTGCCGGTGTTCGGTCGCGGCCTGCCGGCCTTCACCCTGGCGGCCATGTGCGCCAGCACCGTCGCCGGCTTCATCTTCGCGGTGGAACTGAGCGCCGGCATCGACGCCAGGGTCTGGGCTGCGTTCCAGGCCCTGGTGGCCGGCTCCATCCTGCACGTGGTGTTCGGCCGGCCGCACGCGCACCGGCACGATCACCCGCACTGAACGCGTTTAGCGCTGCAAATCCTCGAGGCGCAGCTGCGCGCGCATCTCGTCCTGCAGGCGCGCCTGGTTGTACTGGTAGAAGCCCAGGCCGCCGCGAATCATCTCGAAGGGATGGATGGCGTTGACGCGATCCTCCAGCCAGGCCTGCGGAAACCGCGAAGGGCTCAGCGGCGGATAGCCGGCCTCGGCGGTCTCGAAGCGGCCATGACCGACGTAGGCGTAGGTCACCCTCTGCGGCGGCACGCTGGCCGTCGCCTGATTGAGGCGCAGCAGGCCGGAGTAGCCCGCCGCGGCAGCGGCGCCGGCAAGCAGGAAGGTGGCCGGCAGGCGTTCCGCACGCGCTGCGCCGCGGCCGACGCGCCAGGCTGTCATCCCCGCGAGAACACCGATGCCCGCCAGCGCCAGCCACGGTCGGATTCCGGCATAGGCCCAGGGATTGGCGTAGAAATCCGCGAGCGCATAGATCGCAAGCAGCAGGAAGACCGCCGTCAGCATGCGGATGCCGCGATGCGCCGTCAGCTCCAGCGCGGGGTTGGTCAGGGCCATCGACGGGCGTTCAGCGGCTGACCGCGACGATCTTCATCGCCAGCTCCAGCGCCTGCTCGTAGTTGAGGCGCGGATCGACCGCAGTCTTGTAGGCGCGCTGCAGATCATCGTCGGTGAGATTGCGCGCACCGCCGGTGCATTCGGTCACGTCCTCGCCGGTCAGCTCCAGGTGCACGCCGCCGAGCACCGAGCCGCAGGCGGCGTGGATCTCGAAGGCCTGGGTGACTTCCGAGAGGATGTCGTCGAAGCGCCGCGTCTTGACGCCGCTGGCGGTGGACTGCGTGTTGCCGTGCATCGGGTCGCAGACCCACAGCACCTTGTGCCCGGCCTTGCGCACCGCCTCGATCAGCGGCGGCAGGTGCTGCGCGATCTTGCCGTTGCCCATGCGGTGGATCAGGGTCAGGCGGCCCGGCTCGTTGGTCGGGTTGAGGAGGGCGCAGAGTTCCAGCACCCACTCCGCCGACATCGCAGGACCGACCTTGACGCCGACCGGATTGCGGATGCCGCGGCAGTATTCGACGTGCGCGCCGTTGACGTCGGCCGTGCGCATGCCGATCCACGGAAAATGCGTCGACAGGTTGTACCAGCCGGCGCTGCGCGGCACCTGCCGCGTCTGCGCCTGCTCGTACCACAGCAGCAGCGCCTCGTGCGAGGTGAAGAAATCGACGCGCGAGAAGTCGCCGATGGACTGCCCCGCCAGCGTCTCCATGAAACGCACGGAGTCGCCCAGGGAATCGACCATGCGCTGGTAGTCGGCCGCCAGCGGCGAGTGCTGCACCCAGTCGAGATCCCAGTATTCCGGGTGGTGCAGGTCGGCGAAGCCGCCGTCGATCAGGCCACGCACGAAGTTGATGGTCAGCGCCGAGTAGGCGTGGCCGCGCAGCAGGTTGTAGGGATTGGGGATGCGCGCTTCCGGCGTGAACTCCGGCGCGTTGACCAGGTCGCCGCGGTAACAGGGCAGCGTCACGCCGTTGCGCGTCTCGGTGTCGGCCGAGCGCGGCTTGGCGTACTGGCCGGCGAAGCGGCCGACGCGCACCACGCGCTTCCTCATGCCATGCACCAGCACCAGGGACATCTGCAGCAGCACCTTGAGGCGGTTGGTGATCAGCTGCGGCTGGCAGTCGGCGAAGCTCTCGGCGCAGTCGCCGCCCTGCAGCAGGAAGCGGCGGCCGTCCTGTGCCTCGGCCAGTTGCGCCTTCAGCGCGTTGACCTCCCAGGAGGTGACCAGGGGCGGCAGGCGCCGCAACTGCTCGACGGCGTCGGCCAGCGCGGCCGCGTCCGGGTACTGCGGCTGCTGCACCGCAGGCTTCTTCTGCCAGGCGTCGGGCAGCCACAGGTTGGAATGTTCGGTACTCACGACAGGATCGGTTGCGGCGATAATAGGGGCGCAAGTATACCCCCTGGCCCACGCTGCCCCATGACCGCCGCCCCGTTCGCCGACCACACCCCGCTGATGCAGCAGTACCTCGGCATCAAGGCGCAGCACCCGGACACGCTGGTGCTGTTCCGCATGGGCGACTTCTACGAGCTGTTCTACGACGACGCGCGCAAGGCCGCGCGCCTGCTCAACATCACGCTGACGCAGCGCGGCGAATCCGCCGGCAAGCCGATCGTCATGGCGGGCGTGCCCTACCACGCCGTCGAGCAGTACCTGGCGCGCCTGATCAAGGCTGGCGAATCGGCGGTGATTGCCGAGCAGGTCGGCGAAGTCGGCGTCGACAAGGGCCCGGTGCGGCGCGAGGTGGTGCGTGTGATCACGCCGGGCACCGCCACCGAGGAGGCCCTGCTCGATCCGCGCGCGCAGAACCTGCTGGCGGCGGTGTGCAGCACGCGCGAGCGTTTCGGCCTCGCGTGCCTTGAGCTGTCCTCCGGGCGCTTCACCGTGCTGGAGACCGCGCGCTTCGCCGATCTTGCCGCCGAGCTGCAGCGTCTGCGTCCCAGCGAACTGCTGGTGCCGGAAGGCGCCATGCCCGAGCTTCCCGGTCAGCCGGCGCGCCTGCGCCCGGTGTGGCACTTCGACAGCGCCTCCGCCTACCGCTTGCTGACCGCGCAGTTCCAGACCCGGGATCTGCGCGGCTTCGGCTGCGAGGGTATGGATGCCGCCATCGCCGCCGCCGGTGCGCTGCTGCAGTTCGTGCAGGAGACGCAGAAGTCGGCCCTGCCACATCTCACCACGCTACGCACCGAGAATCCGGACGAGGCGCTGATTCTCGACGCCGCCACGCGACGCAACCTCGAGATCGACCGCTCCATCTCCGGCTCGCATGACTTCACCCTGCTCAGCGTGATGGACCGCTGCGCCACGCATATGGGCTCGCGCGCCCTGCACCGCTGGATGACGCGGCCGCTGCGCCAGCGCGAGGCGCTGGAGGCGCGCTACCACGCCATCGCGCGGCTGCTCGATGGCGGCCGCTACCGCACGCTGCGCGACTCGCTCAAGGACATCGCCGACGTCGAACGCATCCTCGCGCGCGTGGCCCTGCGCAGCGCGCGGCCGCGCGATCTCGTCGGCCTCAGCCAGAGCCTCGCCGCGCTGCCCGGCGTGCAGGTCGCCCTGCAGGGCGTGGAAGCGCCGCTGCTGGACACGCTGGCGCAGCGCCTCGGTGCGCATGGCGAGCTCGCCGCACTGCTGCGGGCCTGCCTTGCCGACAACCCGCCGCTGCTGGTGAAAGACGGTGGCGTCTTCCGCGGCGGCTATGACGCCACGCTCGACGAACTGCGCCGTCTCTCCGAGAACGCCGACGGCTACCTGCTGGAACTGGAAGCACGCGAGCGCTCACGCACCGGCATCGATGCGCTCAAGGTCGGCTACAACCGCGTGCACGGCTTCTTCATCGAGGTCGGCAAGACGCATGCGGCGAAGGTGCCCGCCGACTTCACGCGCCGCCAGACGCTGACCAACGTCGAGCGCTACATCACCGACGAACTGAAGAAATTCGAGGACCAGGTGCTGTCGGCGCGCGACCGCGCGCTGGCGCGCGAGAAGGAACTCTACGACGCCCTGCTCGACCGCCTCGCGCAGCACCTGCAGCCGCTGCAGGCCTGCGCCACCGCGCTGGCGGAACTCGACGTGCTGGCCAACTACGCCGAGCGCGCGCAGGCGCTCAACCTGACACGGCCAGAGATCGTCGAGACGCCCTGCGTCGACATCCGCGCCGGCCGTCACCCGGTGGTGGAGCAAACCCTCAGCACACCGTTCGTGCCCAACGACCTGACGCTGGACGACGCCACGCGCCTGCTGGTGATCACCGGCCCCAACATGGGCGGCAAGTCCACCTACATGCGCCAGACCGCGCTGATCGTGCTGCTGGCACACGCTGGTTCCTATGTGCCGGCGGAAGCTGCGCGCCTCGGCCCCATCGACCGCATCTTCACGCGCATCGGCGCCTCCGACGACCTCGCCACCGGGCAATCCACTTTCATGGTGGAGATGAGCGAGACCGCCAACATCCTGCACAACGCCACGGCGCAGTCGCTGGTGCTGATGGACGAGATCGGCCGCGGCACCTCGACCTACGACGGCCTGTCGCTGGCCCGCGCCTGCGCCGAGCACCTGGCGGCGGTGACGCGCGCCTTCACCCTGTTCGCCACGCATTATTTCGAGCTGACGGCCCTGGCCGGGGCGCTGCCGGGCGTGGCCAACGTGCATCTCGATGCCGCCGAATATTCATCGGAGCACGGTGACAAGCTGGTGTTCCTGCATCACGTCAAACCCGGACCCGCCAACCGCAGCTATGGCCTGCAGGTGGCGAGCCTCGCCGGCGTGCCGCAGACCGTGATCCGCAACGCACGCAGCTATCTGCAGCAACTGGAAAACCGGGCGCCGGCACCGGCGGCTACGGTTGCGCCTGCGGTGGCGACGCCGCAACTGTCGCTGTTCGAAGCGCCGCCCTCGGCCGCACTCAAGCTGCTCGACACGCTCGACCCGGACGCGCTCACGCCGCGCGAGGCGCTGGAGCTGATCTACAAACTCAAAAACACGCGCGAGCGCGAGGGCTGAGGCTGACGCTGCAACGCGACGGCGTGCGCTACGCCGTCGCGTTCCGCCCGCCGTGACGCATTACGATCGCGCCAGTTCCGCCGGCACGAACTGCTCCATCACCGCCTTCTGCAGCAGCGCCGGCGGCAGCAGGCCCTGCGACAGCACGAAGTCATGGAAGCGCTGCTTGTCGAACTTGCCCATCAGCGCCAGCTCCGCGCGGCGGCGCGTTTCCATCAGCGCCTGGTAGCCGACGAAATACGCCGTGGCCTGGCCCGGCGAGCGGTAGGTGTAGCGGTCCACTTCCTGCTTGGCCATACCCTCCGACAGGCAGACCTCGTTGACCAGCACGTCGTGCACCTGCGCGGGCGTGAGCAGGCCGAGGTTGACCATGGGGTCGAGATACGCCCGCGCCGCACGCAGCAGGCGGTGCTGCAGGCCGATGAGCTGGCCGTCCAGCGGCATGTAGGGCTTCATCTCCGCTTCCGAGTACAGCGCCCAGCCTTCGACGTTGACGCTGTTGAAGGCGAACACCGCGCGCGCAATCGACACGCCCTTCTCGATCATGGCCGCGAACTGCAGCTCGTGCCCCGGCCGCGCCTCGTGGGCGGTCAGCGTCCAGGCGGCGGCGTCGAAGGTGAAGTCGTCCATCTGCAGCGTCTTCTCGCCGGCCTTGCCGGGCACCTTGAGCGGCAGCACGAATTCGCCGTACTCGCCGGTGTTGCCGATCAGGCGCGGCGGACTCATGTTCGGGGCCGGCAGCATCGCCGACTCCGCTTCGCTGGCGAGGCGGATCGCCGCATTGCGCTGCGGCACGGTGATTTCATGTTCGCGCCGCAGGATGTCCTCGATCTGGTGCAGGCGATGCGTGTAGAGCGGCAGGATGGCCTTGCCCTGCACCTGCTGCTGCTTGAGCGCGCGGATCACGTCGCGGTAGTCGCTGGTCTTGAGGCCTTTCTGCTTGGCCACCAGCGGCGCCAGCGCGCGCAGCTCGTTCTGGATTTCCTCGAAGCTGACCAGCGCGCGGCGCATCAGCTCATCCGGCGCCACATCGACGCCCACCTGCTTGAGATTGTCCGCGTACAGCGCCGGCGGCAGCCGATGGTCCGCGCGGGCGCGCGGCAGGATTTCGCGCGTCACCCAGGCGTCGTAGTCCTTGAGCTGCGTGGTCAGCGTGTCGAGCGCCGGTTCGTAGCCCTTGACCTTGCTGGCCGCGAACAGCTGGCGCAGCCCGTCGATCAGGCGCGGCGAGTCCGCCAGATCCTGCTCCACCTCGCCGCGGAACGGCCCGACGAGGTTCTTGTCGTCGAAGCGCTCGCTGCTGCGCGCCTTGGCCAGCTCCGTGATCGGCGTGGTGCCGGGCTCGAGTCCGGCGTAACGGCGCAGGCGCGCCAGCGCCGCGGTCTGCCGCTCGGCCGGGATGCGCGCATCGAGCAGCGCCCGCACGCCGGAGAACACCAGCCGCGACACGCTGGTGTAGGGCAGCAGCAGATCGTGCTGCAGCTTGGCGCTGGCGAGATTGTCCTGGCCGGCCTTGATCAGGATGTCGAGATCCTGCAGGACCGCGGCATCGCTGGTCTTGCCGCGTCGTGCCTGCAAATCAGCGACGGCGGTTTCCAGCGCCCGGTTGCTGCGCTCGTAGACCTGCGGCTTGAGGTCGGTGACCTGCTCGTCGTAGCCGTCCACGCCCAGCTCCTGCGCGCTCTCCGGAGAGAACTGCGCCAGCGGCGTCAGCAACACCTGGGCGTTGCGGTTGCTCTCCGTCACCCAGGCCGGCTCGGCGGCGGCGGCGACACCGGCCAGCGCGGCCAGCAGCGCGCCGGCGAATCCCTTGGCAAGTTTCTTCATGACGATCTCCATCGAATGCCCGCTCAAAGGCCGGCGTTGCGCAGCATGAATTTGACGATCAGCACCAGCCCGGCGATCAACACCACCGTCATCACGACGCCGATGACGATGAAATGCAGCGGACGGCCATGGGTGAAATCGCGCTCGCGGTTCTTGCGGCTCTGCACGCCGAAGAACGCGGCGTTGACGCTGGCGATCACCTGCCACAGCGTCGGTTTTCGGTTTTGATCGGGCTCGCTCATGGGCTCAAGGTCCTTCGGCACTGTCCTGGGGCGCCACCCGCTTTCGACGGAAAGCCCGGACAGATTGTTAATAAATATAATCTGAAAAATTTTTCGATAAATAAAATATAACGACTTCCAGGCGCCCACCCTCGACAGCGGGTGGCGGGAAGATGGTCAGTAGTCGGCCAGGATTTTCCGGCTGGCCGCCACATCGGCGGCGGACTTGGCCTTGATGTCGTCGACGATCATCTGCTCGAGCTTGCCACCGATCAGCGGGATGCTGCTGCTGACATTCCACTTCATCAGGTTGACCGCGCCCTGGCCCTCGTCCCTGAGCACCATGTCGGCGGTCACCTTGACCGGTGCGCCCTTGACCTCGACGTCGAGGCGGCCGGTCAGCGCCTTGAGGTCCCAGGTGTCGGTCTGCGTGATGTGCGTGGTGCCGCCCACGAATTTCTGGATCGCCGCCGGAATCTGCGTGGCGCTGGCCTTGATGGTGTAGCGGCACTTGATGCGGAAGGTCTTGTCGTCCTTGCTGCATTCCAGCACCACGATGTCCCAGGCGCCGACGGCGGCGTACTTGCGTTCGAAGAACTTCTGGTCGGAGTACATCCTGATGACCGTCGCAGCCGGCTTGTCGAGCACGTGCTTGTCTTCAAATTTCATGCGTCCCCTCTCTCGGAATCCACCAATGAAAAGGCCGCTGGAAGCGAACTTCCAGCGGCCGGATGACGATGTCGCCGATGACCTTACTTGGTGGTCATCTTCTGCACGGCGGCGGCCGTGAAGTAGTCGTCGCTGAAGTGCACCGTGCTGTCGATCGGGTGGTCTTCGTTGAACGCGGCGGTGATGAAGTAACGACCGGAGTCGAAGTGGTAGATGACTTCCGGCACCGTCGACGACGCCATGATGTTCGGCGCGAAGATCCAGTGGCCTTCCTGGAACTGGAACAGCTGGTCGCGGTTGTCGAAGTCGTCAACCAGGACGATATTCCAGCTGTCTTCGTCCACGTACATCACGCGCTTCTTGAAGGTGTGGCTGGTGCCCGGCTTGAGCGTCGCCTCGACCACCCAGACGCGGTGCAGCTCATACCGCGGCAGGTCCTGGTTGAGGTGCTTGGGACGCGCCAGATCCTTGTACTTGATGGTCTTGCCGGCGATCTTGTTGGAATCGTACGGAACGATCATCTCCTTCTTGCCGACCAGCTTCCAGTTGTAGCGGTCCAGGGCGCCGTTGAACATGTCGACCTGATCGTAGAACTGGTTGCCGTCGGTGCCTTCGTACGGGTTGTCGCAGCAGACCGTCGGAGCGCGGCGGATGCGCTTCAGGCCCGGCGAGTAGAGCCAGGCGGCGCGGCCTTCGTTGCCGGTCGAGGCTTTTTCAAGCACGAGGATGAAGGTGCCGGCCAGACGCGGCGGCGCCACCGTGCGCGACAGATAGCGCAGGAACTGCTTGTGGTCGTTGTCCAGGACCTGCGGGTGCTGGATGCTGGCGTAGTCGAACTGCACGTCCTCGATGATCTTGGTCAGCTGGAAGTCGCCGTTGGGCTGCACGATCATCTGGTTGTTGTAGCGGGTGGCCGCTTCGCCACGCCACTTCAGCTTGTGGTTCCAGATGACTTCCGCGCCGCTCTTGGGGATCGGGAACGGGAAGCCCATCTTGGCGCCGGCGGGATCGTCGGTGCCGCCGAGGGTCGCGTTGAGCGCGTTCTCGTAGGTCGACTTGTTGATCGGCTCCTGGAACGCGGCGATGCGGTGCGACGGATAGACGTTCATCTTGTAGCTGTCGAAGGTCGACAGCAGCTTGCGATGACCGTCGGACAGCTTGGCGGCGTACTGCGCCATGTTGGCCTTGGTGATCGTGTACAGCGGCTTCTCGGCGTCGATCTTGGCGTCGCCCGGCCAGTTGTCCTTGAGCGGACCGTGCTGCGATTCCGGCGTCCACGCCGGGATGGTGCCTTCCTTGTTAGCGGCCTTTTCGGCGCCGATCGGGGTCAGGTCCTTACCCAGGTGATCGGCCTCCTCCTTGGAGACCTTGGCACCCGCCTGCTGAGCGACGAGGCTCAGGGCCAGAATGCCTGCAAATGTTGCTGCTTTTCTGATCATGCGAACTTCTCCTCGGAATGAAACTCGGGCCGCTTTTTGAATCGCTGTACGAAACGCCATGACGTGTCGTGCGAGATGGGGATGCTAACGAATCTTCCCGACGATGCCAAACGTTTCGACGCCGTGACAGCGATGTGGCTTCGCGTATCGCACTGCACAAAAAATCTAGGCGCGCGTCGCGTCCAGTTCACGCGTCAGCAGCTCGCGCGTGTTCAGCTCCGCGTGCAGGGTGGCCAGCATGATGAAGACGCCGGCGAGGCGACGGTGCAGGAACACGATCTCGCGCGGCGGCACGCGGAAGTACACCGACAGCGCGTTCATCGCCGCCAGCTTGCCGCTGCGCATCGGCAGGTCGCTCTCGCCCCAGCGGTAGGCGCCGTCGGCGGTCAACAATTGCGGCGGGATGCGGCCCTCGGCCGGGTCGGTGAACGGCTCCACGATCATCTCGCACATCTCCGAAAACGCGTCGGTCACGCCGCGCGGAAACTTCTCGTTCATCAGCCCGATGGCGCGTGCACCGCTCTGCAGGCGCTCGCGGTCCCGGTACAGCGCACCGGCCACGATATCGCCGTACTGCCGCACGAACTCGCGCGAGTAGAGCCGGGTCGCGCCGAAATCGAGCAGAACGATGCGGTCGTTGCCGCCCTCGTGAAGGCGGATACGGTAGTTGCCGAAGTGCGGGTCGGACTGGACCATGCCCCAGCCGAAGAACTCGTCGAGAAACAGTTGCAGAAAGGCGTACGACAGGCGGTTGCGCCGGGCCTGCGACAGCGCCTGCACCGCCGGCTCGCGCACGCTGATGCCTTCCTCGAAGGTGGTGGTCAGCACCACGTCGCTGCTGTACTCGCCCTGCACCTGCGGCACGACGAAGCGCGGATCGTCCTTGAGCTTCTCGGCGAAGGCCTCGGTGAAGCGGCGCTCGCTGCGATAGTCGACTTCGCGCAGCAGCATCTCGCGCACTTCCGCGAACACCGGCGCGAGGTCCAGCCCCTTGGGTGTGAGCCGCGACATCACCAGCAGCCGCGTCAGCGTGCGGATATCGCTCTCGATGGCGTCGCCGACGCCCGGATACTGGATCTTCACGCACAGGGCCTGGCGGTCTTTCCGGCGCCAGGCACGATGCGCCTGCCCCAGTGAAGCGGCGGCGATCGGCGTCTCGTCGATCTCCAGTTCCGCCAGGCGCGCGCGGCCCAGCGATTTCTCCAGCACCGGCTGCACCACCTTCCAGCTCACCGGCGGCGTGTCGTCCTGCAACTGCGACAGCACCGTCACCGCCTCCTCCGGCAGGAAGTACTGTCCGTACAGCGACAGCATCTGCCCGGCCTTCATCACGCTGCCCTTGAGCTTGCCCAGCTCGTCGGCCAGGATCTGGGCCTGGCGCGCGTAGAAGTCGCGGTTGGCCTCGCTGCGCTGGATTTCGCCGCGGAAAATATTGGCGATGGAGTGCGCCGCGATCTTGGCGCCGGCACCGAATCCCAGCCGCGTGAGGGCAATGTTGCGCTCCAGCGGCTTGGTTTTCAGCGATGAGATGCTACCCTTCGCGCCGCGTTTTTCGTCAGTGGCCATGTCAAGCAACGGTGGGAATGAAAGGATGAGTCTGGCGGATATTCTCTTGGCGCCGCAGCGGCGGCAAGCCGTGATCGCGGATTGCGTGCTGTTGATCGAGTCGCATGTCGACAGCCGCGGCGGCCTGAAAGGCATGGCGCTCAAGACCGGCATGGCCATGCTCAAGAAAGCGCGGCCCGGCCTGCTGGAACGCGCCACCGCCGTGCTGCTGCCGGAGTTCGCGGTGGCGCTCGAACCCCTGCACGAACGCTACCGCGACGCCAGCGACGGCGATTTCGGCAGCTATCTCCAGGCCCATGCGCCGGAAGCGGCGCAGGCCCTGCTGCAGGTCGCCGACGCCCGCGTCGAGGAAAGCGACAGCGCCACCGTCAAATCCACTTACGCGCGGCTGCGTGGCGGCGCCGAGGCCGAGGTCCTGGCGGTCATGCCCGGGCTGGCGCAGCTGTTGGGACGTCACCTCGCCTGAAGCGCCGGCTGCTTCCGCCCCGCGGGAGCAAATGGTATATCTACAGACACTATGGCACCGCCTGGAGCAGGGATACGCTGATGGCCGATCTCGATCGCATGATCCAGTCGCTGTACGCCGCCGCCGTCGACGACGAATGGCAGCAGTTCCGTCCGCACGCACTCGCCCTGCTCAGCCAATGGCTCGGCGCCAGCAGCGCCGCCTGGCACACCCACTCCGCCAGCGCCCTGCCCGGCGAGTTCACCGAGTTTCCCGCTGCCACCGGCATGGCGCGGGAGTCGATGCTGGCCCTGAAGTTTCCGCCCGGATCCCGCGAGCTGCTGCTGGACCCGCTGCCGCCGGCACTCGCAGGCGGCGGTTCAGCACCGCAGACCGGCCTCGCCGTGCACTACGCCCACCGCGGCGGAACCGACCTGATCAGCACCGTGCTGCTGCGCTTCCCGCGCTCGGCCAACCCGCTCAACCGCGAGGAATGCAGCCGCGCGATCGGCCACATGATCGAGGCCGGCAGTCTCTCGCTGAAGCATTTCATCCAGCGCGACGAGTGGCTCAACAACCTGGGGCGCGCCAACCGCGGTGCTGCCGCGCTGATCGACGAGCACGGCGCCGTCTATGTCGCCTCCCAGCGCTTCCGCGACGCCGTCACCGGGGAATGCGGCGATCCGCATTTCAGCGTGATGCCCTATGCCGTGCCGCGCGATGCGCTGGAGGGCAACGGCTCCTTCGTGCATGGCTCGCTGCACTTCCGGGTCTCCGGCCAGGGCTCGCTGTACGTCCTCTACGTGCGCAAGCGCCTGCCGCTGGACGGCTTGTCGCCACGCGAGCAGGAGATCGCGCGTGCGCTGGGCAGTGGCAAGACCTTCAAGACCGTGGCGCGGCAATATGGCATCGCCATTTCCACCGTCGCCAACCACGCCTCGCGCATTTACAAGAAGCTCGGCATTTTCCGGCGCGAGGAGTTGATGGAGCTGGTGCGGACCCCGGCACAGAGCCACCCGCACTAGCCGGATCGTCCATTCAAGTCGTTATATTTTGTTGTTCATATATAAAATAGTTTAATAAAAATAAACATCTGGATCGTTGCGACAGGAAAGAGCGGGTGGCGTCCCGGAACCGGGAAACGGCCCCCGCCGATGGAGAAATCGATGAAGCGTGTTGCCTTTGCGGTCTTGCTGCTGGCCAACGCCCAGGCCTGGGCGATTCCCGAGGGACCGGCCTATCCGTCCGCCGAATGGACACAGCGCGAGGCCGCCAACTTTGCGATGGTGCTGCAGGGGCCGCAGGAGCAGGTCAGCAATCCCGCCTTCGAGCAGCGCTGGCAGCAGCAGTCCGCCGCCAACATCGTCGATTACACCCAGCGCGACCTCGCGGACCCGAGCTGGACGCTCGCCTCCTCGCCCTTGATCAACGCCCTGATCGCCAGTGCCACCGCGCCGGCCGCGGCCGCGCAGGCGGTGCAGGATGCGGTGGCGCAGATCCAGCAGAACCCGGCCAGCGCTCTCACCGCCTCGCTCAACACACCGCTGACGCCGCTGTGCGCCAGCTGGTCCGGCCCCTGCACCGGTGATCCCTTCCGCTACCCAGGCACGGACCGCTTCTACAGCGACGAAGCCGAGGTCACACCGGTGGTGTTCTACGACGACGGC
>SSEB01000021.1 GCA_008012115.1 Nevskiaceae bacterium
CCGCCCACCCCTGTACCCCAGCAAGGAGGATTTATGAAACCACGATCAATCACCGGGCAATTCGCCCGCCCCCTGTCCACCGTCCGCAACGCCCTGCTCGCTGGCGTCATCGCGTCGGCATTGGCCGGCTGTGGCGGTGGCGGCGGGCCCGCGACCGGCACCGTCAGCGCGTCGCTGACCGACGCGCCGGCCTGCGGCTACGACCATGTTTTTGTCACCGTCGCGAAGGTCGGCATCAATTCGAACCTCGATGGCAGCGGTGCCTGGAACGACATCACACTGGCCACGCCGAAGAAGATCGATCTGCTCAACCTGACCAACGGCGCGCTGGAATCGCTGGGTCAGACCGCGCTGCCGGCCGGAACCTATCAGCAGTTGCGTCTGGTGCTGACTCCCAACGTGAATGGCGCCGCGACGTTCAATAATTCCGTTGTCCCCACCGGGCAGACTGCCGAGGTGGAGCTGAAAACGCCCAGCGCCGCGCAATCGGGCATAAAGGTCAACACCCGCGCTCCGTTCACGGTCCAGCCCGGTACGCTGGTCGATCTGGTGCTGGACTTCAACGCCTGCAAGTCGATCGTCACCACTGGACGGAGCAAGGGCGGCAGCACCAACAGCGCCTCCGGCTACCTGCTGAAGCCCGTCGTCACCGCGGTCACGGAAGTGGTCAGCGGCGCCATCGATGGCTATGTCGACACCGCCGACGCCACCACCACGACCAACGGCGTCACCACGCCGGGCGCGATGGTTTTCGCCGAGCAGAACGGCGTGGTCATCCGCGCCACCGTGGCCGACAGCACCGGGCACTTCGTGCTGTCGCCGCTGGAGCAGAGTTCGGGCGCCGGCAACTATGACGTCGTGATCGCCAACACCGGCAAGGCTACCGACATCGTCACCGGGGTAACGGTCACGGCCAAGACCACGACCACGCTGTCCAGCGCGGCCAGTCCGTTCACACTGCTTGCATCGACCACCGGTACCGTCAGCGGCACCGTGAACCCGGCCGCCAACGCCTCGCTGGATGCGCTGCAGACGATCAACGGTCTGAACTACGTGATCACCGATACCAACGCCGACAGCAGCACCGGTGGCTACAGCTTCACGCTGGCCGTCGCGCCGCCGCAGATCGGTCCGTTCACGACGCCGCCGATCACGCTAGCACCGGTCGCTGCGGCGGCGGGCAAGTACACGATCAGCGCTACCTCCGCGACCGGCAGCACCAGTTCCTCGCCGGCCACGGTAACCAGCGGCGGCACCACGACCGTCGACTTCGCAACCCTCCAGTAACGCGCCTCGTCAGGGGCTGGGGATCTGGGAACGCGCGGCCTCACGGCCGCGCGTTTTTCTTTGGGCGGCACGTTCGCATTCACGCGCGCAAGACGGTAGGCGGCTGCTCCGGCAGCGCGGCCAACACCCTATCCAGCTGCGCCCGCATCGATCTCGATGCCGGCAGCATCGGCAGCCGCAACTCGTCGGCAATCAGCCCCTGCTGCGCCAGCAGCGCCTTGATCGGTGCGGGATTCGGTTCTTCGAACAGCAGCCGCACCAGCGGCAGCAGCTGCGCCGAGAGTTCGCGCGCGAGCAGCCAGTCGCCGCGACGCACCGCCTCGTAAACCGCCACGTGCCAGTGCGGCCGCAGGTGCGCGGCGGCGGCGATGGCGCCGCGTCCGCCGAGACAGAGCGTGGTGAAGATCAGGTGATCCTCGCCGGCCAGCACATCGAGCCGCGTCTGCGCGATCAGGTCCATAAGCTGGTTCAGGTTGCCGCCGCTCTCCTTGATCGCGGCGACGTTGGGCAGTTCGCACAGCGACTGCACGGTGTCGAGATCGATGTTGACGCCGGTGCGGTAGGGAATGTTGTAGAGCATCACGGCATGCGGCGTCGCCTGCGCGATGGCCGCAAGATGCGCACGGATGCCCGCCTGCGAAGGGCGCGTGTAGGCGGGTGGCGTCACCAGCAGGCCGGCCAGCGGCCGCGCATTGAGGGGCGCCAGCGCACGCACCGAGGCGGCGGTGTCGCTGCTGCCGGTGCCCATTGCCACGGGCAGGCGGCCCGCGGCCGCATCAAGCACGGCGTCGAGCCAGCGCAGCTTCTCGTCGGCGCTGAGCGTCGCCGCCTCGCCGGTGGTGCCGCAGATGACGAGGCCGTGCACGCCGGCCCCGGCGTAGAAATCGACGAGAAGCCGGGCGGCGGCGAGATCGACCGCGCCGTCGCGGAACGGGGTGATGAGAGGCAGCCAAATGCCTTCGAAACGGTGTATGGGGTGATGCATGTTTGCTCCAGGTTGAGTGAGAAACCCAAGCCGGGAGAAACAGGAACGCGCAACCGCAGATGCCACCCTCGTCCCGCCCGGCGTGAGCCCGGCGGGAAAACCCGCTAGGCGATCACGGGTTTTTTGGACGGTTTGCAGGCCAGCGCAGCAACGCACGCGCACGCCGCCGCGAAAGCGGCAGTCGAAGACACGAAGTGGGCGTCGAAGGTGGTCATGCGGCGCGGATGATGCCCGATGGCTGGTGCGGTGTCACGTGGACGGCGGCGTTTGGCAACGTCTCAGCCTGTAGGGCGGAATAGCGCAGCGTATTCCGCCTTTCGCGGAAGGCGGAATACGCCGCTATGCGGCTATTCCGCCCTACACAAGCTCTCCAGACAAGGGAAAGGTAAAAAAAACCTGTCACCCGCTCTTACCGTTTTCCCCAGGAGAAATGTTAATAAATATTTATCAATTTTAAATATGATAAATAATTTATAACACCCTTGAATCCGCTCACGCTGAGAGCGGGTGGCGGCTTTTGCGGCTTCACGAAGCGCGGCGCGCGTCGGGATGCTGCTGCCAGTACGGATGGTCCGGCGGCAGCTTGATGCCGTCGGGCGTCCACTCCGGGCCGCGGAAGATCCAGCCGAGCCGGTCCTTCCAGTTATTCGCGTTCCACGCCTCGCGGCACAGGTGAAAAAGTTCGTGGAAGATCACGCGGTCGAGGCGGTGGGTGTGGATGTTGGTGACGAGACCGTACTGCACCGGCACGTCGGCGCGCTCTTCCTGAAACGTGCCGAACAGCTTGTCCCAGACGATGAGAATGCCGGCGTAGTTCTTGTCGATGTAGATCCCGTTGCTGCCGTGATGCACACGATGGTGCGAAGGCGTGTTGAACACTTTCTCGAACCAACCCAGGCAGCCGATGGCCTCGGTGTGAATCCAGAACTGGTACAGCAGGCTGACGCCCGCCTGCACCGCGATGGCCAGCGGATGGAAGCCGATGAACGCCAGCGGCAGCCAGTAGACGAAACCGTAGAGCGGCTCCAGCGTCGACTGCCGCAGCGCGGTGCCGAGGTTGTAGTACTCGCTGGAGTGATGGTTGACGTGTTCGCTCCAGAATAGCCGCACGCGGTGGGCGAAGCGGTGATACCAGTAGTAGCAGAAATCGTCGGCGACGAAGAGCAGCGGCCAGGTCCACCACTTGAGCGGCGAGAGATCGAGGACGCGGTGCGAATAGGCCCAGGCGAAGATCGCCACCGAGTACAGCGCGCCCACTACCATCATGCCGAGCTTGATCAGTCCCAGGCTGATGCTGGTCCAGTAGTCGCGCCACTCGTAGCCCCGCAGTCCGGCGAGCCGCGGCACACGCTTGAGCGCCCACAGCTCGATACCGATGGCGATCAGGAAATATGGAATGGCGGCGATCAGCATGTAATGCGCCAGCCAGTCGATGGTCTGCATCCTCATCCTCCAGGGCCGCGCCGTGCATTGCGAGGCGGCGTCTCCAATGCGCGATTATGCGCTCATGTGGCCTTCTCCAGCGCCGCCGGTGCTGGCGCAACCTCGCCCCGCGTCCACTCCGGCGGCGCCCACAGGTGCTTGAGACGCTGGCCCAGCGGGCCGGGCCGCAGCACATCGCGCCACAGGTCGAGAAACTCGTGGAAGTTCAGCGTCAGCACGTTGTGGCTGCGCACCTGGCGCGTGATGCCGTAGTCCACCGGCGCCTGCTCCTCGGCATAGGTGCCGAACCAGCGGTCGAACAGGATGATGACGCCGCCGTAGTTGCGATCGATGTACTCCGGGTTGCGGCCGTGGTGCACGCGGTGGTTGGACGGCGTATCGAAGACGTACTCGTACCAGCGCGGCAGCTTGCCGACGGACTCGGTGTGCACGAAGTACTGGTACGACAAATCGACGGCGTACAGGAAGAACACCACCGCCGGCGGCACGCCCAGCAGCACCAGCGGCATGAAGAAAAGCCACCAGCCGGTGATCGAGTACAGCAGGCTCTGGCGCATCGCGGTGGTGAAATTCATCTTCTCGCTGGAGTGATGCACCACGTGCGCACTCCAGAACCAGCGCACGCGATGGCTGGTGCGGTGGAACCAGTAGTAGCAGAACTCGACGCCGACGAAGATCGGCAGGATGGTCCAGCCGTTGACCGGGAGGTCGAACAGCCGGTGCTGCCAGAACCAGCCCACCGCCGCCGCGGTGAACAGCGCATGCGCGACGATCTCGAACGCCTGGTAGCTGGCGCCGAGGCCGAGGTTGGCGGCGATGTCGCGCCAGTCGAACTGCCGGCGCTGGCCGCGGCCGGTCATCACCCGGTACTCGATCAGGAAAGCGATCACGAACAGCGGCGACATGCCGATCAGCAGCACCTGCTTCCAGTCCACCTCGCCGCCGCCGAACATCGTCCGCACCCAATCCAGTACCGTCTGCATCGCCGTCTCCTCGTATGGTCTTGTTGACGCTGGGCCATTTTCGGCATGCTGGGCACTGTTCTCTTGACCCCGCATGCCAATTGCCTTGACCGGACGCGCCAACCTCCACGGGAACTCCGCCTCCCTCGCCTACCTGCGCGGCCTGTTCGACTACGTGCAGGCGCGCGGGCTGGAACCGGCGCGGCTACTGCAGGGTCGAGCCATCGACCTTGAGGACCGCGACGCGCGCCTGCCGGAGAGCGTTTGTGCCGAACTGTTCGACCGCGCCGCCGCACTGCTCAACGACGACGCGCTAGGCCTGCACGCCGGCGAACAGATTCGCCCCGGCCATTACGGCGTGCTGGGCTACGTGGCGATGAATTGCGCGACGCTGGGCGAAGCCCTGGCTGGCCTGCGCCGCTACCAGGCGCTGGTACTGGACATCGGCCCGATGGAAGAAAGCCTGAAAAACGGCGAGCTGTGCCTGAGCTGGAATCCCGGCGCGCAGCAGTACCGGCAACTGGCGGAGTACAACCTCGCCGGGCTGGTCACCTTCGCGCGCTGGATCAGCGGTCGCAACAGCAGCCCGCTCCGCATCGACGTGACCTATCGGGCACCAGCGCATCCCGAGGAAGCCCACCGCGTGTTTGGCTGCCCGCTGCGCTACGGGCAAGACCGCTACCGTCTGGTGCTGGCGCTGGACTGGCTGCAGCAGCCGCTGATCCAGCCCGACGCCTCCATGCGCGCGATGATGGAGCAGCTCGCGGAGCGCCAGATGCAGGCCCTGAGCCGCAGCGACGACGCCATCACCGCCGCGCGCAGCCTCATCGCCCAACGACTGGGTCAAGGCGAAGTGGAATTGGGCGCCATCGCCACTGCGCTGCACCTGAGCGCCCGCACGCTGCAGCGCAAGCTACAGGACGCCGATCTCAGCTTCAGCCAGCTGGTGGACGAAGTGCGGCGCAACCTCGCCGAACGTTACCTCGCCGACACGGCGCTAGACCTGGTCGATATTGCCTTCCTGCTTGGTTATTCCGAGCAAAGCGCGTTCACGCGCGCGTACAAGCGCTGGACGGGGCGCTCGCCGGCCGCCGTGAGAAAAAATTGACCGCCCGCCCCGTTGATGTTGGCGCGAAATCCAAGTGCCTGTCTGGCGGCTGGATAGACGTTCAAGGCCATTACTGAAGGGCCTCCGTCCTAGCCAAGGCGCAGGTCGCGTCCATCATCTATCCTCCCATTGACGGACATTCACGCTCATTCGCCAAATAGGCGATGGCGATGGGGCATGATGCGACGCAGTGCGTAGAGAGCCATAAGTGATCATCGCTTCCATTGAGGTTTAAATGTCCAGTATTCGCTGCTCCGTGTTCATCCTGTGCGGCATTCTCATGTCCTGCTCTTCGCCAAAGCAGGTTTCGCCCTCTGCGTCCGCTCCGCCAGCGTCGATGGTCGGCGCTGATCGAGATGCACATGACTGCATCGCCTCCGCTGGCTACTCCTGGTGCGAGCACACGAATCGATGCGAGAGATCTTGGGAGTTATCAAGCCAGTACAACATTCCCAACACCGCCGACGGCTTCAATCAATTCTGCAGCAAAAAATGAGGGCGCGATTCCCTGGGGTCGGTCTGTGGCATCGATAGGGCGCATGCAGAACACGACCCCATCTCCAGGGCCGTAACGATCCGGCTTCAAGCACATATCGGCTTTACCCGGTATTTTCTTGGAGAACCCGGCATCGGCCAACTTTTCCAGATGATCGCCGAAGGAATCACTTCCGAACTTCTCTGTATCAGTAAAAATCTACTCGATCCGCAGTAGGCGGATCGTGCGGTTTCTGAGGCAACGTTCATGGCCTGACCTTCCTGACCGTGAACGATTGAGATGATTGCAGCGATTACCGGCGCCTGTGGTTACGTTGGCCTGAACCTCACCCAAATCCTGCTGGAGGCCGGCCACCAAGTGCGGGCCATTGACCGGGTGCGGTCGCCACAGCTGGATGCGCGCGCCACCTTCTTCGAGGCCGATATTCTCGATCCGGCCTCGATCCGCGCGGCGCTCGAAGGCGTGGACACGGTCTATCACCTCGTCGCCAAGATCACGCTGGAACAGGAAGACCCGGTCGCCTGGAAGATCAATGTCGACGGCGTGCGCAACGTCGCCGAGGCCGCGCTCGCCTGCGGGGCCAAGCGCATGGTCCATGTCAGCTCCATCGCCTCTTTCGACGCCAACAAGTGCAATCGGCGCCTGTCGGAAACAGCCGAGCGCTCCACCGACGCGGCATTGCCGGTCTACAGCCGCTCCAAGTACGCGGGCGAGGTGGAGTTTCTCAAGGTGGTGCAGAAAGGCCTGGACGGCGTGGTGTGCTACCCCACCGGCGTCTACGGGCCCATTGATCACGGCCGCGAAATCTCGCGCATCAATGCCGTGCTGCGCGACGCCGCCCGCGGCAAGGTGCCGGCGATGGTGGCCGGCGGCTTCGACCTGGTGGATGTGCGCGACGTCGCCAAGGGCCTGGTCCTCGCCAGCGAGCGTGGCCGCACCGGCGAGAACTACCTGCTGGGCGGCCACTACATCGAGATGATCGACGTCTGCCAGCGCGCCGCACGCTGCGTGGGGCGCCCGGGACCGAAGGTGCGCCTGCCGATGGGCTTCGTGCGCCTGATCTCGCCGCTGATGTCGCGCCTGGTGAAAGGTGACGACCAGCAGGACAACCCGCTGTCGAAGTCGGCGCTGGACGCCATCGAAACCTCACCGATCGTGGACCGCTCCAAGGCCGAGCGTGACCTGGGCTATGCGCCCCGGCCGCTGGACGAAACGGTTTCGGACCTCGTCGCCTTCCTCGTCGCCCACGGTCATCTGCAACTGGCGCAGGCCGCCTGAAAATCCGTGACACTCGATCTCGCCTCTCTGCAGGACCGCGCGGCACTGGAACAACTGGTCATCGCCTACGCCAACGCCATCGATCAGCGCGAGTGGGATCGGCTCGACGCCGTGTTCACGCCGGAAGCGGTGATCGACTACACCGCCACCGGCGGCATCAAGGGCTCCTACGCGGAGATCAAGGCGTGGCTGCCGCGCACGCTCAAGTTCTTCCGCAGCTACATGCACCTGATGGGCAATGCCCAGTTCACCATCGACGGCGACACCGCCACCGGGGAGGTGGCCTGCTTCAACCCGATGGTCGCGCCCAGCCTGCTGGGCGGCGGCACCACGGTCATCTTCGGCATCTGGTATCACGACCGCTACGTGCGGACGCCGCAGGGCTGGCGCATCGACAGCCGCCGCCAGCAGCACTGCTACTCGTTCAACGTGCCACTGTGGATGCGGCTGGCAACGAAGCTCGTGGCGCCCTTCGAGCGGTTCAAGAAATCCCGCCGGCCATCGCCGGCCAGAGGCTGATCAGTTTCCCGCGCAGCCCTGCTGCGTGGCGCCGCTGCGCGTGACGCTGACGCGGATTTCGCTCGCGCCCGCACAGGCTGCCAGCAGCAGGCGCGGCGCACCGGGTGACGAGACGATGCTTGCACCCTGCACCGTCACCGCGTAGCCCGACGGGTACTGGCGCGCGGGCAGCGCGATCACCGTCTGCGCACCGGCCGGGAATGCACCACGGCCATCGGCCCGCGTGGTGACGTAATCCAGCGTGAAGGTGCCGCTGGCGGCGTCGAAACCATAACTCTTCGGCGTGCCCGCCACCGCCTGCGGATACGGCCGCGACAGGATTGCCAGCTTGGCCGTCTTGAGGTTGTCACCCACCGGCGGCTTGGCCGGGTCGATGACGATGGCCTGGCTGCTGCTGCCGGGGCCGGCCGAGGTGGTCGGATCGGCGCAGGGACAGTAGTGCCACTCCTGCCAGCCGACCATGTTGCGGTCGGCGCGATCGACCATCGCTTCGAGATTGCCGGCGTCATCAAGCGCACCGTACTCGGTCAGCAGCAGCGCATCGCCGGTGGCGGCGACATGCTTCTCGGCGTTGGCGAACACCAGGTCGTCGAGCGGATCGCAGCCGGTGTTGCCGGTCTGTTGCGCGGTGACGCAGTAGTCGTGGAACGACAGGCCGGCACGCGCGTCGCCGACCGGCCCCATCTGCGTATCGACGCCGCTGTTGAAGAAGTAGTGCGTGTCGTACCACACCAGCGTGCGCGGATCGACGGTGCGGATCGCGGCGATGGCGCGCTTGAAGAAACTCGTCAGCTGCGCATCGAACAGCGGGCAGCCCAGCGGCACCACGCAGGGCTGCCACACCGTGCCGGGGAAGGGCTCGTTGAACAGGTCGTAGCCCATCACCGCCGCATTGTCCTTGAAGCGTGCGGCGACATGGCGCCAGGCGGCGGCGTATCGGTCCTGCAGGCCGACACCGCCGGGACCGGGATCGTTGGCCCAGAAATGATCGTAGGCACGCTCCAGCGCCAGCAGCGTCAGGTAGTCGGGATCGAACCCGAGATCCGGCGTGACCGGGATGCCGTCGTCCTGCACCGCCCAGTCGGGAAAACCCTCGCCGTAGAACTTCTCGTTGTAGAGGTCCTGGTGAAAATCGAGCAGCGAGACGATGCCGTGCTGCGCCAGCGTGTTCACGGTGGCCTCGAGACGTGCGAGGTAGGCGTCATCGTAGACACCCGGCTGCGGTTCCACCGCCTTGTAGATCACGCCAAGACGCACGGTGTTGTAGCCCTCGGCGGCGAGGAAGGCGGCATCGTCGTCATCGAAGCCGACGGCATCCGGCGCGTAAGGCGGGCGCTTGTAGACCATGTTGAGGCCATGCAGCACCACCACGCGGCCCTGCGCGTCCGTGATCCAGCGACCGGCGTGATCCAGCGGCAGGGTTGCAGCAGAGACCGCCTGCGCGTTCTGCGGCACAGTCGAGCTGCCGCAGGCACCCAGCAGCATCGCAGCTCCCAGCAGGACGTAACGAACGATCAGCTTCATGCGACTCCCCTTTTCCCCTGGGAGAATCTAGACGGCCGCCCCGGAGCGGTGAAGGTCCGCAACGGCCAGCGAGGGGGCCGGCGCGGACAAGCCGCGCTCAGCGGCGACGGTAATCGCCGGCTGCCCGCTGACTTGGCCCCCAAGGACCCGCAATTTGGCCGCCGAAAGCCTCCACGCGCGAGAGAAGCATTGCTACTTTGCGCTCAAAGAATGCGGGGGAAATCACCACTCGCATCAACAATCGCAGGAGGAGCGCCATGATCTCGAGACGGCAGCGGGCTAATAGAATCGTTCTATTATGTGGGCTTGCACTAGGGTTGGCCGCGTGCGGCACCGGGCAGCCCAATCCCGTCGAAGCGGACGCCGTTGCCAAGCAATTTGCCTCCACGCCCGATCCCGATCCGTTTTATCGCGCTGGCGCGAATCTGCCAGATGTCCCGGGCACAATCCTCAATTCGCGCGCGATCACCTTCCAGCCCGCCGGGATACCCGAGCCCAATCCCGCCTGGCAGATTCAATACGTGACTCATGACGTCAATGGAAACCCGATCGCGGCAGTCGCCACGGTTGTGAAGCCGTTGATTCCGAATGTCTACGGCCATCCGGTTCTAGTCTCGTTCCAGCATGCGTACGACAGCCTCGGCCCACAATGCTCTCCTTCACACAGCGCCTCGGGGAGTACCGACAATCAGACGAATATGGCGGAGTCCGCCGAATACCTGATCGGCCTTCAGTCTCTCGGCTGGACCATGGTTGTTCCAGACTACGAAGGGCCGAACAACGAATTCGGCGCCAGCCTGCTATCGGGTCAGGCCACCCTGGATGCGATACGCGCCGCCCTGCAGTTCGCGCCCCTGGGTTTGTCGAAGGACACGCCGGTGGCGCTCTGGGGCTATTCCGGCGGCGCGTTCGCGTCGGGATGGGCGGCAACGCTCAAATCCACTTATGCGAACGAACTGAATCTTGTCGGAACCGTCATCGGCGGAACGCCATCCGACCTCTTTCACGTCATGCATGGCGCCGAGAACACGTCCAACTTCGCCGTGGTCCTTGGCGGACTTTTCGGCATCACGCGGGCATATCCCGAGACGCTGCCCTACGGCCTGCTCACCGCGAAAGGCCGGCAGGCATTGTCGGCGATGAAAGACGGCTGCGAAGGGCGGACCTCGGATGGCTCGGCGCTGCCCGCGCTGCAACTGTCCGATCTGATGTCCTCCGCAGACCCTTACAACACGGCTGGCATTCTGGCGACAGCGCCCAAGATCAATCTTCTTCAATCCGAACTGAGTCCGACGTCCGACACCTACATGTACCACGAGATCAACGATGAACTCGTGCCGATCTCGGACACCGACAAGCTCGCGGCACGCTGGTGCCAGGCGCATACGCCGTTGAGCTATTACCGCAGCAGTGCCGCCACGGCAGCCAATAGCACACCCCTGGGAGCGCATACCGCCGGCGCGGCTCTGGGGACGCCAGCCGCCATCGCCTATCTCGTCAGCCGATTCAGCGGATTGCCTTCGCCGATCACTCCGCCGGGCACGGCGCGCTGCAACTAACGCTCAAGCAGATGGCATCGACCGTCCTGCCGGGTTGAGCGTGTCGTCATCGCAGGTTCAAGCCGGAAGCAGCCCGCGATAAGTGCTGGGCGCCTGCCCGGTCCAGCGGCGGAAGGCACGGTTGAAGCTGCGGCCGTCGGCGAAGCCCAGCAGGTAGGTAATCTCGGTAAGGCTGTAGCGACGGTCGCGCAGATAGGACAGCGCCAGCTCGCGCCGCGTGTCGTTGAGCAGCGCCTTGTACGAGGTGTCTTCGTCAGCCAGCTTGCGCTGCAGGTTGCGCTCGCTCATGTGCAGCGCCTGCGCCACCTTGCCGGCGCCGGGTTCGCCCTGCGGCAACAGTTCGATCAGCGCCGCGTGCACCCGCGCGCGCAGGTTGCCGCGGTCGAAATTGGCCAGGTAGCGCAGCACCACCTCGTCGTTCTGCCGCGCCAGCTCCGGGTTGGCGCCTTCCAGCCGCCGCTCGAACGTGGCGCGGTCGAACCACAGAACGTTCTCGGCCGCGCCGAAGGTCAGTGGCGCGCGGAACGCGCGCTCGAAGGCCGACAGGTTGCGCGGCACCGGCCGACGCAGCGTCACCGCCAGCGGCGCGTACTCGCGCCGGTACAGGCCGCGGCACAGGCGCACCAGCAGGAAGGCAAAGGCGTCGAAGGACTCGTCGGTGGGCGCCTGCGCGCCTTCGGGCACGTGGAAGCTCAGCCGGTAGCGGTCGTCCTCGCGCGTCAGCACCGGCTCCGCGGCATCGGTGACGATGCGGAAGTAGCGCGCGATGCGCTCGAACGCCGCCAGCAGCGTTTCGCTGGCCGTGAGCGAGTAGCCCAGCGCGTGGAAGGTGGTGGGTCCGACCTGCCGCGCCACGGTGAGCCCGAAGGCCTCGTCGCCGGTGGCCGCCACCGCTAGTCGCCAGAGCCGCACGGTGCCGGCGACCGGGTAGCGCGCATTGGGATCGTCCAGCGCGGCCAGGTCGAGCCCGGCCTCGGCGAACAGGCGCGCACTGTCCACACCGGCGGCGTCCAGCGCCTTGCGGATGGCCTTGGCCCAGCTGGTCAGCGCCGTGGCGGCTTTGCTCATGTTGTCGGATCGGGTCCGGTGATTGGCGGCGCCGGTCCGGCGGGCGGCCGCCGGCGCTTCTACTGTACGCACATCATTTTCAGGAGAATGTCGCGTGAACCCGACCGTTGCAAGCGCCGGCCTGACCGACGCCCAGAAGACCGAACACATCAAGGCGGTGGTGCGCGCCGAAGGCGAAGCCCTGCGCCGGCGCTACCCGATCCTGCTGCGCCAGAACCTGATCGGCGCGCTGATCCTGGCGTTCTCCCTGCTCGGCATGCTCGGCTGCGCCGCGCTGTACTACGACGGGCTGATCGCCTGGTACGTCTGCGTGCCGCTGGCGGCGATCTTCGCCTCGTTCACGCACGAGCTGGAGCACGACCTGATCCACCTGATGTATTTCCGCAACAAGCCCTGGGCGCACAATCTGATGCTGGCGCTGGTGTGGCTGGCGCGGCCCAGCACGATCAGCCCGTGGACGCGCCGCCGCATGCATCTGCACCACCACAAGCACTCCGGCACGCGCACCGATCTCGAGGAACAGGGCATCACCAACGGCTATCCCTGGGGCCCGCGCCGCGTGCTGATGATGAGCGACCAGATGCTGTCGATCTGGCTGCGCCCCCTGCAGATGGCCAAGCTGGCGCGCCGCTTCATCAAGGCGCAGAACCCGAAAAGCCGCGAGGAGGCCCGCGCGCTGGGTCGCGAGCAGTTGCTGGGCTACCTGCCGCTGGGCCGCATCTACTACACGCTGTGGCATGGCTTCATCCTCTACCACGCCGCCAATTTCGTCGCCGCAGCGACGGGCCACGCCATCCCCTGGCCGGCATTTGCGGCGCCGACCATGCACGTGATCGACTTCCTGGCGGTGACCTGGCTGGCGCCCAACGCGCTGCGCATGTTCTGCCTGCACTTCGTCAGCAGCAACATGCACTACTACGGCGACATCGAGGACGGCAACGTCATGCAGCAATGCCAGGTGCTCAACGCCTGGTGGGTGGCGCCGTTCCACCTGTTCTGCTTCAACTTCGGCAGCACCCACGCGATCCATCACTTCGTGGTCAAGGAGCCGTTCTACATCCGCCAGATGACCGCGCCGGTGGCGCACAAGGTGATGCGCGAGATGGGCGTGCGCTTCAATGACACCGCCAGCATCTGGCGCGCCAACCGCTGGCAGGCGACGCCGGCCGGCAGCCCGGACATGGTCGCTGTGAACTGACGCCGGGCCCATGCTAGGCTGCGGCACATAACGATAATCCGGATCTGCGTTTCCGGGAGGAGCCATCCATGAATCGCCTGTTCGCGGCCAGCATCGCCGCGGCCGTCTGTGCCGCCGCCGGCTGCTCGTCCAGTTCCACGCCGCAGGCGGCGACGCCCGTCGCCGTCGGCAACGTGTTGTCCGTTCCGGCCAAGGCCGTCTGCGGTCCCGGTGCGATTCCGGAAACCGGCATCCAGGGCCGCGTCAGCCGCGAGGATCACACCAGCGGCGCCGCCAAGAACGGCTTCAAGTGCAACACCGAGGTGGTCGGCTCATATACGGTGCCGGACGCCACGGGCACGGTGGGCGGCTTCAAGGTGGAGCGCTATACCGACGCCGCCGGCCACGACTGCGCCTACTACGACTCGACCCTGCTGTTCCCGACCAACCTGATCGACAACCAGGGCGGCGTGAAGGTGCTCGACATGAGCGACCCGACCAAGCCCACGCTCACCGCGTCGTTGATGACGCCGGCGATGCTGTCGCCGCACGAATCGCTGGTGGTCAGCAAGCAGCGCGGCGTGCTGGCGGCGGTGCTCGGCAACCCGACCTTCGGCCCCGGCGTGGTCGACGTCTACGACATCTCGCAGGACTGCCGCAACCCGGTGTTCAAGTCGTCGACGCCGCTGGGCGTGTTCGGCCACGAGAGCGGCATGGCGCCGGACGGCAAGACCTTCTACTCCGCCTCGCCGTTCAACAGCACCATCGTCGCACTGGACATCTCCAACGAGTCGGCGCCGGTGCCGGTGGCTTTCACCAACGTCGGCTCGCACGGCCTGTCGATCAGCGCCGACGGCAACCGCGCCTATGTCGCCTCGATCAAGGGGCAGACCAACGCCGCGCCGTTCAGCGGCCTGATCATCCTCGACACCTCCGAGATCCAGGCACGCAAGCCGCTGGCGCAGTTCCACGAGATTTCGCGCCTGACCTGGGCCTCGATCAGCATTCCGCAGAACGCCATCCCGATCACCATCAAGGGTCATCCCTACCTGGTGGAGATCGACGAGTACACCAGCTCCACCACCACGCCCGGCGGCGCCGGCGACATCGGCGCCGGCCGCATCATCGACATCGGCGACGAGAAAAATCCCAAGGTCATCTCCAACCTGCGCCTGGAGATCCAGCAACCGCAGTACAAGGACCTGCGCGCCAACGATCCCGGCGCCAACATCCCGGTGCAGGGCTACGGCGGACACTACTGCAACGTGCCGACGCGGGTCGATCCGACCATCGTCGCCTGCAGCATGATCATCTCCGGCCTGCGCGTGTTCGACATCCGCGACCCGGCCAATCCGAAGGAGATCGCCTACTTCAATGCGCCGGAGAACCCGCGCGTGACGCCGGTGTTCGAAACCAGCAACTGGGCGATGTCGAGCCCGTCGTTCGTGCCGGAGCGCAAGGAGATCTGGTACACCGACGGCTACAGCGGCTTCTACGCGGTGCGACTGACCAACAACGCCTGGCCGAGCAACTAAGCGCCGCATGGCGACCCGCGCCGCCTTCGTCGACTACGTGGCGGAGCAGCTCGCGCTCGGCACCCGGCTCACGCACCGGAAGATGTTCGGCGAATACGCCTTGTACGTCGATGGCAAAGTCGTCGCCTTCGCCTGCGACAACAGCCTGTTCATCAAGCCCTCCAGCGCGGCAGCGCAACTCGCGCCCGCGCTGCCGCAGCGCCCGCCCTACCCCGAGGCCAAGAACTACCCGGTGGCCGACGAGTTGCTGGATGACCCCGACCTGCTGCGCCAGCTGATCCTCGCAACCGCCGCCCTGATGCCGGCGCCCAAGCCTCGCAAGGTCGCCACACCTCGCAAACGCGGCCGTTGAGTCGCGCGAATCGCCAAAAAGCTGGCACCCGCCCGCGACACGGTGCTTTCGCGGAGCGAAAGGGGTGCGGGAGTGGGCGGAGGGGAGCCGACAGACCTTGGCCCGTCGCGGGCTCCGGCTACCTCCCGCACCCGCTGTTTCACAGGCACCGTGTCGGCACCCGCCCGCGACACGGTGCTTTCGCGGAGCGAAACGGGCGCGGGAGTGGGCGGAAGGGTGCCGACCCACCTTCGCCCGTCGCGGGCTCCGGCGGCCTCCCGCACCCGCTGTTTCACAGACACCGTGTCGGCACCCGCTCTCGGCATCCAGCGATTCCAGGTTGTTATTTACTATTTATAAATTTAATTTATGATAAATAAAATAAAACAATTTCCCCAGGAAAAAACCCGCGAGCGGGTGCCGGTTGCATCGCTGGAGAACCCCGCTCCGCACGCAGTCGCGGCCTTACATCGCTGCGGAATCGGCGTGCTAGATTGCCGCCACCGTCCACCGCGCGAGTTGCCGTGATGAAGCCCCTCACCCTTCTGCCCTGCATCGCCTGCGCCGTGCTGCTGGGCGCCTGCTCGTCGAGCCATTCCGTCGCCACGCCCGCGACGCTGGCAACCTCGGCCGCCACGCCCAAGGCGGTGTGCGGACCGGGCTCGCGGCCGGAGACCGGCATCCAGGGCCGCGTCAGCGCTGCCGACCAAGCCAGTGGCCTCGCCACCCAGGGCATCACCTGCAACACCGAGCTGGTCGGCTCGTACACGGTGCCGGACGCGAAGGGCACTGTCGGCGGCTTCAAGGTGGAGCGCTACACCGACGCCGCCGGCCACGACTGCGCCTACTACGACACCACCTTCCTGTTCCCGACCAACATCCTCGACCAGACCGCCGGCGTGAACGTGCTGGACATGAGCGACCCGACCAAGCCGACGCTGACCGCGTCGCTGACCACGCCGGCGATGCTGTCGCCGCACGAGTCGCTGGTGGTCAGCCAGCAGCGCGGCGTTCTCGCGGCGGTGCTCGGCAATCCGGCGTTCGGGCCGGGCGTGGTGGACGTCTATGACATCTCCGCCGACTGCCGCCATCCAGTGCTGAAGTCCACCGCGCCGGTCGGCGTGCTGGGTCACGAAAGCGGCATGGCGCCGGACGGCAAAACCTTCTACTCCGCCTCGCCCGGCACGCCCACCATCGTGGCCATCGACATCAGCAATCCCGCGCTGCCGGTGCCGCTGGCGATCCTGCCCTACGCCTCGCATGGCCTGTCGATCAGCGCCGACGGCAATCGCGCCTACCTCGCCGGCGTCGGCTCGCCTTCTGGCGCGGCCTGTGCCTACGCGCTCTCCTGCGACGTGCCCGACCCGAACCACGATCGCGGCCTGATCATCCTCGACGTGTCCGAAATCCAGGCGCGCAAGACCGCGCCACAGGCGCATGAGATCGCGCGCCTGCAGTGGCCGACCATGTCGATTCCGCAGAACGCGATTCCCTTCACGCAGAAAGGCCATCCCTACCTGCTGGAGATCGACGAGTTCGCGCGCGGCGGCACGACGGGCAGCGGCCTGCCCGGCCCCAGCGGACTGGTCGGCGCCGGTCGCATCATCGACATTGGCGACGAGACGCATCCCAAGGTGATCTCCGACCTGCGCCTGGAGGTGCACAACCCGGAGAACTACGCCGCCATCGCCAATGACCCGGGCGCGCAGTTCGTCGGCCAGGGCTATGCCGGTCACTACTGCAACGTGCCGACGCGGGTCGATCCGACCATCGCCGCCTGCAGCATGATCCTCTCCGGGCTGCGCGTGTTCGACATCCGCGACCCGGCGCACCCGAAGGAGATCGCCTACTACAACGCGCCGCAGTATCCGCGCGTGACGCCCTACCTGGTGCAAAGCGGCTACGCGATGTCGAGCCCGTCGTTCGTGCCGGAACGCCACGAGATCTGGTACTCCGACGTGTACAGCGGCTTCTATGCCGTGCGGCTGACCAATGGCGCGTGGCCTTCAAACTAGACAATGAGCTGGCGACATTGAGGGCAGGTTTCAGTCCGGAAAGGGCATCGAGATCGGCGCTCAAATGGCCGGACGCGCCCCATGTCTGTTGGCTCCAAGTTCGGTGTGCTGTAAACACTTCAATGCAATGAAAGTAGAGCGGGAAAGTTAAGCCCAGATGCGTGCAATAAAACAGGCACGCATCTGGGCCATTTCTCATGCATCTAACTAATGAGATGCGGCCGGTGGAAGTAGCGCCAAGGCCTCCGCCAGAGAACGACGACCGGCGTTCAGATCGTCAAATATCGCCTGCCTCCCGCCATTGTTGATTAGGCGCGTGCGTGTACTCACAAAATGCGCGTCAGCACGGGCTAAATGGCCTTGAACCTGTGCAGCTATAGAGTTGTCGATCTCGCCCTTCTCTAGGGCCATCCTCACCAATGCACTTGCTTGACGAGTAGTGTTGGGAGGAAGTTTGCGGACAACGTCAAACATAAGCTGCCAACGCGAGAAATTCCAATGTCCAACCGCTTGAAGGAACATTTGATTCTCCATGAAACTGATAACGTCGCGAGCATGGGCCAAGGGGCTAACTGGCACCATTCCTTGTAGGCCGCCCGGCGCGTACCCTTGAGCGTAGAAATCGCCGCCGTCAGGTGGCGGGGTGGTTTCCAGGTGTGGATTGACGGTGTTGAGCCATGCCTTGCTGCGACCTTCCGCTCGCCACGAGTCACACACTCCCCCCCATCGACCAAAGCAACCGCCGCCCATCCAACTACCCCGCTGCGGGTATGCCAGTGCGTAGCTGTTGGGCACGTACGAACCATTGCTTGGGTCTACATTGACGAGGGCTTGTTTAAAAAGTGAGTAGAAAGTGGCGCTGTTCAAAGTCCCGTTGTATAGGAGTGAGGGAGGTGCCGTCATAACATTCAGATATTGTGGAACGACCCCCTGGAATGTGTATTTTGGAGCGGGATCAATAGTGATGTTGGATGGTAGGCCCTCAACAGTTGGGCCGTTGTTCAAATTGCCAAAACCTGGCCCAAGCAGGAAAGACCAATCTTGCTGCCCCCAGCCTGGCACTGGCGCTAGTGTCTTTTCACTCAGATTAAGTTGCAACGCGATCATGTTGTTGTCGTTCGCATTCGTCAGGTAACCATTGAATGCAATTTGTGGAGAGAATCCAACGGTAAGACCGGGAGCGGATTTTGCGACCAAAGAGCCATCTTTGGTGTCAAAGGCATACATGATGCCGCTTTCATCCGAGGCATAGACAACCGCAGCAAATGGGTCGGCCGAAGGATCAATATCCGTCAGGTACTCGATGGTTGGGCTCGTGCTTCCGTTTGCGCCCATGGCACCGGCACCCAAAGTGGTCCACGCACGCTCTAGGCGCCATATCCCATTGCTCTCGACGATTCGGACGGCATATACCTTGCCACCACCTCCCGGCTCGTCTGAAGCTCCGGCTTGGTAGATGGTTGCCGTTGTCGGATCAAATGCTTGGGTTTCAGTGAAGGGAAGGCCTATGCCTAATGCCCCGCAAGACGACTCGCGAACCGTGCGCAGGAACGTTTCTTCTCCATGACCCCAGTAAAGGTCTCCCAAAATATTTGGGCACTCCGTCGGCACGTTCTGGTCAATGTGAAGAGAATCAAGAATTCTGTTTCCTTGGTAGTTCTCTTCAATGTTCACCAGGATGAACGAGCCTGTAGTACATGCGGCAGCTAGCAGGTGTGGACTTGAAATATCTCGCCTGTAGATAATTGCGTTGCCAGCCCATGGACGCCCTCCACACGCGCTTGCGATGTCTATGACCCATAACGGCTGTTTGTAGCCAGCGACCGGACGCTCCGGCGAGAAGGCCCACAGCTGATCCAAATCTCCAACGTACGCGTTTCCTTTGTCATCCACAGTGGCGGCGACAAAGTAAGTCCATGGATCAGGAGTGCTTTTATCATTGTTGCAAGTCAGCGGATCAACTGACATGTCTTCGTAATCACAGTTGGGATCTTTGATCCAAGGCGCTGTGCTCCAGAGAATGGCTCCGTTACGTGCATCAACGGCATAGACATTCGGATAACCGCTATTGGCGCCGGGCGTCCAATACAGTACCGAGCCATCTGGCGTGGGACTTGCCGGGAACGGGCTAAACGATCCTGGTTTTGAAGCGTCCCTCTGCAATGCCTGCCACTTGAGCTCAAACGCGGAGGTGCCAATGGCGGCCCAGATCCTCTCGTCGTTGTACGTCGTGCCGTGAATCGTCGAGCCTACGATGTCCGCGGCCCCAAGGGGCTGCCCACTATCGTTCAGCCCGCGGCAACTCACATTCGATGAAGCGGGGATGTTGTAACAGTACTCACTTTGATAGGAACCACGATGTGGACGGCCATTGTTCTTCCCTGGCTTCGGAGCAGCTATGCTTTCGCTTGCATAGCAAGCAAGAAGAATAGCTACGGCAAATGCGATACGAAGATTCATACGGAGTTCCCTCCCTGTGTGAATGCCATCATGCGAAACGCATTACGCGCATAGAGCCCCGAAAATCATGATTTCTTAAGAGCGCGCTGGCGCTTTGCGAAGAGCAGAAGCATCAGCCCCGCCAGCGCCAGCCAGTCGATGCTGCCACCGCCACTCTTGTCCCCCTTACTGCCGGAAACCGCTGCCTGCGGCGGATTACAGCCGAGCTTCTCTGCATCTGCCGATGTGGCGTAGTACGTGCCACTCGGGTAGTAAGGGCCCAATGCTCGCTGCTCGTCGCCGATATCTTTGATGTCGCTAGTCGAGTTCGTGAAGTCGGGGCTGGGTAGGATGTTGCGTATGTACATGAACGATCGCGGTCCCATCGGGAGCCATGCGAAACCGCACGCTTCGCGCGCGTTCCTGGGCCGATCGGCAGGCGAGGAAACCATGATGTTGTAGTCGCCGTTGGCGTCGAGCGGAATATGCTCGTCGCTTACACAGGCGATGTATTGCGTTGTCTCAAGGCCCGAGCAGATTGACCAGTAACGCAACTGCCCGCCCTGCATGATCTCCTCCCCGTTGTATGTGTGCGGGAACGTCGGCATGCGTCCGCGTATCACAAGGACTTCGCCATGCCCCCGGCTTGCGATAGAGAAAAGGTATTTCGTATCGGGGTTTTCGCCGAATCCGAGCGCGGAGGGGAACGCCGCTGCGAGTTGCTGGGTCGGGACGTTACTCGTGGCATCGCTTCCGATGCTGAGCAGGTAGGTCTTGACGATGTTCTTGTGCAGGAACCAGCGCGGTGGGTTGTAGCCGCTGAGCTCGGCGGATGGCAGCAGGCCGCCGCCGCCGGTCGCGAGAAAGCCTAGCGCCTCGGTGATGCCAAGCTTTGGCAACTCCACCGATGGACATACAGGCGTTGCCAGCCGGGTCCCGTCAGCGGTGACCACTGTGAGCGTCGGCGAGCCGGAGCCGCCAAATCGGTCCAGGCCAGCGTCGGGCACGTAGAGTCGGATCCCGAAGAAGGTGGCAGGCAGACCCTCTTCGGACTGCGCATAGAGCGTGTTGGGTGGGCGCTTCCCGGTCGGGGCGCGGTCGTTGACAACCTTCAGGGTGTATGAACGCTCGGATGCCGTGCGGTTGGCGCCGATCCGGAACGGATTGGTGGAGCCAGGGTCCGGGTCAATATCCACATCGGCGAGGCCGTCGATGGTTTTGAGCCTGGGGTCGTAGGCGGACCACGCCAGGTAACGGGCGTGCGGATAGTTCGCCTTGATCTCGATGTAACCGCCCGGCGGGATCGTCGGCGCTGGGGCAATCGCAATCGCGTAGTTCGCGTCTTCGTCGGGATAGACGATGTTGATGTTCTCATTGAGTTCGAGATCAATCCACTGGCAGCTCGACGTCGGCAACGCTTGTGCATAGGACGATGACGTACATGCCAGCCACGCCGCGAGGACCAGAAGCAGCGTTCGGGAGATGGGGCCCAACAGGCGGGCGTCGAGATTCATATCCCAGCATCTCCTTGAGAGGTGGACAACGATGCGACCTTCAAGCACTCTGCGGGATATACCCAGCGCAACTGGGCCGTGATCTGACTGTTCCGGACCCGCATTGTTCGCTTGAGTTGACGCTTTGCAGAAAGCAGAAGCATCAGCCCCATCAGTGCCAGCCAGTCGAGGCTACCGCCACCACCCTTGTCCCCTACGCTGCCTGAAGCCGCCGTCTGCGGCGGATTGCAGCCGAGCTTCTCCGCATCTGTCGGCGAGGCGTAGTACGTGCCGCGTGGATAGTAATCGCCCAGAACACGCTCCTCGCTGCCATGCTCGACAATATTGTTGATCGCGTGCTCGAACCCGGGGTTGGCAAGGATGTTGCGCACCGCGATGATGGAACGCGGGGCGGCCGGGATCCACGCAAAGCCGCATTCTTCGCGCGCGTTCGTAGGGCGATTGGCCGCCGCAGAGACCATGATGTGGTAGAAGCCGTCCGCGTCCAGTGGAATCTGATCGTCATGTCGGCAGCCCAGGTACATCGTTGTGTCGATATAACTGCAGAACGACCAATAACGCATTTGTGCATCCCTCATCACAGGCTCCCCTTTGTACGTAGGGGGATAGGTCGGCGCCTTTCCGGTTAACACCAAAACCTGTCCGTAGGTTTGGTTGAATGCAGTCATCATGTACTTCGCAGCTGGGTTCTCGCCGACACCGGCCAGGGGGACGTTTTGCGCCAGTTGATCCAGAGGAATCGACGCAGGCTCAATGGCCGGGCCGAAGAGGCTGTTGATGTAGAGTTCGACGACGTTGTTCCAGGATTTGAACCATACAGGCGGGTTATACCCGCCGAAGTCGATCTGCGGGAAAGCGAGCGGAAGGCTGAGACCCGCGAGTAAAGGGGTCGCTGCCAAAGGCAGAGTGATCGTTGGACAGTCCTGCGGCGCTGAACGCGTGCCGTCGGCACTGACGGAAGTGACCACCGGCCATCCCACGTCGCCCGTCGCGTCCCGTCCGACATCCGGAACGTAGCTGCGCAGAAGAATGAGGCCTAGAGGTCCGGACGTACGCGAGCCGTCCTGTGATGTGGTGTAAATCGTGTTGGGTGCGCGCAGGCCACTCGGAACAGTCGCGTTCACCATTTTGACGGTGTAAGAGCGATTGACCGCGTTGCGATCACCGCCGACGACGGACGGATTGACTGAGCCCGAATCGGGCACGATGTTGAAATCCTGAAGCGCATCGACGGCCTTCATGCGCGGGTCATAGTTGGTAAAGGAGAGATAACGCGCGTGGGGGAATTTCCCCTTCAGCTCGATGTATCCACCGTTCGGAATAGTGAATACACCTATCGCGTATTTGGCGCCCTCGTCCGGCCATCCCCAGTTGGCGGCATCACCCGATGCGGGTACTGAAAGAATCCAGTTGCAGGAACGTGTCGGCGGTTCCTGTTGCGCTTGCGCGGGAACAACGAACGTCAGCCACGCTCCGGTCAACGCCAGGAGCGTTCCGCATCCTCGCACCAGAGATTCGAAAAATCTCGAACTCATTTCCACACCCCTCCAAGAGTCTTTAATCGTTATCGACCCTTCGCCGGTTCCAGCCATCAAGCGAGGTCAGCGTTCAGTTAAGCTGGCAGCGTCACTCTTGGTATTGCCATTTGGCGACTCATCTTTAACATTAGGCGACAAGGGGGTGTGCCGTGGGCAATCTGCTGCGAGCCGCGAATCTTCGAGGTTACGAGGAGCTGGTACGGCAATTGGGCTGCGACCCGGCCCGCCTTCTTGCACGCTTCCACATTCCCAAAAGCTTTGCGCGGGATGGAGATCTCTTTCTGTCTTACCGCAATGTGTCGTTGCTGCTTGAGGCCAGCGCAACGGATTTCGAATGCCCGGATTTCGGACTGCGGCTGTCGCGCTGGCAGGGCCTGGATATTCTGGGCCCGATTGCAGTCATTGCTCGCAATGCCGAAAACGTGCTCGATGCATTCGAGGCCATTTCCCGATACATCTATGTCCATAGCCCCGCATTGCGCGTATCGCTTGAACAGCCATCCGGACAGCGCTATTACCGGCTTGTCTTCGAAATCGTCGAGCCGAACATGCCACAACAACGCCAGGCCCACGAACTGGGCATGGCAAATGGCATGCAGATCCTGCGCATGCTGGGCGGTCCACGCGCGAAGCCGCTGAAGTTGTTCCTTCCAACAACGCGGATCGCGCCGGAAAAAGCCTATCGCGAGTTATTCGGTTGCCCCGTGATCTTCGAGCAGAGTTGGTGTGGTTTCCATCTGCCAATGACCTTGCTTCGACAGCCGATCGACCACGCCAACTCTGATACCAAGCGTCTGGCGATCATGTATCTGCAGTCCCAGTACCCACCCGGAACGACATCGGTCGCGGTGCGCATTACGGAACTCATCCGGCGCTTGCTACCGACAGGGCATTGCTGCATTGAAGCCGTTGCCGAGCAGATGGCCATGCATCCGCGCACATTGCAGCGGCGGCTCATCGAAGAAGGAAAGCGCTACGACGACTTGCTCGATCAGCAGCGCCGCGAACAGGCGGCACGATACCTGGCTGAAACCGATATGCATCTCAGCCAGATCACCGGCCTGCTCGGATACACCGAGCAAAGTGCTCTGAACCGATCCGTACGACGCTGGTTTGGCACCACTCCCGGTGCGTATCGCACAAGCCTGCGTCGCAAGAACCGCTCGCAATAGGTGGCAAATGCCAATCAGGGCGCCGGAGCGCCAGGATATCTGGCACGCCGACGTCTACAGTGGCTTCTACGCAGTGCGGTTAACCAATGGCGCTAGCCTTCGAGCTAGAGATTGGCCGGTGGTATGGAGCGCAGGTTTCAGCCCAAAGCGGAAGTGGCGTAAGGTCAGTAACTGTTGATAGTGCAGACATTCAAACTGCATAAAGGCCAGTCTAGGTGTCACTCCGCTCCACCGAGCGGTAACAATTGGCGCAAAGGCCTATTGGCGTAGAATTAGCCTACGTGGGTGGGGCCAGTTTCCCGCCGCGGGGAGATCACAGCATGCGGAATGAGATGCGATTTCAGGATCGCGCCTCGTTCCGATCGCAATGACGCAGGGGACTTCAACATGGCGGCCACACATAAGAACGTAGACAGCGTACTTATCCGAAACATCTTTCTCTCGCTCTCCAATCCCCGGCACGAGGAGGTCGAGAGCGAGCAGAAGGCGATTGAGCGACTGTGTGCGAAGGAGAACATATACGCCCTCGCGCGAGATATCGCGAAGATCGGTCTCAACCCCCTTGAGCGGTTCGCGCTGATCCCAGTTGATAAGCGCAAGGCAGTCGGACCTGCAGCCAGGTATCACGTAGCGGAAGGCAACCGCCGAATGTGCGCGTTGAAGCTTTTGAACGACCCGGATCTTGCGCCACCGAAATTACGTAAGTCGTTTGAGAAGCTGGCAGCATCTTGGACGCCAATCAAAGCCGTGCCGGGCGCCGTATTCGCGGATGCCGAAGCAGTCAGGGTTTGGCTCGACCGAATCCATAATGGCCCCCAGGACGGTATTGGCAGGAAGCAGTGGAACGCTGAGCAGAAGACCAGGTTCGACGGCGAGAACAAGAACAAGGCCGCACAGGCGCTGCTGGATTACGCCCAGCAGGCTGGGATGTTGACGGCCGAAGATCGAGTAGGGAAGCTGACCACTGTCCAGCGCTTCCTGAGCAACGACGTATTCAGAGAGACGCTTGGATTTGACCAAGGGAATCCTGATGACGTCGCCAGGACCCGCCCAAAGGTCGAGTTCGACGTTCTTTTGAAAAAATTCGTCCGCGACCTTGTGAGCAAAGTGGACGTCAATTCTCGAATGAACAAGGACGATATCGTCCGCTATGCACGTCCGCTGGGATCCTTGCCAGGTGTAACAACTACTCGAGTCGAGCCAGAGGCGTTGCTCGGAACTCGGCCGGGCAAGAAAGCCACTCCCTCGAAGAGGAAGCCCGGCAAACCGGAGAAGGCGAAGCACGTCCGCTACGAGGACTCGATTCAAACCGCACTCAAAGCGCTCGGCAACGAGAAATTGTCGAGTCTCTACTACTCCATCTGCTCCATCGAACTAGAACCTCACACGCCCATCGTTGCCGTCGGTGTCTGGTCATTCTTCGAAACGCTCACGGCCTGCGCAGGCCGAAACGAAGGGACGAGCTTCGACAGCTTCCTCAGCAAGAACAAACTCACGAGCATGGGGATCGACAAGGAGCTGACCTCGCTGCATGAGGCGATGGTGCGCATCCGCTCAGGGGGGAATACGACGAAGCACAGCAAGGTGTCGGTGCTGTTCAATGGGGACCAGCTCAACAATGATGTCGTGGCGCTCAAGGACGTAATCCTGAAGTGCATCACGGCAGCGACGTCTGGGAAATAGCTCTTGGCCGACGGCGTCCGGGCCAGCTCGGGTTGCCGGCGGTTGGTAGAATTCTCAGCGTTTTTTTGGAATCGGAGTTCAAATTATGCCGATGGCGGCCTCTCCACTGCGATATCCCGGCGGCAAGGCATGCATGCTCGAGCTGGTTGCTTCGATCCTGCGTATGAACAAGCTGGAATATGGGCACTACGCGGAGCCATATGCTGGGGGCTGCGGGCTCGCGCTTGAGCTCCTGTACGGCGGGCACGTCTCAGACATTCACATCAACGACATCGACCCATCCATCTGGGCTTTCTGGTATTGCGTTCTCAATCGCACGGATGCTCTAGTCGATCTCGTGCAAAAAACGCCAGTCACGGTCAAAGAGTGGCTCAAACAGCGGGACGTGCATCGCGCCCAGGACACTGGGTCCGTGCTGAAACTGGGGTTCTCAGCGTTCTTCCTCAATAGGACTAATCGCTCCGGAATTATCTCCGGCGCCGGTGTGATCGGGGGCCTAGACCAGAAGGGCCTCTACAAGATCGATTGCCGCTATAACGCTGACGACCTGGCGCGACGCATCCGGCGCGTCGCCAAGTACAAAGATCAGATTCATCTCTCGAATCTCGACGCTGTGAAGTTCCTCGCACAATCCGAAAAGAAATTGCCGGAGGAATCCTTGATGTTCATCGACCCCCCCTACTTCAACAAAGGCTCGAGCCTCTATACAAGTTTCTATCTTCCTGACGATCACGCGCTGGTCGCGCGCAAGGTGCTTGCTTCCACCCGCAATTGGATCGTCACCTACGATGACATGCCTGAGATTCGAGCGTTGTATCGAAGCAGGCGGCAGTATTGCTTCGACATCAACTATTCCCTACAGGACAAGCGGCTGGGGACCGAGCTGCTGATAGCGTCGAAGGGAATCAAGATCCCATCTGTCGTGAAAGATCGGCAGGTGAACAAGCCGCAAGCCAAGGTGGCCTAGAATCCGTGAGCCGCCGAATGGGCCTCGAGATTCCGCCGACGAAAGGTCAGAGCGACGTTACCCCGGACGTGAGTAACAAAACGGATTGCATTTCGGTCCCATAAGCTGGAGCTCGCGGCCGGCAACTCTTGGCACAAACCAGTCCGCCGCGGATTCGTCTTCATGATTTGAACCGAGCAGTAGTCAAAGCCGAAAGATCTGTTGCGACAGCGTGTGGAATCACCACCCGCTCTTAATTGTCTGCCTAAGTAATAAGTTATTTTTTATTTAAAAAATTTATAATTTATTGTTAATTTAAAACAATCTTTCTTAGGAAAACAGCTAGAGCGGGTGCCGCCCCGGCGCCCAGCTAGAAGCCGTTACGTACGCTACCCGCCACTACTGATCGGCTGCGCCAGAATCCACAGGCCGAAGGCGGTAAACAGCATCATCAGCGCCAGCATCGGCAACTGGCTCAGCGTCGCCGCGCGGCGCGTGCCGAAACTGCGCAGCGCCTCGACGTGTGCGAGATACACGCTGACCACGTGACCGACCAGGATCAGCGCCACCTGCGTGTGCCACACGGTGCCCATGTCGGGAAAGATCGGCGCGCGGAACAGGCCGGCGGTGCCCAGCAGGTTCCAGCCCCAGCCGAAGGGATCGGACAGCAGGCTGACGATCTTCACGCCCTGGGTCAGGATCAGGGTGAAGTAGTGTGTAACGTTGTAGACCAGCGCGATCGGCAGCAGCGTGTAGGCGAAGCGCAGCGCCAGTTCGCGCACGCCCAGTGTGCTGCGCGAGAGCGTTTTCGCCAGCGCGATGAAGGCGACATAAACCGCCAGGTAGATGAAGGGCGAGGCCAGCAGCCACAGCGATTCGTAGGCCGCATACACCGGCCGCAGTTGCAGGTAGGCCATCACCGGCGGCTGGCCCAGCCAGGCGGTGATGAGGCCGGTGCGGTCGGCCCAGAAAATCTGCACCCAGGGCAGCGTGTCGCGCAGGCCGTCGTAGGCGGTGGACGAGAGCATGAACAGCGCGAACAGCACCTCGCTGAAATCGCGCGCGCCCTCATCCAGCAGGCCGACGAAGGGCCGGCGCCAGCGCAGGCGACCGGCAGTGAGATCGAGCGGCGCCATCCTGGCGATCAGCCGGAAGAACACGCCGAAGAATTCGCCGTGACGGAACCACGCCTCGGCGCCGAAGCGCCACAGGCCCAGCAGCGTGCAGGCGCTGTAGCCGAGCAGAGCCAGTGCCAGCGAGTGCGGCGTGGTGTGGCCGAACAGTTCGATCCAGATGAAGGCCATGTAAAACGCCAGCGCCGGCCAGGTCGCCAGCGCGCGTGGATACGGCGCGCGGCCACGCGAGAACGCGGGCCAGACGCGGTCGAGCGCGGACACCAGCGTGCGCCAGGGATTCATCGCGGCGTAGAGATCGCCGCACAGCGCGGTGAGATAGGCGAAGCCCAGCACGAAGACGATCCAGAAGAACGTCATGCTGAAATTGAGATAGGGATTGGCGCTGCCGAACAAGCCCGTCAGCACGCACAGCAGCAGCCCGCCCAGGCTGACACCACGCAGCACCGACCAGGCCCATCCGCGCCAGGCGCCGGGCGCGGCATCCGGCGCATGCGCGTCACCGATGGGTGCCGCCACGCGTGCGGCACCGCCGGTGACGAAGAACGCCACCAGCAGGAACGACAGCGCCAGCGCCGCGCTGGCGCCGTAGACATAGAGCCAGAACGGCACCGGCAGGTTGTAGAGCTTGCCGAAGGAATGGGCCTGCGCCGCGCCGCTCAGGGCGAGGCCGCCGGCAAGCGCGAAGAGACGGACATGGGCTGTCATGGCGCGAGCTTAGCAGCCGCGTCCGGCGGCGGGCGCGCTCGGCATCCGCCATCGGACATCGATGAAACACCTCTCGCCGCCTATTTTTTCACCGGCCGTTTCTTGACCGGCGCGCTGCCTGCGGCGCGGCCCGTGGATGCCGCCGGCACGACCTTCTGCGGAGCGGGACTGCCGGTGGTGCGGTGCGCGTCACAGCCTTCGGCCACCGCCTCGCGCAGGATCTGCGCCAGCCGCCGCGTACCGGGGCCCGCGGCCTCAGGATCGGCGATGATCAGATACAGCTCGGCGTAGCGCTCGGCGCCTTCCTTGAGCGGCAGGGGCTTGAGCGTGCCGGCGGCCATCTCGTCGACGATGCGGTACTCGGGATACCAGGCAAAGCCATAGCCCATGCGCGCAGCCTGGATCGAGGTGGACATGTGGCTCAGCGTCCAGCGCTGCTCGGCCTCGATCGACACCGTGCGTGACGAGCGCTTGGCGCCGGTGTCGCGCACCACCAGGTGCCGGTGCGCGCGCAGATCGCGCATGGTCAGCGGGCGGCCGAGCCGATGCAACGGATGATCCGGATGCGCCGCAGCAATAAAGCGCATGCGCATCAGCGAGTCGCCGAGAAAGCCCACCGGCACCGACGAGGCGATGGCGATCTGCACGCGTCCCTGCAGCAGCAGTTCGGCGGTGCCGCTGAGCACCGACTCGTACATCTCGATGCGCGTGTGCGGGCTCTCGGCACCGAACCGGGCCAGGCAGTCCACCATCAGCCACGAGGGAAACACCACGTCGGCGGCGATGCCGATCTCCGCCTCCCAGCCGGACGACACCGCACGCGCGGTGTCCTCCAGTTCGCCGGCCTCCTGCAGCAGCACGCGCGCGCGCCGGTAGAGGAGCTGGCCGGTCGGCGTGAGGATGGCCTTGCGGCCCTGGATCTCGAAGGCCTTCACGCCGAGCATGCTCTCCAGCTTCTGCACGGCGTAGGTGACGGCGGACTGGCTCTTGTGCAGCACCTCGGCGGCCTGGGCGTAGCCGCCCTCGTCAACGACGGCGAGCAGGGCGCGCCACTGTTCCAGCGTGATCTTGGGATTGGCGGTCATATCAACTTATTCGATAGCTATTGGCGAAATATTGTTCTTTTTTATCGACGGGGTAAATACTTTAATGGCGACACCCCGAGGCGGCCCGCCGCTTCGATCCCGAACTCAACGGAGGTGTCCCATGAAAACCCTGCTCCAGATCAACACCAGCCTCAATGCCGGCAGCGGCCAGTCCAGCCTGCTGGCCGATAGCTTCGTCGCCGCCTGGAAGGCCTCGCACCCGGGCGCCGCGATCAAGACCCGCAACCTCGCCACCGACGAGGTGCCGCACCTCACCGCGGAACGCTTCCAGGCCTTCATCACCAAGCCGGAGGAGCGCAACCCCGCGCAGCAGGCCATCGCCGCCTATTCCGACGCGCTGATCGACGAACTCAAGAGCGCCGATGTCATCGTGCTCGGCCTGCCGATGTACAACTTCAGCATCCCGTCGCAGCTTAAGGCGTATTTCGACCACATCGCCCGCGCCGGCATCACCTTCCAGTACACGCCCAACGGCCCCGTCGGCCTGGTGCAGAACAAGAAGGTCTACGTGTTCGCCACGCGCGGCGGCTTCTACGCCGGCACCCCGGCCGATACCGAGACGCAGTACGTGCGCGACTTCCTGAAGTTCATCGGCATCACCGACGTCGAATTCGTCTACGCTGAGGGCCTGGCCTACGGCGAGGACAGCAAGACCGCCAACCTCGTCAAGGCCAACGACGCCATCGGGCGCCTCGCTGCAAACGAGCAGCTGGCCGCCTGAGGCGACCCTTCTCCTTCCACCGGAAACCACCATGAACAACACCCTGCAGAACACCGCTGAACTCGCCGGCCGCGTGCTGATGGCCGCCATCTTCGTCCTCGCCGGCTACGGCAAGATCACCGCCTACGCCGGCACCCAGGCCTACATGGCCTCCGCCGGCGTGCCGGGCGCGCTGCTGCCGCTGGTCATCGCGCTGGAACTCGGCGGCGGCCTGCTGCTGATCGCCGGTTTCCAGACGCGCCTGGTGGCGCTGGCCCTGGCCGGCTTCAGCCTGGTTTCCGCCGTGCTGTTCCACAGCAACCTCGCCGACCAAACCATGTTCATCATGTTCTTCAAGAACGTGGCGATGGCCGGCGGCTTCCTGATCCTGGCGGCCAACGGCCCTGGCGCTTACAGCCTCGATCGCCGCGCCCGCTGAGTCCAGCCGGCGCTTCACCCGGAGCACTGTCATGACGACCCGCATCCTGCAGCAAGTGATTCCCGGCATGCCGACCTCGGACGGCGCTGGCGTGAAACTGCGCCGCAGCCTGGGCGCGGCCCCCGCCCTGCGTCTCGATCCCTTCCTGATGCTGGACGAGTTCTCCAGCGAGAATCCCGACGATTACGTCGCCGGCTTTCCGCCGCATCCGCATCGTGGCTTCGAGACCGTCACCTACATGCTCGATGGTCACATGCGGCACCAGGATCATCTCGGCAATGTCGGCGAGTTGAAGAGCGGCGGCGTGCAGTGGATGACCGCCGGCCGCGGCATCATCCACTCCGAGATGCCGCAGCAGGAGCGCGGCCGCATGCGCGGCTTCCAGCTCTGGATCAACCTGCCGGCGGCGGAGAAGATGAAGCCCGCCGGCTATCGCGACATCCAGCCCGCCGAGATTCCGGTGGCAACACTGCCGGGTGGCGGCACGGTGAAGGTGATTGCCGGCAGTGTCGAGGTCGGTGGCGCGACGGTGGCGGGCCCCATCCAGGGCCTGAGCACGGAGCCGGTGTACGTCGACGTGCAGTTGCCGCCGGGCGCGAGCTATGCGCAGGCGTTGCCGGCGGCGCACAGCGCCTTCGTCTACACCTACGAGGGCAGCGTCAGCGTCGGCCCGCAGGGTGCGCAGAAGGCGCTGCCGCCGCAGGGCGCCGGCGTGCTGTCGCCGGGCGAGCGCGTCGAGCTGACCGCCGGGCCGCAGGGTGCGCGACTGATCCTGCTGGCGGCTCGGCCGCTGCGCGAGCCGGTGGTGCAGTACGGTCCGTTCGTGATGAACACGCGCGAGCAGATCGAGCAGGCAATCAGCGATTACCAGAACGGCACACTGACGCTGGCCGCCTGACGCGCAGGCAAACAAAAACCGCCGGCCCTTTCGGACCGGCGGTTTTTTGTTTGTGCCGCTTAAACGCCCTGGCGGACGATGTCGGCACCGGTGAGGATCGGCAGTTGCAGCGTGCCGCTGAGCGTGGCCGCCGGCACGAACAGATCGCGCGACCAGGTGATCGGGTACTGCGCGTGGAAGGCATAGATCAGCAGGCCGAGCTGATCGCCCTTGTTGAGGCGGATGCTGATGCCGTTCATGTCGACGTTGTGGTCGCCGAAGCCACGGATCGGCGTCAGCTGCGCATCGACCAGCCGCCAGTTGGACGAGCCGGACGCGAGATAGCCGACACCCAGATAGAAGATCGGATCGCAGGCACCGATCGACAGCGGCGTCGGGCACGGCGTCATCTCGAACGCGGGATTCAGCGCCGAGGTCTTCACCGACATCGTCGGAATGCCGGCGACCACGGTGCCATCGGCATCCGCGGTGTACAGCGGCTGCACCGACAGCAGCTTCTCGCGCACCTGCCCGCCCAGCAGCGAGCCGACCACGCCGAGCAGGCTGTTGAGCTGCGGCGTGCTGCTGTCGATGGTGTACGGTGCGCCACCACGCTTGATCTCGCGCAGCTGGATGGCGTCCTTGTCGGCGATGCTCATGCAGAAATCATTGCCGGTGGTGATCACCTTGTTCACCGCGCCGCTCTTGCCCTGCAGCTTCTCCTCGAACCAGGCGAAGTTGGCGTCCTGCACGTTGATGCCACCACAGGCGGTGGCGCCGGCCGGGCCCTGGAACTCGGGCGGATTGATCGCGGCGTAGAACGGATCCAGCGCGGTCTCCAGATCCTGACTCGGAACCGGTGTCGTCGGCAGCACGCCGCCATCCGGCGGTATCGACGAGAGCCCCACCGGCAGGATGTGGCCGGACTGGTGCGACAGCAGGCGCACGTCGCCGCCGAGCTTCTTCAGGCACTGGTAGTTGGCGTAGCCGTTGTTGAAGTTGAACAGCGTGTCCATCATGCCCTGGGTGATGAGCGCGTCGATCTTCGGGAACGGCGTCGGCGCCACTACCGCGGGAATGGTGTCCGCCACCGAGATCGGCAGGGTGAACTTCTGCTCGCCCGCTGGCTGGCCATCGCAGAAGTAAGCGACGCTGTGATACTTGAAGTAGTTGAGGCCGCTGTCGGCGAACGCATTGGTGAGCCCGGCGTTGATCAGCGTCTCGTAGATCGTCGGGTCCTGGCGCTGCGGGTTGGTCGCCTGCAGGCGCGCTAGTTCCGTGGTCAGCGCGGCCTGCGGATCGCTGGACAGCGCGGTGAAGGCACCGGCCTCGCCGCCGGCCACCAGCACCAGGCCCCAGCCGGACTTGACCACGCTGTTCTGGTTCAGCGCATAGGTGAGATCGTGCGGCGTGATGTCCGGCGCGATCACGCGCAGACGATGCTGCGGATCGGCGCCGGCGAGCAGGAACTGGTACATGCCGCCGTACGAGCCGCCGTAGCTGCCGACCACCATGCGCCCATCGGCGTGGCGGCGCAGGCCTTCGAGCTTCTCGGCCCAGTCCAGCAGCGCGACGAGATCGCGGCCTTCGTACTGCGGGTCCATCACGCGCACGGTGCCGCTGGATTCGCCGAAACCGCGCTCGTCGATCGAAATCACGTAGTAGCCGGCGTCGATCAGCTTCTTGATGAAGCTGCCGTCCGGCGCCGCGGTCTCGCGGTGACCGCCGTAGCCATGGCCCTGCAGCACCAGCGGATAAGTCTGGCCGGCCTTGAGATGCGTGGGCTCGAACACCTGCACCACCAGGGTGTCGCCGGTGGCGGCGACGGGAATCTCCTGGCGATAGATGGTGCCATCGCGGTCCTTGGCGACCGGCACCAGCACCTTGCCGGCGTCCACGCCGCCGGCACCACCGGCCGCGTCATTGCTGCGGCCACTGCAGGCCGCCAGGGCCGACAGCAGGATCAGCGCCGTGAGGCGCAGGGGGAACAATCGCATGTGCTTCTCCTCGAAATGGAACAAGTCAAACCGTCGGGAGAGAACGCCGCGGCGGGCGGCGTTGGCGGGCGTCTGCGCGTCCTGCTCTCCTTCGAGCACAGTATGACAGGCTGGTGACGCCGCGTGCCGCACCCCGGCACACCGTTCCGCAGCCCTCTACGGCGCCACCCGCTGTGCCTTCTGTGCGAAGCAAAGTTGTTATAAATAATTTATCGATTTTATTTTTGAATAATATTTAATCACATTCTGCGATCCGCTCCGCCGGACAGCGGATGGCCGATGCAGCGCTGCTGCAGCGGCCGTTTTCGCAGTTGGCGCGGCGCTGCGGCAGAATGCGGCTCACCAGCCGCCCACCCATGCCGCCATGCAGACCATCGAAGTCCGTCGCACCATCCGCGCGCCCATCGAGCAGGTGTTCGAGCAGATCGCCGATCACGAGGGCTACGCGCGTTTTCCCGGCGTGCGCAAGGCGGTGCTGACGCAGGCCGGCAAGACCGAGCGCAACGGCCTGGGCGCGGTGCGCGAGATCAGCGCCGGCCCGGCCTGGTTCCGCGAAGCGATCACCGTGTTCCAGCGGCCGACGCGCATGGACTATCAGATCACCGCCTCGCGCCCGCCGCTGGAGCATCGCGGCGGCAGCATCCGCCTGCAGGCCACCGCCGACGGCACCGCCGTCACCTGGACCACGACGATGCGCGTGCGGGTGCCGCTGATCGGCGGGCTGCTGACGCGCATCACGGCGGCGCAGCTCACGCAGGCCTTCACCCACATGCTCGCGCATATCGACCAGCAGCTCACCGGCACGTCGGCGCCCTGACCGTGTCGCGTCTCCAGCGAGCGGGACTGGCCTTCGTCTTTCTCTGGTTCTTCATCGGCGGCATCGGTCATTTCGTCGCCACCGATTTCTTCGTGCGCATCGTGCCACCGTACATTCCCTGGCCGCTGGCGGCGGTGTATGTCAGCGGCGTGTTCGAGCTGGTCGGCGCCTTTGCGCTGTTCTCGGCGCGCCTGCGCTCCTGGGCCGGCTATGGCTTGCTCCTGCTGATCGTCTGCGTCACGCCGGCCAACCTGTGGATGTGGCAGCACCCGGAACTCTTTCCGCAATTCCCGCCGCCGATGCTGAGCCTGCGCCTGGTGATCCAGGTGCTGCTGTTGTGGGTGGTGTGGTGGAGCACGCGGCCGCGCGCCGCCGCCTGAGGGGGACCCTACGCATGGCCCAGACCCCGGAACTCGACCAACTGCTGTTGCGCTTGCTGGCCAAGGTGGCGCTGTTCGACGGCCTCGATCGCATCAACCTGATCGCCCTGCTGGCGATGATGCGGCGCGCCGAGTTCGCGCCGGAGGCCCTGCTGTTCGAGGAAGGCGACGACGGCTTCAGCCTCTACGTGATCATCTCCGGCACGGTGGAAGTGTTCCGCAAACCGCCGGGCGGCGAGCCGGTGGTGCTGGCCAGCCTCGGCCCCGGCGACACCGTCGGCGAGATGGCCTTGATCGAGCACCTGCCGCGCACCGCCAGCGTCCGCGCCCTGGGCGCGACGGTGGCGCTGGAACTGAGCCGCGATGCCCTGTCCTCGCGGCTGCCGATCGAGGCCGCGCTGTGTCGCAACATCGCCCGCATGCTGGCGCAGCGGCTGCGCCGCAACAACGATGCGCTGGCCGAACTCGCCGCCAAGCGGCCGCCGCCGGCAAAAGCCTGATCCGCGCTCAGGCGTCCGCGGGAAAATCGCCGTCGACGTAGAACCAGCGCCCGTCCTCGCGCCGGAAGCGGCTGATCTCGTGCAGACGCTGCGCGCTGGTGCCGCCGACGCGATAGCGCGCAACAAACTCGACGATCGCGCGATCCGGCCCCTCCGCTTCGTGGCGCAGCACGCGCAGCCCGAGCCAGGTGGTGGCATCGTCTGCGAGATCCAGCCTCGCAGGGCGCGTGCTGGCATGCCAGGTGGCGAGCAGGTAGTCGGCCCGACGCAGGACGTAGGCGCTGTAACGCGAGCGCATCAGTGTCTCCGCATCGGGCGCGGCGAGCCCCCCGTGCAGCGGCCCGCAGCATTGCGCATAGGACCGCGCCGAACCACCGCAGGGACAGGCCGCAACCGCAGCCTTGGCCGCGCGCTTCATGCGGCAGCCGCGACGCGCCGCCAGATGCGGCAGCGGTTGTTGGCCGGCATCGCCACATCCTCGGCCAGCACGAGGCCCGCCGCCTGCGCCAGCGCGTCCACGGCCTCGGCGTCGCGGATGCCGCGATGCGGCGCCGCCTCACGCAGGGCCGCGTCGAAGGCGGCATTGCTGTCGCTGGTATGGCGGCCGCCGTAGTTGAACGGGCCGTAGATCGCCAGCGTGGCATCGTCGGCAAGCACCGGGGGCAGGCGCGCGAACAGCGTCTGCACCTCGTGCCAGCTCATGATGTGCAGGGTGTTGGCGCTGAACACCGCGTCATAGCGCCTTGCCGGCCATGCCCCGTTGACATCGAGCAGCAGCGGTTCCGGCGTGTTGGCCAGCCGCGCCTCGTCCAGCCACTGGCGGATGCCCGGCAGGTTGTCAGCGCGGTCGCTGGTCTGCCACACCAGTTGCGGCAACGCCGCGGCGAAGTGCACGGCGTGCTGGCCGGTGCCGCTGCCGATTTCCAGCACGCGGCGCCGGTCGGCGAAATGACGCCGCAGCACCGCGAGTATCGGCTCCCGGTTGCGCTCGCAGGCGGCGGAATACGGTTTGTCGTCGCCGCTCACTGCACCGCGGCCGCCGGCGTGTGTGCGCAGCACCACAGCAGGTGACCCAGCACGCCGTGGTAGACGCAGAGGCCGCCGGCGACGAGCAGCGCGATGAAGGTCAGCAAGGTGCCCCAGAAGCGGCCGAACTTCCACTTGGCGGTGAAGCTGAGCGAGATGCCGTGCAGCAGGCGCGCGACCAGCAGCGTGGCGCCGATGGCATGCAGCAGGTAGATCGAAGTCTGGCCGGCTTCCAGCAACGCCATCATCAGCAGGATCAGCGGCACGTACTCGCCGAAATTGCCGTGGCCGCGGATGCGGCGCAGCAACACGTCGTCGCCGCCGTCGCCGAGACTGACGCCGTGACCGCGGCGCTGCACCACGCGCACGCTCAGGACGAGATACCACAGCGCCAACAGGCCGGCGTACAGCGGAGTCACGATCATGACAACCCTCCTCGAAAAATGGGATGCCGATAGGCTATGCCGCCACAACGGCGGCAACAAGCGTCAGCCGTAGCGGGCGTCGGCGACGAAAGGGTTGCTGCGGCGCTCGGCGCCGAAGGTGGACAGCGGCCCGTGTCCGGGCACGAAGCGGACGTCGTCGCCCAGGGGAAACAGCCGTTCGCGGATCGAGGCGATCAGCGCCTCGTGGTCGCCGCGCGGGAAATCAGTGCGGCCGATGGAGCCGGCGAAGATCACGTCGCCGACCAGCGCCAGCTGCGACGGCGCGTGGTGAAAGACGACATGACCCGGCGTGTGGCCGGGACAGTGGATCACGTCGAAGCGCAGCGAACCCACCGTCACCGTGTCGCCGTGCTGCAGCCAGCGGTCCGGCTCGAAGCTGCGCGCCGGCGGAAAACCGTAGCGCGCCGCGGCCTCCGGCAAGCCTTCGATCCAGAAACGGTCCTCCTCGTGCGGGCCCTCCACCGGCACGCCGAGGCGCTCGGCCAGATCGCGCACGCCGCTGGCGTGGTCGAGATGGCCGTGCGTGACCAGCAGTTTCTCGATGGTGACGCCGTGGTGCGCGGCGCGCGCCAGCAGGCGGTCGATCTCGCCGCCGGCATCGACCAGGGCGCCGCGCATCGTGGTGGCGTCCCAGACCAGGCTGCAGTTCTGCTGGAACGGGGTGACGGGAATGATTTCGCACTTGAGCATGGCGCGCATGATAGCGGCCCGCTCATCTGCTTGGACGAGGTTGCGCCGGCTGGCGGCACCTAGGATGCCTGCACCAGCCGAGCGGCCCCCAGCCGCCCCTCGCCGTCCGCAGGAAACCCATGCCGCCGCTTCCGGAGCCCCGCATTCGCGTGCCGACCGCTGCCGCACGGGCGCCGTCATGAGTACCGCCGCAGTCGCCTCGCCGGCCGGCGGGGATGACGCCGCCCGCGCCAAGGCGCGACGCAACTGGTTCGGCTTTTTCGCCATGACCTTCGGCGTGTTCATGGCGTTTCTCGACATCCAGATCGTCGCCAGCAGCCTCAACGAGATCCGCGCCGGCCTGTCGGCGTCGGTGCAGGAAATCAGCTGGGTGCAGTCGGCCTACCTGATCGCGGAGGTGATCGCCATCCCGCTCTCCGGCTATCTCTCGCGCATCCTCTCGACGCGCGTGTACTTCACCCTGTCGGTGCTCGGCTTCACCGCCGCCAGCGCCGCCTGCGCCATGGCCTGGAACATCGAGTCGATGATGCTGTTCCGCGCCCTGCAGGGTTTTCTCGGCGGCGGCATGATCCCCAGCGCCTTCGCGGCGTTGTACATGATGTTTCCGCCCGACAAGCGCGTGGTGCCGCAGGTGCTGGCCGGGCTGGTCGCCACCTCGGCGCCGACGCTGGGGCCGGTGATCGGCGGCTACATCACCGACCTGTCGTCCTGGCACTGGCTGTTCCTGGTCAACCTGCTGCCGGGCCTGCTGGTCGCCGCGGCGGTGTGGGCGCTGGTGGACATCGACCGGCCGCAGCCGGCGCTGTGGAAAGGGATCGACCTGCCCGGCGTGGCCACCATGGCGCTGTTCCTCGGCGCCACCGAGTGGGTGCTGGAGGAAGGTCCGTCGCACAACTGGCTGGACGACGGCGCCATCGTGTCGTGGGCGGCGGTGGCGGTGGTCGCCGGCACGCTGTTCTTCTGGCGCGTGCTGACCCACCACAACCCCATCGTCGATCTGCGTCCGTTCCGCAATCCGCACTTCGCCTGCGCCAACGCCGCGGCGGCGCTGCTCAGCATCTCGCTGTTCGCCGGCAACTACGTGGTGCCGCTGTTCCTCGGGCAGGTGCGCGGCTTCAACAGCCGCCAGATCGGCGACACGCTGATGATGTCGGGCGTGGCGATGTTTCTCGCCGCGCCGTTCGCGGCGCGGCTGGCGCGGCGCTACGACCTGCGCTACCTGTTCGTCTTCGGCAGCGTGCTGGTGGTGATCGGCAGCGTGCTGATGGCCAACCTCACCGCCGACAGCGGCTTCGCGGAACTGGCGCTGCCGCAGCTGCTGCGCGGCGGCGGCTTCATGCTGGCCCTGGTGTGCTGCTCGACGCTGTCGCTGAGCACGCTGCCGCCGCAGGCGCTGAAAAACGCCAGCGGCCTCTACAGCCTGATGCGCAATCTCGGCGGCGCGCTGGGCCTGGCGGCGATCAACACCATCCTCTACGCCCGCGAGGCCCTGCACGAGCGGCAATTGCTGGAGGCGATCACGCCGACCCGCGCGCCGGTGCGCGCGCTGCTGGAGACGATGCCCGGCGGCCTCGCCGATCGCGCCAACCTGCCGGCGGTGGCGCGGCTGCTGCAGCTGGTGCAGCAGCAGTCGGCGGTGCTGAGCTACAACGACACCCTGATTGCGATGTGCTGGATCGGCGTAGTCGCCGCGCCGCTGTTCCTGCTGGTGAAGCGGCCCAACCTCAACGGCCCGGCGCCACAGCACTAGCGCTTGTTGGCAACCCCGGCGGCGACGTGGCCGGTGGGGCCGGCGACCACCGCCGACTCGCAGTGGCTGATCTGGTCGTCGAAGAAGAAATCCGGCTCGAACTCGCGCAGGAACGGCCCCTTGGCGAGGCCGCCGAGGAACAGCGCCTCGTCCACCTCGATGCCCCAGTCCATCAGCGTGCGGATGGCGCGCTCGTGCGCCGGCGCGCTGCGCGCGGTGACCAGCGCCGTGCGCAGGCCGATGCCGACCTTCTCGCGCGAGGCCTGCTGCAGCCGGTGCAGCGCCGCCAGCAGCGGCTTGAACGGACCGGCCGGCAGCGGCCGCGCCGCGTGTTTCTGCTCGTGCGCCTGGAAGGCGTCGAGGCCGGAGGACTGATACACCCGCTCGGCCTCGTCGGAAAACAGCACGGCGTCGCCGTCGAAGGCGATGCGCAGCTCCGTCGGATGGCGGCCGGCGTCCACCACCGAGGTGGAGAACACGCGCGCCGCCGGGAAGCCCGCGGCCAGCGCCGCGCGCACGTCCTCGTCGTTGGCGGACAGGAACAGGTGCGCGCCCAGCGGCCGCAGGTAGCGGTACGGCGGCTGGCCGCGCGTGAACACGCCGCGCTCCAGCGACAGCCCGGCGGCGTGCGCCGAGCGGAACACGCGCAGGCCGGACACCGGGTCGTTGCGCGACAGCATCACCACCTCGACGCGGTGCGTGCCATCGCCGTTGAAGGCGAGCAGTTTGCGCACCAGCGGAAACGCCACGCCGGTGACCGCCGGCACATCGAGCCGCTCCAGCTGCAGGCGCGTGTAGGCCTCGTCGCCCTGCGCCTCGAACAGGCGGTTCTCGGCCTCGAAGTCGAACAGCGCGCGCGACGACAGCGCCACCACCAGCTTGTCGTCCAGTGTCACCGGCATGGCGTCGCCTCGCGCTGGGGCGCACGCGGCGCGACGAGGTTGGAGGAGACGAAAGACATGGCCAGCGGCTCTGAAGACGGGAAGGCGCCGAGTGTACCGCGCAGCCCGTGGGTGCCCGGCCGGTGCACGGTAAAAATCGCCCGGACCGCGCCACCCGCTCTTGCTCCAGTGCTGGGAGAATTCGTTATATTTTATTTATTATTTTTATATTAGATAAATAAAATAAAACAACCTGGACCACGACGCGACCGATAGCGGGTGGCGATGTTTTTGCCGCCGGAAGAGGCCCGCGACGGGCCTGCGCCTCAGGGCGTCGATGTGCGCGTGGCGAACAGGCGCGCGTCTTCCAGCGCGGCCGTGCGATGCACGGTGGCGGCGCGATAGTCCGGCATCGCCAGCATGGCAAGCAGCGCGCCCAGCGAGGGGTAGCGCACCAGCAGCAGCTCGTCCCAGTCCTCGCCCGCCGGCGCGATCACGCGCGCCAGCACCGGCGCCAGCAGCACCGGCTCGCCGCCGAGTTCGCGGATTTTCCTCAGCGCCACCTCGGCGTAACGCTGGTAGGCCTCGCGGCCGCTGCAGGGCGCATGGCCCGACCCGGCGGGATACTCGGCCTGCGCGCGGTAGCGCAGCAGGTTGAGCATGGTGACCGGCGTGTCCAGCGGCACGGTCTGCGCCAGACGCTGGAGATCGTCGCGGGTCGGGTCGATGGTGCGGATGTTCATGCGGGCTCCGGAATGGAGCCCGTACTCTACGGAACCCGCTGCGGCGCTGTCATCGCCGCGTGGGGATCTCAGCCGTTCTTGATGCGCGCGACCAGCGCCGCGGTGAAGGTCTTGGTGTTGGCGCTGCCGCCGAGATCGCCGGTGCGCACCTTGTCGGTGTTGAAGGTGTCGATGATCGCCTTGCGCAGGCGCGTGGCCTTGTCCTGCATCTTCAGGTGGTCGAGCATCATCGCCGCCGCCAGCATCAGCGCCACCGGGTTGGCGATGCCCTTGCCGGCGATGTCCGGCGCCGAACCGTGCACGGCCTCGAAGATCGCCGCATCCGCACCGATGTTGGCGCCGGGCGCCATGCCGAGACCGCCGACCAGGCCAGCGACCAGGTCGGAAATGATGTCGCCGAACAAATTGGTGGTGACCAGGCAGTCGAACTGCCAGGGGTTGATCACCAGCTTCATGCAGCAGGCGTCGACGATGACTTCCTGCCACTCGATCTGGCCCTTGTACTTGGCCTCGTAGAGGTTGCGCGCTTCCTCGAGGAAGATGCCGGTCAGCGCCTTCATGATGTTGGCCTTGTGCACCACCGCCATTTTCTTGCGGCCGTTGGCGATGGCGTGCTCGAAGGCGTAGGTCAGCACGTGGTTGGCGCCGCGACGCGTGTTGACGCCGGTGGCGATGGCCACCGCGTGCGGATCGTCCTCGATGGCGATGTAGTGCTCGTAGCCGGTGTACAGGCCCTCGAGATTCTCGCGGTAGACCATCAGGTCGACGTTGTCGAAGCGGCCGCCGGGGATCAGGGTCTTGGCCGGGCGCACGTTGGCGAACAGCTTGAACTCCTCGCGCAGGCGCACGTTGGACGAGCGGTAGCCGCCGCCGCTGGGCGTTTCCAGCGGCCCCTTCAGCGCCAGCCGCGTCTTGCGGATGCTGTCCAGCACCGCCTTGGGCAGCGGATCGCCCGCCGCCTTGACGCCGGCCAGACCCGCCTGCTGCACGTCCCAGTCGAAGGACGCGCCCAGCGCGTCGAGCGCCGCCAGCGTCGACTCGACGATCTCGGGGCCGATGCCGTCGCCGGGGATGAGGGTCGCGGGTATCGAAGTCGTCATGAAGGATCTGCCGGTGGCGTGTCGTGCGGGAGTTTGCGTCGCTCCACTCTAGCCAAATTCCCGCCGCCGGGGAATGCGACCAAGGGCGTAGCCGTCAGCCTCGCGCCGCACTCGCGGCCGATTCGACCCGGACCGGCCCCTCGATGTGCAGGCTCTGCGTCGGGTAGGCAAAACCGATGCCGGCGGCAGCGAAGCGCCGCAGCAGGCCGAGGTTGATCGCCTGCTGCGCATCCATGTAGGTGACGTAGTCCGGCTCCTGCACCCAGTACACGATCTCGTACACCAGGGCGGAGTCGCCAAGCTCGCGCAGATGCGCACGGTCGAAGCGCACCTTGGGCGCCTGCGACACCACCTCCTTCACGATGCCCGGAATCTGCGCCAGCGTGTCCGGCGGCGTGTCGTAGAGCACGCCTACCGTGAACACGATGCGCCGCTCCTGCATGCGCTTGAAGTTGCGCAGGCGCGCTTTCAGCAGGTCGCTGTTGGAGAACACCAGCTGCTCGCCGCCGGTGCTGCGGACGCGCGTGGTCTTGAGGCCGACGTGCTCGACCGTGCCGGCGTAGCTGTCGACCACGATGCTGTCGCCGATGACGAAGGGCTTGTCCATGACGATGGACAGGCTGGCGAACAGGTCGCCCAGGATGTTCTGCACCGCCAGCGCCACGGCAATGCCGCCGACGCCCAGGCCCGCCACCAGGGCGGTGACATTGATGCCGAGGTTGTCCAGCATCAGCAGCAGGATCACCGCCCACAGCAGCAGGCGGCCGATGAAGCTCAGCGCCGCGAGGCTGGTGGCGGCGCCGGCATCGTGCGCCAGGGCGTGGCGGCGGTAGCGCTCCAGCCAGAAATCCAGCGCCGCGCGCAGCCAGCCGCCGAGCTGCAGAAAGGCGGCGACGATGGCGATGTTGTGCAGCACTTTCTCGGCATGTTCCGGCAGATCGAGATAACGGCTGCCGGCGTAGAGCGTGACGCCGAACACCAGCCACTGCCGCGTGCGCCGCGCCACATCGACGATGGCGTCGTCCAGCACCGTGTCGGTGCGCGCGGCGATCGCCGCCAGCTTGTGGACGATCAGCCATTTGCCGACGCCGACCACCAGGTTGATGGCCAGCGCGATGCCCAGAGCCGCCAGCCAGTCGATCAGCGGGTTGTGCAGAAACGTCACCTCATGCAGCCATTGCATCGGGCGTCCTCAAAGCTTGCGGTAAACCTCGGCGCCCTGCTGCTTGAACTGCGCCGATTTCTCTTCCATGCCCTTGGCCAGTGCCGCCTGCTCGTCGGCGCCGATCCTGGCGGCGTAGTCGCGCACGTCCTGCGTGATTTTCATCGAGCAGAAGTGCGGGCCGCACATGGAGCAGAAGTGCGCCAGCTTGGCGCCTTCCTGCGGCAGCGTCTCGTCGTGGAATTCCTTGGCCTTGTCGGGATCGAGGCCGAGGTTGAACTGATCCTCCCAGCGGAACTCGAAGCGCGCCTTGGACAGCGCGTTGTCGCGCACCTGCGCGCCGGGATGCCCCTTGGCCAGATCCGCCGCGTGCGCGGCGAGGCGGTAGGTGACGATGCCTTCGCGCACGTCGTTCTTGTCCGGCAGACCGAGATGTTCCTTCGGTGTGACGTAGCACAGCATCGCCGTGCCGAACCAGCCGATCATGGCGGCGCCGATGCCGCTGGTGATGTGGTCGTAGCCCGGCGCGATGTCGGTGGTCAGCGGGCCCAGCGTGTAGAACGGTGCCTCGTCGCAGTCCTTGAGCTGCTTGTCCATGTTCTCCTTGATGAGATGCATGGGCACATGGCCGGGGCCTTCGATCATCACCTGGCAGTCATGCTTCCATGCCACTTGCGTTAGCTCGCCCAGCGTTTTCAGCTCGGCGAATTGTGCGGCATCGTTCGCATCGGCAATGGAGC